>NZ_JAKEIT010000004.1 GCF_021474685.1 Tetragenococcus halophilus | reverse complement strand
AACTTAATAAATCATAAGAACAAATAGGTTTTACTATTGTTTAAATTCTCCTCTTTTACATACAAAAAATGCATGAAGCTTGAGTTTATGCAAATTTTGTGCTATATTATAAAAGTATTGATACTAGAGGTGAGTGAGGGCTGAAAATTCCCTCACTCTTTTTATGGAAAGAATTTTTTCAATTACTAAAGGAGGGGATAACTGTTGAGTGCAGTCGTTGACACTGTAAAAGATTTGGTGATGCCCATACTCGAAGAAAATAACTTCGAATTGGTTGATCTGGAATTTGTAAAAGAAGGAAAAAATTGGTATCTCCGTGTTTTTATTGATAAAGAAGGCGGCATTGATATTGAAGAATGTGCTTATGTAAGTGAATATCTAAGTGAGAAGTTGGATAAGGCAGATCCGGACCCAATCCCACAAGCATATTTCTTAGAAGTTTCTTCTCCTGGTGCTGAACGGCCTTTAAAAAAAGAAGATGATTATCAAAAAGCACTTGGAGAGTATATCCATGTTTCCTTGTATGAACCTATTGATAACCAAAAACAATACGATGGTTTCTTGCAATCATTTGACAAAGAACAACTTGTTTTAAAGATTCGCATTAAAACCCGCGAAAAAGAGATAACGATTGATCGCAAGAAAATTGCGAAAGCCCGTTTAGCTGTTCAAATATAAATACGGAGGAATCAAAGATAATGAGTAAAGAAATGTTGAACGCGTTAGACACATTAGAAGCAGAAAAAGGAGTTTCTAAAAAGATCGTCATCGAAGCGCTAGAAGCTGCTTTGATTTCGGCTTATAAACGTCACTATGGACAATCACAAAATGTTGAAGTGGATTTTGATGAAAATGAAGGTGACATTAATGTCTATGCAGTAAAAGAAGTAACCGATGAAGTAATGGATTCACAACTAGAGATCTCATTAAACGATGCCACTGCGATCAATCCAGCTTACGAAGTTGGTGATAGGATCCGTTTTGAAGTAACACCTAAAGACTTTGGTCGGATCGCAGCGCAAACGGCTAAACAAGTCATTTTACAACGTGTGCGTGAAGCAGAACGTTCTATAATTTATGATGAGTTTTCTGCTTATGAAAATGATATTATGCAAGGCGTTGTTGAACGTCAGGACCGGCGCTATATTTACGTTAATTTAGGAAAAATCGAAGCTGTTTTATCTAAACAAGACCAGATGCCTAATGAACATTATCAAGCACATGATAAGATCAAAGTGTATGTTACTCGTGTGGAAAATACTTCTAAAGGTCCACAAGTTTTTGTTAGCCGTACGCATCCGGATTTGTTACGCCGCTTATTTGAACAAGAAGTGCCAGAGATTTATGATGGCACTGTTGAAATTTTAAGCATTGCGCGTGAAGCAGGCGACCGCGCTAAAATTGCAGTACGTTCTATTGATCCAGATATTGACCCAGTCGGTACTTGTGTGGGACCCCAAGGTCAACGAGTACAAGCTTTAGTGAACGAATTGAACGGCGAAAATATGGACATTGTTGAATGGAATGAAGATCCTGCAATTTATATTGCAAATTCTTTGAATCCTTCAGAAGTTAGCGATGTTATTTTCGATATGGAAAACCCTAAAGTATGTACTGTCGTGGTTCCTGATAATCAATTGTCACTTGCCATTGGCAAAAGAGGTCAAAACGCTCGTTTAGCTGCCAAATTGACAGCTTATAAAATTGATATTAAATCTGAATCTGATATGGAAGATTTTTATGCTCAGTTGGATGAAGAAGAGGATGCTTCAGAAGTTATAGACACTGAAGAAGTTGAAGATACTGTGTTAGAAGATAATAATGAAGCTTCTGATGAAGAAAATGTTTCTAGTGAATCAGATGAATCTGAAACAGAATCTTAAGGAGGCTTTTGTATGAAAAAAAGAAAAATTCCTTTACGAAAATCTGTTGTATCTGGCGAAATGATACCTAAAAAACAATTGTTACGCATCACACGTTCCAAGGAAGGCGATGTTTCGATCGATCCTACTGGAAAGAAACCTGGTCGGGGTGCTTATATCGCAATAGAGCCTGAAGAGGCACAAATGGCGTGGGATAAACATATTTTAGATCGTGTATTAGAAACGAAATTAAGCGATGAATTTTATCAAGAATTGTACGATTATGTTTCGCATCAAAAAGCTCGTCGTGAGCTGTTTGGCGATGAATAAACAAAAAGCTTTAAATCTGCTGGGCTTAGCAATGCGTGCTGGAAAACTTGTAACTGGTGAAGAAATGACCGTTCAAAAAATACGCACACAAGAAGTGAAATTAGCTTTGGTAGCAGAAAATGCTGGTAAGAACACCCGAAAAAAGGTAAAAGATAAAAGTGCTTTTTACCAAGTTCCCTTTGTAGACTGTTTTCATTCATCTGAACTAAGTCAAGCGATTGGTCGACAACGTTTGGTAGTCGGTGTATTGGATAGTGGATTTGCAAAGAAAATAAAGGAACTAATCTCAAGTTAGGAAGGTGACTGCATGAGCAAAAAAAGAATATATGAACTTGCAAAAGAAATAAACAAATCGAGTAAAGAAATTGTTGAAACAGCACAATCACTAGGTTTTGATGTTAATAACCATATGAGCTCACTTTCAGAGTCAGAACAACAAAAGCTTCGTCAAAATTTAAGTGGTCAGTCAGATAGTAGTCAATCATCAAATAAAAAGCCAGCGGAAAATAAACAAGCACCAAAAGAAAAGAAATTTCAATCGCAACGAAATAATCCGAAATTTCAAAATCGGCAAAAACAAACAATGCGTTCAGGAAAACCAGCGCAACAAAATCAACCGGGGGGTAAACAAGCCCCGCAAGATAGAAACCCACAACAAGCAAAATCTCAGGCACAAGCAACGAGTCAGCCGAATAAACAAAAGGCACAAACAAATGATAAAGATAAAAGACAGCGACAAAATGTATCGCAAAATCGTTCTGTAAACCAACAGCAGCGTAAGGCCAGTGAAAATAAAGCACAAAACCGTATGCAAAAAGGCGAAACTGCGAATAAATCTGCTGAAAAGAAACAACCACAAAAAGCGGAAAGACAACAGACACAAAAAAATACAAACAAACAAGGACAAAAAGTGCAAGAAGATAAAAGAAGACAAGGAAACACAAACGCAAACGAACAACGTAAAAAGCAAAACCGTAACGATAACTATAATAAGAATAGCAACTTTAATAATAAGAACCGTAATAAATTCAATAAAAAGGGCAAAAAAGGTAAACAACAACAGCAACAAAGTAAAAAACCAGCTACACAACGTAAATACCATGAATTGCCTGAAGTATTAGAGTATACAGAAGGAATGAACGTGGCTGATATTGCCAAAAAGATTCGTCGTGAACCAGCTGAAATTATCAAAAAATTATTTATGGTCGGTATTATGGTTAACCAAAATCAACCTTTAGATAAAGATAGTATTGAACTGTTAGCTGCTGATTATGGTATAAAAGCAGAAGAAAAAGTGGAAGTTGATATTGCTGATATTGATAAATTCTTTGATAACGAAGAGGTTAATGAAGAGAATCTAGAATCACGTCCACCTGTAGTTACGATTATGGGCCACGTCGATCACGGTAAAACGACTTTATTGGATAACTTACGTCATTCCCGTGTGACAAGTGGCGAAGCAGGCGGTATTACCCAACACATCGGTGCTTATCAACTTGATATCGATGGAAAACCAATTACCTTTTTAGATACTCCGGGACATGCGGCTTTTACTAGCATGCGTGCCAGAGGAGCAAGTATCACCGATATTACGATTTTAGTTGTAGCTGCTGATGACGGAGTAATGCCGCAAACAGTTGAGGCGATCAACCATGCTAAAGCAGCGGAAATTCCAATTATCGTAGCTGTTAATAAGGTCGATAAGCCGGGCGCTAACACCCAACGTGTTATGCAAGAATTAAGTGAATATGAATTGATTCCAGAAGCTTGGGGCGGCGACACGATTTTTGTTGAAATTTCAGCGAAGTTCAATCAAAATATTGAAGAACTTTTGGAAATGATCTTATTAGTGGCTGAAGTTGAAGACTTGCAAGCTGACCCTACACGACGGGCGATCGGTTCAGTAGTTGAAGCACGTTTAGATAAAGGAAAAGGTCCGGTAGCTACTTTATTGGTACAACAAGGAACATTAAAAGTTGGCGATCCAATCGTAGTAGGTAACACTTATGGACGTGTACGTGTCATGACTAATGATTTAGGTCGTCGTGATAAATCAGCTAAGCCTGCAACTCCGGTTGAAATTACCGGATTAAATGATGTACCACAAGCTGGTGATCGTTTTGCGGTCTTTGAAGATGAAAAAACAGCTCGTCAGGCTGGAGAAGAAAGAGCGAAAAGAGCTTTGATGGAGCATCGAGCTACAGGTTCAAATGTCACTTTGGATAATCTATTTGAAAGTCTAAAAGAAGGCGAACTCAAGGAAGTAAATGTTATCATTAAAGCTGACGTTCAAGGTTCAGCTGAAGCACTTTCTGCCTCTTTACAAAAAATTGAAGTAGAAGGCGTAAAAATCAATATCGTCCATGCAGCAGTTGGAGCGATCAATGAAAGTGATATTACCTTAGCTTCTGCTAGTGACGCGATTATTATTGGCTTTAATGTACGACCTACTGCACCAGCTAGACGACAAGCTGAAACAGAAGAAGTCGATATTCGTTTGCACCGCGTGATTTATCAAGCGATTGATGAAATTGAAACAGCGATGAAAGGAATGCTTGATCCAGAATACGAAGAAAAAATCACAGGACAAATGGTTGTACGTGAAACTTATAAAGTTTCTAAAGTCGGTACAATCGCTGGTTGTTATGTTATGGAAGGTTCAATTCATAGAGATAGCGGTGTGCGTGTTATTCGGGATGGTATCGTTGTTTTTGAAGGAAAACTTGCCAGCTTGAAACGTTTCAAAGATGATGTCAAAGAAGTAAAATATGGCTATGAATGTGGTGCTACTATCGAAAAATATAATGATATTAAAGTAGACGACATTATTGAAGGCTTTGTCATGCAAGAAGTTAAAGTAAACTAAATTTTTGCTAAGTAATTTGTTGGTATAGGAGGACGTATCATGGCTAATTATCGTGATCGTAGAGTAGCTCAAGAAATACTAAAAGAAGTCACTCACTTATTGCAAACAAAAATTCGTGATCCACGCGTACAAAATGTAACTATTACAGATGTAAGTGTCACTGGTGACCTGCAACAAGCGACAGTTTTTTATAGTATTTTGTCTGATGACGCTTCGGCAAAACAAGAAGCACAAATGGGCTTAGAAAAAGCTAAAGGACTTATCCGGCGTGAAGTAGGTCATGTACTAAGTATATATAAAACGCCTGAGATCTTCTTTGAATTGGACGAGTCAGTCGAATACGGTGAAAGAATCGATGAAGTCATTCGTGAGTTGCATGAAGATGAAGACTAAGAAATAAACAGGTATCTGATGAATCGACCTCTAGAAGTTAAGTTTTTCCTTTGTCTTTTAGAGGTCGCTACAGGTGGATACCTGTTTTTTATTTTGAAAAACTAAATGTAAAATTTATTGAGATTTTATAATAGTAGTAGTTTTCTTAACTAAAAAACTAGTTCGCTTTCGTTTATACATTCCACCATTATTTACAATTATTGGAAGTAGATCGTTTAATGTTCTGCCGGTATTTTCACAGATTGGAGGCATATTGTTTGATATCCCATCAATAGCATTGATATTTGAGCTGATCTATTTTTTTAAACACAGAGAGCTAATTTTCATTTTTTTTGCGTGGTGATTAAAACTGTTTTATGCTTTTTTTAACAGGCTATGTTATACTATTAAAGCTAAAAACAAGAACAGGAGAAATTTATGGACGGTATTTTGCCTTTATGGAAAGATCGTGGCATGACAAGTCATGATTGCGTGTCTAAATTAAGAAAAATCTTACATACCAAAAAAATCGGGCATAGCGGGACACTGGATCCAGATGTCGATGGCGTATTACCTATTTGTATTGGAAAAGGAACTAAAGTAGTCGAATTTTTAGTTGATTCTGGAAAAGAGTATGAAGGAGAAATTACACTAGGTTATGCAACCACGACTGAAGATGCTAGTGGAGAAGTTGTCCAACAAGATCCGATTAATGAGCCTTTTTCAGTTAAGGAAATTGATGATGCTATGCAAAAATTTGTCGGAGAGATAACTCAAGTTCCTCCTTTATATTCAGCTGTGAAAGTAAATGGCAAACGTCTTTATGAGTATGCAAGAAGTGGACAGCCAGTAGAAAGACCACAGCGTAAGGTACAAATCGAATCTTTTATGCGTACGAGTAGCCCTGTTCACCAAAAAAAGCAACAGACACAATCTTGGCGCTTCAAAGTAGTTTGTGGTAAAGGCGTTTATGTTCGAACTTTAGCTGTTGATCTTGGTAAAGAACTTGGCGTAAGCGCGCATATGTCAGATTTAACTCGCGTTAAAAGTGCTGGCTTCACAAAAGAGCAAGCGGTGACTTTGGAAGAAGTTCAAGCAGCAGCAGAAAAAGATCAAGTGAGCGAAATATTACTACCGATCGAGTATGGCGTGCAAGCTTTTCAAAGAGTGGATATTTCTGAGCAATTATGGCAGAAGGTCAGAAATGGCGCACGTTTACCTTATTCGGCTTTTGGCTTAGTTGATATGCCAAAAGAGGCTGTTGCGGTTTTCTATCGAAATCAGGTTGTTAGTTTGTATGAAGCCAATAAAAATGAAGAAAACGGCTTAAAGCCCTTAAAAGTATTAAAGAACTGAGTTAGTTAGGAGATTAGCTTTTTATGAAAGTCATTGAGTTTAGACATCCTTATTCAAAAAATATTATCCCTGATGAGGATGTTGTTTTAGTGTTGGGATTTTTTGATGGTGTACATAAAGGACATCAAAAAGTAATCGAAACGGGAAGAAAAATTGCGGATAAAGAAGGATTAAAGTTGGCAGTGATGACCTTTAATCAACATCCTTCCATTGTTTTTCAAAAAGTTAAACCAGATGAAATGAAATATTTAACCAATCCAGAACAAAAGAAGCAGTTGATGGCTGACCTAGGGGTGGATTATTTATATATCGTAGAATTTACATCTTTATTTGCCAGTTTGAGTCCTCAGGAATTTGTCGATCAGTATATTGTTGATTTACATGCAAAATATGCGGTTGCTGGTTTTGACTATACTTACGGACCGGGGAATATAGCGGATATGGATCATTTACCGCAATATGCTCAAGGTCGTTTTGAGGTTGTATCAGTTCCTGAAAAAACACAAGATAATAGTAAAGTTAGCTCGACACGAATTAGGGAAAGCTTAGATCAAGGAAATATGGAGCTAGCGGCAAGTCTATTAGGATATATTTATGAAATTGACGGAACCGTGGTTCACGGCGATGCTAGAGGTCGTACTTTAGGCTTTCCAACGGCTAATATCAAAACCGACATCACTACTCGTTTACCTAAAGAAGGCGTTTATGCTTCTGAAATAAAGATAGGTGAGAAGTGGTATCCTGCAATGGGATCTATCGGTCATAATGATACTTTTGAAAAAGGTAGGCAGTTAACGATCGAAGTATATATTTTGGATTTTAACCAGGATATTTATGGTGAACAAGTTAGTGTGCGCTGGAATCATCTTTTACGAGATCAAGTAGCTTTTAATGGAGCAGAGGAATTAATTCAACAGCTAAAATGTGATGAAGAAGATACACGACGCTATTTTTCCCGTGATGAAAAAAATAGCGAGTAATATAAAAATTAAATCGCTAGAAAATGAAGTTTATTCACTTTCTAGCGATTTTTTTACTAAAGAATAGACATTTTTAACTACTCTGTTTTATCATCTTTGATAATTTGTTTTACTTGGAATTCACTGGATTGATCATTTTCAGCGTCAGCATCAGAAAAATCAAATAGTAGGTACTCGCCTCTATTATCTTGAACGACGACTAATTTATTATTGAGCCCGCGTTTATCTTTTTCGATTTGCACTTTTTTCATTAATTCTTCTTGATCGACATCAGATGTTAAAGCATTTCCACGGTTAAAAAATATAGTTTCTTCCATGATGATCATCCCTTTTTATTATTTTGCTATTAATTCAAGCTTAAGACATAGAGGCTGACTTGTCAAAGGATGTAGCTAGTATGCTTTTGTGGTAAATGTTATTTTATGGTAAAATAAAATGTGAAACACTCACAAGGAAGGTGATTTAAAATTGGATAAAAGAAACCGGAATTTATTATTATTAATTATTGCGGCAGTGATTTTTGTTATTGCTGTTCCAACCGCTTTTACTTATAATCGTTTAGTTTCTGCAGAAAATGATGTGGACGCAAGCTGGTCACAAGTTGAAAATGTGATGCAAAGAAGAGCTGATCTTGTGCCTAATTTAGTAGAGTCGGTTCAAGGGAGTATGCAACAAGAACAAGAAATATTCGGTAATATTGCCGAAGCGAGACAAGCTTATAATGAAGCCAATACACCTGAAGAAACAGTTGAAGCAAATGACGAATTGTCTGGGCAACTTTCAACCATGGTTAATGTTATAAGAGAAGATTATCCAGAACTAAGTTCAAATGATAATGTTAGGACATTGATGTCCCAATTAGAAGGAACGGAAAATCGCATTTCAACAGAACGTAGACGCTACATACAATCGGTTAACAAATATAATCAATTGCTGGTACGTTTTCCTAATAACTTAGTTGCTAACATATTCAACTTTGATAGAAAGGATAATTTTGAAGCTGAAGAAGGCGCGCAAGAAGTTCCCGAGGTCGATTTTGATATTGATACGAGTGAATAAAGGGGGCTTTTGTCTATGAAAGAAGTTAACGAGTCACATTTAAATAAAAATACAATAAAAAACATTCATAATTATTATCGTCGTTTTAAACGTCTAAATACTGTTTATGTTTGGATATGTGGATTTTTCATTTTACTAGGGTTATTATTTTTTGTTATCGGAATCCCTCTATTAAATAATCAAAAAAATGTAATGGAAGAGTATTACAATACACAAATTAATCAGTTGCAAGCACAAAAAGAGCAAAAGGAAGAAGAAATTGATGCGCAAAATACATCTTCATTTGAAACGACTGTAGAAGGGCAGAAAGCACAGTACGCCAATGAATATACACCTCAAGCTGATTATTATGAAGCGGATATAGGAAATAATACGATTGCAATTGATCGTAATAATATTTTTGTTTCAGATAACGCAGGAATTTTATCTAATGATGTAAAGGAAAAAATTTATCAGTTCAACCGACAGTTAGATGAGAATGCTAATGGTGCTCAATTTATGGTTGTCACGCTTAATCAATTACCTAACGGAAAAGATATTGAGTCTTATGCAACAGATATCTTTAATAACTTAGGTATAGGAAATAAGGAAGAAGACAACGGCGTACTGTATTTGATGTCGGTTTCTGAACAAGAAACTAGATTAGAAGTAGGATATGGGCTTGAAGGTGTGCTGACAGATGCTGATAGTCAAGGAATCCTTGATGACGATGAAGTAGTAGAAAACTATCAAGATGAAGATTATTCAGAAGGCGTAAGTGCAACGACTGATTTAGTTGCAAGTTATATCAATTCAAAAACACCTTATGAAGACAGCCAAATAAACACTTATGAAGGTCGTCGAGATAGTCTAGGCTTTGTTTTACTTATTCCAATTGTTTTTATGACCCTCTTATTTATTGTTGTTCTTTTATATTTTGTCGGAATAATGAGAACTAGAAAGTGGGTAAAAAGAGATTACAAAGAATTTTCTAGTATTGTTGGAAATGACAATAGAATAACAGAACAGTCTGCTAAACAAATCAAAAAATTAAACCTATATGCACTAATTTTTTATGGTATGGTTTACTGGCAAACGTATCGTCATGTATTAAAAAATAGAGACATCGGACGCTTGTTGAACAAATATCCATCTGGCCGTAAAATAGGACGTCGTGTATTAGTAGGCGATACTTTATATGATTACCGTGGATTAATTCTAACTGCTCACTACGCTTCTTCTGCTTATAATCCAAGGTCATCCAAAGGTCGAGGCCGCGGTGGCGGTTTCGGTGGATTTGGTGGTGGCTCATTTGGCGGCGGTTCCTCTGGTGGGGGCGGCGCTTCTGGTGGTTGGTAACTAGGAATAGCTATTAAGCAACGAATAAGACCTTCAAGTGATTTTACTTGCTTGAAGGTCTTATTTTGTCTAATGCTATTTATTGAAAAGATAACTAAAGTTAGTTGTTTAGAATGTAACGATTCGCAAGCGGTTGTTAAGTAAAAATAATTATTTTTCATTTTTACTAGAAAAAAATGTAAATTTTCATATAATAGATCATGTTATAACAGAGAGGAAGAGTTGAATGAATAGTTTTCAAGAGGATAAAACCGTTCAAAAAAATCGGTGGTGGATATTAGTTTCTGTTTCTATGTTTACTTTTATGTCAACATTGGATGGAAGTATTGTAAATATCGCTTTACCGACCATCTCAAAAGATTTAGCTGTCCCTATGAATCAGTCCGAATGGATTGTTTCGATTTATCTAATGATTGTTTGCTCTTGTTTACTTTTATTTGGTAAAGTAGGCGATAGTTTTGGGAAGATTAAAGTTTACCGTATTGGAACTTTGGTATTTACGATTGGTTCTTTATTGTGTGGTTTCAATCAATCATTGCTATTTTTATTGATCGCCCGGGTGATCCAAGCGATCGGTGCAAGTATGACAATGGCTACTAATACGGGAATTATAACCGAAGTCTTTCCATTAAAAGAACGAGGACGAGCATTAGGTTCGATTGGCGCGTTTGTCTCACTAGGCGCCATTGCAGGACCTGGTTTGGGCGGGATTATTTTAGCTCAATTATCTTGGCAGTACATATTTTGGATCAATGTTCCTGTAGGGATTATTACTATGTTAATTGGAGAAAAATTTCTACCTAAAGATATTACAAAAAGTGGGCAAAAAATTGATAAAGCAGGTTTTGTAAATTTCTCGCTATTTATTCTTTCATTATTTGGCGGAGTTTTTTTGGGACAAGAACAAGGTTTCTCGTCTCTTGTCCCATTTGTATTGTTTGCTGTGGCCTTTGTAACTTTTGTTTTATTCTTGTTTGTGGAAAAAAGGCTCGAACTACCGTTGATCACTTTTTCTATCTTTAAGAATAAAATATTTACCATGAGTTTATTCAGTGCCTTGCTTATTTTTTCATCGAACTTTTTTGTGAATGTCATCATTCCTTTTTACTTACAAAATGCTCGAGGATTAAGTCCAAGTTATGCGGGATTTTTGATGATGACCTTTCCCTTTTTGATGGTCATAGGTTCACCTATAAGTGGGTATTTAACAGATAAAATCGGGAGTGAATTACTTGTATTACTTGGCCTTAGTTTACTTGTAGTTACGCAGTTGATGTATGTATTTATGAATGTTTATACACCGATTTGGTATTATATCTTGGCTACTGCAATTATGGGATTAGGAAATTCCTTGTTTCAATCGCCTAATAATACGATGATTATGAGTAGTGTACCCAAGGGAAATCTGGGTGTAGCAGGTAGTATGAATTCATTTGCGCGAAATTTTGGGATGGTTATGGGAATTGCCGCTTCAACAACCATTTTGTATCATGCGATGAGTATGAAAATGGGAGAAAAAGTAACAACCTATATTCCAGGACGAGCAGATGTGTTTATTTATGGTATGAAAATTACTTTTTTGGGGTCTGCTCTGATTTGCTTAGTTGCTCTGCTTTTGACAGCCTGGAGGATTAAAAAACAAGGAGGCATTCGCAAAAAAGTTGTTTAACAATCGATTATAGATAATAAACAAGATACTGCGCTTTAAATTAAAAAGGCGCAGTGTCTTGTTATGTTGTGAGATTAAATCATCTATTTAGATTAAAGAATAAAAAATAATTCGAAAAATGTTGCCGACCGTTTTTTTCTAAAGTTTAAGAGAATAAAAATTTTTCAAAGACTTCATTTCCTAAAAATAATCCTTTGCGTGTTAACTTCAGGTGGTTGTCTTTGTAAATTAACAGTTGTTCAGAAAATAATTCGGGTAGAATCTGTTGATATAACTCGGTAAGTTCTAAACCAAACTTTTCTTTAAAATGATCCAAAGATACGCCTTCTTTTTTTCTTAATCCTAAAAATAATTCCTCTTCAATTTGGTTTTTAAAAGAAAGGTTTTCTGTTTCAATGATAGGTAACTGGTTATTACGTAAAGGGTTTAAGTAATGTTGGATAGGACCAAAATTTTTATAACGTTGTTGGTTTAGATATCCGCTAGCACCAGCGCCAAAACCATAATAATGTTCATTATTCCAATAAACCAGATTATGCTTTGATTCCCACCCTTTTTTAGCGAAATTACTAACCTCATAATGGGAAAATCCGGCTTTTTCCATCTCATTTATCGCTAGCTCGAACATTTTTGCCTCATCTTCTTGTTCAGGCAATTCGATCCTTCCTCTTCTTACCCAATTCATAAACATTGTTTTATTTTCCAAAATTAAGGAATATATCGCATAGTGAGGCAGATCAAGAGCAATCGCCTTTTGTAAAGTAGTAAGAAAGTCTGCAATGCTTTGACCAGGTAGGGCATAAATTAAATCGATCGAAACATTATCTATCTGATTTTTTTCAATTAATTTTAATGTTTGGTATACATCTTCAGCAGTATGTTTACGACCAATCCTTCTTAAAAGACGATTATCAAATGTTTGAACACCCATTGAAAGGCGATTAATTCCATAATTTTTAATGATATCTAGTTTTTCTTGCGTCAAATCTCCAGGATTTGCTTCGATTGTAAATTCTTTAGTGGTTTCAACGGGCAGTAATTGAGTAATACCACTGAGTAAATCATCTAATTGGTTAGCTGATAAAGAAGTAGGGGTACCTCCTCCAATATAAATCGTTTGACTGGCATCTGTAGGATGAAGATCAAGAGTTAACTGTATTTCTTTTAATAACCCTTGGATATACTCATCGACAGGCTGCCCTTTTAAAAATACTTTATTAAAATTACAATAAAAGCAAATATGTTCGCAAAAGGGAATATGAATGTATGAAGAGGTATTTTGTAGCACTTTTTCCATTAATTGATTGCTCCTTTAGCAAAGCGTGTTTTGTCATTAGTTTACCATAGTTACTTATAAACTTAGACGAATTTCTAGCTATTTCTGTAAAATTAGCACTCTGACATAAAGAGTGCTAATTTTTTGAGCATTTCCTCTTGACATTCTTGTGATTTGTGGTATATTAATAATCGTGTTAGCACTTAGATATAAGGAGTGCTAATTAAAGGGTGATAAATTTGTTGACGCAAAGACAAGATAATATTTTGCATCGAATTATTCATAATTATACAAATTTAGGAAAGCCAATTGGATCTAAAACGCTGATGGAAGAAGGGATCGCAGCTAGTTCAGCCACGATTAGAAATGAGATGAAAACTCTCGAGGAATATGGACTTTTGGTAAAACCACATTCTTCTTCAGGTCGTATCCCTTCACTAAAAGGTTATCGCTATTATGTCGATTATCTTCTAGAACCAGAAAAGCTAGAAAAAAGCGAAGTAGACGTTATACGGCAGTCCTTAGGAAAAGATTTTCATGAGATCAATGATATCATTGAACAATCAGCTAAAATTCTTTCCAAATTGACTAGTTATACGGCGCTATCGATTGGACCTGATGTAAGTAATAGAAAACTTACAGGTTTTAAAATGGTTCCACTTAATAATCGGCAAGTGATCGCAATCATTGTAACTGACAAGGGAAATGTTGAAAATCAAGTATTTTCAATACCCAAAAGCGTAGATAGTGAAGATCTTGAAAAAATGGTGCGAATCATCAATGATAAATTAATCGGTGAACCTTTGCTAATAGTTTATCAACGCTTGCGAACGGAAATCCCGATGATTCTTCATAAGTATTTTCAAACGACTGAAGGAATCCTTGATTTATTCAATAATATGTTGAGTGAAGCTTTTGAAGAAAAGATTTTTGTTGGCGGGCAGATGAATTTACTGAATTCCGATCAAATCCAAGACATTGATCAGTTTAAATCTATGTATTTGTTTATGGAAAACTCGAAGCAATTGAATGAATTGTTGAGTACTAAAGATCAACCGATTCAAATTCGGATTGGTTCAGAATTGGGTAATGACTTACTAAGCGGTATGAGTTTGATCCAAGCTAATTACGAGATTAAAGATCATGGCAATGGTACGATCGCATTATTAGGTTCGGCGAGTATGCCGTATTCGAAAATGTTTAGTTTGCTTGATGTATTTCGTCAAGAACTAGCAGAAACACTGGATGACTATTATCGTTCGATCGATTCATTCGGCTGATCTGCGTGAATTGTCAATTATTTATATAGAAGGGATGTTAGATGATTGTCTGATAAAGAAAAGAATGCAGAAGAGTTTGAAGAAACATTTTCTGACAAAACCAGTGAAGATGAATCAACTGTAGAAAATGAAACAGTTGAAGAAAATGAGAATGAAGATGTTCAACCTATTTCAGAAGTTGATGATTTAAAAGCACAACTTGATGAAATGGAAGATAAATATCTTCGTGCTTCAGCTGAGCTTTCGAATATGAATAATCGTTTTCGTAACGAAAGACAAACATTGCAAAAGTATCGTTCACAAGATTTAGGAAAGAAATTACTTCCTGCAATTGATAATTTAGAACGTGCTGTAGCAATTGAAGTTGAAGGAGAACAAAACGAAAGCTTGAAAAAAGGTGTAGAAATGACTTTAGAAAGCTTACGTTCTGCCATGCAGGAAGAAGGAATCGAAGAAATTTCTGCTCAAGGTGAAACGTTTGACCCTACATTGCATCAAGCTGTTCAAACAGTTCCTGCGACAGAGGACCATCCGGCAGAAACAGTAGTTGAAGTATTGCAAAAAGGTTATAAACTTTATGACCGCGTACTTCGTGCCAGCATGGTAGTTGTCGCACAATAAATTAGTTTATTTCAATATTAAATGAATAATAAAATGACAAAGGAGATCATAGTATGAGTAAGATAATTGGTATTGACTTAGGTACAACAAATTCAGCCGTTTCAGTTTTAGAAGGCGGCGAAGCACAAATTATTACAAACCCAGAAGGAAACCGTACAACACCTTCTGCTGTTGCGTTTAAAAATGGTGAAATTCAAGTAGGTGAAGTAGCAAAAAGACAAGCAGTGACAAATCCTGACACTGTAACTTCCATTAAACGTCATATTGGCGAAGATGGTTATAAGGTAGAAGCTAATAATAAATCTTATACACCACAAGAAATTTCAGCTATGATTTTACAACATATTAAAAGTTTTTCAGAAGACTATTTAGGCGAGGACGTTGAAAAAGCTGTTATTACAGTTCCTGCTTACTTCAATGACTCGCAACGCCAAGCAACTAAAGATGCTGGTAAGATCGCTGGTTTAGAAGTTGAACGTATTGTAAATGAACCAACTGCAGCTGCTTTAGCTTATGGTTTAGATAAAACGGAACAAGATGAAAAAATCTTGGTATTTGACCTTGGTGGCGGTACTTTTGACGTTTCCATCTTAGAATTAGGTGACGGTGTATTTGATGTATTGTCTACTGCCGGTGACAATAAATTAGGCGGGGACGACTTTGATGAAAAAATCATTGATTACATGGTTAGTGAATTCAAAAAAGAAAATGGTATTGACTTAAGTAAAGATAAAATGGCTTTACAACGTCTAAAAGACGCTGCTGAAAAAGCTAAAAAAGATTTATCAGGTGTTTCAAGTACACAAATCAGTTTACCGTTTATTACAGCAGGTGAAGATGGTCCGCTTCACTTAGAAATGAACTTGACTCGTGCAAAATTCGATGAATTAACTAGTAGTTTAGTGGATCGTACGAAAGAACCTGTACGTCAAGCTTTAAAAGATGCTGAATTATCACAATCAGATATTGACCAAGTGATCTTAGTTGGTGGTTCAACTCGTATTCCATCTGTTGTTGAAGCTGTACGTAAAGAAACAGGTAAAGAACCAAATAAATCTGTAAACCCAGACGAAGTTGTTGCTATGGGTGCTGCTATTCAAGCTGGTGTTATCAGTGGTGACGTTAAAGACGTTGTATTACTTGACGTAACACCTCTATCTCTAGGAATTGAAACTATGGGCGGTGTATTTACGAAATTGATCGATCGTAACACTACGATTCCAACAAGTAAATCTCAAGTATTCTCTACAGCAGCAGATAATCAACCAGCCGTAGATATTCACGTATTACAAGGTGAACGTCCAATGGCAGCTGATAACAAGACATTAGGTCGTTTCCAATTAACAGATATTCCAGCAGCTCCGCGTGGTGTACCACAAATCGAAGTTAGCTTTGATATCGACAAAAACGGTATTGTAAATGTTTCAGCTAAAGATTTAGGCACACAAAAAGAACAAAAAATTACAATTCAATCTTCTTCTGGTTTATCAGATGAAGAAATTGATAAGATGGTTAAAGATGCTGAAGCAAACGCTGAAGCTGATGAAAAACGTAAAGAAGAAGTTGATCTACGTAACGAAGTAGATACACTGTTGTTTACAGTAGATAAGACATTGAGTGATCTTGATGGTAAAGTAGACGAAGAAGAAGTCAAGAAAGCTGAAAATGCACGTGATGAACTAAAAGCTGCAGTAGAAGCTGACGACATCGAAGACATGAAAACTAAACGCGATGCATTGAACGAAATCGTACAAAACTTGAGTGTTAAGATGTACGAACAAGCATCACAAGAACAACAAGGAGCTCAAGCTTCAGATGATGCTTCTAACGCTTCTGGTGACGATGATGTAGTGGATGCAGATTTTGAAGAAGTAGATGACGACGATAACGATAATCAATAATTTCGTTATTTGGGAAAAAGCCAAAGACATCCACTTTGGCTTTTTCTTTTGAAATATTGTCTACTATAGTGAGAATTAGGTCTTTTCTTTTTAATTTAAGTATTTTTATAAAATAATGTTTCTTCTGCATAATTTATGATAAAATACGAAAGACTGTTAAAGTATTAGATGGAGGGAAAGCCAATGGCAACAAAACGAGATTATTATGAAGTCCTAGGTGTAGACAAAGGGGCTTCAGATGATGAAATCAAAAAGGCATATCGTAAGCTTTCCAAAAAATATCATCCAGATGTCAACCAAGAAGCTGATGCAGAAGAGAAGTTTAAAGAAATTTCAGAAGCCTATGAAACATTAAGCGACCCACAAAAACGTGCAGCTTATGATCAATATGGTCATGCAGGTGCAGACGCCAATTTCGGCGGCGGTGGCGCTGGTGGATTTGGTGGCTTCGGAGGAGGCTTCTCAGACGCTGGTGGTTTCGGTGGCTTTGAAGATATTTTTGAATCTTTCTTCGGTGGTGGCCGTTCTGCAGACCCGAATGCGCCACGACAAGGTGATGATTTACAATATTCAATCAATCTGACTTTTGAAGAAGCGATCTTTGGTAAAGATACAGAAGTTTCCTATAAACGTAATGAAGTTTGTCATACTTGCGGCGGAAATGGTGCTAAACCAGGTACACAACCAGAAACTTGTCATAAATGTAAGGGATCTGGTACGATCAATGCTGAACGTCAAACGCCACTTGGTCGAGTAATGACAAGACAAACTTGCGATGTTTGTCACGGAACTGGTAAAGAAATCAAAGAAGTTTGCGAAACATGTCATGGTACAGGACATGAAAAGAAAACACATAGTGTTAATGTTTCTGTTCCAGCTGGTGTGGAAGATGGACAACAAATGAGATTAGCTAACCAAGGGGAAGCAGGCATTAACGGTGGACCTTACGGTGATTTATATGTTGTCTTTTATGTAGCAGAAAGTGATATTTTTGATCGTGATGGATCTGAAATTTATTACGAATTGCCAATCAACTTTGTACAAGCAGCTTTAGGTGATGAAGTCGATGTACCAACTGTTCATGGGAATGTGAAATTGAAGATTCCAGCTGGTACACAAACAAGCACGAAATTCCGTTTGCGCGGTAAAGGCGCACCTCGTTTAAGAGGAAATAGTACGGGAGACCAACAAGTAACGGTGAAGATTATCACTCCGAAGAACTTGAATGAAGAACAAAGGGAAGCACTGCGAAATTTTGCTGAATTAACGGGACAAAAGACAGAAGAACAGCAATCCGAAGGTTTTTTTGACAAGATGAAAGATGCTTTTAAAAAATAAATTTAAAATGGAAAGTGGAGATCACATAATAGTTGATCTCCATTTTTTTGTTTGTTGTAATTTTTAATTATTAGACTCGAGTAAAAGGTGGCCGAATCGTAAAAAAATTGTTTATTCAGCTATTGAATGAATAAAAGTATCGATTAAATTTAGAAAAATACTTTTTTTGAAAATTAAACACACGTAAAAAGGAGCTCTCGTTGAAACAAGAACTCCTTTTTACTATTTAGATATTTAATACTTTGTCTAGGAAATCTTTTGTTCGCTCGTTTTTAGGATGATTGAAAACTTCATCGGGTTTACCATCTTCTAAAAAGTAGCCGTCATCAATAAACATTATACGATTTGCAACTTCTTTAGCAAAACCCATTTCATGGGTAACGATGACCATGGTCATTCCTTGGTCTGCTAATTTTTTCATGACTTGCAAAACGTCTCCGACCATTTCGGGATCCAATGCAGAAGTAGGTTCATCAAATAACATGATATCTGGATTCATAGCTAAAGCACGGGCGATAGCTACACGTTGTTTTTGTCCGCCGGAAAGACTTTCAGGATAGACATTTTTTTTATCTGATAATCCTACTGTCTGTAATAATTCATCTGCTCGTTCTTCCGTTTCTTTTTTGTTTTTGCCTTTTACATCTAGAGGAGCTAAAGTAATATTTTCTAAAACAGATAAGTGAGGAAATAAGTTAAAATGTTGAAAAACCATACCAATATGTTGACGTATTTGGTTAATATCAGTTTTTTTATCGGTCAAATGCTCACCATCAATGATAATTTGTCCGCTGGTAGCTTCTTCTAAGCGATTCAGACATCTTAAAAAGGTGGATTTACCGGAGCCGGAAGGACCGATAACACAAATAACTTCGCCTTCTTTAATGCTTGTTGTAATATCGTTTAATACAGTATTATCTCCGAATTTTTTCACTAGATTTTCAATTGCAATTTTTTCCTTCATATTATTTCACCTTCTTTTCAAGTACTTTTGCTAATTTTGTTAAAGCGGTAATTACAATCAAATACATAATTGCAATAATCAAATATACATAAGTACTTTGCATTGTTCGTGCAACAATAATTTTTCCTGTTTGTAACAACTCGACAACCCCGATAACAGAAATGATCGTGGTATCTTTTAAAGAGATAACGAATTGATTGACAAAAGATGGAACCATAATTTTAATTGCTTGTGGTAAAATGATTTTTTGCATCGTTTTGTTATAAGTTAACCCTAAACTTCGCGAGGCTTCCATTTGACCTGTAGGCACTGCATTTATTCCACCTCTGACAATTTCTGCGATATAAGCACTAGCGTTTAATGTCAATGTGATAACACCTGCTGTAAAGTCAGGAATAGTTATACCAATCGCATCAGATAAACCAAAGAAAATAAAGAAGGCTAAAACCATCATCGGTATACCACGAATCACATCAACATAAATTGAAGCGATCGTCCGTAATGTTTTAATAGGGGCTACACTAAACAGACCTATGATAACACCTACGATCAAAGCTAAAGCAAATGAAATCAAAGCTAAAGCCATCGTTTTCCATAAACCGTTCAATAATACTTTATAGTTATTTTTAATTAAACCGATAAGGGAAGATTCATCCGTAGAAGACTCGCTGGCCGTAGCATCTCCGCTATCATCGATATAATCTGAAATGATTTGGTCATATTCACCAGTTCGTTGCATTTCTTTTAAACCTTCATTAAACATTTCTAATAGTTCTGGATTTTGTCCCTTTTTAACTGCAAAACCGTATTCACCACCAGATTCGCGCTCAATAGGTGTTTCAAGTGCTTGTCCTTGAGCAACAGAATAACCAATAACCGGGTAATCATCCATTAAAGCATCGATTGCATCAACGCTTACAGCTTCATATAGCTGATCAGCATCGTCATATAATTTTACATTATAACCGTATTCGTCTTCATGTTCATCTAAAAAGTCGGCGCTTTCGGTTCCAACCTTAGCACCTACAGTTTTTCCGTCTAGATCTTCATAAGAGCTGATATCATCATCGTTACCTTCTTGTACGGCTAATTGAATACCACTTTCAAAATAAGAATCCGAAAAATCAAAGCTTTCTTCTCTTTCATCTGTGATAGACATTCCAGCAATCATACCATCTGCTTGGTTGCCTTCAACAGCTTGCACTGCACCGGAAAAACCAATATGGTTGAAAGTAATATTGAAATCTTGTAGTTCAGCGGCACGCTTCATTAAATCAACATCGATACCAATATATTCATTTTCATCGTTTTGAAATTCAAAAGGCGCAAAAGCAGTGTCACTAGCAATCACATATTCGTCTTTTTTGGCTTCTACATTTTTCATCTCGCCAGATTCTTCGCTGTTACCATCTGTTTCTACATATTTATCGACAATTTCATCATATTCTCCAGAGTCTTTCAATTTCTTTAATCCAGCATTGAATTTTTCTAGCAGTTCTTCATTCTGGCCTTTTTTAACTGCAAAACCATAGGGATTTCCCTCTTCTGGTTCACCAACTAAGGATAATTCTTCTCCTTGTTTAATTGCATAACCAAGAACCGGAAAATCATCAAAAATAGCTTCGACGGTGTTATTGTCAACAGCTCCGTAAAGTCCGGATGCATCATCGTAGTTTTTAACATCAAAATTATATTTATCTTTATTATCTTCTAAAAAATCTGCGCTTTCAGTACCAACTTTAGCGCCTACCGTTTTACCCTCTAAGTCCTTGTAAGATTTTATCTCATCATTACCCTGAGCAACTGCCATTTGTATACCGCTGTCGTAGTAGGGGTCGGAAAAGTCAAAACTTTGCTCTCTTTCTTCAGTGATCGACATTCCTGCGATCATACCATCAAGTTGATTAGATTGTACGCCTTGAACCGAGCTATCGAATCCTAAGGGCCGCAAATTTATATTAAATCCTTGATCTTTGGCGATCGCATTTAGTATATCAATATCGATACCTTCATATTCGTTATCATCATTTTGAAATTCGAAAGGAGCAAATGTCACGTCTGTTCCAATATCATAAGTTTTTTCCGCAGCTGAAACAGTTTTACCCCCGCAAAAGAATAAAGTAATAAACACAGAAAGTAACGAAATAAGTATCGTTCTTTTTTTCATTTAAAAATTCCTCCTTTAAAGACAATTGAAAATCAGGTTCTAGATAAACTAAATTATTTCCATTAAATTGTAAATTGTCTTAATAAAGAAGATTATATCCTAAAGTTTTTAAACAAAGCAAGAAAATTAGAATAAAAAATACAAAAATGTGCAAAAAAGTTACGGATTACGTTAGAAAACCTAACATTTTAAAGAAATTATAGAAAGGAGTAAAAAAATAGCGAAAGTACGTTCGGTGTGTTAAGATAGTATAGGAAAAGCAATGATTTGCAGATAGGATAGTTTTATCCAGAAAGAAGGCAGACGTTTATGATTGAAAAAGAATTATCACATCAATTTGAACTTGTTTCAAATTATCAGCCGTCAGGGGATCAACCTGAAGCAATTGCAGAATTAACTGATGGGGTGTTAGATCATAAAAAAGCTCAAATTCTTTTAGGTGCTACCGGAACGGGAAAGACTTATACGATTTCGAATGTGATCCAAAATGTAAATAAGCCAACACTGATTATTGCTCACAATAAAACACTAGCGGGTCAACTGTATGGAGAATTTAAAGAATTTTTCCCTAATAATGCGGTGGAGTACTTCGTAAGTTATTATGATTATTATCAACCAGAGGCTTACGTCCCATCAAGTGATACTTATATTGAGAAAGATTCCAGTATTAACGATGAAATTGATAAATTACGCCATTCAGCTACTAGCTCGTTGTTAGAACGTAATGACGTTGTTGTTGTTGCTTCAGTATCGTGTATTTTTGGTTTAGGTTCACCCATGGAATATCAAAAACAAGTTGTTTCTTTGCGTCAGGGAATGGAGATCTCTCGAGATGACTTATTACACTCATTGATCGATATCCAATTTGAACGGAATGATATAGATTTTCAACGGGGGCGTTTTCGTGTAAGAGGCGATGTCGTTGAGATCTTTCCGGCTTCACGTGCCGAGCGAGCTTTAAGAGTTGAATTTTTTGGTGATGAAATCGATCGAATACGCGAAGTCGATGCATTAACGGGTGAAATATTAAATGAAACCGAGCATGTTTCTATTTTCCCGGCTACTCACTTTGTGACAGACGAAGATCATATGGAAACTGCTATTGCCTCGATCAAGCAAGAATTAGATAATCGTTTGGCCATTTTAAAAGAAAACAATAAATTATTAGAAGCCCAACGATTAGAACAAAGAACGAATTATGACATTGAAATGCTGCGAGAAATGGGCTATACTTCAGGCATTGAAAACTATTCTAGACATATGGACGGAAGAGAAGAGGGAGAACCGCCGTATACACTATTAGACTTTTTCCCTGAGGACTTTTTAATGGTGATCGACGAGTCTCACGTAACTATGCCACAAATTCGCGGGATGTATAATGGAGACCGTGCCAGAAAACAGATGCTGGTTGACTATGGTTTTCGTTTACCTTCAGCCTTAGATAACCGACCCCTAAGGTTAGAAGAATTCGAAAAACATGTGAATCAGATTATTTATGTTTCTGCGACACCAGGCCCTTACGAGTACGATCAGACAGATACGGTGGTTGAACAAATCATTCGTCCCACTGGTCTATTGGATCCAGTGATTGATGTCCGTCCTATTATGGGACAGATCGATGATCTTGTAGGTGAAATCAATGAACGTGTGGAAAGAGACGAGCGTGTTTTTGTTACAACTTTAACTAAAAAAATGGCGGAAGATTTGACTGACTATTTCCGAGAATTGGGCATAAAAGTCAAGTACCTTCACAGTGATATTAAAACATTAGAACGTACAGAAATTATCCGTAACTTGCGATTAGGTGAGTTTGATGTTTTAGTAGGAATTAACTTACTAAGAGAAGGTTTAGACGTGCCGGAAGTTTCTCTTGTAGCGATATTAGACGCTGATAAAGAGGGCTTTTTGCGCAGCGAACGTTCCCTTGTGCAAACGATGGGAAGAGCAGCTAGAAACGCTGATGGTGAAGTTGTGATGTATGCTGATAAAGTGACTGATTCTATGCAAAATGCTATAGATGAAACCACTCGTCGTCGTAAAATTCAAGAAGCATACAATGAAGAACATGGGATTGTTCCACAAACAGTTAAAAAAGATGTTCGAGATTTAATTTCAATTTCTTCTGTTACCGAAGAAGGCGAGGAAAAACAAGTCTCTTACGAAGATCTTACAAAAGATGAAAAAGAAGATTTAATTGAAAAATTAAATATAGAAATGAAAGAAGCTGCTAAATCGCAGGATTTTGAAAAAGCAGCTAATCTACGTGATTCGATTTTAGAATTAAAAGCTTAATAGTTCGGGGGAAGAATATGCCAAACGATAATATAGTGATACATGGTGCTCGTGCCCATAATTTAAAAAATGTAGATGTGACCATTCCCAGAGATGAACTGGTAGTGGTCACAGGTTTGTCTGGATCAGGAAAAAGTTCTTTGGCTTTTGATACCTTGTATGCAGAAGGACAGCGGCGTTATGTGGAAAGTCTGTCTTCTTATGCCAGACAATTTTTAGGTCAAATGGATAAGCCGGATGTTGATAGTATTGATGGTTTAAGTCCAGCTATTTCGATTGACCAAAAAACGACTAGCAAAAATCCTCGTTCAACCGTCGGTACAGTGACCGAAATCAATGATTATTTGCGGCTACTGTACGCTCGTGTTGGACATCCGATTTGTCCTAATGACCATGTGGAAATTACCAGTCAGTCACCGGAACAAATGGTTGATCAAGTCCTTGAATTACCGGAAAGAAGTAGGATTCAACTACTTGCACCCGTCATCTCTCAAAAAAAAGGTCAACATAAGAAGACTTTGGGGCAGGTACAAAAAGAAGGATATGTACGTGTAAGCGTTGATCATGAGATTTACGATATCACAGAGGTGCCTGAACTTGAGAAAAATAAAAAACACGATATTGCGATCGTGGTAGATCGTATCGTCATTAAAGAAGGAATTCGTTCTCGTCTATTTGATTCTCTTGAATCAGCGCTTCGATTATCTGATGGTTACGCCATTGTCGATGTGACTGATGGAGAAGATATGCTTTTTAGTGAACATTATTCTTGTCCTTACTGTGGTTTTACAGTAGGTGAATTAGAACCACGTTTATTCTCTTTTAATGCGCCTTTTGGTGCTTGTCCAGAGTGTGACGGTTTAGGGATAAAATTAGAAGTAGACATTGATTTGGTCGTTCCTGATCAAACAAAAACTTTACGTCAGGGGGCCATTGTTCCTTGGAATCCTATCAGTTCTCAATATTATCCGCAGATGTTAGAACAAGCTTGTCAGGATTTTGGAATTGATATGGATACGCCCTTTGAAGAGCTTACAAAAGAACAGCAAGATATTGTATTAAACGGTTCTAATGGTCGTCACTTCCATTTTCATTATAAAAATGATTTTGGCAATGTTCGCGATGTAGATATGCCTTTTGAAGGGGTTATGGTCAATATCAAACGTCGCTATCATGAAACAAACAGTGACTTTACTAGAGAACAAATGCGCTTGTATATGACAGAGCTGACTTGTCAACTTTGTCATGGTTATCGTTTGAATGATAAGGCGCTTTCCGTGAAAATAAATGGGGAGCATATCGGAGAAGTTAGTGATCTAGCGATTAATTATGCCTATGATTTTGTTGAAGATCTCAAATTATCACAACAGGAACAAATGATTGCGCAACCTATCGTTAAAGAAATCGGAGATCGTTTGAGCTTTTTACAAAATGTTGGTTTAGATTATTTGACTTTGAGTCGTTCGGCAGGCACTCTTTCTGGCGGTGAAGCACAACGAATCCGTTTAGCAACGCAGATCGGTTCTAATTTATCTGGGGTATTATATATTCTAGATGAACCTTCTATTGGCTTACATCAACGAGATAATGATCGTTTGCTAGGCTCTTTAAAGAAAATGCGTGATTTAGGCAATACTTTGATTGTGGTGGAACATGACGAAGATACAATGCGCTCGGCTGACTATTTAATCGATGTAGGTCCAGGAGCCGGTGATTATGGCGGTGAGATCGTAGCTTCTGGTACGCCAGAACAAGTGGCCGAAAATCCTCATTCTTTAACAGGTGAGTATTTAAGCGGAAGAAGAAAAATCCCTTTACCTAAAAAACGTCGTAAAGGAAATAAAAAAAATATTACTTTAACGGGTGCCCAAGAAAATAATTTGAAAAATATTAATGTTAAGTTTCCTCTTGGGAAATTTATTACAGTAACGGGTGTATCAGGTTCGGGTAAATCAACTTTAATTAATGATATCTTAAGAAAAGCCCTTGCTCAGCGTTTGAATAAGAATTCAAAAAAACCAGGGAAATTTAAAAAGATCACAGGTTCTGAAAATATTGAAAAAATTATTAATATTGATCAAAGTCCCATTGGCAGAACCCCTCGTAGTAACCCAGCTACTTATACGAGTGTGTTTGATGATATTCGTGAACTATTTGCGCAAACGAATGAAGCGAAAATACGTGGTTATAAGAAAGGACGTTTTAGTTTTAATGTCAAAGGTGGACGTTGCGAAGCTTGTAAAGGCGATGGTATCATAAAAATTGAAATGCACTTTCTACCAGATATTTATGTTCCTTGTGAAGTTTGCCATGGTAAACGATATAATTCCGAAACTTTAGAAGTACATTATAAGGGTAAAAATATCTCAGAAGTACTAGATATGACCGTTGATGACGCTTTTGAATTTTTCCAAAATATTCCTAAAATCAGTCGTAAACTTCAAACGATTGTGGATGTAGGCTTAGGTTATGTTAAATTGGGTCAGCCGGCGACTACTTTATCTGGCGGAGAAGCGCAACGAATGAAGTTGGCTAGTGAACTACAAAAAAATTCTAACGGTAAAAACTTTTATATTCTAGATGAACCGACTACCGGCTTACATTCAGACGATATTCTTAGGTTATTACAGGTGCTAGATCGTTTAGTCGATGCCGGCAATACAGTTTTAGTGATTGAACATAATTTAGATGTAATAAAATCTGCTGACCACGTGATTGATTTAGGGCCAGAAGGTGGAGAAAACGGTGGTACGGTTATAGTAACAGGTACGCCAGAACAAATTGCAGCTAGTCCGGATAGCTATACTGGACAGTATTTAAAAAAATTAGTTGAAAAATCATGACTTTTTTGAGCAATTACTTTAGGTGATTGCTCTTTTTGTACTCGTAAAAAAATTTTTAATTATTTCAAAAATCATTCGAAAAGATACGCCCGGAGTGTTATAATAAGAAGAATAGAATGTTCGAGCAAGGAGAGAAGAAGATGTCTGATCATTTAGATTTAGTAATCATCACTGGGATGAGTGGCGCAGGAAAGACTGTAGCCATCCAAAGTTTTGAAGATTTAGGTTATTTTTGTATAGATAACATGCCGCCTAATTTAATTCCTAAGTTTTGGGAATTGATCAAAGAGTCTGGTAAGATAACAAAGATTGCCTTAGTTGTGGATTTGCGCTCCAGGTCTTTTTTTGAAGAAATTCAAGCAATGTTAGTAGAAATTGAAAATACGGCTTTTATCAATACACGTGTACTGTTTTTAGATGCTTCAGACAGTGAATTAGTTTCGCGTTATAAAGAAACACGCCGTACACATCCATTAGCTATGGATGGTTTGATTACAGAAGGTATCAGAAAAGAACGAGCTGTTTTAGAAGAATTAAAAGCAGATGCGTCGATTGTTATAGATACGACAGAATTATCACCAAGACAGCTGCGAGAAAAAATCAATGAAGAGTTTCGTAGTTCAACTGATACCGGCTTTCGTATTGAAATGGTATCTTTTGGATATAAATATGGGCTGCCGATTGATGCTGATATCGTGATGGACGTGCGCTTTTTACCTAACCCTCATTATATTGCTGAATTACGTCCATTAACTGGACTAGAAGAACCAGTTTATGATTATGTGATGGGTTTTTCTTCAACTGAAAATTTTTATCAGCAATTTCTATCTTTATTGCAATCGATCTTACCTGGCTATGTAGAGGAAGGAAAAAGCAATCTATTAGTTGCTATTGGTTGTACAGGTGGCCAACACCGTTCAGTCGCATTGACTCAAAGAATCGGAGAAGCCTTGGCACAAGACTATAAGGTGAATATCACCCATAGAGACAAGGCTAAAAGGAAAGAGACGGTGAATCGCTCGTGAGAATGAAAACCTACCGTATTAGACGTCCTAAGGTTGTTGTGATGGGTGGAGGTACTGGACTACCCGTAATACTCAAAAGTTTGCGTAACCAAGGGGTGGATATTACTGCTGTGGTTACAGTCGCTGATGACGGAGGAAGCAGCGGACAGTTGCGTGACTCGGTGACTTCAGTAACACCTCCTGGAGATCTACGTAATGTACTAGTGGCTTTATCTGATATGCCAAAACTTTATTCAGATATTTTTCAATATCGTTTTAAAAAAGAAGATAAGTTTTTGGCTAATCATGCATTAGGAAATTTAATTATCGCTGGCATGTCTGAGATGCGCGGCAGTACATATGCAGCAATTCAATTGTTATCCAAAATGATGCACGTTGAAGGCAATATTTATCCTTCTTCTGATGAACCACTTGTACTACAAGCAAACTTTAAAGATGGGACGAGTGTGATAGGCGAATCTAAGATTGCTTTGGATCGTAAAACAATCGACAATGTCTCTGTTAGAAATCAAGCAAATGATGGTAAACCTAAAGCAGCTAAAAAGGTTGTTTCATCTATTTTAGAAGCGGATATGATCGTTTTAGGTCCAGGAAGCTTATTTACCAGTATTTTACCTAATTTGATGATTTCAGAAATCGGACAAGCAATGCTACAGACAGAGGCAGAAACAGTTTATATTTGTAACATCATGACGCAAAAAGGTGAAACTGAACATTTTACAGACGCAGATCATGTACGTGTATTAAATGAACATTTAGGTGAGGCTTTTATTGATACTGTCTTAGTAAATACTGAAAAAGTTCCGGATGGTTATATGAATGTTGAAGTTTATGATGAGTATTTATTACAAGTGCAGCACGATTTTAAGGGACTAAGGAGTCTAGGTTGTCGTGTGGTATCCACCGACTTTCTTGAGTTAAGAGACGGTGGTGTTTTCCACGATGGCAATAAAGTTGTCGAAGAATTGTTACGAATTGTTTATGAAGCCAAAAATTAAAAAGAATTGGAAAGGGGTGCAATGATGTCTTTTGCTGCGGATGTAAAAAAAGAGTTAACAAGTCTAGAAGTGCATCGTGAACATGCTAAAGCCGAACTTGCTGCCTTAATTCGCATGAATGGCTCATTAAGTCTTTTTAATCAACGTCTTATCTTAAATGTACAGACAGAAAATGCTGCGATCGCAAGACGAATTTATTCTTTATTAAAAGAACATTTTAATGTACGTAGCGAACTTTTAGTTCGACGAAAGATGAAATTAAAGAAAAACAATGTTTATATTGTTCGTCTAAAACAAGATACAAGACGTGTTTTAGATGAACTAAGTATTATGGAAAACGGAGTGCCTACTGCTCAGGTAAGTAATGATATTATAGGAGATACGCAGAAAATGCGTTCGTACTTACGGGGGGCTTTTATGGCTACGGGATCGATCAATAACCCGGAAACGAGCCGTTATCATTTGGAAATTTATTCTACATATGAAGCGCATAATCAAGATATTTGTAAGATGTTAAATGATTATGATTTAAATGCACGAACATTAGAAAGAAGAAATGGTCATATTTCTTATTTGAAGGGCGCGGAGCATATCGCTGATTTTCTTACTTTGATCGGCGCAACAAATTCTATGCTTAAATTTGAAGATGTACGGATTGTACGCGATATGAGAAATTCTGTTAATCGATTGGTGAATTGTGAGACAGCAAATATGAATAAAACAATCGATGCTGCTTCTAAACAGATTCAAAATATCCAATTTATTGAAGATCGTGTTGGTTTGTCTGCCTTGCCAGATAAACTACAAGAAATCGCGGAATTGCGTTTGGTTCATCCAGAAATTAGTCTGAAAGAACTAGGAGAGATGTTGCCCTCAGGTGCGATATCTAAATCGGGGATTAACCATCGCATTCGAAAAATCAATGAATTTGCGGACAAGCTAAAAAAAGATGTAGTATAAAAAAACACCCCATAATTGTTAGACATAATATCTAATCATTATGGGTGTTTTAAATAGCGCTCGGTGTTTTTTATTCACTAATATAATCGTTTAATGTTTTTTGATCGATATTTTCATCAAAGATATGTTCACCAAGAATTAAGGTTGGTACTGATGAGATATTGGCTTTTTTACTTTCTTGTACAATTTCTTCAGCGATATCTAAATGATGATGTTCGCTTAACCCTAGTTCGTTTCTAGCGTAATTGGCTACCTCTTGTAAGGGCAGATTTCCCCACTCATCTTGAGAAGCAAAAATACGAGTCATATCTTCAAGCGCTTGATCGCTATCATCGTCTGTCACAAAGCGATGCATTACATTTCCGCGCTGTAATGATTCCTTAGTACGGTCTAATAACTTAACCACACGATTTAATTTTCCATCTGTGACAGCTTTATTCAAAGTATCTTTAGACTCTGTAAACCATTGTTTGCAAAAGGGACAGTTTAAATTAATAAATTCCACTGTTGTTTTGGGTGCTTTTTTTCCGATGAGAATACCGTAATCAGTGTTTACCTCTTCTTTGTTAATTGCTGAGATATCCATACAAGAATTCCTCCTTCTTTTTCCTCCAGTGTAACGTTTTTTTAAGCGATTGTGAATCAATTCGTTTTTGATATATGAAAATAGCGGCTTAATCAATGGCAAATACAGAGTGAAAAAAAGCTATTGGGTTGATATTTTAACTTAAAAAACTTGAAAACGAAAAAGCTGTATTAAATTAACCCTTGGATTTGAGAATTTTAATCAAGGTTATCAATATTTTCCCGGCTTATATTTTTTCAAAGTGAATAAAATGTTATTTTTTTTTGAAAAAATGAAAAGGAAGCAACTTTTTTATCAACAACAGAAAAAAGCTATGCTATACTGTAACAGAGAGTGTAGTCTTAGAGTAAAGGAAGGCTTTATATGTCGTTTAACATTGCAGAACTTTTTGATTTAGATTATTGGAGACAGTTATTATCTGTGGATTTTTTTTCTGTTCCTTTTTTTATCAATATTTTAGATATCTTGGTTGTCTGGTATCTTGTATATAAATTGATACAGATGGTACAAGGGACAAAGGCGATCCAACTATTCAAAGGCGTTGTGATGTTTATTGCTATTCGCTTTTTAGCCGAAGTGATTGGACTTCACACCTTGTCTTGGTTGATGGATCAAGTCATTACTTATGGTGTTATTGCTGCAATTGTCATTTTTCAGCCTGAGATTCGGCGCGGCTTGGAACACTTGGGGCGAACGACCTTTTTCACCCCGACAAAAACAGAGCAGGCTCAGGGAGAAACAATGGTTCAAGCCTTTGATAAGGCGATTCAGTATATGTCCAAACGTAAGATTGGTGCCTTGATTACCATTGAACGCAATACAGGCTTAGAAGAATACGTGGAAACTGGGATTAGTTTAGACGCGGATATTACTGGAGAACTTTTAATCAATATCTTTATTCCCAATACGCCATTACATGATGGCGCTGTAATTGTTAGAAATGGAAAAGTCACGGTATCTAGCGCTTATCTACCACTATCTGATAGTAATATGATTTCTAAAGAGTATGGTACTAGGCACCGAGCAGCTGTTGGTGTTTCAGAAGTTAGCGACGCTTTAACAATTGTGGTTTCTGAAGAAACTGGCGGCGTAACTTTGACTCTGAATAACCGAATGTACAATGAATTAAGCCAAGAAGAATATTTAAAAATGCTCAGAGACACGCTGGTTGTAGAAAATACTGAGAAGACCAAAAAGAATTTTTTCAGAAGCCTTTTAGATGAATTGAATAAGTTGAGTAAAGGAGGCAAATGATGCTTAAGAAAAAGAAAAAAAGCAATATTGTCTACGGACTCTTAGCTTTATTTTTCAGCCTGCTTCTTTTTTTCAATGCTAATGGTTCAAATTTTCAAAATAGTATTGCCTCTTCAGAAACTTATGATGAAACAGCCCATGATGTTCCTATTACTATTGACTATGATTCTGATGAGTATTACATTCAAGGTTATGAAAAAACAGCTGATGTGAAATTAAGCGGTGCTAACCGAGTTCAGTTAAATGCAGAAGCTAATGAAGAAACACGAAATTTTGAAGTAGTTGCTGATTTAACTGACTTAGGAGAAGGTACTCATGACGTTCCTATTGAAATAGAGAATTTAAGTAATAGTGTAGATGCTAGCGCAGAGCCAGATACTTTAACTGTTACGATTGAAAAAAAAGAAACGAAAAATTTTCAAATTGATACACAAGATCTAGAAGATAAACTACAAGATGGTTTTGAGTTAGATAATTTGGATGTTTCCCCACAAGAAGTAGAAGTTACTTCAGGAGAGGAAACAATGAAAGACATTTCTAGAGTGGTTGTTTCCTCTGATTTAGAAACAATTAATGAAAATATTTCTGATAGTTTTCCTTTACAAGCTGTCGATGAAAACGGAGAAAGTTTGTCTGCAAGTTTGAGTCCACAAAATGTAGACCTTCGTATGGAAGTTTCTGCGCCAGATAAGGAAGTTAGTTTAGAACCTTCTCAGATGGGCGAAGCTGCAGAAGGAGTGACTGATTACGATTTTCAATTGAACGAAAATAGTGCTACAATAACTGGGGCACAAAATTTATTAGATGATGTAGATTCTCTTGAAGTACCGATTGACGTAACTGATATTACAGAACCAACGACCAGAAATATTGATGTTCAAGCGCCTCCTCAGTTGACTTCTGATATTGATTCGGTAACTGTTAATATTACGCCGGTATTTGAAGATTCAACTACAGAAGAAAGTAATGGTGATGAGTCAGCGGCAGATAATCAAGCTTCGACAATCGAGGAAAATAATGAAGAAAATGAAAATGCAGAAGTAGAAGATACCACAACAGAAACTACGGATAGCAGCCAGGTAGAGGAGAACTCACCGGAAGAAGAAACAACGACCCAAGAAAGTCAAGAGCAAACACAAACAGAAGATTCACAGGAACAACAAGATTCAGCAGATGAACAAATAAGTTCACAAGAAAATGAAGAAGAAACAGAAAGGTAAGTTGATTATGGGAAAATATTTTGGGACAGATGGTGTTAGAGGTATTGCAAATAAAGAGCTGACACCTGAATTGGCATTTAAATTAGGACGTTGTGGAGGTTATGTACTAAGTCGTCATGAAGACGAAAAAGAACAACCAAAAGTTTTAGTAGGACGAGATACACGGATATCAGGTCAGCTATTAGAAAACGCGCTGATTGCTGGTTTGCTTTCGGTGGGAATTGAAGTCTTTCAATTGGGTGTGATTTCAACACCTGGCGTTGCTTATTTGACTCGTGTCCAAAAGGCTAGCTCTGGTGTAATGATTTCTGCCTCACATAACCCAGCAGCAGATAATGGGATTAAATTTTTCGGAAATGATGGATTTAAATTGGCAGATGAAAAAGAGCTAGAAATTGAAGCTTTACTTGATTCTGAGGTAGATGATCTTCCACGTCCTTCAGCTAATGGTCTAGGATCTTTAGAAGAATTTCCTGAAGGAATGCTTAAATATTCGCAGTATTTACAACAAACAATTAAAGATGACTTATCTGGACTTACGGTGTGTATAGATGCTGCCAATGGAGCAACTGCGCCTACTGTGAATCGATTATTTGCTGATTTGGAAACAGATTTTTATACAATAGGTACTTCTCCTAACGGTGTTAATATTAATGATGGTGTAGGTTCTACTCACCCAGAACAACTAGCTGATTTTGTAGTGGAAAAACAAGCCGATGTAGGTATTGCGTTTGATGGCGATGGCGATAGAGTCATTGCGGTTGATGAAAATGGCCAGATCGTTGATGGTGATAAAATTATGTATATTTGTGCAAATTATTTAGCGAACAATGATTTGTTAAAACAAAATACGATTGTCACCACTGTGATGAGTAACTTAGGTTTTCACAAGGCGGTAGAAGCTGCTGGTTTGAATGATGTTGTGACCAAAGTTGGCGACCGTTACGTAGTTGAAGAAATGCGTAAAAATGGCTACAATTTTGGTGGCGAACAATCAGGACATATGGTGTTTTTTGATTTGAATACTACAGGTGATGGTATGCTTTCGGGCATTCAATTGCTTAACATCATGAAACAAACGGGCAAAAAGCTTTCTGAATTGGCAGCTAATGTGACGATTTATCCGCAAAAATTAGTTAACATTCGTGTTTCTGACAAGTACGGCGCTATGGAAGTTCCAGCAATCAAAAAAATTATTGATGACGTCGAAGCTAAACTCGGAGACCAAGGACGTATCTTAGTTCGGGCCTCTGGTACAGAACCTTTATTACGCATTATGGCAGAAGCCCCAACGGATGAAGAAGTTGATTATTACGTCAATCAAATAGCTGAAGTAGTAAGAAATGAAATAGGTTTAGATGAATAAAAACGACGATCGATCTCTTTTTTAAGATCGATCGTTTTTCTTTGCTGAATAAGACAAACGTGTGTCATAATACTCCTTAGTGAGAAAAGAGGAGGTGAAAAAATGAATGAACGAAAATCTGTTAATTGGGGCGGTCTAATTTTAGGGATACTGTTTCTTTTAATCGCGCTATTAGCATTTAACAATCCAGCTGGAAGTTTGTCTGCTATTGTCATCTTCTTTGCTATTCTTGCGATTATCAATGGCATTTTTAGTATCGTAGTTCGTAATCAGATCAAGAATATGACTGGATTTCGCGCAACCGCCTTTTTAATACTAGGTATTATCGAATTGATCCTGGGAACTATTTTATTATTTAACCTTAGCGCAGGTGTTATTGCACTATCCTATGTCTTTGCTGTTTGGTTTATCGCGGATTCAGTTAGAAACTTATTCTTCTTAGATCACGCTCGGACATTTGGTAATGGACACTACTGGCTAACGCTATTTATAAACATTATTGGAATTATAGTGGGTCTGATGTTATTTTTCGACCCAATCGTTTCGGCACTTACTATCTCATTTTTAGTTGGTTTATACTTTATATTGATCGGAATATTTTATATTGTCAATTCTTTGGACCACTAAATTTGCAAAAAAACTAAACCCTCTGGACTATCTGTTAGGAAAAGTTCAGAGGTTTTAGTTTGCTTTCAGAAATTTGAATTGGTAGTTTCTCTTTGTAGATTATTCTATCTTCTGATAAAATAGAAGGAGTTAGAAGGGTGGTGTTTACTTTGACAGTATTTACCTTATTGTTTGTTGCGTTTACAATTGTTTTATATCTATTTTTATTTTTAGTAAAAAAAGAATTGATTTTTACTGCAAAACATCAATCGCTTTTTTCAATTTTTCTTCCAATATTACTTGGCATTTTTGCAGGTAGTTTATTTATAACCACAGGAACTTTGGATGAAATAGTAAGAGGAGTTGCAGTTAGTTTAGCAATTATTAGTTATGCTGTTAATGGCAGAGGAATTGCTAGCGATCGATTTGTTATCCATCCTTTAGATAATCGTGGAATCAAATTTGATGAAGTGGATCGAGTTGTTTTATTCCGGGATGAAAAGAAAAATGAGGTCAAGATGAATTTCTTTAAATTTGGTTTACGTGGTCCTTTAATGAAATTTAGTACACCTATGGATGAACTAGTTAAATTTTTGTCAAAACATTTAAAAGAAGGAACACCTATTGATGTTGTAATGGAACCAAATAATAAATAGTACAGCTTGTTCTCTGATGTGACGCAAGCTGTACTATTTATTATTTTCTATTGTTTGAATACTTTAAAGCGTTCATCATCTGCTATAAAGTCTTTATCACCAGCCTGTTTTTCGGGTGAGCCAAAAACAAGTTGCGAGCGTAAACGCCAGTTTGTTGGGATATCCCATTGGCTGCTTACCGCTTCATCAATGACTGGATTATAATGTTGTAAATTGGCCCCCATACCAACTTCTGTTAAAGCTGTCCAAGTATTCGCTGTAGCAATACCGTTTGATTGTTCGGCCCACGTAGGAAAATTATCCGCATATAAGGCAAATTGTTCTTGTAATTGTTTGGTGATGTCAGTGTCATTAAAAAACATAGCTGTACCAAGTCCTGCTTTAAAACCCGCTAGTTTTTGCTTTGTATTTTCAAAAGCTTCTGCTGGGGTTAATGGTTTTAAAGCCTGTTCAGTTAGTTCCCATAGTTTTTCATGAGCGTCACCAAACAAAGTAATAACACGGGGTTCTTGGGCATTAAACGCGCTAGGGCTTTGTTTTACAGCCTCTTTGATTAATTCTGTAATTTCAATTTCAGATAAAGAAATATTGCGTCCTAAGGAATAAATAGAACGACGGCTTTTAATCGCATTTAAAAAATTTGACATAAAAAAATTCCACCTTTCGATTTTTTGTTACAAAATATAGTATAACCTCTTACTAAAAGTTAGTAAACAAAAAATGCTTATTTTTGTTATTAAATTTATCTTTACTAATGTGTTACACTGGTCATTGCATATGATAATATGAGTCAATTCCATTTATAATATTACATAAAAAAGGAGACGGGGTTTTTTGAGTTTACAATTTATAACCGGAGATGGTAGTTGCGACCATGAAAAAGCGGTATTAGATATCGCTTGTGACTGGTTAGCAAAAGACCATAATGAAGTCTTTTTTTTAGTCCCTAATTACAATAAATTTGAACGTGAACAAGAAATTTTGTCGCAATTAAAACATAGGCAAGAAAAAAAAGATTTTAGTACGATTCGTGGACAAGTTTATAGTTTTAACCGTTTAGCATGGTATTTTTTACAAGATAGTGAAAATATAAGCGGACAAACAATTTCGGATACAGGTTCAGCTATGATCATGCGTAAAGTTCTTCTAACAGTAAGCGATCAACTTATTATTTTCCGAGGTGAGATCAATAAGGAGGGTTTTATTGCAAAATTACTTGAACTTTATAAAGAATTTCAGTTGGGCAACATTACAGTTGATACGCTTGGCTTTCTTCCTAGCAGTCAGGAAACAACTAAGGCTAAAGATTTTGAACTTAAGATGTATGAAATTAGACTGATATTTACCGCTTATGAAAAAGAACTGGCTAAAAGAAACTTACAAATAGAACAACCGATTTCGATGTTAACTAATTTTTTAGCAGCTAGTGATTTACAGGATACAGCTCAGTTAAATCAAAAGCTTTTTATAGTCACTGGTTTTTCGAATTTTAGTATGCAAGAACAAGAACTTTTAAAAGTCTTATTTGACAAAAGTCATGTGTGTATTGATCTGTATGTTGACTCCGTTCATACGGATAGTGACGCTTTAGATTTATTTTTTGATCCGAAACAAACTTACCATCTTTTAAAAAACTTTGCGCAAAATCAACAAAGCCATGTCTTATTTGATAAAAAGGCCCCTCTTTTAAATAATGTATCTACTAGTTACTTAGAGTTAGAACGCTGTTTCAGACAGACGAATCATGGAAGATATGAACAAGCAGGTGCTCTGAGTGATCATGTGGAAATTTGGAAAGCCGAGAACCCAGAAGAAGAGTTAAGACAAGTAGCAACAGAGATTCGACGATTAGTTTCTCATTCATTTAATAAAGGGGAGAAGCCACTTTATTATCGAGATATTCAGCTATTAACTTTGAATCCGGACCTATATTATTCTTTCATTCCGTCGGTTTTTGCAGAATTAGATATTCCTTTTTATTTAGATGAAGATCGACAGATGAAACAACACCCCTTAGTAGAATTTATCCAAGCTTTATTTGCTTTAGATAATTATTATTACCGAACATCTGATGTTTTCCGTTTCTTACGTACCGAACTATACATACCAAAGCAATTACAAGAAGAAACACAAGATTGGCAAAAAGCACGCGATAAATACCGTTGGATGGTTGATATAACGGAAAACCAAGCCTTAGCACATAATTTTCATGGCGCTGACTGGACTCATGAGCAAGACTGGCGTTTGTTTAATTTTGATTTTGAAAAAGAAGTTCTTATGGAGACTGAAAATACAGAAGTCCTTACAAATCGCCTGCGTAATAACTTTCGTAAGGATATCGTCAGCTTTTTTACCAGTTTAAAAGCTGCAGATACAACGAAAGAAGCAATTATAGATTTTTATCAATTTTTACAAAAAATTGGTGTTGAACAGCAGTTGATTCATTGGCGAGAGCAAGAAATTGCATGGGGAAATTTGGAGCAAGCACGTGATCACGAACAAACATGGGCTTCTTTGATGGACTTATTAGATGAACTTGTAGAAATCTATGGGGAAGACCCTTTTGACCTTGACCTTTTTAAGGAAATACTATCTAGCGGGCTGGAAAATCTTACATTTGGTAAAGTTCCCACGGCTATTGACCAAGTACAAATCAATCCATTAGACTTAACTCGTCCTTTACAAGAAAAAGTCACTTTCGCGATTGGCTTAGACGAAACAAGTTTTCCTCGTACTGTGGAAAACAAAAGCTTGATTTCTACAGAAGAAAGGCAACAACTAAACGAAAATTTACAGCAAGGACAATATTTAAAGGATCAAGCAGAGGAAACAATTCGCAAAGAACCCTTTGTCGCTTATAATATGTTGTTGTCTGCTTCTGAAAAATTATATTTAAGTTATCCCAAAAATGCAGACGCCAAGCAAAATATCAAGATGTCTCCTTATCTTGCTCGTATATTAAATTGGACGGATCTAACGCTGCAAGATCGCTGTAGTTTGGATTTAAGTTGTGATCCGTATCATTACGTCGGAAGCTATAAGAGCTTAATTCGTCAATTGAACAGCCTATACCGTCAAGCACAAGAGGAAAAAAACGCTCTTTCTGGGAAATGGCAATCCTTAAAAGACTTACTGTTGCTTTCTGATGATCGGACATTAGCAACTAGGGTATTTGAAAGTCAAGTGCATCGTAATGTTCCTGTGAACCTCTCACCTGAGTTGGCTGAGCAATTATATGGGAAAAATATTTATAGCTCGATTTCACAAATAGAAACTTTTTATGATTATCAGTATGATTATTTCCTTAAATTCGGTTTGGGGCTAAAAGAAAGAGAAATTTACGGTCTCAATTCTGCGATGACTGGAGAAATCTTCCATGAGGCTTTAGATAACTTTTTAAAGGCTGTTTTTCAAGAGGACCTTTCACTGACGCAAATGTCAGAAGAACAGCGACAACTTTTAATCGATCGTGTGTTAAAAAATATATTTGGACAAGAGCGTTATGCTTTTATGGAAAAAAATGCTCGTATGAGTTTTATTCGTTATCGTTTAGGCAAAACAGTCCAACATGTTTCCTGGGGGTTAAAAAAACAGGCTGAAAAAACACAATTAACGCCTGTTCAGACTGAAGTCTTATTTGGAGAAATTGCAGGAAACCAAGGGATTCCCGGTTTAGAAATCCCTTTATCTAACGGGGGCAAACTTTATCTAAGAGGAAAAATTGATCGTGTCGACACAACGACTATTGATGGAAAACCTTGGCTTGCGGTGATGGACTATAAATCAAGCGCTCATCAGTTTGATATTACCGATAGTTACTATGGTCTTGCCATGCAACTGCTCACTTATTTAGATATTGCTTTAAAAGATGCTGTTGAACTCATAGGCAAAAAAGATGTAAGTGGTGCTGGTGCTTATTACTTCCACGTTTACGATCCTATTTTGGACCCTAAAAAAGCTAGTGAAAAGGAACGCTTGAAGCAATACAAACTTGATGGGCTTTTTGCAGATGACCCGGAAGTGTTTGAAGCTTTTGATGAAACGCTAAATAAGTCCGAGCATTCACTAGTATTTCCTATCCAAAAAGATAAAAATGAGCAAATAAAAGGCTCTGTTAGAAGTAAAGAAAAGTTTTATACTATAGAAGAGATGAACACGCTGATGGCACACAATCGCAAGAAGTTAAAAGAAGCGGCTGAAAAAATACTTTCTGGTGAAATTAAAATGAATCCTTCTTATAAGATGAAAGATAAAAGGCGAGCAACACAATATTCTCCGTTTCGTAGTATCTCTTTATTTGATCCGATGTTAGAAGAAAATGACTATCATCGCATTCATTCCTTATCAAAAGAAGAAATTATGGAACGCTTAAAGGAGGAAAAAGATGACTGATATTCCTTTAAAACCAAAAAATGAAACATTTACTGACAAACAATGGCAAGCAGTATTTGACACTGGTGATAATTTACTAATATCTGCTTCAGCAGGTTCAGGAAAAACGACTGTTTTGGTACGTCGTGTGATTGAAAAATTAAAGAGTGGAAGTAATATTGACGAATTATTGATTGTCACCTTTACCGAAGCAGCAGCTAGAGAAATGAAAGAGCGTATTCAAAGCTCTTTACAAGATGCAATTAATAAAGAAAGTCAGCAAGCGCGGCGTAATCACTTTGTTAAACAGCTATCTTTACTGCCTCGAGCACATATTTCTACTTTACACGCTTTTTGTTTAACGGTTATTCGCCGTTTTTACTTTTTGATTGACTTGGATCCAGTATTTCGTATGCTTACTGATGATACAGAGCGGATATTATTAAAAGAAGAAGTTTGGGAAGAGTTACGAGATGAATACTTCGAAGCTTCTGATCAGGAATTTTATCAATTAGCAGAGAATTTTTCTAGTGATCGCTCAGATGATGGATTTACTGATCTGGTCATGTCTTTATATAATTTCGCTAGAGCCAATCCTGATTCGACCACTTGGTTAAACCAGCTGGTACAAAGTTATGATACGACACATGGCTTAGCAGGAAATCAGATGTATCAAACCCAAGTTAAACCGCTTGTTTTAGCTAATTTACAAACGGCGATTGGTCAACTACAAGCCGCTTTGCAAATAGCTCAAAGTTCGGAATCGATGGAAAAAGCCGTAGATGTAGTCACAAATGATTTAGAACAAGCGAATCGTTTATATGCTTATATCAAGGAGGATAATGTAGAACAAGCTTACGCGCAATTAACAAGTTTTGACTTTAAACGCTATCCCACTTATAAAAAAGAAGAAGAAAAGGAGCTATCAAAGCAATTCATTAAACCTCGCCGTGATCATGCTAAGGAACTCATTAAAGATTCTGAAACATTTTTTGCGCAGCCTCCTGAAAAAATGCTCGAATTAATGGAGCAAGCCAAACCTTTAGTTAAAAAGATGAGCGAAGTAACTTTAAGCTTTATTGATAGATATCAAAAGCGTAAGCAGGCTAAGGGTGTATTAGATTTTAATGATCTTGAACATTATGCCTTAGATATTTTACAAGCTAATGGCGAAGGTAGTGAAGCTTCTTCTTACTATAGAGATCGTTTTGAAGAAGTTCTAGTTGATGAGTACCAAGATACCAATCGCCTGCAAGAAGCTATTTTGTTTTGGATCCGTAAACCAGATCCCGCACAAGGAAACTTATTCATGGTAGGAGATGTGAAGCAATCTATTTATGCCTTTCGCTTGGCTGATCCGACATTATTTGTAGATAAATACTTAGCTTTTGCACAGCAAAATGGTGGCCGAAGAATTATTTTAGCGGAAAACTTTCGTTCTAGAAAGGAAGTACTACACTTTACCAATCTGGTATTTGAGCAATTGATGGATGAAAAGGTAGGTCAGATCCCTTATGATGAAGCAGCTCAATTAGTCCCTGGTTTTTCAGATTTTCCCGAAAGTGATGCATTTAATACTGAGTTACTCTTATATGAAAAAGAAGTTGAGGAAGATCCAACAGTCGTTGACGATAAAACTGAAGGAGAATTATATCTGGTTGCGCTAAAGATCAAAGAACTAGTTGAAAATAAGTTTATGATCTATGATAAACATGCTAAAGAAAAACGGGCTGTTACTTACAATGATATTGTGTTATTGACGCCAACACGCAAAAATAATCTAGTGATTATGGACATATTTAAACAGTTTCAAATTCCTTTGGAAGTCAATGATGCACAAAACTACTTTCAAGCATCAGAAATCCAAATTATGATTTCACTATTAGAAATTATCGATAATCCTTATCAGGATATTCCTTTTGTAGCAGTTCTGCGCTCTCCGATAGTTGGTTTAAATGAAGAAGAGCTAACTAAAATTCGTTTAGCTAAAAAAAATGATGATTATTATAAGGCATTTTTGGCGTATTTGTCAGAAGACGACGAACTTGCTAGTCGTCTGCGAACTTTTAATGAACAATTAGAATTGTGGCGAACACTAGCTAGAAGACGTTCACTTAGTGAATTGATCTGGTCGATTTATCAAGAAACGGCCTATTTAGATTACGTCATTGGCCTTCCTTCAGGTCGACAACGTCATGCCAACTTAGTTGCTTTAGCTCATCGGGCAGAAACTTATGAAAAGAGTAGTTTTAGAGGTTTGTATCAGTTTATCCGTTTTATCGAAAAAATGCAGGAAAAAGATAAGGACTTAGCCGAACCTCTTGCCTTAACTCAAGAAAATGCGGTAAAGGTTATGACGATCCATGCTAGTAAAGGACTCGAATTTCCGGTGGTTTTTCTTTTGGATATGACTAAGCAGTTTAATTATAGTGATTTTTCGACACGCTATATTTTTGAAGAACGTTTAGGAGCAGGTATTCAATATATAGATCAAGCACAAGTTCGCTATGATACTTTGCCGTATCAAGCAATCAAACAGCAAAGAATTCAAAAAATGCTATCAGAGGAAATGCGTAAGTTGTATGTTGCCTTGACCCGAGCAGAACAGAAGCTTTATCTAGTTGGCTCCTACAAAACCAAAGAAGAAGCCTTAAAGAATTGGCAACAAGCGCTAGATCAAGAAAATTTGGTGCTAGATACAGCTTTACGTCTAAAAGGCAAAGGGAACTTAATGGATTGGGTAGGAATGACTTTGATGCGTCATCCAGATATGCAAAAAGTTTTTGCTGAAGCCAAAGATAGTAAAAAAGTACTTGATCATCCAGCTCATTTTGAAATACATTGGGTAAATCAAGCACAACTACAAAAAGAGTTGAATAAGCCTAAAACATCAGTTGCTGAAGATTTTTCATTAAGTAATTCAGAAAAAACTGAAGTAAATGACTTACAGCAACGTTTGGACTTTGTTTATCCATTAGAAAAATCAACCAAAACCACTAGTTATCAGTCCGTTTCTGAAATGAAACGTTTGTATAACGACCCTGATGACCAGCAACTTAATAGAATCTCTTGGCAAAGTAATGTCGAGCAGCAACAAGCGCAACATTATCGATATGTAACACAAGATTTGGCTAAACCTAAATTTATGCAAGCAGACCGTATTGATCCAACGACTGTAGGCAGTGCGACTCATAGTTTATTACAGTTGATCCCATTAACGACTTTGCCAACATTTGACAGTATACAAGAAAAATTAAGACAGTTAGTCAATAACCATCAAATCGAAAAACAAGTTGCTGAAAAAATTGATTTAACTGCTATTCTGTGGTTTTTCCAAACGGAACTAGGCAAAGAAATTTTAAAAAAACCACAACTTGTCCATCGTGAACAACCATTTTCTATGCTAAAAGATGCTCGAGATGTATTTTTAGACTTTCATGAAGCGGATGCTGAATTATTAATACACGGTATTGTCGATGGCTTTATCGAATATGAGGATCACGTTATTTTATATGACTTCAAAACAGATGCTGTGTATAATGAAATAAGTAGACAACAGTTCATTGCTAAGTATCAAGGGCAATTACGCTTATATCGACAAGCTTTGGAACAGGCACTAAATAAACCTGTGCAGCATACTTTTTTAGTTCTTTTAAATAGTAAAGAAAATATTGAGTTATTTACTGAGTGAAGCAATTTTTGGGAAGAAATCGAATAATTATGTTATAATCTCAAAAAGAGGTGAGGGCTCATGATGGAAACAAGAGAAACAACTTATACACTTTGCCCTAAATTTGAAAAAGCTTTTTCTATTTTGGGGAAAAAGTGGAATGGTCTGATTATAGATGTATTACTTCAAGAAAAATCACAACGTTTTGTTGATATGGCACATAAAATTCCTATGTTAAGTGATCGTGTGTTAACAGAACGTTTGAAAGAATTAGAAAATGAAGGAATCGTTAGTAAGTCAGATGGACTGTACCAATTAACTGATAAGGGCGTAGGTCTTGAAGACGTGCTAGATTCGGTGAGAAATTGGAGCCAAGATTGGGTAAGCGAGAAAGAATGTAATTTCAAAAATCCAACAAACAGTTATTGATTTCTTCTTTATTATTTAGTAGACTAACAAATAATTAGATAATAAAAAGCGTTAATAGAAAAGAGTAGTTTGGTTGAAACAGTAACAGGGAAAATTGCCATAGACTGAAAGCAATTGCTGGTTTCGAAAAATGAAGTTCACTTCTGTAGCTTGCTTTTATATAAAGCCGGTAATGACTACCGTTAATTGATTAAGTGCGCGATGATTGTCGCGAATTAGGATGGTAACACGAAACCTCGTTCCTTTATGGAATGAGGTCTTTTTTTGTTTAAAAATAAGGAGGGAAATAAATGACTTTAGAAGAACAGTTAGAAAATTTAGAGGAAGAAACAATGGAAAAGATCAGTAATACCTCAGATTTGGATTCTCTTAATAACATTCGAGTAAAAACACTGGGTAAAAAGGGCCCTATTACTGAAGTATTGCGCGGTATGAAAGATTTAGCACCTGAGGACCGACCTAAGGTGGGAAGTTTTGCGAATCAGGTAAGGGATCATTTAACACAACAAATTGAAAAAAAAAGAGCTAAGTTGGAAGAAGAAGCGTTAAATCAAGCCTTGGCAGAGGAAAGTATTGATGTTACTTTACCTGGTAAACAGATCCCACAAGGTACCAGACATATTTTGACTAAAATTGTAGAAGAAATTGAAGATATTTTTGTAGGTATGGGTTATCAAATTATTGAAGGGCCAGAGGTTGAGCAAGATCATTATAATTTTGAGCGGATGAATATTCCTAAAAATCATCCAGCTCGAGATATGCAAGACACCTTCTATATTTCAGATGAATTATTGATACGCACGCATACTTCTCCTGTACAAGCTAGAACGATGGAAAAACATGATTTTTCTAAAGGGCCACTACGGATGATCTCTCCGGGCAAGGTGTTTCGTCGAGATACAGATGATGCTACACATAGTCATCAATTTCATCAAATCGAAGGACTTGTTGTTGACAAGCATATAACAATGGGAGATTTAAAAGGGACACTAGAAGAACTGATGAAAAAAATGTTTGGTGAAGATCGCGAAGTTCGCTTACGCCCTAGTTACTTTCCTTTTACGGAACCTTCTGTTGAAGCAGATGTTTCTTGTTTCAAATGTGGAGGTAAAGGATGTAGTGTCTGTAAACATTCAGGTTGGATCGAGATTTTAGGATCCGGTATGGTTCACCCTGATGTCTTAGAGATGTCTGGGATTGATCCCAAAGAATATAGCGGTTTTGCTTTTGGTTTGGGTCCTGACCGGATCGCTATGTTGCGTTACGGCGTAGAAGATATTCGCAGCTTTTATTTAAACGATACTCGTTTTATTGATCAGTTCAAGGGGGAATAAGTAAATGTTAGTTTCATATAAGTGGTTAAATGAATTGGTAGATGTGTCTCATGTCACGCCCCAAACTTTAGCCGATAAAATGTCGTTAACCGGTATTGAAGTAGAAGGGCTTTCTTATCCATATGAAGGATTAAAAAAGCTCGTTGTAGGTTATGTTGAATCTTGTAAACCTCATCCGGATTCTGATCATCTTTCCATTTGCCAAGTGGATGTAGGAGAAGATGAAGTGCTACAAATTATTTGTGGCGCACCTAATATCAAAGCAGGTATTAAAGTAATCGTTGCATTACCGGGCGCACGAATTGCTGGAAATGAAAAAATAAAAAAAGGTAAAATCAGAGGAGAAATCTCTTATGGGATGATCTGTTCTTTACAAGAGATCGATTATAGCGAAAGTGTTATACCTAAAGAGTATGCAGATGGAATTTATTATTTACCAGAAGAGGCTGTCGTTGGTGATGAAGTATTTTCTTATTTAGCAATGGATGATGCGATTATTGAATTAGAGCTCACACCTAATCGTGCAGATGCCTTGAGTATGAGAGGTGTTGCTTTTGAAATAGCTGCAATTTATTCTGAAAAACCAGTGTTTAAAAAACAAGAGCTAACTGAAACGACTGCTAAAGCAGAAGATCAGATCAAGGTAAAAGTGAGAGATGAAAAAGATGCGCCTAGTTATCAGATACGTTTGATCGAAAATGTAAAAATTAAGCCGAGTCCACGTTGGTTGCAAAATCGTTTAATGAATATTGGGATTCGTCCTATTAATAATGTAGTGGACGTGACAAATTATATTTTGATGTATTACGGTCAACCATTACACGCATTTGACTATGATCGCTTAGATAGTCAAGAAATTGTCGTACGTCGTGCACAAGAAGATGAAAAACTTATCACTTTAGACGGGGAAACGCGCTCACTTTCTGAGCAAAATATCGTTATCACAAATGGCAAACAGCCAGTGGCTCTAGCAGGTGTGATGGGTGGACTTGATTCAGAGATTACGGAAACAACAACCACTGTCGCTCTTGAATCAGCGATGTTTGACGCAGCAGCTGTTCGTCGTACATCGCAAGAGTTTAATTTACACAGTGAGTCTTCGGCTCGTTTTGAAAAAGGTATTAATGTAGCTACCATTGACGAAGCTTGTGAACAAGCTTGTGCTTTGATCGCTGAATTATCTGACGGAAAGGTACTTCAGGGTAGTGTAAAGGCTAGTCAAGTACAACCGCAAGATAAAGAGGTTATGACAAGCTTGCAACGTTTGAATGACTATCTGGGAACAGAACTAACAGTAGCTGATGTTAATGATATTTTTGCGGATTTAGGTTTTGGTTATCAGGAAGATGGGGGAAGCTATACAGTAGTCGTTCCACCGCGCCGTTGGGATATTGCTATTGAAGCAGATATTGTAGAAGAAGTTGCCCGCATTTATGGATATAATAACTTACCATCAACTTTACCTAGCGGCGAAACCGTTGCAGGTAGCTTGACAAACGATCAGTTGAAAACACGCAGGATACGTACACTTCTTGAATCAGCGGGTCTAAGTGAAGCGATTAGTTATGCCTTAACATCTGAAAAAAAATCACTGCAATTTACCAATACAAGTTCAAAGCTTACCCATTTAGATTGGCCGATGACATCTGATCGTACGGTCCTTCGTTTGAACTTGATCACTGGACTCTTAGATGATATTTCTTATAATGTTGCTCGTAGAAATGAACAAGTGGCATTATATGAAATTGGGCGTGTTTTTTATCAAGCAGATGATCCTAAAGCAAATTTGCCTCAAGAAAAAAATCATGTTGCTTTTGCTTTATCTGGAAAATGGACAAGACGTGATTGGCAAAGTAAGGAAGAATGGGTTGATTTTTATCAAGCCAAAGGTATTTTAGAAGAGCTGTTCACAGAATTGAATTTAGCGGATAAAATTAGTTATGAAAAAACTACGGCTTTAAAGGAAATGCATCCAGGCAGAACTGCAGAAGTCTTTTTAAATGAACAAAGTATCGGTTTTATAGGGCAAGTACATCCAACGATTACAAAAGCGTATGAAACCCCAGAAACTTATGTCGCTGAATTAGATTTAGACGTCATTTTAAAAACAAAGCCAGAATTTACTTATGTAGCAGTCACAAAATATCCGAAAGTTACACGAGATATTGCGCTAGCTATTGACGAAAATGTAGCAAATCAAACGATTGTACAAACCATAGAAAAAGCTGCAGGTAAATTCTTACAAAGAGTGACCTTGTTTGATGTTTACCAAGGAGAAAATATCGAAACAGGATATAAATCAATGGCTTATCGTCTAACTTTTGTAAATCAAGAAGCGACATTAACTGATGAACAAGTTAATAAAGCGATGGAAAAAGTGGAAAAAGCTTTAACTCAACAATTAGCAGCAACAATTCGCTAATAATTAAAAAGTAAAAAAGTTCCGAGTAAAATTTTACTCGGAACTTTTTTGTTAGCGGAAATAATTAATTCCCATTGCTGTTTTTACTTCATCTAATGTTTGTGCAGCAACTTTTTCAGCAGATAAACTGCCTTCTTTTAAAAGATCCATAACATACTGTGGATCTTGCGCAAAAGCTTCACGACGCTTACGCATGGGTGTTAACTCTTCGTCTAAGACATCAATCAAATAACGTTTGATTTTTACATCGCCTAATCCACCATTTTGGTATTGTTTTTTTAATTCTTCTACATAGGCTTTATCTTTTGCAAAAACATCAAGATAAGTAAAGACCATATTTCCTTCAACTTTTCCTGGATCTTGCACATGGATGTGATTAGGATCGGTATACATACTCATCACTTTTTTATCCACGGTATCTTTAGAATCGGCAAGATAGATACCATTATTCAAAGATTTGCTCATTTTTCCGTTTCCATCGATTCCTGGAAGGCGTCCCATACCTTTTTCTGGAAATACGCCCTTAGGATTAATTAAGACCTCTTGATAAGTGGTATTAAAGGAATGGACAATTTCTTGTGTTTGTTCTAACATCGGTTTTTGATCTTCTCCAACGGGAACCAAACTTCCTTTAAAAGCAGTAATATCTGCTGCTTGAGAGACGGGATAGATAAAAAATCCAGTAGGCACGCCTTCACCGAAATTTTTCTGTTCAATTTCTGTTTTTACCGTCGGATTACGCCGCACACGGCCAACGCTAACTAGATTTAAAAAATACATAGTCAATTCAGAAAGTTCAGGGATCTGTGATTGGATAAATAAAGTTGATTTTTTGGGATCCAGTCCAACTGCTAAATAATCCAGGGCAACTTCTAACACATTAGAAGAAACCTTATCAGGTGTTTTAGCATTATCAGTTAACGCTTGGACATCAGCGATCATCACAAATAACTCATTATTTGGATCGTCTTGCATCATTTTACGAGTCTTTAATGAGCCAACATAATGTCCTAAATGCAGTTGGCCTGTTGGACGGTCTCCTGTAAGAATTGTATTCACACTTATTCACCTTTTCTAATTGTAGTCTGTAATAATCTTACCTTTTTTTCATAGAAGAAACAATCATTAACTTATAACAAAATAAATTTCATACGATAAATAAGCTAACATGAGTTTGTTAGGAATAAAAAAATTTCGTCTTTCTGATTAAAAAAAACTTTACAAAAAGGAATTTGTAAGATTATAATGTTGATTAGCTGTTTATTAGAAAAATCTTATTAATTTTAAATAAAAAAAGGAGTGTGAAAATATGTCAATGATTGAATTTAAAAACGTTGAAAAATACTTTGGTAATTTCCATGCTTTAAAAAATATTAATCTTACATTTAAAAAAGGCGAAGTAGTAGTGGTGATTGGACCTTCAGGTTCTGGCAAAAGTACGCTTTTGCGTACAATAAATGGGTTAGAGATGATTACTTCGGGGAATCTTCTGATTAATGATCAAGATATTCGTAGTAAACAAACCAAATTAACAGAAATCAGAAAGAATATTGGCATGGTTTTTCAACACTTTAATTTATACCCTAATAAAACTGTACTGGAAAATATTACTTTAGCGCCTACTAAAGTTTTAAATAAAAGTGAAAAAGATGCAGGTGATACAGCAGAAAGTTTACTTGACCGAGTGGGGATGTTGGATAAAAAAGATTCTTACCCTTCAACGCTTTCTGGTGGACAACAACAACGTGTTGCTATTGCAAGAGGGCTAGCGATGCAGCCAGAAATGCTTTTATTTGATGAACCGACTTCAGCGCTTGATCCGGAAATGATCGGTGATGTATTAGATGTTATGAAAAAAATCGCTCATGAAGGAATGTCAATGATCGTTGTTACTCATGAAATGAACTTTGCTAGAGAAGTAGCCGATCGTGTCATCTTTATGGCTGATGGAGAAGTATTAGAGGATAGTCACGATGTGGAAAGCTTCTTTAAAAAACCAAAAGAAGTGCGAGCGCAACAATTTATTAGTAAAGTTGTTAATCATTAACCCGTTATTTCTCAACTGTAGATTTTTATATAAGTTTTTGAAAAAACGGGTCTAAAAAAGGAGGAAAAGCAATGAACAGGAAAAAAATATTTTCCTTTTTAACCCTTTTAATGGTTGTATTTGCATTATCTGCTTGTAAATCAGAAAGTGTTGCAGACAGGGATGTCTTAAAAGTCAGCGAAGACTCAAACGAAATTATTTGGGGGGTAAAAAATGATACGCGCTTATTTGGCATGATGGACATTTCCTCACGAGAAGTAAAAGGGTTTGATATTGACATGGCCAAAGCGATCACTGAAAAAATTCTAGGTCGAGATGGACAAGCAACTTTTGTGGAAGTAACCTCAAAAACGCGGATTCCGTTATTAAAAAATGGGAATATAAATGCTATTATCGCAACGATGACTATTTCTGAAGATCGTAAAAAAGAAGTTGATTTTTCTGATGTTTATTTTGATGCTGGCCAATCTCTTTTAGTTGAAAAAGGAAGCCCTATTACCGATGTTGAGTCGATCGAACCAGGAATGACAGTTTTGGCCGTAAAAGGCTCAACTTCTACAGAAAATATTCGTGAGCATTCTCCTGAAGCTAACGTGATCGAGTTGGAAAATTACGCAGAAGCTTTTACCGCTTTACAAGCTGGCCAAGGTGATGCTATGACAACCGATAACGCAATTTTATTAGGGATGGCAAGTGAAAACCCTAACTACGAATTAGTAGGGGGAACCTTTACTAACGAGCCGTATGGCATTGCTGTAGATAAAAACCAAGAAAACTTTTTAAATGCGATAAATGAAGCATTAAAAGAGATGCATGAAGATGGAAGCTATGATGAGTTATATGAAAAATGGTTTCCAAATAATGACGAGGGTAGAGTCAGTGAATAAGGAGGAGAAGAGATGTTAACTTTATTTCAGAACTACTCGACAATGTTTTTTGATGGATTTAAAATCACCATACTCTCTAGCTTAATTGCTCTATTTTTTAGCCTAGTCATTGGTACCTTAATGGCGATTCTACAGCTTTCCTCAAACAAAGTTGTCAAGGGGCTAGCAAGAGCTTATGTTGAATTTTTCCGCAATATTCCTTTGTTGATTATAGCGATGTTTTTTTATGTCGTTTTACCAATGTACAGTCTACCTTTTACTGGCTTTCAAGCAGGAACGATCGGCTTGACGATTTATACTTCTGCTTTTATTGCTGAAACAATACGTTCGGGCATTCAAACTGTACCTAAAGGTCAAACTGAAGCTGCTTTATCTTCAGGATTTACTTATGTACAAGTGATGCGCTATATTATTTTACCGCAAGCTTTCAAAATTGTTATCCCACCATTGGGCGGACAATTTATAAATCTAATTAAAAATTCCTCAATACTTGCGATTGTTGCAGGTCTGGATTTGATGTACCAAGGAGATTTGATCGCAAGTTCAACCTTTATTACCTTTGATACTTATATTATCGTAGGGATTTTTTATTTAATTTTGACATTACCGTTATCTTATTTGATGAGTTATCTAGAAAAACGTTTAAATGTCTAGTTTAGGAAGGAGAGAAGCAGCCCATGGATTTTGTAGGAGCATTTTCATTCGATAATCTGCGCTTTTTATTAGATGGCTTGCAGGTCACTGTTTCGGTATCAGCTATATCGATTGTACTTAGTTTTTTGATCGGCGCATTGGCTGGTACATTGCGTTTTTCAGATATCCCTGTTTTTTCTAAAATACTAGGCTTAATTATAGATATTATTCGAAATTTGCCTTTATTGTTGATTATTTTCTTTACTTATTTTGCACTACCGCAAATAGGTATTCGTTTTGATATTTTTTGGTCGGCAGTTGTGGCTTTAACAATTTTTGAATCTGCTATGCTTTCTGAGATTTTTCGAGCCGGTTTGAATGCAGTGCCTAACGGACAACTTGAAGCAGGTCTTTCCACAGGCTTAAGTTATATCCAAACAATGGTAATTATTATTATTCCACAAGCATTTCGTTCAATGATACCAGCGATTATCAGTCAGTTGATTTCTTTAGTAAAGGACTCTTCTTTGGCAATTATCATTTCGCTACCGGAATTGACTCATCATGCTAGAATCATTTATGGACAAGACACAAATTATGTTTTGCCGATGTTTGTGGCTATGACAGCTAGTTATTTTGTGATTTGTTACTTGCTATCATTACTGTCTAGATACTTGGAACATAAACGTTATAAATACTAAAGAAAAAGCTCATCTTTTGTAGATGGGTTTTTTTGTTTAAAGCTTGAAAAGTTTTTAAAAAAAGTACACAATATAGAAATGAGTGTGTTTAAAGAAAAATAAGGGATGACAAATATGAATGATCAACCAATTGGATTTATTGATTCTGGTGTGGGCGGTTTAACTGTTGTAAAAGAAGCAATGAAACAATTACCTAACGAAAATTTTATTTATTTAGGGGATACAGCGCGCTGCCCGTATGGACCGAGGCCTAAAGAGCAAGTAATTGAATTTACTTGGGAGATGACACATTTTTTATTAGAAAAAAATATTAAAATGTTGGTTATCGCTTGTAATACAGCGACTGCGGTAGCTTTAGACACGATTAAAGATCAATTGGCTATACCAGTCGTAGGCGTGATCATGCCGGGAACTAGGGCCGCAGTTAAAGCAACTAAAAATAAGAGGATCGGTGTGATTGCTACTCAAGGAACTGTTAAAAGTGCTTCTTATGAACGAGCAATCAAAGAAAAATTTTCTCAAATTCAGGTTGAAAGTCTTGCCTGTCCTAAATTTGTTCCTATCGTAGAAAGCAATCAATTTCACTCTTCAGTGGCTAAAAAAATCGTTTTTGAAACATTACGGTCCCTTAAAAATAAACATTTAGATACTTTGATTTTAGGATGTACACACTATCCTTTATTACGTCCAGTTATTCAAGATGTTATGGGAAAAGATGTTACATTAATTGATTCGGGCGCAGAAACGATCAGTGAAGTTAGTATGCTTTTAGATTATTTTAGCATTGCTAATGCTGAAAATAGGGAAAAGGGGGACACTACTTTTTATACGACAGGTTCAACTCAATTATTTGACCAAATTGCTCAAGACTGGCTGGGTAAAACGATGGCTGGTTCAAAACAAATTGCGCTAGGAGGCACAGATCATGCGTCATGATGGTAGATATTTTGATCAGTTACGGAATATAAAAATAAAGACAAATGTTTACAAACAACCTGAAGGATCGGTGGTTATCAATTTTGGTGATACACAGGTCATTTGTTCAGCCACCATTGAAAACACAGTTCCACCGTTTCTTAAAGATAGCAATACAGGTTGGGTAACAGCAGAATACAGCATGTTACCGCGTGCAACACAGATTAGGAATAAAAGAGAAAGCACCAAAGGAAAATTGAAGGGGCGTACGATGGAAATCCAACGTTTAATTGGACGTTGTTTACGTGCTGTGGTCGATTTGGATAAATTGGGCGAACGTTCGATCATCATCGATTGTGATGTAGTACAAGCCGATGGTGGTACAAGAACTGCTAGTATCACAGGAGCTTTTACTGCTTTACGTTTAGCAATCGATAAGTTATTACAAACGAATGAGTTAAGCGAAGATCCTATTAAAGAATTTTGTGCGGCTATCAGTGTTGGTATCTTAGCCGATGGGAGTTGTGTACTTGATCTAGATTATGAAGAAGACAGTCGTTGTGCCGTAGATATGAATATTGCTATGACTGAATCCGGTCGTTTTATAGAAATCCAAGGTAACGGGGAACAAGCGACCTTTGATCGTTCTCAATTAAATGAGTTATTATTGTTGGCAAAGCAGGGAATTGATACATTAGTAACCAGACAAAAAGAAGCATTATATGCCAACCCAGAGCAAAATCAAGGCGTGGATGCACAAACTATAGTGATCGCTACGGGAAATCCGGGCAAAGCCAGAGAGTTTTCTACAATGTTTTATGCGGCTGGTTATAAGGTCAAAACGATGAAAGACTTTCCAGAGTTGCCTGAAGTTGCAGAAACGGGGACTACTTTTGAAGAAAACGCCCGTCTAAAAGCGGAAACGATCGCAAATATTTTACAATGTCCTGTTTTAGCAGATGACTCAGGGTTAAAAGTTGATATTTTAAATGGGATGCCAGGGATTTATTCAGCTCGCTTTGCAGGAGCAGAGAAAAATGATGCAGCCAATAATGCAAAACTACTGCATGAATTAACAAATATTGCCGATGAACAAAGAAGGGCTCAATTTCATTGTACACTGGTATTTGCGGTACCTAAAAAAGAAAGTTTAGTTGTTGAGGCTGACTGGCCCGGTCGAATCGCTCGTATTCCGCAAGGTGATAATGGCTTTGGTTACGATCCGCTGTTTATACCAGAGGGTTTAAACGAGTCAGCTGCGGAGATGAGTGAAAGTGAAAAAAATAAAGTGAGTCACCGTGCACAAGCATTAAACAAGTTACAGGAACAATGGCAAGATTGGTTAGAAGGAGGAAACTAGGTTGAAGTATTTAGTTGTTAGTGATAATCACGGAGATCGTCAAATTCTAGTGGATCTATTTGAACATTATAAAGATCAGGTCGATTATCTCTTTCATTGTGGAGATTCCGAGCTAGCAGAAGAGGATCCAGTATGGAAAGGCGTTTATGTCGTTACTGGAAATACTGATTTTGATTCTCAATATAAAAAGTTTCAAGCAGTAGATACTGGAAAAGACATTGTTTATCTAACACATGGACATCTATCAAGCGTGAAAATGGGAATGACACAGTTGGATATGCAGGCACAAGAGTATCAAGCAAATATTGCTTTATTTGGTCATACACATCAACTTGGTTGTGAAGTCAATAAAGGACGTTTATTCTTAAATCCAGGGAGCATTTTACAGCCTCGTGGAGCATTTCCTATAAAAACTTACGCCATTATTGAAAGCACAGAAACTTCTTTTCAAGTACAATATTATGACCGAAATTTTGCAGCGCTAAAAGATCTTTCATTTGTATTTAATAAGTAGAAAAAAAGTGCTCAAAAGCCGATTAAAGCAACTTTTGAGCACTTTTTTGCCAGGTTCTTCATTTAAACATAGAAATGAGAATAAAAATTGAATAGTTATTATGAATTTTTAAAGAGAGCGCTTTTTATTATTTTCTATATCATTTTAAGGTATAATAAGAGATGTAGTTTTGTTAGAAATGGAGGCAGTAGATTGATTGGGAAATATACAAAATCCTTACTTTTAGAAAACAAAAATTCATTTTTGATCCCGTCAGATAATGTGGCGACCGTGCTATATAGCCATCCTTTAGAGCACGCATTATTAGTTTTATCAAAAGTAGGATATAGCAAAATTCCTGTGTTAGATTCATCAGATCATTTGGTAGGACTTATCAGTTTGGCTAATATCGTAGATAAAATGATGGATATTGATGGTTTTAACTCAAATGTTCTGGGCGGACTTTTAGTATCTGACGTGATGGAAGTTAATGTTGCTTCATTACAGCAAGAAGATGATTTAGAAGATGTGCTTCATTTGTTGGTAGAGGCTTCTTTTTTACCTATTGTTGATGCCAACAATACTTTTGAAGGAATTATTACGCGAAAAGAAATATTAAAATCGGTAAATCATCTCGCACATGAATTAGAAAAAAGATATGAATTTATACCAAGGGTAAATGAAATAAAAGAAGAATTGAATATTTAAAAACAAGTATAAAAAACTGAACTATATATGATACCATCTGCTAACTATTGCTTCGTTGCAACAATGAACCTAGCAAATCGTAGGAGCAGTATCTATATAGTCAGTTTTTTTAAGGTCTGTTATTCCTTACTTAGATATTAATAGGTGAGGATGGAATAGAATATCCATCGTTTGTCAATTCTTGTACTGAGGTACTTAGTAATTCTTCCTCCAGCTTGTATTGTTGACCATTTTCGACATACATTATTGTTCGAACAGCAAAATTACTATTTCCTAAGTCAACAACACCAAAAATATACGGCGGGGTTTGGATATAATCAGAATACTCATCAACGATTTTTTGATTGGCTCGTTCTATTGATTGTTGAATTCCTTCAATTCCTTCTTCTGGACGAACCCTTACATTGACTAATACACGCATGTCAAAACGTGAAGTGTTACTAATCGTAGTTATATTACGGTTAGGAACAAAGTGTACGGTTCCATCGGCTGACTGTAACTGAAGCGTTCGTAATCCAACGGAAATAACTGTTCCTTCAAGCCCCAGATCCGATAGCCCGATATAATCACCAACGTTAAATTGTTGCTCGATAATAATGAAAAAACCCGTGAAAATATCACTCATCAGCCCCTGCGCACCGAGACCAATGGCTAAGCCAGCAATTCCAGCCCCAGCTAAAAGAGACCCTACAGGAATACCCACTGAAGAGAGCAATGAATACACATAAAAAAAGCCTAATGTGTAATGTGCGACGTTTTTTGCCAACGTGTTCATCGTCTTTACTCGTACTTCACTTTGCTTTTTCTTTTTATTAAGGCGAAAGCCTCGATTAATAAAGTAGTCGGCTAAGCGCAACAAAACAAAAAATAAAATGGTTAAAGCAATAATAGTAATTACTTTTGAAATGAGTGTACCTGTTACATCTTCCCAGTTGATATTATTCCACCAACGCTGAAAAGCGTTTAGTTTTTCTGTTGTCGGTTCTATGACCGTTGAATCCGAAGTATCGACAGTAGAATTAGTATTAGCTGTCGTCGCAAGGATTTTTTGCGCTCCTATAAGTAAAGACATATGATGATCCCTCCAAAATTAATGCTTAATTATTGTAACAAGCTTTTTGAAAAAAGAAAATCAAAAAAGTATAGGAGTAAACAAAAATTAAGATAAATGTACACCCTTATCGACAAAGACGGTTTCTCCGATAACACCACTGGCTAAAGAACTCACTAAAAAGGCACAAACATTACCAATTTCATTCGTAGTAACACTTATTTCATCAGCTGTACGGTCTTGAGATAGTTGAATTAATTTTTGATAATCCTTAACGCCTGTTACAGCTAATGTCTTCACTGCGCCTGCAGAAATAGCATTAACATGTACCTGATCTTGCGCAAATTCAGTTGCTAAATAACGGACAGTTGCTTCTAATGAAGCTTTGGCAATTCCCATCATATTATAATTTGGCACTGAACGTTGCGAACCGAAATAAGTCAATGTGACAATACCACTATTTTCAGCCAATAAAGGTTTTGCATAATGTGCTACAGCAATTAGGGAGTAACTACTGATATCTTGTGCAAGTGCGTAACCTTTACGAGAAATGTCAGAAACATTTCCTTGCAAATCATTTTTATCGGCAAAAGCAATTGCATGAACAACACCATTGATTTCACCAGCGTAATCTTTAATTTGTTCAAAAGCACTTTTAATACTGTCATCATCAGCAACGTCACATTCAACCAAATATTCATCACCATTGAGAATTTTTTCTAAAGATTTTTTCATCCGATCATTTTGATAGGTATAAATCACTTCGCCACCTTGTTCAGTGATCGCTTGTGCACATCCCCAAGCAATACTTCTTTTATTAGCAACGCCCATGACGACAATTTTTTTTCCAGTTAGAAAGCCCATAAATACACTCCTTAAATAAAATATATAATAATTTCAAGTACAATTCATGAAAAGGTTCATGATTTCTTATTATTAGATAAAATTGTTTGATTGTCAAACTAAATTTACTTATTTTTTTCTTTTATTGCGAAATAAAAGAAAGTGTGTTAGTTTGATAATCAAAGTATTCAAGCAATTTGAGAGGGATAAATGAAATGGAAAAATTTTTAACTGAAGAAGAAGTAAAAAAAGTAATACCTAATCGCTATCCGATTCTTTACATAGACTATGTCGATCATATTGAATCAGGTAAGAAAATTATAGCGACAAAAAACGTGACGATTAACGAAGATTTTTTTCAGGGGCATTTTCCTGATAATCCGGTGATGCCAGGCGTGTTAATCTTAGAAACCTTAGCGCAAGCAGGCTCGATTTTGATTTTGAAATCTGATGAATTTCAAGGAAAGACAGCCTACATTGGTGGAATAAATAAAGCAAAATTTCGGCAAAAAGTACTAGCAGGAGATACTTTAAACCTTTCCTTTGAGATTACTAAAACAAAGGGATCTGTAGGTACAGCCGTAGCTAAAGCAACAGTTGAAGATAAAATAGCTGCTGAATGTGAATTTACTTTTATAGTCGGCGATGAATAAAAAAACAAGACCGAAAGCGACGAGGATCATTTTGTTGCTTCCGGTCTTTTTATATGAGTAAATCAATAAGTTTGGCAAAATAGCTCTAATTTTGCAATGATTGGTTTATAAAAAAGATATAGACCACTTGTTAGCGCTTTGTTATAATACAAGGGAGTAACATCTTATTCATAGGAGGGAATTTATGGGGAAATTAGGTATCTCACTTTACCCTGAACGTTCGAATTTTGCAAAAGACAAGGCGTATTTAGACTTAGCATATAAGTATGGTTTTAAGCGGGTGTTCACTAGTTTATTACAGATCAAAGAAGAAAGGGATAAAGTATTGGCTGATTTTAAACAAGTGGTAGACTATGCTAATACTTTAGATATGGAAGTTATGGTGGATATTAATCCTAGCTTGTTTGAACAACTGGGGATTTCATACGATGATCTTTCTTTTTTTCATGAATTAGGTGCAGATGGGGTTCGTCTGGATTTGGGATTTACGGGAGCTGAAGAAGCTCGAATGACACGCAATCCTTATCATTTAAAAATAGAAATTAACATGAGTACGGGAACAAATTACGTAGATAATATTATGTCATTTTCGCCTAAGAAGGAAAATCTGCTGGGTTCTCATAATTTCTATCCGCACCGTTATACAGGGTTAGGTTATAAGCATTTTGCTTATTGTTCTGAAAAGTTTCGCCGTTATAATTTAAATACGATGGCTTTTGTTAATTCACAAGCAGCAACTTTTGGCCCTTGGCCCACACAAGATGGACTCTGTACTTTAGAAGAACATAGAGCATTAGCTATTGAAACCCAAGTAAAGCACTTACTTCTAACAGGCTTAGTTGATGATATCACCATTGCGAATGCCTATGCTTCAGAAGCTGAATTACAAACGATGTCTGAAAGTTTTCACGCGCTTTATCCAACTTTGCGAGTGGATGTTGTTGACGATATTACAGAAGATGAGCGGATTTGTTTGTTTGATAATCTGCATAGTTATCGCGGGGATGCTTCTGAGTATTTGTTACGATCAACAATGACTCGTGTTTATTATAAGGAAAAACCTTTTCCTGCACATCATACAAAAAATATGAAGCGCGGTGATGTGCTGATCGATAATGTAGAGTATGAGCAGTATAAAGGAGAAACACAGATTGCTTTACAAGCTATGCAAAATGATGGTCGCGTCAATGTCGTAGGCGCTATTTCTGAAGAAGATTTATTTTTACTCCAGTTTTTAAAACCTTGGTCTAGTTTTCGTCTAATTGAAAATAAATAAAATGATTGACTAGAACGTAAAAATTAACGTTCTAGTTTTTGTTTACTGTATAAAAGTTATGTAAACCAAAACGCAAAGTATTTTTATTTCCTGGACTTTTTTCGTATACTAGACTAGAAATTTTTAATAGTGATGAGGAAAAAAATAGTGAAAATTTTGAAATGGTTTATTTTTACTTTGGCAATCTTAACAATAGGGGGGCTACTTTACGCCGGGAATTACTTTTACGAGTATGCGGTTATTCCCTCAGAAAAAGATTTTTTAAGTTCGGATACAGAAACCAAAACGACTGAGACACAAAAAATTGAAGACTGGTATACAAATGATAAAAATCGTGAACAATGGACCTTGTATTCAAAAGATGGTTTGAAATTGTCCGCATTCTTTTTGCCGACGGAAAAATCGGAAGGAAAAACAGCGATTTTAGCTCACGGCTATATGGATACAGCTGAAACGATGGCAGAATATGCTAAAATGTATCATGATATGGGCTATAATGTATTAGTTCCTGACGCGCGTGGACACGGCAATAGCGAAGGTGATTATATTGGTTTTGGCTGGCATGAGCGAAAAGACTATTTGCAGTGGATCGATCAAATTTTGCAAAAACAAGGGGATCAGGAAAAAATTACGCTATATGGGGTCAGTATGGGTGCGGCTACAGTGATGATGGTTTCTGGTGAAAAACTTCCTGAAAATGTGGTTTCGATTGTAGAAGACTGTGGCTATACCTCTGTAGAAGAAGAATTAACTTATCAGTTAAAAGATCAATTTGATTTGCCTGCCTTTCCTATGATTCCAATTACAAGTTTAGTGACCAAAATTCGTGCAGGTTATTTCTTTAATGAAGCCGATGCGAGCAAACAATTAGCTAAAAATACACGCCCCATCTTTTTTATTCACGGAAAAAAAGATAAATTTGTTCCTTTTTCTATGTTGGATGAGCTTTATCAAGCCACAAACGCACCAAAAGAAAAGTGGGCAGTGAATAATGCAGCTCATGCGGATAGTTATAATCAAGATCCAGCTCTTTATCAAGATAAAGTACATACTTTTTTAGAAAAGTATGATAAATGAGTAGTAAGGAAATGATGGACAAACACATAAATGCTAGGTACAATAGGAAAGGTTCAAGGATAGGATACTGAGTATGTATATAGAATGGAGGACACAAGTATGTCCATGTTTTTAGATCAAACAACGATCGACGTAAAAGCAGGAAACGGCGGTAATGGAATGGTTGCTTTTCGTCGGGAAAAGTTCGTTCCTAACGGCGGTCCTGCTGGCGGCGATGGCGGACGTGGCGGCGATGTCATATTGATTGTAGATGAGGGCTTACGTACGTTAATGGATTTCCGTTATAATCGACGGTTTAAAGCTTCTGCAGGCGAAAATGGTATGCATAAAAATATGCATGGGCGCTCTTCACAAGATCTTTATGTTAAAGTTCCACAAGGCACTATCGTACGTGACAAGGATACAGGAGAACTTCTTGGAGATTTAGTAGAAGAAGGACAAATGTTAACTGTTGCAAAAGGTGGACGTGGCGGACGTGGTAATGTTCACTTTGCTACGCCAAAAAATTCAGCGCCTGAGTTGGCGGAAAATGGTGAGCCGGGTATAGAAAGAAAAATAGAACTAGAACTAAGAGTATTAGCTGATGTGGGTCTGGTTGGTTTTCCTTCAGTTGGAAAATCTACATTATTATCTGTCATTTCAGCAGCTAAGCCTAAAATCGGTGCTTATCATTTTACGACGATCGTTCCTAATCTAGGCATGGTGTCTACTTCAAATGGGACTAATTTTGTTATTGCAGATTTGCCGGGATTAATTGAAGGCGCCTCTCAAGGTGTAGGACTAGGTGTTCAATTTTTGCGTCATATAGAAAGAACACGCGTGATCTTACATGTGGTTGATATGAGCGGTATGGAAGGTCGCGACCCTTACGAAGACTATTTGGCGATTAATCAAGAATTGTCTTCTTATGATCTTCGTTTATTAGAACGGCCGCAAATTATTGTCGCTAATAAAATTGAGATGCCAGGTGCAGAAGATCAGTTAAAAGAGTTTAAGGAAAAGTTAGCGCAACAATATGCAAATGAAAACAGCCAAATGCCTTTAATTTTTCCAACTTCTGGTGTAACAAATCAAGGGATAGATCCTTTGGTAAATGCTACAGCTGATTTACTAGAAAAAGCGCCCGTATTCCCACTTGATGAAAAAGTGGCGGAATCTGAAGATGTCGTACAATATGGCTATACTCCTGAAGAGTCAAGCTTTGAAATTCAACGTGATCCAGATGCAACTTGGGTGTTAACGGGAAGAAAACTAGAAAAACAATTCGAAATGACAGATTTTGAACACGAGGAAGGAATTAGACGCTTTACCCGACAATTACGTAAAATGGGGGTTGATGAAGCCCTACGTCAACGAGGTGCGCAAAATGGTGATTTAGTAAGAATTCGTGATTTTGTTTTTGAATTTGTTGAATAAATAGTATGCAATAAAGTCCTTAGAGGAGGAAACAAATGACAAAACGTGTGATTATTATAAACTTTGAGGAAAATGCACAAGCTTACCAAGCTTTTTCAATGATTAAAAAAGCGCAAGGAAACAAGGAACTCAGCGGTGATCAAATGGCGGTTGTGACTCATTCGGCTAATGGCCAACACCAATTCGATGTGGAAGATTTCATAGATTTCACCGGTACAAATCAAAGTTCAAAAGGTGGCCTTATCGGAATGATGGTAGGTTTATTGGGTGGTCCTTTAGGAGTTCTTTTGGGTTGGTTCGGCGGCAGTGTGCTCGGAGCTTCTAGGGATAGTAAGGAAATTCGTGAGGCGCGTACGATTTTTGATTTTGTGGGTAAGAAAATAGATGCTGGTCAAACAGGTTTGATTCTGATTGCAGATGAAACAGATAATCGTGTGCTTAACCAACTTATTATGATGGAGATAGGCGGAGAGATTGCGCGTTTTGATTTAGCAGAAGTACAAGAAGAAATCAAAAAAGCACAAGAAGTAGAAGAAACGACCAAGGAAAATACAAAACAAAAATGGGATGAAAAGCATCAAAAATAAAGCGATAATTCAGAGTTTAGAAAAGAAAGATAGGTAAATTATGGAACTGGAATTTTTGGGAACAGGGGCCGGTTTACCGGCAAAACATCGTAATGTTACTAGTATTGCGTTACGGCTTTTGGCTGAGCGTAATGCTATCTGGTTATTTGATTGTGGTGAAGGAACTCAGATGCAAATTTTACATACAACAATCAAGCCACGTAAAATTGAGAAGATATTTATTAGTCACTTACATGGTGATCATATATTTGGCTTACCCGGTTTGATTACTAGCCGATCAAACCAAGCAGGAGATAAACCGCTAGAGATATACGGCCCTAAAGGCATAGAAGACTTTATTCGTACCTCCCTTAAAATTTCGAAAACACATTTAAACTATCCCTTAAAATTTATCGAAATATCAAGTGATGAAGAAATCTTATTTGAAGATGATCAATTTGTTGTGACTTGTAAAAGACTGGACCATGGTGTTGCCAGTTTTGGCTTTCGGGTGACAGAAAAAGATCATAAAGGTGAATTGCAAGTAGAAAAACTAAAAGCTTTGGGTGTTAAACCAGGACCTATTTATGGTAAATTAAAGCAAGGTGAAAGTGTTACTTTAACAGATGGTCAGACAATTAACGGAAAGGATTTTGTTGGTCAAGCTAAAAAAGGGCGAGTGGTAACAATTTTGGGTGACACTCGTTATACGGCAAACGCCATTGCTCTAGCTGAAGATGCTGATGTTTTGGTTCATGAAAGTACTTTTAACAAGCATGAAGCCAAACTTGCGAAGGCATATTATCATTCGACAACCCAACAGGCGGCAACAGTGGCTAAAAAAGCGCGAGTGAATCAATTAATTTTAACCCATATTAGCGCTCGTTACCTTAATAAAGATACGATAGAATTGGAAAAAGAAGCGCGAGAAGTTTTTCCTCATACGGTCATAGCAAGAGATTTTTATTGTATGATGATTCCATTTCAAGAAAGGGAGGAAAATCAATGAATTTAAAAAATAAAGTTATTCTAGTTACGGGAGCTTCTTCAGGTTTAGGTGAACAGATTTGTTACGAAGCCGCCAAAAGAGGGGCAATTATCATTGTATGTGCAAGACGTATCCAATTGATCGGTCAAGTAAAAGAAAAATGTAAGCAACTTAGCCAAAATGAAGCTTATGCTTTTCAACTTGACGTTTCAGATCCTGACAGTATTGAGCGTATGTATGAAAGAGTAAAACAAGAAGTAGGGGCTGTCGATTGTTTGGTTAATGATGCAGGCTTTGGCCATTTTGATAATTTTGTCTCTTTTGAACAGGAAAAAATCAGAGAGATGTTTGAAGTGAATGTTTTAGGCTTAATGCTTCTAACGCAACGTGTTGCTTCAGATATGTTAGAAAGTAAACGCGGACATATTATAAATATTGCTTCAATGGCAGGTAAAATGGCTACGCCTAAGTCTAGTATTTATTCTGCGACTAAATTTGCTGTTCTTGGTTTTTCAAATGCTTTACGTTTAGAATTAAAACCATTTGGTATTGCAGTGACAACTGTGAATCCAGGTCCGATTCGAACTGAATTTTTCGACAAAGCCGATCCTAGTGGCAATTATCTGGAAAATGTGGATGCTTTTGTTATAAAACCTAATAAGCTGGCACATAAAATCGTCAAACAGATAAGTCGTCCTAAACGAGAAATTAACCAACCGGCGATTATGGAATTTGCTGCTAGAGCCTATCAACTATTTCCTAAAGTCGGTGATTTTTTAGCAGCGGGTATCTTCAATCAAAAATAGTTTCATTAGTATAAAGTGAGGGAGTGTTTTTATGAAAAGTCAATGGCGAATTATTCTTGGATTTGTTTTAACCTTATTGATTGTATTATTTGCGGTGATGAATAACATGGATGTTCCTATAAATTTTGGATTTTCCCAACTATCAGCACCACTTGTTATTATTATTATTGGGTCAGCATTTTTAGGCGCCATAGTCATTGCATTGGTTGCTACTAGTACGATTTGGCATCAAAGAAAAGAAATCAAATCTTTAAAAAAACAATTAGGTGAACTTGAACAATCACTTGACCAAAAAGTAGCGGATAAACGACAAGAATTAGAACGTGAATACAATAATAAAATAGCTGCTTTAAAAGCAGACAGTGACCAAAGTGCTGCAGTTGAAGAAGAAACAGCACAAGCAAAGGAAGAAGAACACTCTTCAGATAGTTAATAAAAACTAGCAAAGAAAGGATGTTTTAACTAAAAAATTATCCTTTCTTTGCTTATTTGTTTAGGTTTGCTATAATATAATGTTGTGGTTAGGAGTGATTGTTTGAAACCAGCAAATTATAATTGGCAGCTTCCACCAGACGTAGAATTGCCAGAAGAATTTATTGATCAATTAAAAAAAGAAAAGATACCTAGCTTTTTGGGAAAACTTCTTTGGCGACGTGGGATTCAAAGCCCGCAGGAAATAACAACTTTTTTTCATCCGTCACTTGATCAATTACATGATCCATTTCAACTATTTGATATGGAAAAGGCCGTTTCACGGGTGCAGCAAGCACTGGAAAATGAAGAAAAAATTTTGGTTTATGGTGACTACGATGCTGATGGTATTACGAGTACATCACTGATAAAAGAAACATTAGAGCTTTTAGGCGCTGATGTTGATTATTATTTACCAAATCGCTTTAAAGATGGATATGGCCCTAATGTAGAGATGTATAAAGAAAAAATAGCTGAAGGTGTTCAACTGATACTTACAGTTGATAATGGCGTTTCTGGCCATGAAGCAATTGATTTTGCTAATAGTCAGAATGTAGACGTGATCGTTACTGATCACCACGAATTACCCCAGACATTACCTGATGCTTATGCTATTATTCATCCGCGTTATCCAGAAGGACGATACCCTTTTGGTGAACTAGCCGGTGTGGGCGTTGCTTTTAAGTTTGCTTGCGCGTTACTTGATGAAGTACCCACGGACTTTTTAGATTTGGTAGCCATCGGTACCGTTGCTGATATGGTTTCACTTACTGATGAAAATCGCGCGCTAGTTGTTTTTGGACTAGAGGCTTTAAAACAAACACAGCGAATCGGCTTACTTGAATTGTTACAGGTGAGTCAAATCCGTATAGAAGAAGTGGATGAGTCAACCATTGGTTTTGCGATCGCTCCCAGGTTAAACGCTTTAGGACGTTTACAAGATCCTAATGAAGCGGTAGAGTTATTAACTACTTTTGATCAAGAGAGAGCTTCCTATTTATCTGAACAATTGAATCAAGTGAATACACAAAGAAAAGCCCTCACTCAAAAGATAACTGAAGAAGCCATGCAACAGTTATCTCCGGATAAAAAGATTCAAATAATTGCAGGAGAAAATTGGAATGAAGGCGTACTAGGAATCGTCGCAGGAAATATTGCACAAAAAGTAGGAAAACCTACGATTGTTTTGACTCAAACGCAAGAAGGACTTTTAAAAGGGTCGGGACGCAGTGTTGATTCAGTTAATTTATTCAAACTTTTAGATCAAACTCGCGAATTAATGACTAGTTTTGGTGGACACCATGCCGCTGTCGGACTTAGTATACAAAAAGAGAATTTGTCTTTACTAATAAAAAAAGTAAATGAAATACTTGATTCAAATAATATCCAGCCAGAAAATTATTTATCCGTTGATGCAATACTTAGCTTGTCAGATGTTAAATTGCAACATATTGAAGCGATGCAAAGCTTAGCGCCTTTTGGTATGGATAACCCGCTGCCGCATATTTTGTTTAAAGATTGTTCTGCAATAAATACTCGGACTGTCGGAGCGGACGGTAAACATTTGAAATTATCCTTAAAAGATCCTTCTGAAGAAAATGTGGAAGGGATCGGCTTTGGTTTTGGTCCGGATATTTTAGAATTTCAAAGTGAATTTATTGATATTGTAGCGCAATTGTCGATTAATGAGTGGAATCATAAACGTATTCCTCAAATTGTTTTAAAGGATTATCGTATCAATCACCTGCAAGTATTTGATTACCGTTCAAAAAAGTACCAGCAAAATCTAACATTTGTAGAACCAACATTGTTTGTCAGTTTTTCTGAAAAAGAAACAAAAAAAATCGAGGAAAAAATTGACCATCCGGTAGTAACCTATAAAGATTCACAGGACTTTCTTTCTGCAATAGAAGAGACTACTTTTAATCAGTTGGTGCTTTTCAACTGTCCAATACAATTAGAAAAAGCTAAAGAAGCTATTAAAACAACTCAAGTCTCACGTGTCTTTTTCTTATGCTCAGCTAAAGATGATGCTTATCTAGATGGCGTAGGGACACGAGAACAGTACGCTAAGTTATTTCACTTTATCTCCAAACAACAGCAAGTGGATGTGAGATACAAGCTACCCGTTATTGCGCAATATTTAGCTATTCCAGAAAAATTATTGTTTTTTATGATTCAAGTGTTTTTTGACTTAGGATTTGTTACAATAACAGATGGGATTATGAATCAAGTACAAGATCCAAAACCTCAAGCATTGACAGAAAGTCAAACTTATCAAAAACGGCTGGAAAAAATCAAAACAGAAGAGTTTTTATTGCTAAGTGATTTACCATCTTTGAAAAGCTGGTTAGCAACATAAAAAACAAGTATTTGATATTAAAAATATTATATGCACGTTTATTAGGAGGAAAAATAAGTGAATTTAGAAGATTATATTGCAAGTATTCCTGATTACCCCGAAGAAGGCGTTACCTTTAGAGATATATCACCTCTTATGGCAGATGGTAAAGCTTACCGTGAAGCAGTAAATAAAATTGTTGATTATGCTGATAAAAAGCAAATTGATATGGTGGTAGGGCCTGAAGCACGTGGGTTTATTGTAGGTTGTCCCGTGGCTTATGAGGTTGGCGTAGGTTTTGCACCTGTTCGTAAACCAGGCAAATTACCTCGTAAAACGATTGAAGTAACCTACGATAAAGAATACGGTCAGGATACCTTGACGCTACACGAGGATGCTATTAAACCTGGACAAAGAGTACTTGTTTGTGATGACTTATTAGCTACTGGCGGCACTGTAAAGGCTACGATAGATCTAGTTGAAAAATTAGGAGGCGTTGTTATCGGTTGTGCTTTCTTGATTGAATTATTAGATTTACATGGAAGAGATAAGATTGAAGATTACGAAATACTTACTTTATTAGACTATTAATACATTGTTTGAAAAGAGTAAAGAGTTATAAAAGAAGCTTAAAACCAACTCAAATGGTTTTAAGCTTCTTTTTATGGTTTTGTTTGATAACGATGTATTTGACGTTTATATTCTATTTGACTATTCTTTTTATCATCCCAGAGTAATAGCCATAAGGTAATTAAAGGACAGACAAATAAAGTTGAAATAAAAAGGCCAAAGTGCCCGATTGTGATGCCGATTAATAATATAACGATCATCAACCCAAAACGACGTATTCCTTTCATAGTAAATGACTCCCTTCTTGCATGCGAACAAGTGTTTGTAACTTCATTATACGAATATTTGTTCCCTTTGTAAAGCAAAAAATAAAAGATCTTCATTTTTTTGAAGATCTTACTGGTATTTTGTTAGAAATGGCGATAGAGCCCAACAACTTCTCCTAAGATTTTAACTATTGGCAAAATGATCGGTTCCATAAAATCATTTTCAGGTTGTAAACGAATATGATCCTTTTCTTTATAGAATCTCTTACAGGTTGCTTCTTCCTCCTCAGTCATTGCGATGACAATGTCTCCATTTTCGGCAAAATTTTGTTTGCGAACAATGACTTGGTCTCCATCTAAAATTCCCGCATTGATCATACTTTCGCCACGAATAGTGAGCATAAATAATTGCCCATCAAGACTAGTTAAATTGGGCGGAATAGGAAAATAATCTGAAGCTTCTTCAACAGCTAAAATAGGTTCACCGGCTGTGACAGTACCAAGCATTGGAATACTTTCTTGTTGCACACCGATTGCTTCTAATCCTAAAGAAGTTAGCTCAATAGCACGCGGCTTTGTAGGATCACGTTGAATCATTCCTTTTTTTTCTAAACGTGATAAATGCCCATGAACAGTTGAAGTAGAAGATAAACTAACGCCTTCACCAATTTCCCTAACAGTAGGCGGGTATCCTTTTTGGCTTACGCATGTATGAATAAATTTTAGGACTTCAATCTGTCGATTCTCTGTTTTTTTTGCCAAAGTTAACACCTTCTCTCTTTCTTATTAATTAAAGTTTAGCATATGTTGTTATAGAATTCAAACAAACGTTCGCATTAATTTAGATGCTGTTGTTTGTTTTTTTTGTTATCTTTGTGTATGATAAAAAGAAAGAAAGGAGTTGCGGTAATGATATCAGATGAAAAAATAAATCGTATTAATGAATTAGCAAATAAAAAAAAGACAGAAGGTTTAACAGATAAAGAACAGAATGAACAAGATACACTAAGAAAAGAATATCTGCAAGATTTTCGCGGAGGCATGAGAAAACATATCGAAGGTATGAAAGTCGTGGATCCTGACGGAAAAGATGTTACACCTGAAAAATTAAAGAAAATACAAAAGAAAAAGGGATTACACGATCGTTGATAAGCGGTGTATCCCTTTTCAATTTTAGTTGAAAAAAAGCGGTTAATCTTTTATAATGAAATAGTATTAAAAGTAAATTTAACCTAAATAGGAGGGTTCGTATTGTTTGATGAGATTGATGAAATAGGCGTAAACACGCTGCGAACATTAAGCATTGATGCTGTTCAAAAAGCTAATTCAGGTCACCCTGGCTTACCTTTAGGCGCTGCACCAATGGCTTATGCTTTATGGACAAAATATTTGAAAGTGAATCCGAAAACTTCACGGAACTGGATCGATCGGGATCGTTTTGTTTTGTCAGCAGGACATGGTTCAGCTTTATTATATAGTTTATTGCACTGTTCTGGTTATAATATTTCAATCGATGATCTAAAAAACTTTCGCCAGTACGGTAGCCAAACACCAGGCCATCCAGAAGTTGGTGACATCGATGGGGTAGAAGCGACAACAGGTCCTTTAGGTCAAGGTCTTGCTATGGCAGTAGGTATGGCAATGACAGAAGCTCATTTGGCTGCACAGTACAATAAAGAAGATTTCTCCATTATTGATCATTATACTTATGCATTAGCAGGTGATGGTGATTTAATGGAAGGAGTATCCCAAGAAGCATCCTCTTTAGCAGGTCATTTAGAATTGGGAAAATTGATCGTTTTGTATGATTCCAATGAGATCTCTTTAGACGGCCCAACGTCTAAAGCGTTTACTGAAAATGTGGGTAAACGTTATGAAGCATATGGTTGGCAATATTTATTAGTAGAAGATGGCACAGATATGGAAGCCATTGCTAAAGCAATAGAACAAGCAAAAGAAAATACAGATCAACCAACTTTAATCGAAGTAAAAACAGTCATTGGTTTAGGTTCGCCAAAAGAAGGAACAGCCGCTGTTCATGGTGCTGCTCTTGGTGAAGAAGGCGTTACCGCAGCTAAGCATTTCTTTGGCTGGGATTACCCTGAGTTTACAGTGCCAGAAGAAGCAGCCGCTCGTTTTAAGGAAACGATGATAGATCATGGTGAAAAAGCAGAGGCTGAATGGAATGACTTATTCGCGGCTTATGAGAAGAAATATCCAGATGAGGCAGAACAATTGAAAAAAGCTTTTGCTGGTGAACTACCAACAGGTTGGGATAAAGAGTTACCACATTATGACGTAGGTAGTGGACAAGCTAGTCGAAAATCCAGTCAGGATGTCATTCAAGCCATTTCTAAAGCATTGCCTTCTTTCTGGGGTGGATCGGCAGATTTATCTTCTTCAAACAATACAATGGCAACTGACGATAAAGATTTTGCGCCTGGTCAATATGAAGGACGTAATATTTGGTTTGGTGTACGAGAATTTGCAATGGTTGCGATTATGAACGGTATCCAATTACATGGTGGGACCAAAATATATGGCGGGACATTCTTTGTCTTTAGTGACTATTGTCGTCCTGCATTACGTTTAGCAGCTATCCAACATTTACCTACAACTTATGTTTTCACCCATGATTCTGTTGCTGTAGGTGAAGATGGACCTACTCACGAACCCGTTGAACATTTAGCTAGTTTACGTGCTATGCCGAACATGAGCGTTATCCGTCCTGCTGATGGGAACGAAACTCGAGCAGCTTGGAAAATGGCTATGCAAGCTAAAACACATCCAACAATGCTTGTTTTAAGCCGTCAAAATCTACCCACACTAGCTGGTACAACAGAAGATGTTGAAGAAAATCTAGCTAAAGGTGGATATGTCATTTCTTCACAAAAGGGTAATAAACCGGATGGAATTTTAATTGCGAGTGGTTCCGAAGTTCATTTAGCAGTAGAAGCTCAAGAAAAATTAGCAAGTGACGATATTGATGTTTCAGTGGTTTCTCTTCCAAGTTTTGATTTATTTGAACAACAAAGTGAAGCCTATAAAGAATCTGTTCTACCAAGCGGTATCAAAAAACGTTTAGGTATCGAAGCAGGCGCTTCATTTGGTTGGCATAAATACGTTAAAGACGATGGAGAGTTACTAACAATCGATCGTTTTGGCGCTTCAGCTCCAGGCGGTAAAGTATTAGAAGAATACGGATTTACTGCAGAAAATATCGTATCGATTTTTAAATCAATGAACTAGTTATAAAAAAGCACGGAAGCTTAATAAAGTTTCTGTGCTTTTTGTTATCTTTCTAAAAACTTTTAAAAATTTTCTTGAAGTCTTTTGCTGTTATGTCAGTAAATAGAAAGATTAATGTAAAGGTTTTTTGAATAAAATAGAGTAAAAATGTTGTTTTATTTTCTTTTTTAATTTACAATTATTTTTATAGGATTCTTAATTTTCTTAACAAAGTTTTTTAAAAGTTTCCCAGAGGAGGATGTTATGGTTTACAGAACACGTAGTGAGCGTCATCAAAAAAAGAGAACGTTTGATAAAAAATTTAATAAGAAAACAGTATTATCATTAGTAGGTACTGGTTTGGTTATTGCTCCGACTACGGCTGCTTTACTTCCACAGGAAAGCTATGCAGAGGAGTATCAACCATCAGAAAATGAAGCTTCTTATTTAATCAATCAAATTGGTACTTCAGCACAACAGATTGCAGACAACAATGACTTGTATGCTTCTGTTATGATTGCACAAGCGTTGTTAGAAAGCGGTAACGGCAATTCTTCTCTTTCTTCTTCACCTACATATAATTTATTTGGTGTGAAAGCTTATGGTCAAGAACCTTCGATTTGGATGTCCACTAAAGAATATGTTGATGGCAAGTGGGAAACTATGGACGAACCATTTAGAGTTTACAATAGTTATGAAGAGTCTTTACAGGATCATGCAGCTGTTTTGAAAGCTTCTAGTTACTCATCTGGTGCTCCTAATTATGAAGGAACTTGGAAAAGCCAAACGTCTAGTTATACAGATGCGACGTCTTATCTTACGGGAAGATATGCTACTGATCCGGATTATGGTCAAAAACTTAACGCCTTAATTGAAGCTTATAATTTAACGCAGTTTGATACACCAGCACAAGCTGGAGGTACTACAGTTTCAACTCAAGAGACAGAAGATAGTGCAGAAGGTGAGTCGACTTCTGAACAAACTCAGGCATCTACAAGTACAGGCTCAACCTATACAGTACAACAAGGTGATACTTTATGGGATATTGCACAAAACCAAGGGATTTCTCTAGATGAGTTGATGGCTAATAATGGGCTAACAGACCAAATGGTTACAGTAGGACAACAATTAAATGTTTAATATTTTTTTCAAGGGCTGAGGTATAGATCTTTAGCAATGATTCATGAATTAACAAATTCAGTTTTTTTACGATAAGAAACAACTGAATTGAAGAGTTTTTCTTCTAGTTATTCAAAAAATGAACATTGCTAGAGGTTTTTATCTCAGCCATTTTTGAATGAACTTAGCAAAAATGCTAGAAAAAAAGTGGAAGTCATAGTATTATAAAATTAGTAGAAAATGGAGGGGGTCGCATTGAGAAGTTTTGATGAAGCATTACGACGGTTAAAAGAAGAACATATCCGGATCACACCGCAACGCAAAGCTATTCTAGAGTTTCTAGCTTACTCAGATGAACATCCCACTGCTGAGACGATCTATAAATCAATTGAAGATAAGTTTCCTGGAATGAGTGTAGCGACAGTTTACAATAATTTAAAGTTATTTACTAAAATTGGTTTAATAAGAGAAATGAATTACGGAGACGCTTCTAGCCGGTTTGATTTTTTTACAGAACTTCATTATCATGCAATTTGTAGAAATTGCGGACAAATCACTGATTTTTACTATCCAGGTTTAGAAGATGTGGAAATGGCAGCTGGAAAATTAACAGGCTATAATATCGATAGCCATCGTTTGGAAGTATATGGACTTTGTCCAAGATGCCAAACAAAAATTGAAAAATGATATAATAAAAAAGCTGTTTCTATTAAAAAGAAAGAAACAGCTTTTTCGTAACTTATTAGAAGGAGCATTTTTATGATTTCATTACAAGATTATTTAAAGGGTGGACAAACTGTACTTTCCAACCTTTTAATTGAACATTACAGGCAATTGGGACTAAGCAATGATGAATTTATTTTATGGATTCAGCTATATAAATATCATGAATTGGGAAATGATTTTCCTGATTTAGCCCCTATTGCGGAAAATATGGGCTGTGATCAAAAAGAAATTTACAATTTATTGAATCAACTGGTAGAAAAACAAGTGATTACTATTGAATCGGAGAAAGATAGGCAAGGAATTAGAAATGATTTCTATGATTTTTCAGCTATTTTTGAAAAACTGGCATTACTGCAAAGCCAAGAACGTAAAAAAGAAGGGGAAAAAGATTACGAGCAAAAGGTCCAAGCTTTGTATCAAATGTTTGAAAAAGAATTTGGTCGAGCGTTATCGCCAATTGAGTTTCAACGTATCGGTCAATGGATCGAGGAGGACCAATATTCTCCTGATTTAATACGTTTAGCTTTAAAAGAAGCTGTTTTGAATCAAGCTTATAGTTTAAATTATATCGATCGTGTTTTGCTCTCTTGGGAACGGAAAAACATTACAACTGAGCAACAAGTAGAAGAAGAACAAAAAAAACGTAAAAGGAATATGATGAAAAAAGAAAGTAGTAGGAATGAAAAAGACTTACCAAATGTTTCTTTACATAATTGGTTAGAAGATGACTAACTTTCATCAAGTGAAAATAAAAAATGGCAAGAGAGTTTTATTTTCTCTCTTGCCATTTTTGTTATTCCGAAGACTCTTCTTGATTACCGTCATCACCTGTATCAGGTGGACTTTCTTCTTCGCTACTGCCTCCATCATCATTGTTTCCTTCATCAGGTTCACTAGTATCTGGTTCCTCTTCAGGCGGATCCTCTTCTTCTGATGATGAAGGTTCTTCTTCTGGTTCGCTGCTTGGTTCTGAACTTTCTTCTTCTTGAGATGATTCTTCTTCTGTTTCCGTTGTTTCTTCTTCAGTTGTTGAAGAACTTTCTTCTGGTTCGCTAGTTGGTTCTGTTTCTGTACTACTTTCTTCTTCTGTTTCCGTCGAAGGCTCTTCTGATGTCTGTCGTGACCTTTGTGAAGAAGGAGTAGAAGAAGATGAAGGTGCACTTCGTCTTGTCCTTCTTGAAGTTGAAGGTGTATCATCTTGTCCTTTTAAGTAAAGTTCTTTTCCAATACGAACTAAACCATCTGGCATTGTCCAATCCTTATTTTCGACAGAAGACGACACATATTCCATTAATTCACGATAAACATCAGAGGCTACATGGGAAGATTCGCTAGTTACAGGCGTCATTTTATCGTTGTAACCTGTCCATACAGCTAATGCATAGTTTCTAGTATAACCGACAAAATTGGAATCTGGTGAAGGAGAGGATGGGTTACCCTCAAGCTTTTCTAATTCTTCATCTGTGTAATTAGAAGTCCCAGTTTTACCTGCTTGGTATAAACCTGAAATTGCGGCGTTCGTTCCTGTGCCGTCAGAATCTGTAATAACGTCTTTTAGGATGTCGGTGACCATGTAAGCTGTTGTATCTTCCATAGCTTTCTGACCTTCAACCTCAAAAGCGTCTGTTTCTTCAGAACCATCTTGATAAACGATTTTATTAACATATTGTGGTTCATAATAAGTTCCACCGTTAGCAAGGGCGGCATAAGCAGCTGCCATTTTCAGACTAGATATACCATAATTAGCACCATCTTGTTCATCAGCGTTGCTTGATATAGCATTTGATTGGTTTAAATTTTTATATTGAATCCCCAATTTTTCCAAAAATCCTTGAATCGAATCAGCACCTACGTCTGCAAAAAGCTTAGCTGCAGGGATATTTCTTGAAAGCACAAGGGCTTTACGTAACGTCATAGACCCCATAAAAGAGTTATCCCAATTGTTAATTTGAGTGTCACTGCCTTCATAAGAATAAGGTTCATCAACAATCGTTTTAGCTGTTGAATATTTTTTAAATTCAAAAGCTGGACCGTAGTCAACTATTGGTTTTACCGTGGAACCGAAATCTCTTGAGGTATTAACAGCTAAGTTGTTGCCTAAAATCGTTCCTTCTTTAACATTTCTGCCGCCGATTTGTGCTTTAACCTGACCAGTATCTGGTTCAATAAGTGTAGAAGCTACTTGCATTTTATCGTCAGGGTAATCAACATATTCATCAGAGTTTACAATATTATATAGATGTTTTTGCGCATCTTCATCTAAATTTGTATAGATATTAAGTCCGTCTCGATAAACGTCTTTTCCCGTTTTATCTTCAACTTCTTTGATGACTTCTTTTGTATAATTATCATAATATTTCCTATCATCATCGTCTTCTTCTAGTTCTTGCAGATCATCATCGATCGGTGTATCGCTGGCGTCCTCATATTCTTGTTGCGTGATTTTGCCGTTATCTAACATTGTATATAAAACAGTATCACGTCGCTCTTTTGCTTCTTCTTGATGCTTGTAAGGGTCATAATAATTAGGCGCATTTGGCATGCCAGCAATCATCGCAGTCTGCGCAAGCGATAGTTCCTCTAAAGGCTTGCCATAAAAAGACTCTGCTGCTGTTTGCATACCATAAAGGCCGTTTGACATGTACACTTTATTGATATAATAAGTTAAAATTTCTTGCTTGGATTTTTGTCGTTCTAATTTAACTGCTAACCAAGCTTCTTGGGCTTTGCGTTTTAGTGTTTGATCTTTTTCACTGGTAGAAAAATAGGAGAGCTTGATTAGTTGTTGCGTTAAAGTACTTCCTCCTTGCTTTCCTCCTGTAGTGACATTAGAAAAAGCTGAACCTACAATCCTTATTGGATCGACCCCGATATGTTTATAAAAACGACGATCTTCAATCGATACAATCGCATCTTCTAACTGTTGGGGAACATCGGTCGGTGAAATTTCTTCACGTTTTTCTGAACCGATATCTTGGAAAATCTCTCCATTTGCAGCATACAGTTTGGAAGAGACTGTTGCATCTAACTCGTCTTCGCTTAGCTCAGGTGCATCTTTTGCATAAAACATAAACAGACCGGCTCCAGCAACTAAAACGATACAAGCAAAGATAAACAAAGAAATAATAATTTTAAGTAAAATGGAGCCGACACTACGCTTTTTGGGGTTATTTTGCTTATGTCGACTGACTCGTGAATCTGATTGATTTGCCATGTTAGTTTTTCTCCTTTGCTTGCAAATACTGATCAACTGCTTCTAAATAAGGAATGCGTGGTGCTATTTTGGGTTGGATTTCGATAGCATTCTTTTCAATAGCAGTTATTGGCATTGATTTTTTTTGATTTTCTTTATTACGCCAATAATAAACAAGCTGTTTACTATCTAAGAAAAAGCAACGTTTTAACGACGAAAACCATAACAAGACAAAACATAAGCCGTCTTGTTTCATACATTTTTCCATATGAGCAATCTGATGTTCATGGAAATTTTTAAGCGGAAACGAAGTCTTATTTTTGGTTTCTTTTGCTTCAAAATCAAGATAGTAACCTTTATATACGCCGTTATAATCGGTAGTAGAGGCCTCTTTAAAGTAAGCTTCTTTAATAACAGCAGCGCTTCTTTTGGGGTAATCTACTTTTACGATTTGTAGTGGTATTGGTTTTTTATGTATCACAGCAAGATCGTGATTACGATAATAATCATTACTTTGATTAATCGCGTCTTCAAAACGCATCCCACGATTGGCAAAATTAATTGATTTATCTTTTCCTTGCATTTTTTGTTTTGACGCTTCATTATAGTGGCTAGGATGGCCATTGGGATAATGAAAGACCATGATTCTCACACTCCTAGGCCATATTATACCAAAAAGATAAAAAGAAAGAAAAGGTAATATTATGCAAGCCGTTCACACATTGATCGTTACCGGTTATAGAAGCTTTGAGTTAGGCGTTTTTCAAGAAACAGATCCTAAAATAAAAGTTATTAAGAAAGTTATAAAAACAACGCTTGAACAGTATTTAGAAGAGGGATTACAATGGGTTATCATAGGCGGTAATTTAGGCGTCGAAATTTGGACAGCTCAATTGATTGATGAATTAAAAGAAGAGTACCCGGAATTGAAGTTTTCAATCATTTATCCTTACTTGGAGTTTGGCAATAATTGGAATGAAGCAAATCAAGCGATGTTACAAAAAGTTGTAGAAAAAGCTGATTATGTAGATGCTGTGAGCCACTTACCTTATAAAAATCCAAGTCAATTAAAAAATCATACACATTTTTTACTTACTCATGCAGACGGTGCTATTGTTGTATATGACGATGAATTTACTGGTAAAAGTACATATTTTGTACAAGACGCAAGAGAATACGCTGAAAATCATGAATTTTTACTCCATTTAATTACAATGGATGATTTACAAAATGCAGTTTTCGATGATTCTGTTTGATTTATTCTTTTTTTTTGGATAGAATAGAATTGAGATAAGAAGTAGTACAAACAAACAATGAGGTGGAAAAATGGCAAATATAACATATACTCCTAAAGATATTTTACAGCAAGAGTTTAAAACAAAAATGCGCGGCTACGATCCTGTAGAGGTTGATGAATTTTTAGATGGCGTAATTAAAGATTACGAAGCGTATAATAAAGAAGTTTTAACGCTACAAGAAGAAAATGATCGTTTGAATGCAAAAATTGCTCAATTAAGTAAGAATCAAGCGACAAATTCACGGAACCAATCAGAAAGCACTTCGAAAAGTCAAACAGTAACAAATTTTGATATCCTTAAACGTTTGTCTAATTTAGAAAAAGAAGTTTTTGGTAAAAAATTAGACCAAGAAGAAAACATGGAAACACATACTTCTCAATCGACTGACGACTATAGTCGCTCTGATGATACTCGCACAAGAGATAATCGGGCAACTGAAAGTCGATCAAGTGTTAACCGTTCATCAGATGACGATGATCTAGAAAAAACGCGTCAGTTTTAAAATAAAAAATTGTGATTTTCGGATAATCGCGGTTTGAGTAAATCAAACTGAGGAAAGTCCATGCTCACACAGACTGAGATGTCTGTAGTGTTCGTGCTCAGCGAAAAAATAAGCTGAGGTATTTCATTTATTTGGAATAACGGCAGGAAAAAAAGCTAAGGTGTATTTTATACACTATGCTTGAGTATCCTTGAAAGTGCCACAGTGACGAAGCAATAAGAGAAATCTTATTGGTGGAACGCGGTAAACCCCTCGAGTGAGCAACCCAAACAAAGGTCGGGGCGCTTTTTGCAGCGGAATTCAACGCTAGCAAAAAGACAATGTTTCATTGTAGACAGATGATTATCCAAGTTATCTTGCCCCTGTAAGATAGCTGGACAAAACATGGCTTATAGAAAATCACAATAAACAGGGAAAAAATCCTTCCAGTACGGGAGGTTTTTTTTATCAAAAATGAAAATTATTTCGGAGGAAATTATGGAAGATAACCAACGCTTTAATCTGATAGCAACTGCAGCAAGCGGATTGGAAGCTTTAACAGGAAAAGAATTACGAAACTTAGGAATTGATTGTCAAGTTGAAAATGGGCGTGCACGTTTTCAAGGAACTGTAAAAACCATAGCGGAAACCAATTTGTGGTTACGAACAGCTGACAGAGTAAAAATTGTCGTAGGTGAATTTGAAGCTTATAGTTTTGATGAACTATTTGAAAAAGTTAAAGCTTTGCCATGGGAAGAGTATCTTTCTTTGGATGCTGCTTTTCCGGTAGCTGGTAAGTCAATTAAATCTAAATTATATAGCACACCCGATTGTCAGGCAATCACTAAAAAAGCAATCGTAGAGCGTATGAGAACTTATTATCATCGTCCGCAAAACGTTCCTTTAATCGAAACAGGTGCATTGTATAACTTAGAGGTTATTTTACGCAAGGATCATGTGATGATCTTGTTGGATACAACGGGTCCAAGTTTATTTAAGCGTGGTTATCGTCTAGAAAAAGGCGGAGCGCCCTTAAAAGAGAACATGGCTGCAGCTTTAGTTAAGTTAACAAATTGGCATAAAGATAAACCTTTTATTGATCCTGTATGCGGTTCTGGTACTTTATGTATTGAAGCAGCATTGATCGGACATCAACTTGCACCAGGTTTTAATCGAGATTTTGCTTGTGAGCAGTGGGAGTGGGTGCCTGATGAGATATTTGAACAAGTGCGTAATGAAGCAGAGCAAGCAGCTGATTATGATGTGGAATTAGATATTACAGGCTTTGACATTAACGGTGAAATGATTGATATTGCTCAGGCTAATACTGATGAATTAGGCTTAGGGGGTTCGATCACATTTAAGCAGCAAGCATTAAAAGATTTTAGCACCGAAAAAGAAGGCGGCGTTATTGTTGCCAATCCACCTTATGGTGAGCGTCTAGGTGAAGAAGACAGCGCGCGTAAGCTTTATAAAGAAATGGGAGAGGTATTCAGACCGCTAACAAGCTGGAGTAAATATATCTTAACCAGCGATTTAGCTTTTGAGGAATTTTACGGACAAAAAGCCACGAAAAAGAGGAAATTATATAATGGGTCGTTGCGAACAGACTTCTTCCAGTTCTGGGCAAAACGTAAATAAGTAAGTAGTTACTTTTCAAAAAAAATACAGAGATTTTGTTAAATAGGTGATAGATCGTTAATAAGGAATTGAATGGTAACGCAAAAAAGCACAGAATTGGCAAAAAACTATTTTATTGATTTATTGGCAATAAATAACTTAGAACAAACT
>NZ_JAKEIT010000003.1 GCF_021474685.1 Tetragenococcus halophilus | reverse complement strand
TTATAAAGAACTTTCAAATAAAAAGCAAAATGTCTTTTGCGGCGAAAATTTTTTCTAAGAAGCTAAAAAAGCACGTAAGAAGTTTAACTTCCTACGTGCTAACAAAACATCCTTATTTAGTTAATTAGGCTTCTTGCAATGTTTGTTCTTTCTTTGGCTCTTTTACATTCAAAGTAATCTTACCCTTTGAAGCACCAATCGTGACACGACTACCGAAATAAATTTCTCCAGATAACAAGGCTTCACTCAAGCGATCTTCAATTTCTTTTTGCAAAGCGCGGCGAATCGGCCGAGCCCCATATTCTGGATCAAACCCGGCTTCGCCAATAACATCGATAGCTGCCGGTGTGATTTTAAGTTGAATATCTTGTTCTTCCATACGTTTAACGACAGATTTACTCATAATTTTTACAATTTCATGGATTTCATCTTTTTCTAACGAACGGAACACAATGGTTTCATCAACGCGGTTCAAGAATTCTGGACGGAATGCTTTCTTCAATTCTTCTAGGATACGTTTTTGCATAGCTTCATGATCTTGTTTAACATCTACTACATTGAAGCCAACATTTGTTTCTTCGCGTATTTCTTGAGCACCGATGTTTGAAGTCATAATCAAGATCGTATTACGAAAATCAACAGAACGTCCTTTTGAATCTGTCAATTGTCCATCATCCAATACTTGTAATAAGGTATTAAAAACTTCTGGGTGCGCCTTTTCAACTTCATCAAGTAAAATTACAGAGTAAGGTTTTGAGCGAACTTTTTCAGTTAATTGACCTCCTTCATCATAACCAACATAACCTGGAGGTGAACCGATCAAACGACTCGTACTGTATTTTTCCATATACTCACTCATGTCTAAACGGATCAAAGCATCTTCTTCACCAAACATTGATTCAGCTAGTGTTTTAGCTAGTTCAGTTTTCCCAACTCCTGTTGGTCCTAAAAACATGAAAGAACCAATTGGACGATTTGGGTCTTTTAATCCACTGCGAGCACGTCGAATAGAACGAGCTACTGCATTTACTGCTTCATCTTGTCCAACGACACGTTCATGCAGATCTTTTTCCAAATCTAGCAAACGTTGACTTTCTTTTTTCTCCATTTGCTCTAGCGGTACACCAGTCCATTGTGACACAACAGCGGCCACATCTTCTTCTGTCACTTTATCGGTAAAACCAGAAGCTGCTTTAGCTTCTTTATAAGATAACTCTTGAAGTTGTTTGTTCAATGCTTGTTCTTGTCTGCGTAAACTAGCTGCTTTTTCAAAATCTTGATTTCTAATCGCTGCTTCTTTTTCTTCTGTAACTTCTAGCAATTGATCTTGAACGACAGCTGTTTCTGAAACTTCATCCGACTGGTCTAAACGAACTTTAGCTGCTGACTCATCCATTAAGTCGATTGCTTTATCTGGTAATTGTCTTCCATTGATGTAACGAACAGAAAACTGAACACAAGCACGTAATGCTTCGTCGGTAATTTCAACGTTATGATGCTTTTCATAACGAGCCCGTAAGCCTCCTAAGATTTCTACTGCATCATCAGGTGTTGGCTCGTCTACCTGAACTCTGGCAAAACGTCGTTCTAATGCTGAATCCTTTTCAATATATTTTTGATATTCATCAGAAGTTGTCGCGCCAATGGTTTGTAACTCGCCACGGGCAAGCGCTGGTTTTAAGATATTAGAAGCATCGATGGCACCTTCTGCTCCTCCAGCACCAATTAAAGTGTGTAATTCATCAATAAACAAAATAATTTGTCCATCTTGATAAATCTCATCAATGATTTTTTTCATGCGATCTTCAAACTCGCCACGATATTTTGTTCCAGCAACTAATGCACCAATGTCTAACATCATTAGCCGTTTTGACTGCATATCTTGCGGAACTTCACCATTATTAATTTTTTGCGCTAAACCTTCAGCAATCGCTGTTTTACCAACTCCCGGCTCACCTACCAAGGCTGGATTATTCTTGGTACGACGACTTAATATTTGAATAAGACGCTTCACTTCTTTATTACGACCAACAACAGGATCTAAACGTTTTTCGCGAGCTAATTTTGTTAAATCACGTGCAAGTGAATCCAAGGTTGGCGTGCCTTCTTGGGCTTGTTGCTGTCTTCCTTGAGCTGGACGACGTCGGTTTGCACCATTTGCACTTTTGTTTTGGTTCACGCCCATTTTTTTCTTTAAAAGCTGACGCATTTTCGCTAAACTCAGGCCTAAGTTCAACATAATACGCGAAGCTAGGATTTCTTCATCACGTAATAAACCTAAAAGTAAGTGTTCTGTACCAACTTGTGATGAGCCTAAACGCTTCGCTTCATCACCTGCATAGGCAAAAATTTGTCTAGCTCTTGGTGAATAAGGTAAATAGCCGCTTACCGGATAACTAGTCATCGTGCCATAACCTGTTAAGTGTTCAATCTCTTCACGAATATCATTTTCATTAACGTTCATTTCTCGTAATGTTTTTCCAGCAATACCATTGGGTTCAATTAATAAGGCTAGTAAAACGTGTTCTGATCCTACAGTTTGATGTTTAAAACGTTTTGCTTCTTCTTGGGCGATTTGTAATACTTCTTTAGCGCGCTGAGTAAATAGTTCGTCCATATTTTTCACTTCCTATCTTTATAATTCATAGCTCAATCGTTCAAGTACGCCATGCATAATATTTGCTCGTATGTTTTCTTCTTTAACTGATTTTCCTAAAGCTACTTTACTAATTGTTACTAATAATAAATTCCCTTCTCTTTTAGAAAGAATCCCTTCTTCATATAATTTCTGAATAATTGCTATTCCATCTTTTTCTGAGAGTGATTGATCAAATAATTGGTTCACTTGTTCTAAAAATTGATGATAATTAGAAATTTGAACTTTTTCGATTCGAATATAGCCGCCACCACCTCGTTTACTTTCAACTGTATAACCTCGTTGTACAGTAAAACGTGTATTGATGACATAATTGATTTGTGAAGGTACACAATTGAATAAATCTGCCATCTCAGCGCGACGAATTTCAATCATCTCGCTTTCTTCCAGAATCTTTTTTAAATAAGCTTCAATCATATCAGAAGTATTTTGATGACTCATCTGCTCGTGACCCTCCTTTGACTATTATTGACCTTTATTATAACGAATTTTTTATTACTTGGAAAGGATAAGGTCTTGTTATCATCAAATACTTAGCAAAAAATAAAAGACGACCGATATTGTGTATTATCGTTCGTCTTTTATCTAAATTAAGGTACCTGTACAGTTTCAGCTTCGTCTATCTCACGGCTAACTTTTTCTTCATCATCACGTTGCACAGCAATGGTGGCTTTATCGCCTTCTTCAACGGTAACAGGAACACTGATCGTCTCTTTATTATCTTCTGAATCTAAAACGATTTGTTCGTATTGCTCGTTATCATGATCTGTATCTGTAAGCCAGACCGTAATCGTCTGACTCGATGCGTCTTGATCTTTTTCATCTTCACTATCTTCAGTGTCTTTACTATCTTCGCTGCTATCTTCACTGTCGTCGTTACCTTTAAAAGAAGCTTCTACATCCACCGTAAATTTCTTAGTCTCAGGCTCTTCTTCCTCACCTTTTGAAACAACCATATTCACTGTGCTTCCCTTATCTTCTGTTGAACCAGCCGAAGGATCTGTACTGATAACATCTCCTTTGTCAACAGAATCGTCAAATTCTTCTTCCTTTTCCACTTTAAAGCCAGCGTCTTCCAGTTTTTCTTCTGCTTTATTTTCAGAATCCCCTTCTACATCAGGAATTTCAACTTGCTCTTGTCCAGCACTTACAGAAAAAACAATAGGTGTATCTGCGGGGATTACTTCTTCACCTTCGCTGGGTGTTTGATCAATAATCGTTCCGCTTGCTTGCTCGCTATAACTTTGCTGAATTTCTACCGAATTATCTTCTAAGCCCATACCTCGCAAGCTACTTCTAGCTGCATCTTCTGTACTGCCAATAAAATTAACCATAGATACTGGCGCAGGACCATTACTTATAACAAATGATACTTCGGTTTCTTCCGGCACCACTTCTTCTCCTTCATCAGGAGTTTGACTAATAATTTGTCCTGCTGGGACTGAATCACTAAATTCTTCCTCTGAAGAAATATTACTTTCTTTAAATTCTAGCTCTTTTAGTTTGTCCAGTGCGTCTTCATAAGTCTGTTCTGTATAATCATCCATTTCTACTTTTGGACTGCCAGAACTGATATATAAAACCACTTCTTGACTTTGCTTGATCTCAGCGCCTTCTTGTGGCGTCGTTTTAACGATCCGCCCTTCTTCTTGATCATCACTAGGATATTCTCTTGTCTGATCCGCCGCTTGTACCCCGCTTTCGCGTAGTTTTTCTCTAGCCGCAGATTCCGTAAGTCCCGCGACTTCGGGTACAGCAACTTCGTCTCTTGAGCCAGCCAAAGAAAGGTAGGTGCCCAAGCCGATCATAGCTAGTATCGCAACAAAAATCGCTAAAAAAATCAACCATTTTTTCTTCTTTTTCTTAGGTTTTTTATTCTTTTCGTCTTCTTCAGTTGCTTTAGCAGCTTCTGTATCCCCTTCTTCATTACTAGAAAGAGGGTTATCTGTAATCGGCGTTATTATTTTTGTGTCATTGTTCATTGCTTGCGGATGCCAAGCTGCTTCATTCTGACGTTCTGGTGATAAAACCGTTTCTAAGTCTTTACTCATTTCTTCAACTGTTTTATAACGGTCTGTAGGTTCTTTAGCTGTTGCTTTTAACACTACATTTTCTAGCGCTTGTGGTATATTTTCATCACGTTCTCTCAATGAAGGAATTTCATCTTGAAAGTGTTTTAAAGCAATAGTGACTGCAGATTCACCATCAAAAGGCACACTACCTGTCAACATCTCATATAAAATAATACCAATAGCATAAATATCAGATTGGCTTGTCGCCATACTCCCTCTTGCTTGTTCAGGTGAGAGATAGTGCACTGATCCTAACATACTATTTGTTTGCGTGATCGATGTTTCCGATAAGGCAATTGCGATGCCAAAGTCAGTGATTTTTACTACACCTTCATCATTTAGCAAAATATTTTGCGGTTTTAAATCCCGATGGATGATCCGATGCTCATGAGCTAAGGCAACTGCAGAAAGGATCTGTTGCATTATATTGATAACAACGGAATAGTCCATAGGATAATGAGTCTGGATATAACGTTTTAAATCCATTCCCTTAACATATTCCATAACTAAATACTGCATTCCATCTTCTTCTCCTACATCATAGACGGAAACAATATTAGGATGGACTAACTCAGTAGCTGCTAATGCTTCTCTTTGAAAACGACGAATGGCATCTTGATCATTTTGAAAATCATAACGCAAAACTTTAATGGCAACTTCTCGGTCTAAAATCAAATCATCAGCTAAAAAGACATTGGCCATTCCGCCCATGCCAACGTTGCCTTTAATTAGATATCGACCACTCAGTTTCTTGCCAATATCAAGCATCAGCAACACCCCCAAAGCCGATCATAAGCGCAGTAATATTATCCAGTCCCCCACGATCATTGGCTGCATCGATCATTTTTTCCACCGCTTTTTCAGCGTTCGGATTCTTTAAAATAAGTTGAGCAATTTCTTCTTCAGACACCATATTAGTCAAACCATCCGAGCACAAAAGTAAATAATCTTTAGCATCAATCAGATGTGAGGATACATCTACTTCAATTGTACCAGGCATTCCAACACATTGTGTCACAATATTTTTCTGTGGATGATTGGCAGCCATCTCTTTTGAAATTTCACCTGTTTTGACTAACTCATTGACCAGAGAATGGTCTTCTGTTAGTTGAACCAATTGCTTTTCAATTAAAGCATAAATCCGACTATCTCCCACATGAGCAATAGTAAAGTCATCTTCAAAAACAGCGACTGCTTCAATTGTAGTTCCCATGCCTGCGAATTCAGGTGTTGCTTGACCAGCTTGATAGACTGCAGTATTTTCTTCTTGAATCGTTTTAACTAACCACTTAGCGGCTTTCTCACTGTCTGTGATTTTATTTTTTTCCCATTGTCTCCCAATTTCATTGACTGTCGTTTTACTAGCAACATCACCAGCTTGGTGACCGCCCATACCGTCAGCTAACATCGCAAGAGTATAGCCCTTTTTGTTTTCGAATACACCAACGTAATCTTGATTCGTATTTCGTATTTTTCCTACGTCGCTTTGAAAACTGATCTCCATTCCTTCACCTCATCGTTTTTTTCCGTAAACAACTGATAAAAAAACCGTCCGTATAATATTGATGCGGAAATATTGTTAACATTTTTTCTTTTAAACTGACATTTAGTTTTTCATTCACAGACACTTGTATCAATTCAAATTCAGGATGTTTTTGTAAAAATTGTTTAACCACTTCTTGATTTTCTTCCGGTAAAATCGTACATGTGCTATAAACCAATATCCCTGAAGGTTTTAAGCTCGGAGCAACACTTTCCAAAATCTCTAATTGAATAGTCCTTAAACTTTGTAAATCTTCCGGTTTCTTTACATATTTTATATCTGGTTTACGACGCATCAAACCTAATCCAGAACAAGGCGCGTCAACCAAGATTCGATCAAATGAAGATTGAGCAAATGTATTATTTACTTTTCTAGCATCTAGCTCCTTAGTTTTTACCACATCTTCAACATGCATTCGAATAGCATTTTCTTCAATCAGCCGTACTTTTTGTTTATGAATATCAAGTGCAGTGACTTGTCCATTTTCTTGCGCATCTAAAAAAGAAGCAATATGGGTAGTCTTCCCACCTGGAGCAGCGCAAGCGTCCAATATCTGATGTTGCTTTTCAATTTGTAGAGCTGGTGCTACCAGCATAGAGCTTTCATCTTGAATCGTCAATAAGCCTTCACTAAACAACTGGCTTTTTGCAACAAAACCTTTCTTTGCTATAATACCATATTCAGAAATAGCACTTTCTATAGCTTCGATTCCTTCTTGGGCTAAACTTTCTACGGCCTGTTTTCGCGTGATTTTACGTGTATCTACTCTTAAGCTCACTTGACTTGGAGAAAATAAGGAGATTCCTAATTGTTTGGTTTGTTCCATCCCTATTTCTTCTACTAATCTTTTAGTTAGCCATTGTGGCATAGAAATTTGCGTGGCTAAACGTTTAATTGGATCATCTATTGTCGCGGTATCCGGTAATCCTTGCCGTTTAATATTACGTAACACACCATTAACAAACTTACCAATTCCCACATTTCCACGAACTTTGGCGATATCGACCGCTTCATTTAAAATCGCATGATCAGGAATTCGGTCAAGAAAATAAAGCTGATATATCGATAATTCTAAAAGTAATTTTACCCAAGCGTCTATTTTTTTTGCATTTGCAATAAAAGGTTTCAAATAAAATTCCAGCAATAGTTGACGACTCACAGTTCCATAAACAAGTTCAGTCAACAATCGGCTATCTTTAGCGCTAAGTTGTCCTTTTTTAATTTCTTCGTTTAAAAGTAAGTTAGAATAAGCTCCGCCCTTTTGAATTCTTTCTAGCGCTTGTAAGGCTGCAAAACGAACAGTTTTTTTTACATCATGACTCATTTTGTCCCACCTGTTCTCCAAGAGCTATATTTTTACCTGCACCGTTTAAAAAGTTGGCAATCTTTTGTTTACTTCTTCCAGCAGGTTGTAATTCTTCAATTGCCAGAACCGTTTGCTGCCCGCATGCGATCCATAATTGAGCTTTATCATTGCGAACAATCGTAGCAGGCTTTTCATTTGTTCGTTCTTCTACAGGAGACACCCTCCAAATCTTCCAACGGTTCCCCTGATAAGTGGTATAAGCAATCGGCCAAGGGCGCATCCCTCGAACTTTTTGATCTATTTCAGTTGCTGTTTGTTGCCAGTCAATCGCTTCTTCTTCCGGCTTAATGTTAGGTGCAAAAGTCACTTGTTCTTCATCTTGTGCAACAGAACGTAACGACCCAGCCAAAATTTGCGGTAAAGTCTCAAGTAACAAGTCACGTCCCAGCAGGCTTAATTTTGTAAACATCGTCCCCACATCATCAGATGATGTGATTGGTGTGCTTTCTTGCGCATAAACACCCCCAGCATCCATTTTTTTCACCATATCCATAATGGATACGCCTGTCTTGCGCTCACCATTTATGATCGCATAATGAACAGGGGCCCCTCCTCTATATTTAGGTAATAGTGAAGCATGAACATTCAATGCGCCGTATTGAGGTATCTGCAATAATTTTTCAGGTAAAAATTGTCCAAATGCCGCTGTAACAATAACGTCAGGCTGCAATCTTGCGATTTCTTCCATTTCTTTTGATCCACTTATTTTTTCTGGCTGTAAAATAGAAATGCCCAATGCTAAAGCTTTCTCTTTAACAGGAGAGGCGACAATTTTTTTCTTACGGCCTACAGGGCGATCAGGTTGAGTAACAACAGCTAGCACTTCGTATCCAGCAGTTACCAAACCTTCCAAAATAGGAACAGAAAATTCCGGTGTTCCCATAAATACAATTTTTGTCATTTAAATTCTCCTTTAAATAAAGTTTACTGGTTCATTATCAATGGCTACATATAAGCTCTTGCGTTGGTCTTTTTGTGAATCATCAAGGATCTTTTTTAATATTTGATAAAGAGCAGGCTCTTTTTTATATTTTATAATCATTTGATACTGATAACGGTTCTTTACTCGTGCAATAGAGGCAGGAGTAGGGCCTAAAATAATACTATCAGCACTTAAAGCTGTTTTTACTTCCTGAGCAATTTGAAACATTTTTTTGGCAGCTACTTGTTCTTCCTGATGACTGCAAGTAATTTTTACCGTAAAATAATAGGGGGAGTAGCCGCTTTGATGCCGCAAAAACATCTCTTGCTTATAGAATGTTTCATAATCTTGTTTTTGGGCTAAAACAATCGCATGATGCTCAGGATTAAAGCTTTGAATAATCACTTCTCCTGCTTTTTTGGCCCGCCCAGCACGTCCGGCTACTTGAGTTAACAACTGAAAAGTACGTTCATTTGAACGAAAATCCGGTAAGTTTAAAGCCGTGTCTGCATTTAAGACACCAACTAAGGTGATATTGGGATAATCTAAACCTTTAGCGATCATTTGTGTTCCTAATAAGATATCAGCTTCTTGTGCACCAAATTTTTGTAAGATCCGTTCATGCGCCCCTTTTCGCCGCGTAGTATCAACGTCCATTCTTAAAATCCGGGCACTTGGAAATAATTCTTGCAATTCTTCTTGTACTTTTTGCGTTCCTGTCCCATAATAACGAATTTTGTTACTGCCACATTCTGGACAGTGCTTGGGAATACCTTCTTCATGCCCGCAGTAATGACAACGCATTGTTTTGGTATCCATATGCAAGGTTAAAGAAATATCACAATTCGGACAAGGAAGCACATAACCGCAATCTCGACACATAACAAAAGAAGAGTAGCCTCTACGATTTAGCATTAAGACGGATTGTTCTTTTTTCTCCAAGCGATCTGCAATTTTTGCTTGTAATTCTTTTGAAAAATTGCTCATATTTTTTCTTTCATACTCTTTTTTTAAATCGACAATTTCTATGCTTGGTAAATTTGCTGCTGGATCTGCCCGTTTACTCAATAAAAGCAAATGATAGAGATCTTTTTGCGCACGAGCGCGAGATTCTAAAGACGGTGTAGCACTACCTAATACTACAGGACAATGATGATACTTCCCACGCCATATTGCTAAATCTCTAGCATGGTAACGCGGCGCTTCATCTTGCTTATAAGAAGATTCATGTTCTTCATCGACAATAATTATACCAATATTTTCCAGGGGCGCAAAAATCGCTGAACGAGCGCCTACTACAACTTGAGCTTGGCCACGTTCAATTTTGCGCCATTCATCATAACGCTCCCCTTGACTTAGACCACTGTGTAATACTGCTACAGCATCTCCCAAGCGGCTTTTAAAACGTTCCACCATTTGAGGCGTTAAAGCAATTTCTGGCACCAACATAATGGCTGTCTTTCCTTCAGTCAATATTTTTGAAATTGACTGCAAATATACCTCCGTCTTTCCACTACCCGTAATTCCTTCTAGCAAAAAGACTTCATCTTTGGCTTGTTTTTCAGCTGCAAGTATTTTATCTACCGCTTGTTGTTGTTCGTTATTTAACGACAGTGCTGATGTTTTATTAAAGACTTTGCCTTGATGTGGATCGCGATAAGCCTCTACTTCTTCAAAAGTCAACCAACCTTTCTTTTCTCCCTGCTTTAATACAGCTGAAGAAATTCCTTGCTTTGTAAAAAAAGCTGTCGGTTGATGTGCGTTATTTTCTAATAACTCAATTAGCTGCTTTTGTCTAGGGGCTCGGTTGTCGATTTCTTGATAAATACCTGCTGCATTCCTTTGTGACAAAAGACTATTAACATATCGGATTTTCTTTACTTTGTTTTTCTTTTTTACCACATAACGAAGTTCAACAATATTTTCTTCCCGTAATTTTTTCAATTGATGGAGTATACCCATTTCTTCTGCTTCTTGCCAATCAATTTCATCACTTTCTAAAAAATACCGTTGTTTGACTGGATGTGAAGGATCCTTTAACACAATTTTTTTTTGGTATTCAGCTTTCATCACACTCGGCAGCATAGTTTGCAGGCAAGTAATTTTAAAAGCATAAGTTGTTTCTTTCATATAATCTGCCAAAGCTAGTAATTCTTGATTTAAAACAGGAGACAAATCCAACATTCGAATAATCGGTTTAAGTTTTTCTACATATGTACTTGTTGAACTCAGCGCAGTCACAAAACCTTGGATATGACGATTCCCATCGCCAAAAGGGACTTCTACACGCATCCCAACTTCAATGACGTCCAATAGCTCATCTGGCACTGTATAAGTAAATGGTTGATCGGTTTGCATTGTTGGTACATCCACAATAACTTCTGCAAATAATGGCATGCGATTTCTCCTTTCTGATCTATTTTACTAAAATTACAGATGTTTGTCTTTATTAACTGATAAAATTAAAGTTTCACCCTATTTTTCTTTTGCTTGCTTATTCATTTCTTAAAAAGGGGACTGTGATAAAAATCTTTAACAATAAATAACCGAACTATAAAGAAATTGTTGCTAACCTTCGATAGGTTCTTGTCGTAAACACACAACACACAACAAATTTCATTAAATATAGTTCGGTTATTTTGCCTTATTTTACTTAAGCCACGATCCCTCAACAAGTTAAGTTTAGCTATCTTCACGCACACGATTTTCTAAATCTTTTTGTTCTTGTTCTTTTTGCGCTTGTTTTTCTTCTGCTTCCATTTGAATTCTTGCCCGTTTTAATTCAGGATTAGGGTCATTAATCACTGTTTGAGCATCAATTTCTTCTAATGCTTTACCAACATTTTTAACTGAATCAAAATGATCTAAAGTCGGATTTGCGCCAGCGTCTAACTCATGGGCACGTTTGCTAGCTAATAACACCAAGGAATACTTAGAATTAACTGATTCTAATAAAGAATCAATTGAAGGTTTTAACATCATAATATTACAGCTCCTCTAACATTTTTCTATATTTTCCAATGACACGTTCCACTCGGAAGTGTTCACTGGATATGATACTTTTTATTCTTTCTACTGCTTTAGGTACTTCATCATTGACGACCGCATAATCATAAGAAGCCATCATTTCAATTTCTTCACGTGCAACTTTCATACGTTCATCAATTATATCTTCTGAATCAGTGCCCCGTCCAGTAATCCGCAGACGTAATTCCGCTAAATCTGGCGGTGTTAAAAATATAAATACCCCATCAGGTACTTTTTCTTTAACCTGTAAAGCACCTTGAACTTCAATTTCCAAAAAGACATCTTTTCCTTCATCCAAGGTTTTTTGCACATAAGGTAAGGGAGTTCCATAATAATTACCTACATATTCAGCGTACTCTAACATTTGTCCTTTTTTAATCATATCTTCAAATTCTTCTTTTGTGCGAAAGTAATAGTCTTCTCCCTCAATTTCTCCAATCCGTTGTTTACGAGTGGTCATAGAAATTGAATACTGAAAGTCATTATCTTCACTATCAAATATTGCTTTGCGAACTGTTCCTTTTCCGACACCGGAAGGACCAGATAAAACAATCAATAATCCCCGCTCTGTCATAATGACGTCCTTTCCCTCTTGGTCTTGCTTAACGTCTATTTTGCACTTTTTTTCTGCAACTTTCAAGAATAACTTTACTCTAAGAAGTACAAGAACTAAACGTTAGTATAACACTTTTTTAGTTGAAGCACTATTTTCACAAATAATTAGTAAAAAACTTTTAACTTACATATTAGTTACTGCTTTTTTTAATGCTTCAAATTCTTCGTTACTTAACGTGATCCCTTTTCCCATCTTTTCATGGTCAGATCTCCAATCACGTAAATCAAATTTGGGTGGACGTTCATTCCAACTGACAATATTTAATTCTTTACGCCAACCTTTGGCATTTTCGGATAGAATCGCTATCTCTTCTAAAATTTCATAGGAAAAATCTTTTGCCATATACTTCCCTCATTTCATTTAATGTTCACTGATAACTACGCATTTTTTGCTAATTTCTTTTTTAAAAAAGAGAAAAATTTCACTGCAACAAATAATACCGACGATTTTTTAATAAGACTTTCAGGTATTTTTATTCCCTTTTCTAAAAGTTCCTCAAAAAGCAAAAATTGCTTCCTTTTTGAAAGTAAGGAATAATTTTGATGAAAAATTTCAAGCCATTCTATAAAAGATAGTGTTACTTCAAAGGGTTGGGTGACATTTTCTTTACCTTCAACTAAAGCCGCTAAAAATTGTGATTTTGTATAAACTTTGTTCGGCGGAAGTTCTAAAAAACGGCCAATAAGTTCAACAAAAGCTTCTCCGGCTCTTTCTAAAGGGATCTTTTTTTCGTATAGCTTATAAAATTTCTGCCAAAATGCCTTATCTTGTAACCAACTGGCTTTTTGCGCAGATAAGGTTAAAATAAAGGCTTGCCATTCTGTCTGCCAATCTACTTCAGTAGTAAAAGTATACCAGAAACCAGCATAAAAGTGGAAATATTTCATGGTTTCTAAATAACCTAATTGTTCATTTATTTTAGAACGTTGACTATCAAATATCAAAAAACTGCCTAATGTCCAAGGAGAACGTAACGTAATTGTTGGTATATCTTCTGTAGCTATATTTTTTTTACGAATCCCAGGACCTTGTGCGTCTATACAAATACACTCTTTTGCACCTTTTAAAATAGCAACATCTAGTGGGAAGTCATTGCGATATCCACCGTCAATATAGTCTTCACCTTTGATATTCATCGGTTGCATGGCAGGAAAAAAAGCTGCCGAGGCTGTCAGCCATTTCCACGCGTCTGTTGTTGGTTTGACAGCAACCACTTTTTCTTTTAAGCCTCGTAACCGTGTAGTACAAACATATAGTTTTATAGAAGAAGCTAGCAGTGTTTTTTCATCTAAAGTTTGCTTAAGCATTTGCTGCAGCGGTAAAGTACTAACGCCCTTGTCTTTAACTGCCGATAACCCAAGAGAGCGTAGTTGCTGTCTTAATTGTTTAAACGAATGGTTATCATCTGCCGCTTTAGGAAAAGCTAGAATTTGTTCGGTATTAATCCTATGCCAAATTTGTTGTGCCATGTTCTCATCATCCATCATAATGAGCCCAGCATTTAGTGCTCCTACAGAGGTACTAGTGATCATAGAAAAAGAAATATTCAAACTTTTTAATGCTCGCCAAGCACCAATTTGATAGGCCCCTCGCGCACCGCCGCCACTTAAAACCAAGGCAGTATTATAATATAATTTCTTAGTTAGCCCTTGTTTATCTGGCTGATAATCACTTGCCCATAACCACTCAAACAGGGGTCCTTGCGCAGAAAATGTTAAGTGAATAGTAGCAGTAAAGTAGCTACGCGCAAACAATTCAATTTTTTGTAAAATGGCATACCAAGAAATTTGGCTAGGATTACTACACAAAATATTGGTAATTTTCATTTGCCTTTCTGATAACTTAATACTGAAAAAAACAACTTGCTTTTGTATTTCTGTAGCCCAGCAATCTTGTTTATAAATAGCATAAAACATGTTTTCATGAGCAAGAGAATGTGTGTCATAAAAAGGGAAAACTAATTTTGTTTGAGTAAGAATGGGGCGAACTTTTTCGAATTCAGAAACATATATTTTTTTAAACGCCATGTAAATCCTCCCTCTTTTTTGCTAGTCAGTAAAAATTCCTGTTGCTTACAATAAATGATATTTTCAATTCACTCAAGATGCTATATATTACTTAGTGTAATAAACATTTAAAAGAAACGAAACAAGCATTTTTCAAAAATTTATTGTAAAATATAATTAGAAGAAGCAAGGAAAAAGGAGGGATCTGCATAATGACTGATTTTATCTATGTACATATTGACAATATCAGTAATGCTGTTTTGACCCAAGGTTTTTCTACTGCTGATTTTCATCAGGCAATTGTTCACCGCCCTAAAAACCTATTGTTATTAGATCCTTCAAATGAACGGGGCGAATATGAAGCTCACACCGCAATGAAAACTATTCGCGGCAAGCAAGCTGTCGATAATTATTTCCAAGCAGTTGATAAAAAAAGAGTCGCTGGTACTAATAAATGGATCGATTTTACTGATGTCATGATGTTAAAAGAACTAACCCCCACTGAAATCTCAGAGTTACTGTATTTTGGTCATATGAAGACACATCTTCATTCACCTTTTTTTTATAAGTTACAAAATAACTTTGCTTATTTTGAACTACAAGACGATTTATCTAAGGTTTACTATCGTTATTTAGAGGAATTTCATCAGGTCTTAGCACAAAAAATTACCCTTCTAGTTTCAGAGACCTTAAATACACGACGTTCTTTGTTTCAAAAAAGTAAGGCAGTCGAGTCTTTACCTCTCAATATTGTCAAAACCTTGAGTGACTTTATGAAAGAGGGACTGGTTTTTTCTTTTAAACAAACAGAGTTCCAAGATAAAACATATCAGATCCCTTTGTTTTTAGTAGGAGACACTCATATTCGCATGGGAAGCCCTACCTTTAAAGATGATGCTCTTATTGGACATTTAACTTATTATTCTTTCCAAAGGGCTTGGGACCTTGATATCAATAAAAAAGACTTGGATTTATAAACATTGACAAACATATCTTGGTCATAAAATGATTAAACGACGAAAAAAGCGGTTTATGATGCTTTTCCGTCGTTTTTATTATCTTTATTTCTCTTTTTTGACAGTAATTTTTTCACTTAATTTCGCCCAGTGATTGGTAGGCCCGTGTCCGTGTCCAACGCTGATACCATCTTCTATAGCGCCTTGAATAAATGCTTTAGCTGTAATAGCTGCTTCTTTAAATGATTTTCCTTTAGCTAATTCTGCCGCAATACAAGAAGAAAAGGTATCTCCAGTCCCGTGGGTATTCTTTGTTTGAAGACGAGGTGCACTAAGCCAGAAAGCTGTTTCATCTTCCATTAATACGAAATCTGTAGCTTCTTCATCCTCTGCATGTCCACCTTTAATAATTACATTTTTTACACCCATTTTTTGTAAAGTAACTGCTGCTTTTTTGATTTCTTTTTTACTTTTTATCTTACTTGCTGTTAATGCTTCAGCTTCTGGTAAATTAGGAGTAATAACATAAGCTTGTGGTATGAGTTCTTCTTTAATGGTTTGCACCGCTTCTTTTTGTAATAGTGCATGACCACCCTTTGCTATCATTACAGGATCTACAACCAAAGGACCAAAAGAAGATTTTTTATAATTATCAACCACCGTTTGTACATGATCTTGGTCAAATAACATTCCAGTTTTAGCCGCTCGGATATGAAAATCAACATCTAGAGAGGAAAATTGTGCATCAATAAAAGAACAAGCAACAGGACAACTTTCCTGTACACCTCTAGTATTTTGCGCCGTTAACGCGACAAGGATACTCGTACCGAAAACATTTCTAGCCTGAAAAGTTTCTAAATCCGCTTGCATACCTGCGCCGCCACCAGAATCTGACCCTGCAATTGTTACAACTTGAGGCGTTTGGTTTTCCATCTATCTTTCCTCCAATTGTGTAAATTTTGCTCTCATCTGCCGTACTTTTTTTCCAATATTACTAGCTTTCATTATTTCACTAACTACAGCTATTCCTTGAATATTCATGTGATTAAAATTAGTGATCCGTTCTTCAGTGATGCCACCAATAGCAACTACTGGGATTGAGACTTCTTTTGTAATTTGTTTTAAAGTTTCAAAAGAAGTCGTTTGTGCATCTTCTTTTGTTGTAGTCGAAAACATCGCACCCACGCCTAAATAGTCCGCACCACTCAATTGTGCTTCTTGCGCTTGAGATACATTCTTAGCAGAAACCCCCAGAATTTTACCCCCAATAAGCTGTCTTGTTACTTCTGTCGGCAATTCGTCATCACCAATATGCACACCAGAAGCATCAATTGCTAAGCAAATATCAACACGATCATCAATGATCAATGGAATTTGATAGTAGTCTGTTACATTTTTTACTTTTTGAGCTAAGCTATAATACGCATATGTTGTAAGGTCTTTTTCTCTTAATTGCACTAATGTCACACCATTTTTACAGGCTTCTTCGATCTTTTGTAAAAAAGCTGACTCACTTTCTCCGTAACGAGCCGTCACTAAGTATAAACTCATATCTATTTTCACTGTTTACCTCCTCTTATTTGTCTAAACCAATCCTTATTTTCTTTTCCTAATAACGATAGTTGATTTAGCGTTTCATGCCGGAAATCTGCCAATCCAGCATTAAATGTTAATTTGTTACTAGCATACTCTGCGCAAATATTTAAATAGCTTAACGCTAAAACAACAGCCGCTTCTGAATTAAATTGTACTCCCAGTAATGCTGCGATCAGTGCTCCTAATACATCGCCTGTGCCGATAAAACGTTGGAGCTCATCCACACCATTTTCCATAATCCATGTATTGTCCTTTGTAACAATAATATCTTTTTTACCGGTGGCAAGATAAGTAGTAGCTAAATCTTCTTGTTTTAATGCTTTCATCAATTCTTCAAGTTCATCATCATTTTGATCTGATATGCTACTATCAACGCCTTTACCTGTCGTTTTTAGTCCACAAAAAGCACGAAGCTCTGAAATATTTCCTTTTATAACATCAGGTTTTTGTCTACTTAACTGTTTTGACAGCTTATAAGCAGTAGGTGCACTCGTTACACCTACTATATCAACAACAAATGGTATTTATTTAGAACTCATTTTCGCAGCAGTTAAAAGTGATTGCTCTCTTTCCTTTGATAAACTACCCAAATTTAACAATAAGCTATCTATTTTTTTTAAAAGTACAGAAAACTCTCTAACATCTGAGGTCATAATTGGTTGCGCATTAACATATAATAATGCATTAGCCATAGTTTCTATGGTGACATTATTCGTAATACAATGGACAAGAGAAGCCTGTTTTAATGGAAATACTTCTGTGGCCATTTTTGCAATATCTTTCATCTAATCATCCTTTTCTAGTTAAACAGAGACTTCATTTGACGAAAAACGGATAAATCTTTTACTTTTATTCATACAAACCAAGCGACAATTGAACCTAATACAGCAGCGCCTAAAAAATGTGGTGTATAAAGGAACCAATAGAATTGGCTACTCGCGCCGGTAAATACTACCATCACGGGATAAGACAATAGTGAACCAATAATGCCGCAGATGAAAGCCATCATCGTAGCATACAGTGGTCCTATTAACACACCCGCAAATACATTAATCACACTAGACATGGGCGCCATTCCTTCAATACGTAAAATAGGCGACAAAACAACATCTAAGGCGATCATAATCGCTAAATAAGTTAGCATTTTTATTTCTCATATAGATAAAACCTCTTCAGTTAATTCCCACTGATAGACAATTGATCTTTGGGTATAAATACGCTTGGAAACACTCTTTCAAGAATCAACAAAATAACTATAGCAGCCAAAGAAGTTAACAGCGCACTGACGCCGTTGATCACTAGGGAATAAATGACTGGTGATAATCCCCACATCGCATATTGACCCCAGAAAATATATCCAGCCACAAAATGCCAGAAATAACGAGCAAAAGTACCCACTAAACAAGCACTAATAATACTAAAGCGAGCTTGCCCATGGTTTTTTACTCGAAGCGATTGTTGAAGTCTTGCTGCAAAAAAGCCGGCCAAACCTGCAAATGGATAAGCTAGGATATACTCAATTAAAACCTGGGGAATACTTAGGTAAATTACCTGACCTAAAGGAAAATGCAAGAGCCCCCAGATAAGTCCCGCAAGTATTCCAGGGCGTGTACCACGACGTAGTGCGTACACAACCAAAGGGATTTGACCTAAAGATAAGGTAAAAGTTGTACCCGCATCTGTAGGTACCATTGATAACATCACACTTAATGCAGCAATAATCGTTCCTTCTATCCAAACTTTTGTGTTTGAATGCATAAAAAATACTCCTCCTTTAGAATCTTCACAATTCACAAAGGAGAAGTATATATACTTCAACTCGTCACAATTCCTACGTTCGAATGGTCGAAACAGGTACGAAGGGTTTAGAGAGTAACACTCAATCTCAGCCCATATGGACTCCCCTTTGTGAGCAGATTCTATTTAATTACTTACATGTATAGAATAACATATTTTTACTAAAAAAACACCGAACAATTTCGTTATATATAAAAGAAAGAAATTTATTTGTTGTTATTATGTATTGAATTATTGAACAGGTAATAAAAAAAAGAAAACATTATTCATTCATCAACTATTTGAATAAAAACTACCTGTCCACTATTTGAACAGGTAGAACAAAGGAAACCACATTTCCTAGATCCGTCGCCAAAAATATTATGTTGGTCAGATAAACGTTTTATATCCAGTGAAAAAATCACTCTGATTGTGCTTTTTCTCCTTGTTCGGCATAACTCATATCATTAACTGACTCTAATGAGTAGTCGCCGTCTTTATATTTAATAATGTTAACACTTGCATTATCCAAACCATCTGCTGGCGCTTCAAAATCATCAAATAATGTATCTAATAAAGCAGTAATACTCAATCCATGGGAAGTAATTAAAACATTTCCAGATCCATCTTCCTGTGTTTCATCTGCTACAATTTGATCTAAACTATTTGTCAAACGATCAGTGATCGTTTCATAGTCTTCTGCTGGCCAGTTGATTTCTTCTTCAACATTATTTTCTTCCATCTGTTCTTTATCTAATTTTGCTACGCTGTCAGCAAAAACTTCTGGATCCATATTTGCTTGAAACTCTTCTAAAGTTACGCCTTGTTCATCGGCAACATCTTGCCACATGCTATCATTTAAATCGCCTTCATATGTGCCAAAGTTAAATTCTCGCAAGCCACTGTCTTTTTGTACTTGTGTTCCATTTGTTTGCTCATTCTCGTCTAAAATCAAATCTGCTGTTTGGATGGCACGTCCGCTATCACTAGAATAAGCGTTTTGAAAATCAATGTCTTTTAGTCCAACACCAGCATTTGTGACAACTTCTTCACCAGCAGGCGTTAATACTGCATCTGACCATCCTTGCACTCTATCAGTAGTATTTAGCATCGTTTTTCCATGACGTACAATATATAAGGTTAATTCGTCATCTTGACTTGACGTTTTCTCTGTAGATTCTGTAGTTTGTGCTGTTTGGTTTGCTTGAGTGTTTGCCTCATTTTGACAAGCGGATAATAACATAACAAAAGATAAGGCGATACTAGATTTTATTAACAATTTTTTCATTTTCAATTCCTCCTATATCTATTTGCTCACAATGAAGTTTTTCTCTCCTCCTTTCGAGCTAAAAAATAAAAAAACCTACAATCGTCCCTTGGTTTCTAAATAGGGATAATCGTAGGTTATGCTCCATATGGATAACATTCCAACTTCATTATTAGCAATATACAATGAAAAGGCTACCACAATGGATAGTAACTGTCAATTGTCTTTTAACAGATGAATGTCTAAAAGATATTTTATAACAAAAAAGCCCCAAAATCGGGGGCTTTTTTTGTTATAAATCAATCTTTTTTTCAAATAAGGGACTGACAGGTTTACTTTCATGGATACGTCTGATCGCTTCTGCAATTAAATCACAAACGCTAATTTCATCTAGTTTATCGATTTTACGTTCTTCTGGTAAGTTGATAGAATCTGTAACGACCAAATGTTCAATAGAAGAATCTGAAATACGATCTAAAGCAGGACCGGATAATACAGGATGTGTACAAGAAGCATAAACACTTGTAGCACCAGCTTCTTTAAGTGCATTTGCCGCAAGCGTGATCGTACCTGCTGTATCTATCATATCGTCGATAATCACACATGTCTTTCCATTAACATCGCCTATAATGTTCATAACTTCTGCCACATTTGCACGAGGACGACGTTTATCGATAATTGCAATGGACGCATCTAAAAACTCAGCTAATTTACGTGCTCGTGTCACCCCACCGTGGTCAGGAGAAACAACAACTACATCATCGCCTTTAATCCCATGTTCAATAAAATAATCCGCAATTAAAGGAGCACCCATTAGATGATCAACAGGAATATCAAAAAAGCCTTGAATTTGAGAAGCGTGCAAGTCTAAGGCAACTATGCGATTAGCGCCAGCTTTTTCGATCATATTGGCCACTAATTTAGCCGTAATTGGTTCACGCGCACGGGCTTTACGATCTTGTCGCGCATAACCATAGTAAGGTATTACTACATTTATGGTCTTTGCACTTGCTCGTTTTAAAGCATCGATCATAATCAAAAGCTCCATCAAATTATCATTTACTGGACTACTAGTCGATTGAATAATATATACGTCTGCTCCTCGGATACTTTCTTCGATGTTAACTTGAATTTCGCCATCGCTAAACTGTTTTACCGTACATTTACCTAATTCTATTCCTATAGCTGCCGCAATTTTTTCTGCTAAAGGTTCATTTGAATTTAATGCAAAAATTTTTAATCTTGGATCAAAATATTGATTGGACATGAGGACCTCCACTTTCTATACATTCCAACGAACCAATTATTCGTCTTAAATAGTTTGCTTACGTTGTCATTATAATGTTTATAGCCGGTGAAGACAAGACATTAACATAATATTCTTAAAGCGCATAACAAAAAGAGACCGAAATAATAGGGGTCTTTTATAGTAAATATCTACCAAATAACGAAAAAATATTTTAATGCACTAGACACGCTACAAGAAAAGAAGCGAACAAATCAAGCTTAAACTAATTGAATTTTTTCATATATCATTACTAACAATACCTAACATTTCAGTCTCTTTTTTATTGTAAAAATGGTAATCTTTTTGCGTACCCTTCTTTATTTACTTGACGAGCACGTGCAATTGCCATATCATCTTCATAAACATCATCAGTAATTGTTGAACCCGCAGCTAAGCAAGTATTTTGAGCTATATTCACAGGGCCAATCAAATTAACTGCTGAGCCAATAAAACTATGATCTCCAACCGTTGTATGATGTTTGTTTTTACCATCATAATTGACAAAAACTGTACCACAGCCAACATTGATCTCTTTACCCAATGTAGCGTCACCAACATAGGTCAAATGGCCTACTTTAGTCTTCTCACCGATAATTGCATTTTTGATTTCAACAAAGTTACCTATATGAGCCTGTTGTTTAACTTCAGTTTTAGGACGCAAATGAGCATAAGGGCCCACATCTGCTTTTGAGTACACAGTACTTTTTTCAATCGTAGAAGACTTCACAGTAACATCATCTTCAATCCTACTATCCGTGATTTGTGAATTTTGTGTAATAACACAGTTTTCTCCAATGACCGTTTCGCCTTTTAAGGAAACGCCGGGCTCAATGATAGTTTCAGCGCCGATTTTTACACCATCATCAATATAGCTTGTATTCGGATCAATAAATGATACACCATTTTGCATATGTTTGCGGTTGATCCGTCTACGCATAATATCATTAGCTTGCGCCAAAGCAATCCGATCGTTAACACCAATAGACTCTTCGAAATCACTTGTCTGATAAGCAGCAACGATATGGCCTTGCTCTTTTAAGATTTCGATGATATCTGTTAGATAGTATTCTCCTTGAACATTATCTGTGGTGATATTATCCAAAGCTTCAAATAACAACTCATTATCAAAACAATAAGTTCCCGTATTTATTTCTTTTACTTGTGCTTCTTCTGTCGAGGCGTCCTTTTGTTCGACGATCCGGTCTACAATACCTACACGATCGCGTAAAATCCGACCATAGCCACTAGGATCATCAGCATGTGCTGTTAAAATCGTAGCAGAAGCATTCTTGCCTTGGTGATATTCAAATAACTGATCCAAAGTCTCACTCGTTAGAAGCGGTGTATCTCCACTGATAACTAGTGTTGTGCCTTTTTTTCCTTTCAAAAAATCAGCTGCTTGTATTACCGCATGACCTGTACCCAATTGTTCAGCTTGTAGGGCATATTCACTCCGTGTATCCAGCTGTGCTTTTACCTCTTGAGCGCCATGACCCACGATCGTTACAACTTCATTGGGGTTAATTTCTTCAACACGGTTCATAATATGTTCGACCATGGGTTTACCGCAAACTGGATGTAGTACTTTATATAGCTTTGATTTCATTCGTGTACCCTTACCAGCAGCTAAAATAATTGCGTAACGTTCGTCCACCTGTCTCACTCCATTTTTAATTTTTGCTTGTTTAAGTGTAGCCCACTTGCTTAGACATTTCAACCAATGAGTCAAAATTATAGGTAGACCAATTTTTAACTATCCAAAAAAACGAGCAATTTCTTCTTGTGCTGTATCCTCTGAGTCGGAAGCATGGATCAAGTTTCTCGTTTTATTTACACCAAAATCACCACGTAAAGTACCCATTTCTGCTTCTAAAGGATCAGTCGCGCCAACAATTCTTCTAGTCTGTGAAATTGCTTGTTCTCCTTTAACCACCATCAACAAGACAGGACCTTCCATCATGTAATCTAAAAGCCGAGGAAAGAACGGCTGCTCTACCAAATGGTGATAATGTTCATGTAACTGCGCTTTGGATAAAGTTTCTATTTTTATCTGAGAAATTTGTAGTTGTTTATCTTCAAAGCGTTGAATAATACGTCCTAGCAAACGACGAGCTAGCCCATCAGGTTTTATAATCACTAAAGTTTGTTCACTCATTAAGCTTATCTCCTATTATTTTATAATTAATCCATTCTACAATACTTTTAATTTTCGAAATAATTTCCAGGAACGACTTTGATTGTTTTCGTTTGTGTGTCCACATCTTTAACATATAACAGTGAATCGTAGTCTGTAACAGCTCTTTTTCCTTTAAAGTTTGCCTCAGCAAAAACACTAACGCCCACTAACTCAGCATCGAACTCATCGATCAAACCTTGCATACCATTAATTGTACCGCCGCCTTTCATAAAGTCATCAACAACCAAAACACGAGATCCTCTGGCTAAGCTTCTTTTAGATAATTCCATTTTTTCAATACGCTCAGAAGAACCTGAAGCATAATTGACACTAACAGTGGGGCCCTCGGTTATTTTTGAGTCTCTGCGTACAATAACAAAAGGAGCATTCAAATAATAGGATACGGCTTGAGCGATAGGCACGCCCTTTGTCGCAACGGTCATTACAGCATCAACTTCTTCGTTGATATATTTCGAAGCGATAATTCGTCCAACTTGTCGTAATAATTGAGGTTGCCCTAATAAATCAGTTAAATAGATGTAGCCTCCGGGTAGTAAACGATCTTGCTCAGATAGACGTTTGGCCAAAGCGTTAATATACTCTCTAGCTTCTTCTTTTTCAATCACAGGGACAAAAACAACACCTCCTGAAGCACCAGGAATGGTGTCTAAAATTCCAGTTCCTCTTTCTTTGAATGTTTTTTTAGCAATTGCTAAATCTTCACTAATAGATGATTTAGCTGATTCGTAACGCTTAGAAAAAAACGTTAGGGGAATTAATTCATGCGGGTGTTCTAATAAATAATGTGTCATATCGATCAATCGTTCACTACGACGAACTTTCACTTCATTCAACTCCTTTTTCATTTGATCGGTTTAATTATATAGTTTTTTCTGGAAATTAGCGAGTATTTTTTAAATTTTTCTAGAAATTGTTCGTGATTTATGCAAGCAATAAAAAACAGAGAACATCTTTGTTCCCTGTTAATTTTATTCTTTTAATCGCCTTTCACGTTGGAATAAGGTATAGAGCTTTTTGATCGCATTTACTACTAAAAATAAAGCAATAAATACTAAGGTAATCGTAGCACCAGGTGGCGTGTCGATGTAAAAGGAACTAACCAAGCCACTCAACATTCCCACAAGTCCAATTAACACACTGATTAAAATCACTGCATTAAAACTTTTTCCTATCCTCATACTAATCGCAGCTGGTAAAACCATAATGGCTGAAATCAGCAATGCTCCTGCAATTGGGATCATAATCGCAATTGCTACTCCTGTTAATACATTAAATAGCATAGACATCCAATGAATAGGTAATCCGTCCACATGGGCTGTCTCCTCATCAAAAGTTAAAACATACATCGGACGTTTAAATAAGAGAAATAACAACAAGGACAAAACAAATAATATACCTAAGAAAATAACTTGTGGTTGAGTAATTGTTACGATGGATCCAAATAGATAAGATTGAATGCTAGCAGAGGAGTTTCCCCCGGTAATATTCATCAATACAAGAGCGACTGCAAGGCCTCCTGCCATTAAAATAGCGATAGAAATCTCGGAATAACCTCGGTAAACCGCCCGCAAATACTCTAGTAAAATAGCCGCGATAACCACAACGACCATGGTGGTAAATGTAGGATTTAAGTTAAGAAAGAAACCAAAAGCTACTCCTGCTAATGATACATGAGACAATGTATCAGCCATAAGAGACTGTCGACGAATAACTAAAAATACTCCTAGCATCGGCGCAATCCCAGCAATAAAAAGAGCGGCTAAAAAGGCCCTTCTCATGAACTCATATGAAAGCAGCGCCATTGGGTTCCCTCCTTTCGCACCAAATGAATTTGACGGTCAGCATACTCTTTAATATCTTCATGATCGTGGGTGATCATAAGTACGCCTTTATCATGCTCATGTGCACTATGTTGTAATAAACGATAAAAATTGACACGGGATTGTTCGTCCATTCCGTTCGTTGGTTCATCCAAAATGAAAAGATCAGGATCCGTAGCAAATACTCGCGCTAAACTGATTCGTTGCTTTTGTCCACCAGACAACTCTCCTATACGTTTGTCTCGCATTTCCCACATATCAACAGCTTCCAGTGCTTTTTGTACGTGTTCTTTATCTAAATCAGTGAAACGTTTGAACCAACGCCCTTTAGGATAACGCCCGGAACTTACTAACTCATAAACCGTGCTAGGAAACCCAACGTTAAACGAAGCTACCAATTGAGGAATATAACCGATACTAAGTTTTCCGCCTTTATTGTTTTTAGGGGAAATATAGATGCTGCCTGATTCAGGCTTTAATAATCCCAGCGTTGCTTTGACTAGCGTCGATTTAGCTGCACCATTTTCACCTGTTAAAGTAACAAACTCGCCATCATTTACTTGATAACTAACGTCTTCTAGTACAGGTTCTTCATCATAGTAAAAAGTTAAATCTTTTACTTCGATATAACGCATCTGCTTTCCTCCTTCTATTATAGATTTTCTCCAATCAATTGAACTATTATCTATTGTTAAATTTTTTTATTTTATACTCCTTAGTTATTTATTGAGTACAAAACGTATTCATTACGATTTATTGACAAGCTTTAATGTATCAAAACTTTTATTTTTCGTCAAGCAAAAGTTAATAGATTAAATCATTACTTTTCAATAAAAAAAGCCGGGAAATCCCAGCCTTTATCGTAAGGTTCGCACCATATATACTTCATCGCAAAATCCTTTTACCCCGTTTACTATACGTTTAGCACGACTTTGTTTTTGACATAACGCAAATACAGTAGGTCCACTCCCACTCATCAATGCAATATCGGCGCCAAATTTCATCATGCGCGATTTGATTTGTTGAATAATTGGGTGTTTAGGAATCGTTACATCTTCTAAACTATTACCCATGTAATACAACATATCTGAATAATCCTGCCTTAAAATTGCCGAGGCAAGTTCTTTCATATTAGGATGTGTAATTTGTGTCATATCCACTTGTTGGAAAATTTTTCTTGTTGAAACACTTAATTGTGGTTTAACTAAAATAACCCAACATGGAGGCATTGGCTTTAATACATTGACAATTTCACCTTTGCCAGCAATAAAAGATGTGGTGCCATAGAGACAGTAGGGGACATCGGTACCCACGTGCATACCTATATCAATCATTTCCTCCATGGAAAGTTCTAGCTTCCATAAACGATTTAGCCCACGCAAAGTCGCAGCACAATCGGTACTACCACCGCCAAGACCTGCAGCGACTGGAATATTTTTTTTAATCGTAATTTTAATACCCTCAGCAATACCATAACGTTTTTTTATAATAGCAGCTGCTTGATAGACATTGTTCCTTTGGTCACTCGGTAAAAAAGCTTTATTAGATTCAATAACAATTTGATCTTCACATAAAGGCTCAAAACTTAAATGGTCAGCCAAATCAACGCTTGACATAACCATTTCTAATTCATGATAATTATCTTCTCTTTTATACAACACATCCAGGCCTAAATTGATTTTTGCCGGTGCTTTTTCAATTATTTCCATGTTTTCCACCCATTCGAAATAGTCATGTTGTATTCTATCATAGCAAATTTTTCTTGTATAGACACAAATAACAGTTTAAAAAAACAAATGAGAAAGAAAAAACTAACTTAGCATACAAAATTACCTTAATTCACAATAAACTTTTCCGATTTAAAAAATAAGAAAGTGTAAAACCAACGATTATAAGCTGGTTTTACACTTTTTCAAAATAAACTCTACACTTATTTATTCAAGAAACTTCAATTTCACCTACGTCTTCTTGTGCAGTGACTTCTCCTTCTCCCATAATGGCAAAAGAATTGATTTTATCACCATTTGTAAATACTGTTAAAACATCCGTTTGTTTACCAGCATCTTCAACCGCTTTTCTGTCCATTGTAGCAAGTTGTGTATCAGAGCTGACTCGATCATTTTCTTTTACATTGATAGTAAAAGGCGTACCTTTTAGTTCAACGGTGTCTAAGCCCATATGAACAAGTACTTCCACGCCACCATCAGTTAAGATACCAATAGCATGTTTTGTTTCAAATACACTAGATATCGTCCCAGCAACTGGCGCATAAATCTGATCTTCTGTTGGTTTTACTGCATAACCATCTCCCATCATCTTTTGGGAAAAGACGGGATCATCAACAGCTGTAATCTTAAGTAACTCGCCAGAAACTGGTGCAAATAATTTTTCAGTTGCTTTTTGTGTATCCGTTAAAGAAGCAGAAGCTCCTTCTTCAGAAGAGGAAAGGCCAGCTTCACCAGCTGACACACCAGCAGTAGCTAAATCTGGTGTTGAATCCTCACGGTCTTCTTTATTGAAGATCCCACGTTTTCTAAAGAACACTGTTAAAATAAATGAAACAACAATAGCAATGACCATCGAAATTGCAAAAGCTAGATAGCCGCCACCAATCTGGCTGTTAATAACTAAAATTCCTGGCAGGCCACCAACCCCAATGGAGTTTGCGCGTACATCCATGAAGTTATTAAATAAACCTGCAAATCCTGAACCAATCATCGCAGCGACAAAAGGATAGATATATTTTAAATTAATCCCAAACATCGCTGGTTCGGTAACGCCTAGGTAACATGAGATCATGGCCGGTATTGAAACCTGTTCTTCCTTTTTGTCTCCACGATGCAAATAAATAATAGCCAGTACCGCTGAACCTTGTGCGATATTAGATAAAGCGATCATCGGCCACAAACTGGTTGTATGATTAGTTACTTCAGAAGCAATTAATTGCAGATCGATCGCATTTGACATATGATGTAGACCCGTGATAACCAAAGGTGAATAGAGCAGTCCAAAAGCAAAACTAAATAGCCAACTGATTGAAGATGTCAACCCTGCAAAAATAACGTTAGAAATAATATTACCTAACCACCAACCAAATGGACCTAAAACAACATGGGCAGCGATAATAGTAGGCAATAAAGCAAATAATGGGACAAAAATCATGGAAACAGCCTCTGGAATATGTTTACGGAAAAAGATCTCCAGATAAGCTAACAAGAAACCAGCTAACATAGCCGGAATGACTTGACCTTGGTAACCAATCATATCTATCTGAGTAAAACCAAGGTCCCATTTAGGAATATCCGCGGCAGCAGTGGAGGCAACCTCATTTGCATCAAGTAACTGCGGGGAAACCAAGGTAATACCTAGGACAATACCTAGGATTTGCGTAGTTCCCATTTTACGCGTAACACTCCAGGTGATACCTACAGGTAAGAATTGAAAGATTGCTTCTCCTGGTAACCATAAGAAATCATTAATAGCTGCCCAAAAAGTAGAACGAGCAACAATCGTGGCTCCCCCAAAGTCCACGCCCTCTAAAATATTACGAAAACCTAAAATAAGACCTCCGACAATAATAGCCGGTATAATAGGCGCAAAAATTTCAGCTAAAGCACCGATTGCTCTTTGTAATGGATTCTGATTTTTTTTAGCTACTGATTTAGCATCTTCAGTCGAAGTCCCCTCTATTCCTGAAGCTTCTTTAAAGTCATTATAAAAAGTAGCTACATCATTTCCTATGATAACCTGAAATTGTCCAGCATTGGTAAACATTCCTTTTACACTAGGGATATCATCAATCGCTTCTTGATCCGCTTTATCCGGATCATTCAAAACAAAACGCATTCTTGTTGCACAATGGGTAACAGCATTAATATTTTCTTTGCCGCCAACTTCTTTTAACAGTCGCTTGGCATCTTCTTCGTACTTGCCCATAAGACTTCCTCCTCAGCGAAAATTGTATATACATGTATAATTACAACTTTATCATACCTTGTGACATTTTATATTGCAAGCGTTTTATGTATTTTATTTTATAATACTTCTGTTTTTTAAAGTAATAGATTGTCTGAAAATGGGCTTTCATTACAATTGATCCGTTATTTTCCCTCAAGATATTTTTTAGCTATAAGATCATAAAAAATTCTTTATTATTATTGTAAAAGCTTTCATTTTTCGTTATAATAAAATTGCATGTATAGACAAGTTAGGAGGAGTATCCATGTATCATATTCGTATAGAAACAACAGGACAGTGGGTAGTTCATTGGCCGAATGGTAACAATGAAGTTTTATCCGCCCCTTTAAATGAATGTCTGTCCTATTTAACAAAAGAAATTAAAGCACAATCAATTGAAGGAGGAACAATAGACCAAGAGACCCTCTTTGAAAAAGATGGGCAAACCTTTGAATTAGCACAATACTTAACTGAAGAAACAAATCGCCCATTTATTTGCGGCACGACAAAAGATTTTGATACAAAAGCAAAGCAAATTCCTTGGAATATTGAGTATTATGGTTACAACCCAGGGAAAAATGAATATTCTCAAGAATCTTTATTGACCGTTGGCAACGGTTTCATCGGTCTGCGCGGTACTACACCAGAAATGGAAATTAGTGACAATAATTATCCAGCGCTTTATCTAGCAAGTCTTTATAACGAAGTCGGTTCCCAAGTTGCTGATAAAACGATTTATAATGAAGATTTTGTTAACGCGCCTAACTTACAAAAGATGTATTTAGTAGTCGACGGCCAACGTATCGATATTGAAAACAACCAAGTTTTATATATGAAACGACAGCTTAATTTAAAAAACGGACTACTCTCTTCTTACTACACTCTTCAATTAGATGGTGGTAAAAAGATTGCCATTCAAACGAAAAAAATTGCCAATATGGAAAATGTTCATCAGTATGCGATAAGTTACTCATTTACCCCACTTAACTTTTCAGGTGAAGTAACGTTTATCTCAGAAGCTGATGGTGATGTTTACAACTACAATGTTGAGCGTTATCGTAGTCTGTCAAGCCGTCACCTGCAAGTTAGCAAGCTACAAGCGGATAAAGAAATGGTATCTCTTTTAGCAAAAACGAATACTTCAAATATTACTGTCAGTCAACAAGCAAAATTACGTGGTTTCCAGCACTCATTAGATGATTTAATAATTGAAGAGGAAACGGATAAAGTGATACAAAAAGTACCCTTAACGGTTGAAAAGCAAAATACTTATACCTTTGAAAAAACCGTGCTTGTTAACCAATATAGAAAAGAAGATGAAGTGCCTGTTATCGATCTACAAGCAGTTACTTTGCCAACTTTTAACGAATGCTTACAAGCTTCTGACAAAAAATGGGCAACTCTCTGGAAAAAAGCTGGCATTCATATCACGGGAGATTTGATGTCGCAAAAATTATTAAATCTGCATACGTATCACCTATTAGTTTCTGCGTCTCCTAATGGTAACCAAGGATTAGATGCCTCTGTAGCCGCACGTGGTTTGCATGGTGAAGCTTACCGTGGACATATTTTCTGGGATGAATTATTTATCTTCCCTTTTTATATTCTTCATTTTCCAGAAATAATCAAACCGCTATTGCTCTATCGTTATAATCGATTAGAAATGGCAAAAAAAGAGGCAAAAGAAGTCGGATATCAAGGTGCTATGTTCCCTTGGCAATCTAGTCTAGATGGTTCTGAACAATCACAGGACCTACATCTAAATCCAATCAGTGGCACATGGAAAAAAGATAACAGTCGCTTACAAAGACATATTTCTCTAGCGATCGCCTATAATATATGGCTTTATTGGCACAACACACAAGATATAAGTTTCATGAAAGATTACGGTTTAGAGATGCTTTTAGAAATCGCTCATTTTTGGGAGAGTGCAGCTGTTTATAACCCAGCAAGCAAGCGTTATGATATTGATCATGTAATGGGCCCTGATGAATTTCACGAAAGCTATCCTGAAGCAAAAGAAAGTGGCTTAAAGAACAACGCTTATACAAATATGATGGTAGTATGGTTATTTGAAGAAATTGCCCAAATAAAAAATGAATTCTCTACGACAGATTTTGCGACTATTCAGAAGAAAACTGGTGTTAACGATCAATTACTAGAAAAAATGGACGAGATCAAACATCAGTTATCCTTAGAAATTGACAGTAAAGGAGTCATAGCACAATTTGACGGTTACTTTGGGTTAAAAGATTTAGACTGGCAGCATTATAAACAGGAATACGGTAATATTTATCGAATGGATCGTATATTAAACGCTGAAGGAAAGTCAGCTGATGATTATAAAGTAGCTAAACAAGCGGATAGTTTGATGATATTTTATAATTTCTCTAAAGAACAAGTATCCACCATACTAAAAGATTTAGACTATCAAGTGCCTGCCGATTATGTCCAAAAGAACCTTAATTATTATCTAGCACGTACTTCACATGGTTCAACCTTATCCCGTGTTGTACATGCTCAACTGGCTGCTATGGTTGGCGATCAAGATTTATCATGGCAACTTTATCAAGAAGCATTATACTCAGATTATCGTGATATCCAAGGAGGTACTACTGCTGAGGGGATACATGCTGGTGTCATGGCAGCGACCTTGTATATACCACTAACTACCTTTGCCGGGCTAGACATTCGTAAGGATATCATTAGTTTTGAACCAAATTTACCGCAATCTTGGTCAAGTATTCAATTTTCTATAACCATTCGTGGCATTGATTTTACTATTTTTGTTTCACATGAAACGATCACAATTACACCAACACAAACTACTTTTGTTGAAATTAACCATGAAAAAGTTGAGCTACCTGCTAATGAACAGACAACGATAACTTATTAACGAGGAGAGAGAGTAATGAAAAAAGGATTTGTATTTGATCTTGATGGCGTCATCACTGATACTGCTAAACTACACTACATGGCTTGGAAAGATTTAGCTGCTGCATTAGATATCGAAATTGATTTGGCTTTTAATGAGCAACTCAAAGGTGTAAGTCGAATGGAATCTTTAGACAAAATCTTAGCTCACGGCGGAAAAAAAGATGATTTTTCTATAGCACAAAAAGAAACACTAGCAGAAGAAAAAAATAAACACTATGTAGAGTTACTACAAGCTTTAGGTCCACAAGACTTATTACCTGGTTTCAAAGAATTTTTAAATGCCGCTAAAGAAAAGCAAGTTCCTTGTGTAATTGCTTCAGCTTCTAAAAATGCACCATTTATTTTAAAAAAATTAGAAGTTTTTGATGCTTTTGATGCAATTGTTGATCCAGACCAACTAACTAAAGGTAAGCCTGATCCGGAAATTTTTATTCGTGCTGCCGATACCATACACATTGCTCCAGAAGAAGCCGTCGGATTTGAAGATGCACAAGCAGGTATCGAGGGCATTAAAGCTTGCGGTATGTTTGCTGTAGGTGTCGAAACAACAGAGCCTTTATACCAAGCAGATCTTCGTGTAAAACAACTAAGCGAGCTTACAGTTGACGAACTATTAGAAAAATAACAAATTGCTTTTCCTTTTTTCTACACCTATAATAAACAAAAAGGGAGGCAATGTTTCGAATGAACAAGTTTAAAGAGATATTTCTAGATTTGGAGCAAAAGATATTATCTGAAGAATACCCGCCCCACTCTCTGCTTCCAAGTGAAAACCAGCTGATTAAATTATATGATGTTTCCAGAGAAACTGTACGTAAAGCGTTAAATCTATTACGAAATGCTGGCTATATTCAGAAAAAACAAGGAAAAGGTTCTATTGTTTTAGATATCCATCGCCTGGATTTTCCGATCTCTGGTTTAACGAGTTTTAAAGAATTACAATCGAATCAGCATATTTCTAGTCAGACAACAGTGGTGGAATTAAGAAAAATTGCCGTATCTATAAAATTGCATGAAATCACTAGCTGGCCAATAGCCAAAGAAGTGTGGAAATTAGTCCGTCAACGTAAAATAAATGGGGAAGTAGTGATCTTAGATAAGGACTATCTTCTTAGCGATGTTATTCCACAACTACCTAAAGATAAAGCACAAGATTCCATCTATGATTACTTTGAAAATGAATTAGGATTAGACATTGCTTATGCGCAAAAGGAAATAACCGCTGACCCGGTAAATAAAGAACTCCGCGATTTAATGGACTTACATCCGGAAGATCGTCATGTAGTTACCGTTAGAAGTTTAGTTTATCTAGAAGATACACGTTGTTTTGAATACACAGAATCTATCCATCGCTTGGATAAGTTTCGTTTTGTAGATTTTGCTAGAAGAAGAAAAATATAAAAAAACAAAGGAACGGTCTATTTAAAAGATCGTTCCTTTGTTTTTTTTATATTTATTATTTCGCATATTCAGTCGCTCGAGTTTCTCTTATTACAGTAACTTTAATATTACCTGGGTAATTTAGCTCGTCTTCAATTCTTTTACGTATATCACGAACCAAACGAATTGCATCCATATCGGTTATTTCTTCAGGTTTAACCATTACACGTACTTCACGTCCTGCTTGCACAGCAAAACTATAAGAAACTCCTTCAAAACTATTAGAAATATTTTCTAAGTTTTCCAAACGACGAATATAATTTTCTAGGGATTCACTTCTTGCGCCTGGTCTAGCCGCAGAAATCGCGTCTGCAGCAGCCACTAAAACAGAAATAACAGAAGTTGCTTCTGTATCTCCATGGTGAGAAGCTATTGCATTAATAACAACAGGGTCCTCCTTATACTTAGCAGCTAATTCAGCTCCTATTTGTACGTGAGATCCTTCAACTTCACGATCTAATGCTTTTCCTATATCATGCAAAAGACCTGCACGTTTAGCTAACTGAACATCTTCATCCAATTCAGCAGCTAATACTCCAGTTAATTTTGCCACTTCAATAGAATGATTCAAAGCATTTTGACCATAACTCGTTCTAAAGTGCATCCGTCCTAAAATTTTAATTAGATCTGGATGTAAGCTATGTATTCCAAGATCAAAAACGGTTTGTTCACCATAATCACGAATACGAGCATCCATTTCTTTGCGAGCCTTTTCAACCATCTCTTCAATACGTGCTGGATGGATACGTCCATCCTGAATCAATTTTTCCAAGGCCATACGCGCCGTTTCTCGGCGAATTGGGTCAAAACCAGATAATACGACCGCTTCTGGTGTATCATCAATAATTAGATCAATTCCTGTCAACGTTTCAAGGGTTCGGATATTACGACCTTCACGACCAATAATACGCCCTTTCATTTCATCATTTGGTAAATTAACAACAGAAACTGTCGTTTCAGAAACTTGGTCGGCAGCACAACTTTGAATAGCTAAAGATAAGATATCTTTTGCCTTACGATTAGCTTCGTCTTTGGCTTGCTGTTCTGATTCTTTAACCATTACAGTTAATTCATGATCCAATTCTTCTTCTGTTGATTTCATGATCATATCTTTTGCATCATCTTTTGACAGTGCAGCGACTCTTTCTAACTCATCTTGTTGTTTTTGAATAAGTTCTTCGATCTCATTTTCTCGCTCGTCAATTAATTGTTGTTTTTCACTAACGTTATTTTCCTTATCCGTCAATGATTGTTCACGTTTCTCCAAAGAATCATCTTTTCGATCAAGTAATTGTTCTCTTTGCAGTAAGCGATTTTCTTGCGATTTTAATTCACTTTTATTTTCTTTCAACTCACTTTCAATTTCTGACCGGTATTTCTGATTTTCTTCCTTAGCTTCTAACAACGCTTCTTTTTTCAGAGTTTCTGCTTCTTTTTTTGCACTAGACAAAATGCTATCAGCACTTTGACTGGCAACGTCTATCTCTTTTTGATGACGATATTTTGTATAAAAAACTCCGCATAAAAGCCCGACAATTAAACCGATGATAGCGAGGAGAATGTTCAATCCCATTGGTAAATCACCTCCAGACTATCTTTATATTTTCATCTTTTGTAGTTTTTTGATAAACATACTTACAAATAAATTACCAATATGCCTACTTGCATATGTGTGTAATACACACAGTTTAATTTTAATGTTTGTACTAAGGAGTGTCAACTTAAAAAGTGAGAGTTATTAATTAATCGCTTTTTCACATTGTTATTCAACAAAACAAAAACGCTTTTTACGGAAAATAATTCCCGTAAAAAGCGTAAAAATATTTATTCTTATGACTTTTCCTCTAAAGGAAGTTCTTCTTGTCCTTCTTCTTCTGCTGATTCAGAATCATCAATACCGTAAGCTTTACGAACAAGCGCTGATATTTCAGCGACCATTTCCGGACGTTCTTTCATATATTTTTTCACATTTTCACGTCCTTGGCCAATCCGATCTTCTTTATAAGAATACCATGCGCCACTCTTGTCAATAAGATCTTTTTCTACGGCCATATCCAATAATTCACCTACTTGTGAAATTCCTTCTCCATACATAATATCTACTTGAGCTATCTTAAATGGAGGAGCAACTTTATTTTTCACAACTTTAAGCTTGGTACGGTTACCAATAATATCTGTACCAGATTTTAATTGTTCAGCTCGTCGAACTTCTAAACGTACCGTAGAATAAAATTTTAATGCGCGCCCACCTGGCGTAGTTTCCGGGCTACCAAACATAACCCCAACTTTTTCTCGGATTTGGTTAATAAATAGAGCAATCGTTTTAGTTTTATTGATCGAACCAGATAGCTTACGCAATGCTTGAGACATCAAACGTGCTTGTAAACCAACGTGAGTATCCCCCATTTCGCCATCGATTTCTGCTCTTGGAACCAAGGCTGCGACTGAATCGACTACCACAATATCAACAGCGCCACTTGAAACTAAGGCATCAGCGATTTCTAATCCTTGTTCGCCTGTGTCAGGCTGAGATAGTAATAATTCATCAATATTAACACCTAAGTGTTCTGCATATTGTGGGTCCAAGGCGTTTTCTGCGTCAATAAAAGCAGCTGTTCCCCCTTGCTTTTGAACTTCTGCTACAGCGTGAAGAGCAACGGTCGTTTTACCTGAACTTTCAGGACCATATACTTCTACGATACGGCCTCGTGGGTAACCACCAACTCCTAATGCGACATCTAATGCAAGTGAGCCACTAGGGATAGTTGAAATCTGTTGATCAGCCTTTTCCCCTAGTTTCATAATAGCGCCCTTGCCAAAATTTTTCTCAATCTTTTTTAATGCAGTATCTAGTGCTGCTTTGCGGTCATCTGCCAATTAAGATAAACCTCCTTATATGATAAAAACTACTTGTGTACTCATTTAATTGTATACCTATCATAGCGTTTTTTTCAAAAAAAAGCAAGAAAAAAGCGAACAAATATTCGTATTTATTTTATTAATTTTCTCCTTAATAAATCTAAACCAGTCATGACTGCGCTATAACGAATATCGTTCCGATTACGAGTAAAGTGGTATAAATAACTTTCCACGCCTTCTTCAGTTGCTAAACCTATCCAAACCGTCCCTGCTTTTTGATCTTCTAGTGAATCCGGTCCGGCTACTCCGGTAAAAGAAAGTGCAAAGTCACTATGGGCTAGTTTTTTTGCTTGTATTGCCATCGCTTCTGCACATTCTTTACTAACAGTTCCATATTTTTCTAACATTTTCGAATCAAGTTGGAGTAATTGTTCTTTGGTAGTTTCTGAGTAAGTAACAAAACCACCAGGGTAAACTTCGGACACACCAGAAACACTACCTAACATTGCTTGAAAACTACCTGCAGTCAAACTTTCAGCTGCACTTACGGTTTTTTTCTGTTTCTTTAATAGTTCAACAACAACTTCTACTAAAGAATTATTTTCTCCGTAACCATAAAAGTAGTCACCAACCCGATCTAATATTACTTCTTCCATTTGATCCAGTTTTTGTTTTCCCTCATTTTTATCTGTGGTACTAACAGTCAAACGCAAAGTAACTTCATTAGGTTTAGCATATGATGCAATCGTTGGATTGCTTTGATGTTTGATTAGATCTGCTAATTTAGTAACGAGTTCTGATTCTCCGATACCATAAAAACGCAACACGCGCGAAATTAACTGTTCATCTGTTTGAAAATGTTTTTGTAATAAAGGAATAACTTCGTTAAAAAACATAGGTTTTAATTCATTAGGTGGCCCTGGTAATAGTAAATAAGATTTACCTGTTGGCATTTGATAAAAAATCCCTACAGCCAAACCATTACTATTTTGTAATGATTCTCCATCTTTGAAAACTAGAGCTTGTAAACGATTATTTTCTGTCATTGGTCGTTCTCGTTTTTCAAAAAAAGCTAATAAGTTTTGATAACCCCCTTCATCTGTCACTAATTCTTGCCCCACATGTTTTGCTGTAACTTGTTTTGTTAGGTCATCGTCTGTAGGGCCTAACCCACCACACAAAACGGTTAAATCACTTCTTTGGTCCGCTAACTCCAATGCTTCTTCCAAGCGTTGAGGATTGTCTCCTACAACACTTTGATAATAAACTTCAATTCCTAATCCAGCTAATTCTCCCGCTAAAAAAGTTGTATTCGTATTATCAATTTGTCCTAACAAAATTTCTGTTCCTACTGCTATGATTTCTGCTTTCATTTTTCTCGCTCCTACTATTAAGTACGCAAAAAGTCTGGTTTTCATTTTAAAATAGTTAAATTTTTAGTTTAAAGAAAAAATCGAATGGTCAAACATCTCCACAACGTTTGCCCATTCGTTTATACTTTTTATTCATAACTTACAACGAACCTTTAAATACGCCGGCATTTTTAACAAAGTAATCCACTCCTGAATATAGCGTGAAGAAAAGACAAACATATAACAGGATTTCTCCTAATGGTAAAGAGATAAGATTAAACGGTATATTATTAATATATAAAAAGATAATAGCAAACATTTGCGTAGCTGTTTTAATCTTTCCTGGCCATGCTGCGGCCATTACACTGCCATTTTGTTCAACAATCAGCAAGCGTAAACCGGTGATCGCCAATTCACGACATACAATAATAACGACAACCCAGCCGGGGGCCTTGCCTAGTTCAACTAATAAAACAAATGCTGTCATAACCAACATTTTATCGGCTAATGGATCGGCAAATTTTCCAAAATTTGTCACTAGCCCTTGTTTACGCGCGATTTCTCCATCAAGCCAGTCAGTAAAACTTGCTACAGCAAAGATCACTGCTCCCACTAAATTGGTTACAGCTAGTTGAGTATTACCTACAGATAATACACCCCAATCTAATGGCGCAAGAACCACCACCATAAAAATGGGGATCATTAACATTCTAATAACAGTAAGTTTATTTGGTAAATTCACTTTATATCCCTCGTATCTCTGATAAAATCAGCGATACATTCCTTTCCTTTATTATTTAATCTTGATACGTTACCTCAAAATTCAAATTTTTCTGCAACGCTTCGTAATCAGGATCATCAAAATCTACTTCTTTATCGTTTGCTTTAAGATCAATATTCGCACTAGCACCTAAGGTTACCACAAAGCTTTCTGTTCCCTCTGGTATCGTCGTACTCTCGTTTTGTCCTGGCTCCAATGTTTCTTGTAAAGAATAATCGCCATTAACAGAAACGCCAACCCAAGCGCGATCATTTTTAGCCGTAAACTCTAGTTCTAAAGGTTCTTTTGCTTCAGTTACTCGAATTGTTGCTTGTGACTGAGTTGAATCTTCCATTGAGATTTCCATCTCATCTTCTTCAGAAGAGCTAGTTTCAGTCTGACTTGACTCTGTACTTTCTTGATTTGTAGAGGAATCTTGTTCGGTTGTAACAGAGCCATCTACTTCCATGGAAGAAGCAGTTTGTCCGATCACAGGATCAGAATTACGATCTTGCCAAGCCACATAAGCGATTACACCTACAATCATAAATGCAATAATGCCTAATAAGGCCACCGGTAAGTAATCTCGCGTTTTTTTATCACGAGCTTTCCCCTCATGCAACGCTTTTCTAGAACCTTGTACAGTTTCAGGTTCCGCCCGTTTTCCCTCTGGCTCGAAACTAGCTTTTTCATCATAAATGTCGACTAAAAAATCACCATCTTCGTCGACAACTTGTGCATACTGCCGAATAAATGAACGTACATAATAAGTACCCGGTAATGCTTCAAAATCGCCTTTTTCGATCGCTTCAAGATAGCGTTTCTGAATTTTTGTTTTTTGTTGCAGCTCATCGATACTGATGTTTTTATCCAAACGGGCTTGCCGCAATCTTTCACCAATTATGATTTCATTGCCCACGCTTACATCTACTCCAGTCTTTTTTTATCATTCTACTTTTAGAATACCATAAAAAAGTCCGGCAAAGATAATAATTGCTCTACCTTCAAATAAATTTTAAACTTCTTTTTCTGGTTTTAAACAAAATCTCGCCATAGCTTCTTTTTGTAGTAAACAATCCCCTGCATCAAGGCAATCCTGCAGTTGGATCGAACGAATGATCTCTGGTAAATCAAATAAAGTCAATGTCCCAAAAAGATCTTGTGTAAATTGATTTGCAATAAACTCTAAAGAATTAAGTGATTGGAAGTACTTCCCTAACATTTTCTTTTTAAGTCGCTCTAAATTTTCCTCATTAACTTCTTCTTCGTTAGCAAAATTTAAAAGAATAGCTTCAATTTCTTGCAAAAACTCTTCAGGTCGCCCTGTATCACTGGAAAAATCCGCCATATGAAAACTGCGTTCTAAAGAAAAGTCAAAACCAAAGCTATCATCAATAATACCTTCTTGATACAAACGTAAATAGTTTTTACTTGTATTTCCTAAAAGTAATTGTAACAACAAATTCATTGCTGTTTTAAAGCGTAATTGCGCTTTATCTCCTTTGGGTAGATTTTCTTGAAACCCTCTTACGCCAAGAGTGGCTTTAGGCCGGCTAACTGGCATTGCCTTAGAAGAATAGCCATTAATATCAGATGGCGTCTCCTGGGGGAAATATCGATAAATTTCACGAATATCAGAAAAATTTTTCCCAGCTTGATTATTCTTAACCCAAGACATTGTTTCTCGAGGGTCAATATCACCTACAACAAAAAGGATCATATTACTTGGATGGTAAAAAGTTTGATAACATTCATAAAGATCAGCAGCAGTAATCTTGTCTATACTATTAACTGTGCCTGCAATGTCGATATGCAATGGATGCTTAGGATAAAGGTTTTGTAAAAGACCAAAAAATAACTGCCAATCTGGATTATCTTGATACATTTGGATTTCTTGTGCGATGATCCCTTTTTCTTTTTCAACTGTCTCTGGTGTAAAATAAGGCGCTTGAACAAAGTCAAGTAGAGTCAATAAGTTATCTTTAATATGATCGGTAGCAGAAAATAAGTAACTTGTCTTAGTGAAACTAGTAAATGCATTAGCAGAGGCGCCTAAGCGTCCAAATTCTTGAAAAACGTCGCCTTCTTTTTTTTCAAACATTTTATGCTCTAAAAAATGTGCAATACCATCAGGTACTTTCTTGCGCTTTTCCCCTTGGTAAGCAAATTCGTTATCAATAGAACCATAATTTGTACTAAATAGCCCGTAAGTTTTGTGAAATTCTCTTTTAGGTAAAATAAATACAGTCAATCCATTATCAAGAACTTCTGTATATAATTCTTCATTAAGAGCAGAATAAACTTTTTTATTCATGAGCTACCTCCTTATCTATTGTAAAAATAGCTTGCAATTGAAGATCTGCTGCAACTTTTTTCACATCTTCTTTGCTTACTGCCATAATCTTCTGTTCAAATTCTTTTTCGTCTTGTACTAATTCAGAAAACCACTGTTTTAAATAAGCAATTTCTATTAAGTCACGAGAACTGTCTAAAGAAAGTAAAAATTGATTTTTGAGCATAACTTTTGTCTGTTGCAACTCACTTTCAGTAAAATCACCTGATTTCATACTTTCTAATTGTTCCTCGATTAATGAAAGAACACGACTACGGTCTTTACTATCAATACCTGTTTGTACCGTGACGATGCCACGAAATGAATCAAACATACTAGAAGCATAATAAGCTAAACTAGCTTTTTCTCGTACATTGATAAATAATTTTGAATGCGGAAATCCACCAAACAAACCATTAAACACTAATAAAGAGAAACGTCTCTGATCATTATAGTAAATAGATGTCTGATAAGCTAAATTTAATTTTGCTTGAACTACAGGTTCGTATAGTATTTCTGATTGTACTTCTGCTTTTATCTCCTGTTTATAAAATATTTCTGTTTGAAGGGGCGATCTAGGACTAAAAGCTAGCGATTGAATTGCTTTTTTTACCTTTTCTTCTTCAATATCTCCTACAACAAAAATATCAATTTGATCTTGGGTCATCATTTCATAATAAGTTTGCGCTAAATCATAAGCACTTAAAGAACTTAGATCTTCTTTTGTGCCAAAGCTGGGTGTTTTTTGATCAATATCTTCAGCAAAATACAACTCCTGTAAACGTAAAGCAGCTAGCGTTTGTTTATCTTCTTTTATACTTTCTAAATAATCCATCATATTTTCTTTTTCACGCTGAAAAGTCTCTTGATCAAAGGCACCTTCTTTAATATTTGGATGAAACAAAATTTCTTGAATAAATTTTACACCTTCTTCAAAAATATCTTGTTCATTAATATATTTACCATTCACCAAATTCATCACTAAATTCACTTGATGGATATTTCCTTTTTTGCTGACATTTAACCCAAAACTGGCACCATACAAATCAGCAAGTTTTTCACTTAATTTTGTCTGCGTAGGATAGTTAAAACTATTGGTTTCCAACAAGTTCGTTAGTAATGCCCGCTTACTAGCGTCCATTTTTTGATGCTTAGTAGAAAAACGTACAAATAAACGAACAGTTTTAAACTTTTCTGTTGGAATGACTGTTAATTTCACACCTGGCTGTAACGAAATGGCCATTTTTAATACTCCTTAGTCTAAATCATAGATAATCTATGTTTTATTTAAAAATAATTATAACATACACCAGCTTGAGAAAAGAAAAATTCAATTTAATGGATAAAGAGTCATTTAATGTTAACTTTTTAAAAACAATTTATTTCAAAAAAATATTTCGTTTCGTTATACTAAAATAAAGCAAAATTGGAGGTGTAAATGTGAAAAGAATTTTTTCAGAATTTAAAGAGTTTATTTTAGCTGGTGATGTATTAGATCTAGCTGTGGGCGTCGTTATTGGTAGTGCTTTTACTGCTATTGTCACTCAAGTTGTTGAAGGTTTGATTACACCATTGATTGGCTGGTTTGTAGCTGCCATTACAGGCACAAGAGATCTTGAAAGTTCCCTATCCGTTCTTGATTGGTCTCCAGTACCTGGTGTAACATTTCAATTTGGTGAGATCGTTAGCGCAGTGATTATTTTTATTCTTACCGGTTTTATTTTATTTATAATTGTCAAAACTGCTAATAAAGCTAAACTTACACAACAAGAAGAAGAAGCTCCAGCTGCAGAAGATTACTTAGCTGAAATTCGTGATCTGCTACGTCAAGAGCAAGGCCTGCCTATTGAAACAGACGAAGACAATAGTGAAACAGACGCTGAAAACTCAGATTCTGAAACAATAAAAGAGTAAAAAAATAGGAAAAAGTAGTTAATAACTACTTTTTCCTATAAAAAATTTATTTTTAATTAAAATGCTTATGTTTCTTCATTAAACTGCATCAAGAAACTCAATTTCTACTGCTTTTGTTAAGACATCTGAATAGCTGTAAGAAACTCTTTCAAATGAATTTTCTTCTGGATCTAAATCTACGACAAAAACAGCTGGATATGTTTCTGCCAAAACGCCCCGACGTTGAGTCTGACGCTTTCTTCCTGTCTGAGCCACCAACATAATTTTACTGCCAATGTGCTCTTCCAGGGCTTTTTTGATCGTTGCTAGAGTCGTTGGCATTACATTCACCTCAACGTCTATTATACCATAAACTGACCAAAACTTAAAGTATACCATAAAAACTAAAAATTTGACAATAGCTTTTCAGTAGAAATTCACTTCTTGTATAAAACTAATTTTTGCGTGATTTTTCTTCTTGAGCGATCATAAGCATTACGCAATGCAGCATTTTTTTGTTCCGATGGCGTTGGTGCGTCTCCGTAAAAGAAACCGCAAAAAGCTCTTCTTTCTAAATTCGTTAATAAGGAAGTATTTTCTTCTAAAGTTTCTTGTACAAGTAGTTGCTCTAAAGGATCATCCGTATATGAACGATATTCAATGGGTTTTATTCCTCCTTTTTGAAAAACCTTTTGATCAAATGAAACATTACCTTCTGCGTTTTTTCTTTTATATGCACATTTTTTTCGTACTAAACTAACGATCTCATTTTCAAAGGAACGTTTAAAAAAACCACCTAAGGTTATTTCTGTATCACCTTTGTATGCATGTAAACAGTGATTAAATGTGATCAACCCTTCTTGGAACCAATCTTGTTCATCAAAATCATGTAGAAAAAATTTTGCTCTTACCGAATGAACTATAGGTTGATAACGATAATATAGTTCTAATAAGGCTTCTCCATCTCCTTGTCTTGCTTGTACAATTAAATTTTTTCCCATCAAAAAAAGCTCCTTTCATTATTATCAATGAAAAGAGCGTATCATCGAAAAAAGTTATCGTCTCTCATTTATTTACGCAACTTTTTACAAAGTATTCAACTTAATTCTCTTAATTTTGCCTCTAATTCTTTTAACTGTTCCTCATCCCAAGGCGAATTCCGTCTATAATCCGTATATTTTATGGATTCTTGATGACGTTTGATTGCTTCTTCAGTTTTTTTGACTGTTTTATATAATTCCCTAGCTGAGACTCTTAAGGCTCCTTGTGAAAAAATCACCCATTGTTCTGCTAAATCGCTGGTAGCTACTGAAACTTGCGTCATAATATCATTGAGCTTACCAGCAACCCTTTCAATATAACTATCAGCTGTCTCTCCTTCTTCAGTAAAAACAACTTCCAGCTGATATTTCGCATAATTTTTGGTAATCCCAGGAACAAATTGAGCATCAAAGACAACAATAACAGCTAATTTTTCATATTTAGCATAATTGGATAATGACTGTAATAGTTTTTCCCGCGCATCTTCCATTAAATCTTTATTTTTTAACTGTACAAGTTCAGGCCAAGCGCCAATCATATTATAACCGTCAACAATTAATAATGGTTTTTTCATGCTTTCTCACTCATTTCGCTTCACGAAAGCTTCATACATTAGTATACCGCTGGCCACAGAAGCGTTCAAACTTTGCACATGACCTGTGATAGGAATCGTCAGCGTTTCGTCCACTTGTTTTTTCAATGCAGTATTCATACCATGTCCTTCATTACCAATAATTAAGCCGACAGCTCCTGTAGCGTTCCATTCGTGATAAGAAGTCCCGTTCATATCTGTACCAAAAATCCAAAAACCTTTTTCTTTTAATTCCGTAACTGCTTGTGTCAAATTCGTCACACGAGCTACAGGCACATATTCAACTGCTCCCGTCGATGTTTTAACAACAGTAGGTGTAATCCCACAAGCTCGATGCTTAGGAATAATGATACCATCTACACCTGAAGCATCTGCTGTTCTTAAAATCGAACCGAAATTGTGCGGATCTTCAATATGATCTAAAAGAACAAAAAACGGTTGCGATTTACTCTGCTCAATCAGCTCGTTCAAAGTTAGATATTGATAAGGTGTAATTGCCAGTACAACACCTTGATGAACGCCGCCTTCACTCATTTGATCTAATTTTTGTTTAGGCACCCATTTTACAGGGACAGAATGTTCTTTTGCGAGTTCTTTTAATTCTTCAATTTTAGTTCCTCCTGCTTCTTTTAACAGGAATAACTTATTACCTCTTGCCTTTTTCAAAGCTTCTTGAGCTGCATGGTGACCGAAAACAAAATCGGTTTCATTAGTCTCAGGCTGATCTTTTGTTTCACGTGTAACTTTTTTATTTTTCGCTTTGTTTTTTGTTTTCTTCATTTTTAACCTCCATATCAACTCGTTAGCTTTAAATCCTCATTAATTTCTTAAAAAAGCGAGAACATCAATATTTACTTTGTTTTTTTTATTATTAAACTATGTTTCTTCTATTTTTTTTATACACCAGCTAATCAGTTCTTCCAAACGCTGCGTTTGCTTTGATAAATGCAAATATCCCATTAGGCTTTCAAAACCAGTCGACATACGATAAGTCTTAACATCTGTATTTTTAGCGCTTGTATGACTCTTACTATTTCGTCCTCGTCGATAATAAGTATCCTCATCTGTTTTTAAAATCTGCTCGTCTAACATCTCTTGAATCAAAAAAGCTTGTGCCTTAGCTGATACATAAGAAGTTGCTAAGCGATGAAGTTGGTTAGGGCGAGTATTTCCTATAGCTATCAAATGATCACGGATATAAACTTCGTAAATAGCATCTCCAACGTAAGCTAGTGCCAGACCGTTTAATTGTTGATAATCTGTCATGTTTTTCTTCTCCACCTTGTTCCCTGTGGCGTATCTTCCAAAACAATTCCTTGTTCTTTCAACTGATCTCGGATTTCGTCGCTACGTATAAATTCCTTATTTTTGCGAGCCTCATTACGTTCTAAAATCAATTGTTCCACTTGTTTATCAGCTAACTTTTCTTCAAATTCCACGCCGAAAATAGTAAGAATCTCTATAAAATGATCTAAAGCATATTTTAACACTTCATAAGAAACAGTGTCTTGTTCAATATAACGATTCATCCACTTAGCCATTTCATAAACAACTGTAATGCCATTTGCTGCATTAAAGTCGTCATCCATTTCTATAACAAACTGATCAATTAACTGCTTGAATTCAGCCTTTTTGTTATTATCATCCTCTAAACCACTTATGGCATCATTTAAGCGAAAAACAGCGTTCTCGTAAGTATTTTTTAAGCGTTGTAAATTATTATTTGCTTCTGTCAGTGTTTTTTTACTATAGCGAATAGGCCGACGGTATTGCGTAGTAGATAGGAAAAAACGGACTACTTGCGGATCCATTTTATCCAAAATATCATGTACGGTTACAAAATTTCCTAGGGACTTGCTCATTTTCTCGTCATCTTCACCAATTGTCACATATCCATTATGCATCCAATAATTAGCAAATGTTTTACCGGTTTTGGCTTCACTTTGCGCAATTTCATTTTCATGATGCGGGAACTCTAAATCCTGTCCACCACCGTGAATATCAATTGTATCACCTAAAAGTTGTGTTGCCATAACAGAACATTCAATATGCCAGCCAGGGCGACCTTTTCCCCAAGGAGCTTGCCAGGAAATCTCTCCTTCTTTTGCGTTTTTCCATAAAGCAAAATCTAAAGGATCTTCTTTTAATTGCTGTTCTACACCAGTCCGCTTACTGGCACCAACTTCTAATTCATCGATTGATTGATCACTTAAGCGACCATATTCAGAAAACTTACGTGTACGATAATAAACATCTCCATCAACAACATAAGCGTATTCTTTATCCAATAAAACTTGAATAAAATCAATAATTGCTTGCATATAATCAACTACTCGTGGATGGTGATTTGCTGGTTTTACATTTAATTTTGTCGTATCTTGTTCAAAAGCTTTGATAAAACGTTCGGCAACTTCAGGTGTACTTATTTTTAACTCTTTAGCAGCTCTAATAATTTTATCATCAACATCCGTAAAATTTGATACATAGTTAACTTCATAACCGCGATATTCCAAGTAACGACGAATAGTATCAAAAGAAACTGTACTCCTGCCATTGCCTATATGAATATAATTATAGACAGTTGGACCACAAACATACATTTTAACTTTTCCAGCGGTTATTGGCTGAAATTCTTCTTTTTTTCTTGTCAAAGTATTGAATATTTTTATCATCTAAAAGCTCCTTTCTACTTAAGTTGTTAAAAATAAGCGTCTTTCAAGTAGGCTATATAACCTATTCGAAAGACGCTTGCAAGCGTGGTTCCACTTTCTTTACTTATTATCTCATTAAAAGCGTAACAAGCTTTACTCGTCTTTGGTTTTGCCAAAGCCACTTACAGGTGCATTTCTCAACCTTTTTTGACCGCCTTGCAGCAAAAAGCCGTCTCTCTGTGAAAAAAATGTTGGTACTTCGTCTGTTCATTGTGTTTACAATACTTCATTTAAATGAGCCAATGCCGTTTGCTTACCTAATAGTTCAACAGTGTCTGGTAATTCCGGACCATGCATCGCCCCAGAAACTGCAATTCGAATTGGCATGTATAAATTCTTTCCTTTTGATCCCGTTTCTTTTTGAACTTCTTTAATTGCTTTTTTAACAGTAGAAGCATCTACTATTTCTAGTTGTTCTAATTGTGCCTTAAATGCGCTAAGAACAGCTGGCACACTTTCACCTGCTAATACTTCTTTAGCTTTATCATCTAAAACCGGATGTTCACCAAAGAATAGATAAGTTAAATCGACAATTTGCGCAGCATAACTCATTTGTGGTTGATACAAAGCAACCAATTTTTTCACCCATTCTAAGCGTTCAGGGCTAGGGTCTTTTTCTACCCGTCCATCTGCTTGTAAATAAGGTAAACACAAATCAGTTAAGGTATCTACGTCCAACTGTTTAATATAGTGATTTCCGATCCATTCTAATTTTTTCGCATCAAATGAAGCAGGGGACTTACTCAAACGACTTGATTCAAACATATCAATAATTTCTTGTTTTGAAAAAATTTCTTCTTCGCCCTTAGGTGACCAACCAAGTAAAGCAATAAAATTCAACATTGCTTCAGGTAAATAACCTAACTGGCGATATTGTTCAATAAACTGTAAAATCGATTCGTCCCGTTTACTTAATTTTTTACCCGTATCTGCATTAATGATTAAAGTCATGTGACCAAATTTAGGGGGTGTCCAACCAAAAGCTTCATAAACCATCATTTGTTTTGGCGTATTGGCGATATGATCATCTCCACGTAAAACATGGGTGATTCCCATCATATGATCATCTACTGTCACAGCAAAATTATAAGTAGGTACGCCATCTGTTTTTTGAATAATAAAATCGCCGCCGACATTATCTGATTCAAAAACAATTTCGCCTTTAACCATATCGTCAAAACGATATTCAGTGTTTTTAGGTACGCGGAAACGAACAACAGGCACGATACCTTGTGCTTCTTTTTCAGCTTGCTCTTCTGCTGTTAGATGAGCACATCTGCCGCTATAATGAGGGATTTCTCCGCGAGCTTTTTGCGCGTCTCTATCAGCATCTAATTCTTCTTGCGTGCAATAACACTTATATGCTCGATTGCTAGCCAATAATTGTTCAATCAACGGTAAATAGATATCTTGACGTTCTGATTGACGGTAAGGACCATAATCACCTGGTTTTTCCGGGGATTCATCCCAGTCAACGCCTAACCAAGCAAGGTTATCTAATTGGCTTTGTTCACCATCTTCAATATTACGCTTTTGGTCTGTATCTTCAATCCGAATAATAAATTCGCCATCCATATGACGTGCATATAAATAGTTAAATAAAGCAGTCCGAGCATTTCCTATATGTAAATGGCCTGTTGGACTCGGTGCATATCTTACACGTACTTTTGTCATTTTCATCTTCCTCTTCTATTTAAATCTTAGTCGCTTATTACTCAATATAAATATAACTATTCAGCTAAAATTGTACATTTAAATGACGGATTAGTAAAGCCTGATGTCTATCTAGCCCGCCTTTACTTACTTGTTATTGGTTTTATCATCTTGTACCTGATTATCGATTCCTCTTCCTGCATGAGCTGGTTTTGCAAAAATCATACGTCCAGCAGCCGTTTGTAGCGCACTCGTTACAATCACACTTAATCGTTCGTTCATATAGTGTTGACCTTCTTCTACCACTACCATTGTACCGTCATCTAAATAAGCCACGCCCTGCTGACGCTCAGTACCAGCTTTTATAATCATTACTTCCATAGACTCTCCAGGAATAACAACCGGCTTAACCGCATTTGCTAGCTGATTTATATTTAGTATAGGGACATTTTGAAATTCAGCAACCTTATTTAAATTATAATCATTGGTTACCACGATACCATCTAACAATTTAGCCAATTTTAATAACTTACTATCCACTTCTGAAATATCTTCAAAATCACCATCATACATTTCGACAGAAATTTCATCTTCTTTTTGCAAAGAATTGAGAATATCTAAGCCTCGTCGTCCCCGCACCCGTTTCAAACTATCTCCAGAATCAGCAATATATTGCAGTTCATCCAATACAAAGTTAGGGATTAAAAGTACGCCTTCAATAAAGCCCGTTTGCGCGATATCATAGATACGCCCATCGATAATGACACTAGTATCTAATATTTTATATTTATGAAAGTTATCTTCTATCTTGCGATCAAGTAACTGTTGTGTTTGTTGTTCAGTTTTCTTTCCCCTAGGCGCAAAAAGTTTTTTCCATTCGTCGATTCTGGTCACACTGATTTGAAAGCCAAAATAACCAAATAAAATCATCAGCACAAAAGGGACGATGCTATTAACAAAAGGCACTTCCCAGCTATAAAAGGGGATTGAGACGATCACACCAATAATCAATCCCAAAATTGTCCCCATGACACCAAATAAAAGATAAGTTAAACTAAATCCACTCAACCATTTTTCGACCTTTTTAATTCCTGTTGAAATCAAATTAACTACCAATAATGAAAATAAATAAAAAATAAGTGCCCCGATCAAACTATTGGTAATATTATTATTCAACCATTCATTTTGCTGTTGTCCAATTGTTTCCCAAGCTAGGGGTAAGGAAGAAATCCCCAAACTTGCGCCAGCAAAAACCATTAAAACAGTAATTACTCGTTTTTGCATATACATCTCTCCGTTTGTCTATTTTTACCTAAATATACGTTTTAATGCTTCATCAAGTGTTGCTATACCAACAACCTCGATGTCAGCTGGCGCTTTCCAGCCGCTTAAATTATTCTTTGGTATATACACTTTCTCAAAACCTAATTTTTGAACTTCTTTTACGCGCTGCTCAATGGCACTTACGCGACGAATTTCCCCTGTAAGACCGATTTCCCCAATGAAACATTCAGTAGGTTTTGTGCCTTTTTCTTTATAACTTGAAGCGATACTAATAGCTATAGCTAGATCGATCGCTGGTTCATTTAATTTTACACCACCAGCTGCTTTTAAGTAAGCATCCTGATTTTGTAAAAGTAGGCCTGCTCGTTTTTCTAATACAGCCATAATCAAGGAAACTCGATTAAAATCCAAGCCAGTAGCCGTTCGTTTAGCATTTCCAAACATCGTTGGTGTAACTAGAGCTTGTATCTCCACTAGAATAGGACGCGTTCCTTCCATCGCAACCACAATGGCAGATCCGCTAGTTCCTTCTAATCGTTCTTCTAAAAAAACCTGCGAAGGATTACTTACTTCTTTGAGGCCCTGTTCATACATTTCAAAAATGCCGATCTCATTGGTCGAACCAAAACGATTTTTTACTGCCCGTAAAATACGAAAACTTTGGTACTTATCTCCTTCAAAATACAATACTGTATCAACCATATGCTCTAGCATACGAGGCCCAGCGATAGAACCTTCTTTAGTCACATGGCCAACCACAAAGACGGCAATTTCATTTGATTTAGCGATTTTTAATAACTCGGCCGTAGTTTCTCGAACTTGACTAACACTTCCGGCCACGCTTGATATATCTGGTTGTGTCATCGTTTGAATGGAATCAATGATCACATAATCGGGTTGCAGTTTTTCAATTGTTTCTCGAATATCTTGCATATTTGTTTCAGCAAATAAATAAAAATCATTTTCGGCATCGCCTAAACGCTGAGCTCGTAATTTGATTTGTTCTGCACTTTCTTCTCCAGAGACATAAAGTACTGTTCCACCGGTTGCTGCTAACTGTTGCGATACTTGTAACAGCAAGGTAGATTTACCAATACCAGGATCCCCGCCTAATAGGATCATTGATCCTGGAACCACACCTCCACCTAAGACACGGTTCAATTCGTCTAGAGATGTCTTTACTCGTGGTTCTTTTTTAGGAACAACGTCTTTTAAAAGCGTCGGCTGCATCTTGCTGCCTGTCAGTGTTGTTCGATTTCTGCGGTCAGTAGTATCTTGTAGTTTTTCTTCTACCATCGAATTCCAACTACCACAATTAGGACATTTACCTAGATACCTAGGTGAAATATAACCGCAATTTTGACATTCAAATTGTGTTTTTACCTTTTTTGCCATATTTTCCCTTCTTTTTATTTTACTTAGTCAGACGAACCTAACCCACCTGTACGGTCTTGAGTTGTTTGATCTTGATCCGCCTTTAAAAACGGCAAGAAAATCCCTTGACCAATTCGCTCCCCTTTTTTTATTACCCTGTCTTTTAAACCGAAGTTAGAAAACTGAAACATAATATGCCCCTCATTTTCTGAGTTGTTATAATAATCACTATCAATAACACCCACACCGTTTGCCACAAGTAAAAAACGTTTTAATGGATTACTGGACCGATTTGCCAGTTGTAAAAATTCATCTTCCATCATATACGCCTTGATACCTGTAGGTACCAAAACAGGCTTGATATTTTTTTCTGTTGTTGTATTATCGTTGATTTTTCTTGTTAAAAGCTGTTTCCAAATACTTGGGATCACCACTTCTTCTGCAGCTTCAAAGTCATATCCTGCAGAATGATGGGTCGCTCGTTGTGGTAAATGAATTTCCTTTTTTCTATAATCTGTCACTACTTCAAATCCTCTTTTTTCCATAAATAACCTCCATAAAGACTATGCCTATTTTACCATATCTCGACAAAAAAACTGAATGTCTTATTGTTTTCTAAAAATTTCTCAAGAATTAATAAAAAATGCATTTGTTTTTCATAAAACAAGCTTATCTTTGCAAGTTTTCAGTCAACGCGTTAGGATAAAATTAAATAAAAAAGAAAGGCAGGTATCACATAAATGACAAAAAGCATTTTAAATGAAACTACCACTTTAAATAACGGGGTAAAAATGCCCTATTTTGGTTTAGGAGTATGGCAAACAGACAATCATACTGCACAAAACTCAGTTACCGAAGCAATCAAAAATGGTTACCGTTTGATCGATACTGCTAAAGAATACGGGAATCAAGCTGGCGTTGGCATAGGGATACGTGAAGGCTTAAAAGAAACCGGCGGCAATCGAAAAGATTTATTTATTACAACAAAGGTATTTAACGGAGACGCTGGCTATGATTCAACGATACGTGCTTTTTATGATACATTGCATGAATTACAATTAACTTATATTGATTTATATTTGATTCATTGGCCAGTGGATGGCCGTTATATTGACACTTGGCATGCCTTGGAAAAATTGTACAAAGACGGTTACATCCGAGCTATTGGAATTTCTAATTTTGATAATGAACGATTACAAGATTTGCTTGATCATGCTAGCATTACTCCAGCAGTTAACCAGATGGAATACAATCCATTAAACCAAGAAAAAGAAATTCACGAAATGGCAAGAATGACTGGCATACAATTAGAAGCCTGGTCTCCATTAGGTGGCGGTAAAGCATTAAATGATCCAATCATAAATCAATTAGCAGAAAAATACGATAAAACCGCTGCTCAAATTATTTTACGTTGGAATTACCAACAAGATGTAATCACCATTCCAAAATCTACTCATCAAAAACGTATTATTGAAAATAGCCAAATTGCTGATTTTGAATTAGCTGATAAAGATGTTCAAAAAATCCAAGAAATGGATCAAAAGAAACATACGATTTGGTATGATGAGTTTGACTGGTATAATGCAATCAACCCTGGAACCGTACAAACTTGGGACGATACAGAACAATATAGATCATAAAAAAGTTGTTTGTCTGTTTATACAGGCAAACAACTTTTTGTTATTTTTGATTCTAAACTTTCTCTAATATTTTTTGTATAATCAATGACGAAAAGCTTATTTGTTAGTACAATAGATAGTAACTAAAGAAAAATGGAGAAAATTATGTGCAAGGAAATTACAGACCCAAAGCGTATCGTAATCAAAGTGGGAACAACAACTTTAATTTATCCAAACGGCAATATAAATTTAGCTAGTATTGATGAATTAGCTTTTGTATTGACTGATTTGCAGAATCAAGGAAAAGAGGTTATTTTGGTTTCTTCTGGTGCTATTGGTGTAGGATTAAACCAACTGCAGTTAAGCCAGCGACCTTTTTCGATCCCGGAACAACAGGCTGTAGCAGCTGTGGGGCAGGCAGAATTAATGGATATTTATAACCAACGTTTTCAAGTGTACAGCCAACAAACAGCGCAAATTCTTTTAACAAGAGATATTGTAGAGTATCCCGAAAGTCGCAACAATGTAATAAATACCTTAGAAGAACTACTAAGAATGGGAATCATCCCTATTATTAACGAAAACGATACAGTAGCAGTTGACGAGTTGGATCATTTAACAAAGTTTGGCGATAACGACCGGCTTTCAACTATTGTTAGTGAATTAACGCGGGCTGAGTTACTCATTATGCTCTCAGATATTGACGGTTTTTATTCTGATAACCCTTTGAAAAATAAACAAGCAAAACTTCATCGTCGAATTACAAAAATTGATGACGAGCTAATGAAACAAGCAGGCGGTAGTAACAATCAGTTTGGCACAGGCGGTATGTCTAGTAAACTTAAAGCAGCCAAACGCGTTTTAGATGTAAATGGTAGTATGGTATTAGCAAACGGCAAAAGACCTAAGATCATTTTTGATATTTTAAAAGGTGCAGAGGTTGGTACTTTATTTAAGGGGGAATCATTTTGACAGATTTACAAACACTAGGACAACAAGCAAAAGAAGCAGCTACGCAATTAGCTCTTTTGGATACAAAAGAAAAAAATCAACTTTTAGAAAAGATGGCTTTTGCTATCGAAAATAACACAGAAGAAATTTTACAAGCCAATCAAAAAGATCTTGAACAAGCAGACGAAAATGGGATAAAAGAAGTAATGAAAGATCGCCTAAAACTATCAGAAGAACGAATTGAAGCGATGGCTGAAGGCATACGTCAGGTCATTCAACTAAACGATCCCGTCGGCACTATTAAGCATATGTGGAAAAACGAAGAAGGTTTGACAATTGGACAAAAACAAGTGCCTATTGGCGTTATTGGCATTATCTATGAATCACGTCCTAACGTAACAACTGATGCAGCTAGTTTATGTTTTAAGTCGGGTAACGCCGTTATTTTACGAGGTGGCAAAGAAAGTTTTTATTCTAACCAATTACTAGTCAGTATCTTACAAGAAGCACTAGAAGAAAATCAATTCTCTTCTCACGCAATTCAATTTATCGATGATACAACTCATGAAACGGCTAATGAAATGATGCAATTAACTGATTTTCTAGACGTCTTGATTCCTAGAGGCGGAGAAGGTTTAATCAAACATGTTAAAGAAAATGCAAAGGTACCCGTTATTGAAACAGGTACAGGTAATAATCATATTTACATTGATAAAGACGCCCAACTAAATATGGCTACAGATATCGTAGCCAATGCCAAAGCACAGCGACCTTCTGTTTGTAATGCATGTGAAACGCTGTTGATTCATAAAGAAGTGGCTGCTTTCTTTTTACCAGCAATAGAAGAACGCTTAATAGAACTTGGTATTGAACTACGAGCAGATGAAATCGCTAGTGATTACCTTCCTTCTGCAACTTTAGCAACAGAAGAAGACTGGTCCACCGAATTTCTAGATTATATCTTAGCTATAAAGGTAGTGGACTCTGCTGAGGAAGCTATTTCCCATATCAATCGATACAATACAAAACACTCAGAAGCTATCGTAACCGATAATTATTTTACTGCGCAAAAGTTCTTAAACGAAGTGGACGCAGCAGCAGTCTATGTTAATGCTTCTACTCGTTTTACTGACGGTTTCGTTTTTGGATTTGGCGCGGAAATCGGTATTTCTACACAAAAATTACATGCAAGAGGTCCTATGGGATTAGAAGCCTTAACAAGTATAAAATATATTATTTACGGCGATGGTCAGACTAGAGCGTAAGTTTCACGTGAAACGTCAAGTTTAAAACGATATAATAAACTTATGAATAGGTATATTTTTTAAATTGATATTCATATATCGTTTCTCCTTAATTAGTTTTTCAAAAAAATTACTGCTTGAGGCGGATGTAAATCTAGAAAAATTTTGCTATTCTTAATATGAAAAATAGGAGGGACATATTATGAAAAGCCGTTCGAATTTCTTAAATATTCTAATCATTATTGGCGGATTGGTCTTAGCCAGCTTAGTACTGAAAATACTCTTATCCCTAGCTACAGGCGTTTTATATCTTGTTTTTAAATTTGGTATTCCGTTATTAATCATTGGCGGTGTCATTTACTGGTTAACAAATAAGAGAGGGAAAAGACCAAGAAGATAATAAATGGAACGAACAATTAAATTGTTCGTTCTTTTTTAATAAGGTATTAAGACTAGCTGTAAAATCGTTATATCTATCTCACAGACTTGAAACACTTCAGTTTCATCGCTATAATAGCTTGAGGACCACAATGGCCAATACGAAAAAAGCGAGGAAATTTATTGATTACTGTAAATAATGTAAGTTTGCACTTTTCCGGTCGCAAACTTTTTGATGACGTGAATTTAAAATTTACTCCTGAAAACTGCTACGGCTTAATCGGTGCTAATGGCGCCGGTAAGTCTACTTTCTTAAAGATTTTATCAGGAGAAATCGAACCGTCCACAGGTACTGTTAGCATGGGCCCTGATGAACGGATGGCTGTACTAAAACAAAATCACTTTGATTACGAACAGTTTCCGGTGATCGAAACTGTTATCATGGGACATAAACGTTTATATGATGTAATGAAAGAAAAAGACGCAGTGTATATGAAAGAAGATTTCACAGATGAAGATGGTATACACGCCGCAGAATTAGAAACGGAGTTTGCCGAATTAAACGGATGGGAAGCTGAATCAGAAGCAGCTGTCCTTTTACAAGGATTAAATATCCCTGATGCATTGCATCAAGTTCAGATGAGTGAATTAACTGAAGGGCAAAAAGTAAAAGTATTACTAGCTCAAGCACTATTTGGTAAACCGGATGTCTTACTGCTTGACGAGCCGACAAATGGTTTAGATATTCCATCAATCAATTGGTTAGAAGAATTTTTGATTAACTTTGAAAATACTGTAATTGTCGTATCTCATGATCGTCACTTTTTAAATAAAGTATGTACACATATGGCAGATTTAGATTATGGAAAAATTAAATTGTACGTTGGTAACTATGATTTTTGGTTAGAATCCAGCCAATTAGCTACAAAATTACAACAGCAAGCCAATGCTAAAAAAGAAGAACAGATCAAAGAATTACAAGAATTTATTGCTCGTTTTAGTGCAAATGCTTCAAAATCAAAACAAGCAACTTCACGTAAGAAAATGTTGGATAAAATTACTTTAGATGATATCCAGCCTTCTTCTCGTCGTTATCCTTTTATAAGTTTTAAACCCGAACGTGAAATTGGTAATGACTTATTACAAGTAGAAAATGTTAGTGTCACAATTGATGGCAAGAAAATTTTAGACAACATTTCCTTTACGTTAAATAAAAATGATAAAGTTGCTTTTATCGCTAAAGATGACATTGCGACTACCACTTTATTAAATGTCATTACTGGATATACTAAACCTGATACAGGTACTGTGCGTTGGGGCGTTACCACAAGCCAAGCTTATATGCCAAAAGATGCTAGTAATGAATTTGATAGCAACCTAACTATTTTAGAATGGTTACGTCAATATGCGGACAAAGAAGAAGATGATAATACCTTTTTACGAAGCTTCTTAGGAAGAATGTTATTTTCTGGTGAAGAAGTCAATAAGAAAGTTAATGTCCTTTCTGGGGGTGAAAAAGTTCGTTGTCTATTATCTAAACTTATGCTGACTAAAGCTAATGTATTACTTTTAGACGACCCGACAAACCATTTAGATCTAGAATCGATCACAGCATTAAATAACGGTTTAATGGACTTTAAAGGTTCATTGCTTTTTACTTCCCACGACCATGAATTTATACAAACATTAGCGAATCGTGTCATTGTAGTTTCAGATCAAGGTGTCGTTGATCGTATGGATACTACTTACGATGAATTCTTAGAAAATGAGGCCGTACAAGAACGTGTGGACCAACTGTATGCTTAATTATACGATAAAAGTAAAACAAGCCCCTTCAATTGGAGAGGCTTGTTTTTTAAAATCTTTTTGTTTTTCCCGTTGAAAATAATGCTATACAACCATAACCTGTATGACTAGCGATCGTAGGACCTAAGGGATAGCATATAATTGGCGTTTCTGGGTAGTGTTGTTTTAACTGTTTACTAACTTTTTCTAAGGCTTTCTCATCACCACTGTAAGCAATATAAAAATGGTTAATTATAGATAAATCCAGGTCTTCAATTGTTTCATCTATCATTCTCTGCAAAGCTTTTTTACGTCCATGCACTTTATCAACACTTTGTAACTGACCTTTTTCATCCACATTAAGAATGGGTTTAATATTTAACAAACCACCGATCGCTGCTTGTGCTTTGGTTACTCTACCGCCATGTACCAAATGTTTCAAATCATCAACAGTAAACCAGGAACGCAAATGCTCTTTGCATATACCTAGCCATTGAACAGTCTCTTCTAAGGTCTTACCCTCTTTTTGTAAACGAGCTGCTTCCATTACCAACATACCCAGACCCAAACTAGCAGTTTTTGTATCAAAGCTAGTGGCCGTAAAATCAGGGTATTCCTCTTTTAATAACTCAATTGCATTTAGACTGCTTTCATAAGAACCGCTTAAGCCTGATGAAAAGCCGACGTATAAAATAGATATCCCTTTTTGAGCATAAGGTCTAAAAAAGTCCATATACCTGCCAACATTGATTTGTGTGGTTTTTGGGTGTTTATTTTCTTTTAATTGATCTAAAAACCATGAATTATCAAAAGTTCTTCCAAGATCATCAGTATATTCTTTCCCCTCTAACTCAACAAACATAGGTATATAAGCAATTTTATTCTTATCTAACAAGTCTGCCGATAGATCGCAGCAGGCATCTGTTATAATTTGAAACATATTCTCGCTCCTTTGGCGTTAGCTTTTCTTTATTATACCTTATATTCTCAAATAAATTAAGCTTTTTACGTTTATAAAAAAACATCAGAAATTTTCTCTGATGTTTTTTTAAGTTATTTTAAATTTGTGACCAAACACTTTCTAAAATGTTTGTTTGATTCCGATCGGGTCCTACTGAGAAAGTAGAAATTCTTACCCCTACAAGTTCTGAAATTCGACGAAGATAATTTCGTGCATTTTCAGGCAATTCTTCCAATGTTTTACAATTTGTAACATCTTCTGACCAACCAGGCAATTCTTCATAAACAGGCTTACAGCGGTTTAATTCTTTTAGACTAGCAGGGTAATGATAGATCAGCTTACCATCTAATTCATAAGCCGTACAGATTTTCACAGTATCCAAACCACTTAACACATCCACACAATTTAATGATAAATTGGTAATACCAGAAACTCGACGCGAATGACGCATTACTACAGAATCAAACCAACCAACACGACGAGGACGTCCAGTCGTTGTCCCGTATTCATGTCCTACTTTTCTGATTTGATCGCCTACTTCATCGAATAATTCTGTAGGAAAAGGGCCGTCACCTACACGTGAAGTATAAGCTTTACATACACCCACAACTTTATCGATCTTAGAAGGACCAACACCACTACCGATCGTCACGCCTCCAGCAACTGGATTTGACGAGGTAACAAAAGGATATGTTCCTTGATCAAGATCCAACATCACGCCTTGCGCTCCTTCAAACAGCACACGTTTTCCACGATCCAAAGCGTCGTTTAAAATAACAGAGGTATCTGTTACATATTGCTTGATTTGTTGACCGTACTCATAGAATTCTTCAAAAATATCTTCAAAAGCCATTGCATGGTCGTCATACATTTTTTCAAATTGTCTATTTTTGTCTGCTAAATTAATTTTCAAACGTTCACTAAAGATATCCTTATCTAACAAATCAGCAACTCTTATACCAACACGAGCTGCTTTATCCATATAAGCTGGTCCAATCCCTTTAATTGTCGTACCGATTTTATCAGCGCCTTTAGCATCTTCTTGCAATTGATCTAACTTGATATGGTATGGCAAAATCACATGTGCACGATCAGAGATTCGTAAATTTTCTGTTGATACACCATGTTCTTTTAGATAGTTCAATTCTTCGACAAGTGATTTGGGATTTACCACTACGCCATTTCCGATAACGCTAGTTTTTTCCTTATAAAAAATACCAGAAGGAATTAGATGCAACTTATAAGTCACATCATCGAACTTAATCGTATGTCCGGCATTGTCGCCACCTTGATAACGTGCGATCACTTCTGCGTTTTCACTCAAAAAATCAGTAATTTTTCCTTTTCCTTCGTCGCCCCATTGTGTTCCTACAACTACTACTGAAGACATATGGATACCTCTTTCTTTTTGATCTATTTAGTAAACAAAAAATAAACAGCAACGGCCTAACTTAACGACTACTGTTTTTCATTCCTGAATTATTGTATCAACTTCCCACTATTATTACAATGAAAAAATCGAATATTTATCTTTTAAAACTTTTATCATTAGCCAAAAAACGAACGTTAATAAAAAAATAATTAAAATATCTCATAAAAAACGAAAAAAACTATGATTTTAATAAAAATCATAGTTTTCGTATAATGTTTCAAGGGCCTTTTTTTCTTGCATCAATTTCTTACCAATATTTGTTTGTGATACCCTTGTACGATTTTCGACGCGTTCTACTAACCTTTTTGTTGATAGAATATCTTTTTGTTGTTCAACAGATTCTTTTACCGAAGAAAATGGTTGGTGTGCTACCAATTGCAGTCCATAACTATTTGATAATAGTGTATAACCGGCTAAGCCAGTTTCTTTCTGATAGCTTTTAGCAAAACCACCATCAATGACTAGCATTCGTCCGTTCGCTTTAATCGGATTTTCTCCCTGATTTGCTTTTACTGGCGTATGTCCGTTAATAATATGTCCTGTTATCGGCAAACCAAAGTCTTTTAGTATCTCCTGGCAGACTGCTTCTTGATTTCTTAACCGATAATAGGCATTTTTTTCTTCATGATGGGTTTGTTTGTCTTCAATATAATAACGTTCAAAAGTTGCCATAACTTTTTTACCAAATAAAGAAGAACACTCTCCTGTCCATAAGTACCATAACAAATCAGTCGAAAAATCATCAGAAAGCTCCGGATGTGCATAGCTATATCGGATTTGTGCTTCAAAAAAATCCAATAGACTTTTACCAGAATAATGTGTTTGTCCAATTCGCAGTGATTTAAAATCCCCATTTTGATGAAGCGGGATACAACCGTGAAGTAATAAATTCCCATTATAACATAAATACATATTCCCTTTTTCCATCAAAAAATCCATATGACGTCGTAAAGGTTCAGAGTTTTGAAATGATAGTAACAAATTTTTTACTAGCTCTTCTTCTTCCTTTGTCAACTCACAAGGATGATCTGGATCAATTGTAGGCCCGGTGAAATCAACTAATGAATAAATTTTACCGTGAAGACTTATTGTTGAGTTACTATAATTAATAAAATCTAGCATACTTCTTTCATCCATGAGAAATTCAGGACGACGTTTGATCAACTGACCTTCTAATTTAAACTGTAGTATAGCTGTTGCTTGCTGAATTTTATTCAGACTATCTTTTTCAGCAGCAGAAAAATCTGTTTCATCCTCCAATTTAGGGGAAAACTTATCTAGTGCTGGATAATATTTATGACTATACTCTACTAAAGGCCGTAAATTAACCCCATAACGATCCTCGATAATTGCTAAGTTTCCATATCTTGCACAAATACGTAAAACATTAATAAGAGCAAGTGGTGAACCGGCCATACTTGCCAACCAAATAATATCATGATTTCCCCATTGAATATCCACTGAATGATAATGAATTAAACGTTCCATAATCATGTCTGGTGCTGGCCCTCGGTCATAAACATCTCCCACAACATGTAAATGATCTACAACAAAACGTTGAATGACATAACATAAAGCACTTATTAAAGGGGCAGCTTGCCTTAGCTGAATAATATTATCTATAATCGCTTGAATATAAGCTTGTTTATCACTTTCTTGTTGTTTTTCTGTCAGTAATTCCTCAATGACATAGCTAAAACGAGAAGGTAATGCTTTATGGACTTTTGAGCGAGTATATTTACGACTAGTATAATTAACGACAATGATCAATAATTGAATTTGCTGCGCGTACCATTTTTTTAATTCTTCTTGTGTCTTTCTTTCTTTTTCTAACTTAATTTTTTCTTCTGGATAATAAATTAAAGTAGCCAATTCATCAATATCCACTGCTTTTTTATCTAAGCATTCGGCTAATTTTTCTTTAACACTTCCAGAACCATTGCGCAATACATGATCAAATGCATCATATTCACCATGTACATCGCTAACAAAATGTTCAGTTCCCTTAGGTAAATGTAAAATCGCTTCTAAATTGATGAGTTCAGTAATTACGTTTTCTTTATTCTCAAAATTTTTCTTTAACAAACTATAATAGTTTACTTCTGACATTTATATACGCTCCTCAAAAAGTAAAATTGGTATTGTTGTATATAAATACAATACAAGTTAATAAAAATAGTTGCAAGCCTTTTTATTAAAAAACTTACAACTATAATCCTTTACGTATATAAATTGGTATAGGTGGATGATCACTCAAATGCTGTTCGCGGTGAAAGAGAAGAAAATTTGTTATATTCTTTTATGAATAGTAACTCGACAGTCCCTCGTGCACCATTCCGATTCTTTTCAATAATAACTTCAATTACATTGTCATTACCTGCTTCTTCTTCTTCTTCCTCTTCATCATTTTCACGTTGATAATAATCATCACGATATAAGAAGGCTACAATATCAGCATCTTGTTCAATCGAACCTGACTCACGAATGTCACTTAAAACCGGTCTTTTATCTTGTCTTTGTTCCACGCCACGAGATAATTGTGAAAGAGCTACAACTGGAACATTCAATTCTTTTGCTAATTTTTTTAATTGACGAGAAATTTCCGATACTTCTTGTTGGCGGCTTTCTCTACCTGAACCCTCAATTAATTGCAGATAATCGATTAAAATCAAACCCAGATTTCCTTTTTCTTGAGCTAATTTTCGACAACGTGCACGGACCTCAGAAACCTTGATTCCCGGCGTGTCATCGATATAAATACTTGCTTTAGATAAGCTACCCATTGCTACGATCAAATTACGCCATTCTTCATCTGTCAATTGTCCAGTACGTAAGTGACTTGCATCAATGGAGCCTTCTGCACAAAGCATCCGACTAACTAACGATTCAGCACCCATTTCCAAACTAAAAATAGCTACCGTATTATCGGTTTTTGTGCCCACATTTTGAGCAATATTTAAAGCAAAAGCGGTTTTTCCTACTGCAGGACGAGCTGCAATAATCAATAGCTCATCTTTTTGTAAACCAGCCGTCATTTTATCCAATGCTTGATAACCCGTAGGTAAACCAGTGATTTCTTCATTATTTTGAGCCAATTCGTCTATATTTTCGATAGTTTGGTTTAAAACATCTGCAATTGATTGGAAACCATTGCTGTTTCTTTTCTCAGAAACTTCCATGATGCTTTTTTCTGCATCTTCTACAACTTCCTGTACATTTTCATTTTGTTCAAAACCACTACTTACGATTTTATTGGCTGTTTGAATCAACTGTCGTAAGATTGCTTTATCATCAACAATCTTAGCATAATAAGAGACGCTTGATGAAGTAGGTGAAACTTGACTTAATTCGGTTAAATAACTGATGCCACCAACATCTTCTAAATTATTTGTTTTTTCAATTTCAGCTTTTAAAGTAATTAAATCAATCGCTTCATTACGTTCATTAAGCTGATACATACATTGAAAAATAATTTGGTGGCTCCTACGATAAAAACTGCTGGGATCTAGCAATTCCATTGCTTCAATAATCGCATCCGAATCAAGAAAAATGGCACCTAATACAGCTTGTTCCGCTTCTATATCTTGTGGTGGAATACGATCTTGCCAAACTTCGTTCATATTCTTTTCTCCTAAATACCTTCGTTCAAAAACATACGAATATTCTTTTAAAAACGCAAAGCAGATCTGCTTATTTCCAGACCTGCCTCTTCTTATTCTTCGACTACATGTACCCTAATAGTGCCTGTTACTTCAGGATGCAACTTAACTGCTACGTTTGTATAACCCATTGAGCGAATAGGGTCTTTTAATTCAATTTTTCTTTTATCCACTTTAATATTATATTGACTCTTTAAAGCTTGTGCAATTTGTTTAGATGGGACTGAACCAAAAAGACGACCATCTTCACCGGCTTTAGCTGTAAGCTCTACTACTGTTTTTTCATCTTCTAAATCATCTTTTATTTTTTGAGCTTCTTGTAGTTGTTCAGCTTCTTCTTTTTCTTGCGCTTGTTCTTTACCACGCATTGCAGCTACATTCTTTTGGTTTGCTTCTTTTGCTAAGTTATTTTTTATTAAATAATTTTGCGCATAACCATTGGGAACATTTTTCACTTCCCCTTTTTTTCCTTTTCCTTTTACATCTTGTAAGAAAATAACTTTCATCGTTTTCTCACTCCTTGTCATCTAATTTTTTTAACTCATTAATTAAATTGTTTTGTACTTCTTTCATCGACTCATCTTTAATTTGAGTTGCAGCATTACTGAAATGACCACCGCCACCCAATTTTTCCATAATCCGTTGAACATTTACACCACCAGAACTTCTTGCGTTGATAGAAATTTCATGTTCAAACTGTTTTGTTATGACAAAGGCTGCCTCGATATCATTCATAGACAATAAAGTATCTGCTGCCTTAGAAGCTGTGACATTATCATAAATTTCATTTTCAGAAGCTGCTGCCACAACAATATTTTTGGTTATATATTCACTACGTGCCACCAGTTCACTCATTTGTAGATATGAATTTAAATCCGAACTCAACAAATAGCGTACCAATGTCAAATCAGCGCCATGACTTTTTAAATAACTTGCCATTTGAAAAGTTTGTGCTGTTGTTCGAGTAAAAAAGCTCTTCGTATCGACGTAAATCCCTGATAATAATAAACCTGCAATAAATTTAGGTACTTTTTTTCGTTTATTTGATTGAAATTGGATCAATTCTGCTACTAACTCACTCGCTGAAGACGAAGCAGGCTCAACATAAGTAAGTAAAGGATGATCTGGAAACTCCTCACCACGTCGATGATGGTCAATAATCATAATTTTATCAAAGGCTTCAAACGCCTCTTTTGAAATAGAAAGCGACGGTCGATTATAATCCACCATAACCAACACACTATCATCGTCAATATACTCTAGTGCCTTTTTTCCAGAAATGATCAACTGAGCTATTTCAGGGTGTTCATTTATTTCTGTTAAACAACGTTGCGTATCTTCTGTTATTTCATCTTGTTCAATGATTACATAACATTCTTTTTGGTTAAACTGAGCTAAAGCAGCTACACCAAAAGCACTACCAATAGCGTCCATATCTGGATAACGATGTCCCATAATAAAAATCTTTTTGTTTTCAGAAAAAATTTTCTTTAAAGAAGTGCTCATTGCTCGTGAACGTGTCCGCGTTCGGCGAATAGTGCCTTCTGTTTGTCCGCCAAAAAATTGCGGCTTTGCTTGCGAATCAGCATCTTTTAATACAACTTGATCGCCACCTCGTGCTAAGGCCATATCTAAATTGTTTTGAGCAACTTCACCTATTTTTTCCATCGAGCTATGACCGTATGCTACTCCCATACTCATCGTTAGTACGAATTCACTATTTGTATTTGATTCTTTTAGTCGTTGTAAAATATCAAATTTTTTATCTTTAATCTGTTCAAATTCATTCATACTAGCGACAAAAAAATAGCGATCCGTATTTACTCGTTTGTAAAAAATATGATATTCATTCGCCCAGTCAGAAATCATTGTTGTCACTAATGTATTCAATAAAGAAATATTTTTATCATCCATTTTATCAATGATATCGTCATAATTATCCAAAGAAATAATGCCGATCACAGTCATAGACAGGGCTCCTTATAATTTCAAAATCCAACTAACAAAATTAAATAATCGCTTAATTTTTATAAAAAATATTTTTATCTGGACGTTTCTACTCTTTTTACATTTTATCATAAACTATTGTATTATGCGATTTACAGAAATAAGATAGATGATAAAAAAACCGAATGACATTTTTGTCATTCGGATCATTTTTTTACATTTCATCATTTACGAAAGGTAGTAAGCCCATAATACGTGCACGCTTGATAGCAATTGTCAACTTACGTTGGTTTTTTGCACCAGTACCTGTGACACGACGAGGTAAAATCTTACCACGTTCGGAAATAAATCTTTTTAATAATTCAATATCTTTATAATCTACATGTTCAATGTGATTTGCTGCAAGATAGTCTACTTTACGGCGTCTACGTCCGCCTCTTCTTTGTTGAGCCATTCTATTTCCCTCCTATCAATTTATTAGAATGGTAAATCATCATCTGAAATATCAATTGATGATCCGCCAAAAGGATCGTTGTTATCACGATCAAAATTAGGTGTTTCAGGAGTTTGAGATGTTTGTGTTTGATTATAACTGTTCCCAAAGTTCGATTGATTGCCACCGCCAGAGTTATTATCAGCAGAACGACGTTGTTCACTGACAGACCGAGGTTCCAATAATTGGAAATTTTCTGCTACAACTTCAGTTACAAAAACACGTTGTCCTTGTTGATTTTCGTAATTTCTTGTCTGAATTCTTCCAGTGGCACCAATTAACGCGCCTTTACGTCCTAAATTTGCGAGATTTTCCGCAGCCTTTCTCCAAATGACACAGTTAATAAAATCCGCTTCTCTTTCACCATTTTGATTCGTAAATGTACGATTCACGGCTAAAGTAAAAGTAGCAACTGCTACGCCATTAGAGGTGTAACGTAAATCAGGGTCTTTTGTCAATCTTCCTACTAGTACAACGTTGTTAATCAAAATTACCATCTCCTCATCGTTGTTGTTTCATGTGAAACACGTTATTCTTCTTCTTTCACAATCATATGACGAATGATATCGTTGCTGATTCTTGCACGACGGTTAAATTCATTAACCGCATCTGCAGTTGATGGAGAAGAAACGTTAACGATGTGATAGATGCCCTCGCGGTATCCGTTCATTTCATACGCAAAACGACGTTTTTCCCAGTCTTTAGATTCAATCACTTCAGCACCATTATCAGTAATAATAGTATCGAAACGGTCTACTAAAGCTGTTTTTGCTTCTTCATCAATGTCAGGACGAATAATGTACAAAATTTCATACTTCGTATTTTCCATTGATCTTTCACCTCCCTGTGGTCTTTGGCCCCTTTTTTCTAGGAGCAGAGAGAGTTGTCCGTTAAGACTACTCACGAAGTGAAATTATACACGCCTTTGTCTAGTTACGCAAGATATTTCGTCTTGATTATTTAGAATTTGTTGTACATAGTTAAGTACGCAAAAAAACAACAAAAGCTTTTTTATTTTTTAACTTTTGTTGATTTTTGCTACTAAACTATCTTTATTTAAGTTTTTATCTTACTTACTCTTCTGTTGACTCTTCTTCAACCTTTTCCAACTCTTCTGCATCTACTGTTGTCATAGTAACAACTTTGGCGCCATCCTCCATTTTCATCAAACGAACACCCAATGTTGCACGACTTGTTTGTGAAATATCATCAACATGGAAGCGAATAATGACACCTCTGTCGGTAATCAGCATAATATCTTCATTGCCTGAAACGGTTGTTAAGCCTGCTAATGGACCATTTTTTTCAGTAATATTAGCCGTTTTTATCCCTTTACCACCACGACCTTTTACCGGATACTGATCTTCAGCAGTACGTTTACCGTATCCTTTTTCTGTAATAACCAAGACCTCGTCATTTTCTTTAATGACAGAAGCACCGATCACATAGTCTTCTGTTCTTAAACGGATTCCTCGAACACCACTAGCAGTACGTCCCATATCTCGAACTGCTTCTTCCTTAAAAGTGACAGAATAGCCGTTGTGAGTACCTATGATCACTACGTCATCCCCGCTGGTACTTAACACATTAACCAGCTCATCGTCTTCTTTTAAGCCTATAGCAATTAAACCGTTACTACGAATGTTTTTAAAAGATTCTACTGAAGTACGTTTTACAACACCGTATTTCGTTGTAAAGAAAAGATATTTTCTTTCTTCTGATTCATTTGGTAAAGCAATAACTGTTTGAATCCGTTCATTGGAATTAACACCTAAGAAATTAATCACGGGGATTCCTTTAGCTGTGCGTCCATATTCTGGCACTTCGTATCCTTTTGCTTTATAAACTTTTCCTGCATTAGTAAAAAACAATAAATTGTCATGCGTAGAACAAGATACCAAGGTGGTAACAAAGTCCTGATCATGAATTCCCATACCCTGAACACCGCGTCCACCGCGATTTTGTGTTCTAAATTCACTATTAGCTGCACGTTTAATATAACCATTATTGGTTAAAGTAACAACGATCTCTTCTTCTTCAATTAGATCTTCGTCTTCTAAACTTAAAACTTCACCAACCAACAATTCCGTACGACGTTTATCGCCAAACCGTTGTTCGACTTCATGTAGTTCAGTTTGAATAATTTCAATCACTCGTTCGGGTCTAGCTAAGATATCAGTTAGATCTTCGATTTGTTTTAGTAAGTCTTGATATTCATTTTCGATCTTATCTCGTTCTAAACCAGTTAAGCGGCGTAAACGCATATCCAAAATCGCCTGAGATTGACGATCCGACAATTTAAATTGTGCCATCATCGTTTCTTTAGCCTGAGCATCTGTTTCAGAGCCACGAATAATTGCAATAATTTCATCAATATGATCTAAAGCAACCCGTAAACCTTCTAAAATATGAGCTCGAGCTTCAGCCTTTTGTTTTTCAAAAATCGTCCGACGAGTAATAACATCTTTCTGATGTTCTAAATAATCTTCTAAGATTTGTTTTAGGTTAAGAATCTTAGGAACACCATTTTCAATAGCTAACATGTTAAAACCAAAAGATGTTTGTAAAGCAGTCATTTTATACAGATTGTTTAAAACAACCGAAGCACTCACATCACGTCTTACATCAACGACAATCCGCATTCCTTCACGTGAAGACTCATCACGTAAATCGGTGATGCCTTCAATTCTTTTATCTCGATGAAGTTCAGAGATTCGTTCAATCAATTTAGCTTTATTGACCATATAAGGTAATTCTGTAACCAAAATACGTTCTTTGCCATTAGCCATCTCACTAATTTCTACTTTACCCCGTACAGTGATTGAACCCTTCCCTGTTTCATAAGCACGCCGAATACCTGATTTTCCCATAACTAAACCGCCTGTAGGAAAATCCGGACCAGGTAATACTTCCATTAATTCATTTGTCGTTACTTCTGGATTTTCAATCATACGATCGATAGCTGCAACGACTTCACCTAGGTTATGTGGAGGAATATTGGTTGCCATACCAACGGCAATCCCTGTCGTACCGTTAACCAATAAGTTAGGGAAACGGGCAGGTAATACCTCGGGTTCTTTTTCTGTATCATCATAGTTTCCAATAAAGTCAACGGTATCTTTATTAAGATCACGCAACATTTCAACAGATAAACGACTCATACGGGCCTCTGTATAACGCATTGCCGCTGCGCCATCTCCGTCAACAGAACCAAAGTTACCGTGCCCATCAACTAAAACGTAGCGATAACTAAAAGTTTGCGCCATTCTTACCATAGCTTCATAAATAGCGCTGTCTCCATGAGGATGGTATTTCCCCATAACATCGCCGACAATACGAGCCGATTTTTTATGAGGTTTGTCCGGTGTTACACCTAGTTCGCTCATCCCATACAAAATCCGTCGATGTACCGGCTTTAATCCATCACGAACATCAGGTAAAGCTCTAGCTACAATAACACTCATCGCATAATCGATAAAGGATCCGCGCATTTCACTTGATAAATTAATATCATGAACATGATTTTCTTGATCTCTCAAAATTTTTCCTCCTTTACGATTTAAATATCAAGATTTTGAACATAATGAGCATTTTCTTCAATAAAAGCTCGTCTAGGTTCTACATGATCGCCCATCAACATTTCAAAAACTTGATCTGCTTCAATTGCGTCTTCTATACTTACACGCAACATTAAGCGATTTTCTGGGTTCATTGTCGTCTGCCATAACTGATGTTCGTCCATTTCTCCAAGTCCTTTATAACGTTGAACAGATGGTTTGGGACTTTGGGGAAGCGAATCGATTACCTCTTGTAATTCTTCCTCTGCGTTTTTACCGGGTTGTACGTAGCGAATGTTTTTGCCTTGTTTAATCCCATATAGTGGTGGTTGTGCAATATACACATACCCTGCTTCCACAATAGGTCGCATATAACGATAAAACAACGTTAGTAAAAGTGTACGGATATGAGCGCCATCCACATCGGCATCTGTCATGATAACTAATTTATGATAACGTGCTTTAGATACATCAAATTCTTCACCAAAACCAGTACCCATAGCGGTAAATAAGGAACGAATTTCCTCATTGCCCAAAATTTTATCCATACTTGCTTTTTCAACATTCAATATCTTCCCTCGTATAGGTAAAATTGCTTGAAATTCACGGCTGCGTCCTTGTTTAGCAGAGCCTCCAGCAGAATCTCCTTCGACAATAAATAGTTCGCTTTTTTCTGGGTCACGGCTAGAGCAATCTGCCAATTTCCCCGGCAGGTTACTGATTTCAAGTGCGCCTTTGCGTCGTGTGACTTCCCGAGCGCGCTTAGCAGCTTGTCTAGCTTTGGATGCTAGCATCCCCTTTTCTACGATTCGACGACCAATAGAAGGATTTTCCATCAAAAACTTAGCAAAATGCTCAGAAAACAGTCGATCAGTGACTGTACGTACTTCAGAATTTCCTAACTTGGTTTTTGTTTGCCCTTCAAATTGGGGGTCTGGATGTTTAACTGATACAACAGCAGTCAGACCTTCCCGCACATCTTCACCGGAAAGATTATCATCATTTTCTTTCATTAACTTTTGTTTATGTCCGTAATCGTTAATAACACGAGTTAATGCTGTTTTAAACCCAGCTTCATGTGTACCACCTTCATAGGTATGAATGTTATTAGCAAATGTCATCAAATTTGTATGATAACTATCTGTATATTGCATCGATACTTCCACATTGATGTCTTGCTGTTGCCCTTCTAAATATATCGGTTCAGGAAACAAAACATCTTTATTAGCGTTTAAGTGTTCAACATAACTTTTGATTCCGCCTTCGTAATGATAATTTTTAACTACCGGTTCTTCTGGGCGACGATCTTCAATAGAAATATGCAGACCACGGTTTAAAAAGGCAAGTTCACGAATTCGGGTTGCCAATTTATCAAAACTAAATTCAACAGTTTCATTAAAGATCTCTTCATCAGGTTCAAAATGAACTTCAGTACCTTGTAATTCTGTTTCTCCTATCACCTTTAAATCTCCCGTAACTTTTCCACGGCGAAATTCTTGATAGTAGATTTGTCCATTTTTATAAACTTTTACCTCTAATTTTTTAGATAAGGCATTAACTACTGAAGAACCAACGCCATGTAGTCCGCCAGAAACTTTGTATCCGCCACCGCCGAATTTTCCGCCGGCATGAAGGATCGTAAACACCGTTTCTACCGCGGGTCTACCAGTCTTATTTTGAATATCTACCGGAATCCCACGACCATTATCTGTTACTGTTATACTATTATCTTTTTCAACGATGACCTGAATTTCTGTGGCAAAACCAGCAAGGGCCTCATCGATTGAATTATCTACGATCTCCCAAACTAAATGATGTAGACCCTCAGAGCTAGTAGAACCAATATACATTCCCGGTCTTTTTCTTACAGCTTCTAGCCCTTCTAAAACTTGTATCTGGCTAGCGTCGTATGATGCTGCTTGTTCACGCATATTCTTATCTTCTTCTGCCACTTATACATCTTCTCCTTCTAATTGTCCTTGGTTGATATAAAAAATTTCAGGCTCTACAGACATTTTATCTTTTACTTGTTTTAGTGTTGTCGTTGTTAAGAAAGTTTGAACTTTCCCTTCAATTGTTTCTAATAAATGTAGTTGCCTGGAATCGTCTAGTTCACTCATCACATCATCTAGTAACAAAACCGGATACTCTCCTGTTTCTTCTTTTATCAAATCAATTTCCGCTAACTTCACACTCAAAGCAGCAGTTCTTTGCTGTCCTTGAGAACCAAACGTTTGCACATCTTTTTTATTAATTAAAAAAGATAAATCGTCTCGATGGGGACCTACTAATGTAATTTGTCGTAAATGTTCTTTATCTTTTACTTTTTCAATTTCTTGGGTGTAAGCTTTTTTAACTGCTTGTTGGTCATTCCAGTGATCTTTTGGAATACTCGAACGATATTCAATCGTTAGATCTTCCTTTGATTGACTAATTTTTTGATGCAATTGGTTTGCCCAAAATTCCAAACGTTTAACAAACTGTTGACGAGCCAACAGCACTTTACTCCCGTGGTCGATCAATTGCTCCGATAAAATATCCAAGTATAACTTGTCAGTTTGTTTACGTTCAGCCAGCTGTTTAAGATATTGATTTCGTTGTCTTAATATTTTTTGATACTGTGTAGACTCGTAAAGATAAACAGAATCGATCTGAGCAATTTCCATATCTAAAAATTTTCTTCTTACTTGTGGGCTGCCTTTGACTAAAGAAAGATCTTCTGGTGCAAATAAGATTACGTTTAATTGACCAATATAACTAGAAAGCTTTTTTTGCTCCATATGATTAACTTTCGTTTTCCGTCCTTTTTTAGTCAAAAATAACTCAATAGGAACACTTGTATATTTTTTTTGAATATTGCCTTTAATAAAACCCTGATCTTTTTCCCACTGAATAAGTTCTTGTTCGTTATTGGTTCGATGGCTGCGAGTTAAAGCTAGTGTATAAATACTTTCTAGCAAATTTGTTTTACCCTGGGCATTTTCACCTAAAAAAATAACAACGTTTTTATGAAAATCTACCAATAACTCATCATAATTACGAAAATTTTTAATATGTAGATTATTTAAACGCATCTTTTGTGCCCTTTTCTGTCATAAAAAAAGTACCTATTTCAGGTATTTCAATCATTGTTCCAGCATAAAGTTTTCTTCCTCTGCGATTTTCAATGTCTCCATTAACAAAAACAGTATTTTCTTGTAAATACCATTTTGCTTGTCCACCGCTCGAAATGACATCGAGTTCTTTCAGTAATTGAGCAAGCGTCATATATTCTGTTTTCAAAATGATTTTTTCTTTCATTTTATCCCTCGATTTTCTTTTCGACATATACTTATATTATACCCTTTTTTAACAAATAAAACAAATAAATCCTTCTAATTTTGTTTCTCAGAAGTTTTAACATATTTAGATAATTTCAGCCTAAAATAAAAAGAAGAGCTTAGAATTTAATCTAAGCCCTTCTTAAGTTAAAAAGTACATTTTTCTTAGTTGGTCCGTACCGGTGTGATCAGTTGTAAGAAATCTCCTTGACCTTCTGTAGGTTCCAAGGTAAATGGTCGAACAGCTGAAATAAAGCAAACCCGTATTGTTGTATTTCCAAAAGCACGTAATGCATCTTTCATATAATCAGGATTGAAAGAAATTTCTAATGGATCACCAGAAACTTTTTCATATTTTAAATCTTCTTCTACTTTACCGACTTCTGGTGAATTTCCATGTAAAACAACATTATTCTCTGTAATTTGCAGACGAACAATATTATTACGACTTTCATGAGAAAGCAAAGAAGCCCGTTCAATAGCTGATAAAAGGCCAGAAACATCAAATTCAATTTCAGTATTAAAAGAAGATGGGATTAAACGGTCTGTATCTGGATACTTTCCTTCAAGCAGACGTGAATAGAATTTCATCGTTTCGGTTTCAAATAGGACTTGGTTTTCCATGATACTAATTTTAACTGTATCTTCTTCATCAGTTAAGGAGCGAGATAATTCAACCAAACTTTTTCCTGGAATAACAATGTCAAATTCCTCAGTGTCATTTTCTAATGGGATAATTCGTTGACTGAGACGATGTGAATCAGTTGCTACGGCTAATAAACGATTATTTTGTAGTGTAAAATGAACCCCGGTTAAAATAGGGCGACTTTCATGTTGCGAAACAGAAAAAACCGTCTCATTGATCAATTTATTTAACATATCAGCAGGTAATTGTATTTCTTTCTGTCGATCTACTGCTGGCAAATGTGGATAACTTTCTGAGTCTAGTCCATTAACTAAGAAGTTTGCTTTTCCAGAAGTAATTTCTACTTGATTATTATCCAAAACCTCTAAAGTAACATGGTCTTCGGGTAAACGCCGGATAATTTCATTAAAAAAACGTGCTTGTAAAACAATGCTTCCCGTACTTTCAATGTTCATTTTAGCTTTTTCATCATCAGAACTTAAGAAAGATTCAATTGAAATATCGGCATTACTTCCTGTTAGGGTTAAACCATTATTAGCTAAATCAATTTTTACTCCTGTAAGTATAGGCATGGTTGTTTTTGTAGAAATAGCACGTTGTACTGTTTGTAATTGTTGGGTAAAAGCTGTTCGGTTTAATGTTACTTTCATAAATAGGCGCTCCTTTATATATTATATTAATAAAAAAAATCGCAGTAATAGTAGAGCAGTGAATATTGTGGATAACTATAAAAAATAAGGGAAATTTAAACTTTTCCACCTGTGGAAAAGCTGTGTATATCTTTTCGACTTTTTCCACATTTATACACATCATTGCATCAAGTGATTTTTGATCTCTTTAATTTCTGATTGTGCTTTTTCGTCTTCTTCCATTAATTTTTGAACTTTTTCGTAAGCATGGATAACAGTTGTATGGTCTTTGCCTCCAAAATCAGCTCCGATTTTAGGCAAGGAATAATCTGTTAATTCTCTACATAAATACATGGCGATTTGACGAGGGACAACAATACTTTTTGTACGTTTTTTGCCCGTTAAATCACTAACGTTCAAATGGTAGTAATCAGCCACTTCTTCTTGCACTTGTTCAACAGTAAGTTGGCTCAGGTTTGTTCCGACTTTGAGGGCTTTTAAAGCTTCTGCTGCTAAACTAGTAGTGATATCAGAACTTTGTATGGCAGCGTAAGCTTGGACTCGTACTAAAGCTCCTTCTAGTTCTCGAATGTTGGAATCAATTTGACCGGCGATATAACTTAAAGTATCGTCTGGGATTTCTAAATTTTCGGCCTCTGCTTTTTTACGTAAAATAGCAGTCCGGGTTTCTAAATCTGGTGGGGTAATATCTACTGATAAACCCCAAGCAAAGCGCGAGACAAGTCGCTGTGGCAATGTAGGGATTTCATTAGGTAAACGGTCACTGGTTAATACGATTTGTTTATTATTTCTATACAACTCTTCAAATGTATTAAAAAATTCTTCTTGTGTGCCTTCTTTATTGACTAAAAATTGAATATCATCTACAAGTAATAAATCCATTGTGCGATATTCATTCCGAAATTCTTCCATTTTATTATTTTGAATAGAACTAATAAAGTCATTAGTGAAATTTTCACTCGAAACATATTTAATCTTGGCATTAGGGTGGGTCACAAGCATTTGATGACCAATCGCTTGCATCAAATGGGTCTTTCCTAAACCAACACCACCGTAGAAAAACAGAGGATTATAGATAGAAGCTGGTTCTTCAGCAACAACTAAAGCAGCAGCATGAGCCATCTGGTTACCTTTACCAATAACAAAGGTATCAAAAGTATATTTTGAATTGAGCATTGTTTTATGTTCAGGAGCTTTGGGTGTCTCTTCTTCAGGTTCTGCTTCTTTTTGCTTATAACGTTCTGCTTCATCTGGTGTTACAAAAGTAGGAAGAATTTCTTCTCCGCTCATCATAAAGAAAGTTTCAAGAATTTTTCCTGCTAAATTTTTCTCCCAATAGTTTTTTTGAACTGTTGTGGGAACTTCGATAATCAACTGATTGTCGTAGTATGAAATAGGTTTTGCAGGTTCAATCCAGGTATTATAACTCACTGGATTCATCTCTTTTCTATAACTATCTTGAAGTTCTTTCCATATTGTTTCTAGAGATGGCATAGCAAATCCTCCTATAATAAATTAATTGAGATAGTATTAATTTATCATGGATTTTAAAAGTTTTCCACAGCTATAAAAGAAAAAGGAAAATAATTTTTTCCACAGTGTGCACAAAAAAGATTATGTAAAAATACCCAAGGTGAAAAATTAATTATCCACAAGCGGACATTTTTGTGAGTTTGTCATCTTTTCCACTGTTTTTCCACAGCACCAAAAAGAAACTACTTACTGCTGCAAAAGCATTTATAAAGGATATCCACAAAGTTATTCGCAGTTGTGGATAACTTTTTCCAGATATGTTTATTTGTGTAAAAGTCGGGGAAAACTATGAGGATTTTTTATTTGTGGATAACTAAAAATTTTATTTTTTCCCAAGATTGTAAACAAAAAAGTGTGGATAACTAACATAAAAAAAGCGGTAATAAGTTAAGAAAGATGTGATTTTATGTTGACAAAATAGGCAGATAGTCGATATACTATCAAAGTATGTCGTATAGACTTAAATTAGAAACCTTGATGGAGGTGGAATAGATGAAAAGAACATACCAACCTAATAAACGTAAACACCAAAAAGTTCACGGTTTTCGTAAACGTATGAGTACAAAAAACGGACGCCACGTCATTGCTAGTCGTCGTCGTAAAGGCAGAAAGGTTCTTTCTGCCTAAGCCACTGAGCTTCAGTGGTTTTTTTTTATTCTTTTTTATACAAAGTTTTTTGTATAAGGGATGATTCATCTTTGCAAGTTATGGTATTATTTAGAAGTGAGTAGCTAGAATAGAAGGAATTGATGAAAAGGACATGAGAAAGTCTTATCGCGTAAAAAAAGAAAAAGAGTTTCAATACGTTTTTAAAAATGGAAAATCATATGCGAATAAAAAGTTTGTGGTCTATGTATTAGCTAAAGAGCAACCCCATTTTCGTGTAGGAATTTCTGTTGGTAAAAAAATAGGAAATGCGGTTACACGTAACGCCGTTAAACGTAAGATTCGCGCAAGTATCTATGAAATGAAAGATAGGATCGATCCCTCACTTGATTTTCTTGTTATTGCCCGGCCGTCCGTTTCAAATTTATCTTCCAAGGAAGTGTACTCGAATTTATTGCATGTCTTCAAGTTATCGAAGATTATTAAATAAACGAAAGGAAAATTGTTCAGTGAAAAAAAGAAAACGTCTACTACTGATTTTAGGGCTTGTTTCATTAGTGGTATTTTTATCTGCTTGTGCTTCAACCAATGAAGTGACATCTGAAAGTACTGGTTTTTGGGATCGTTATATTGTTTATACTTTTGCTCAAGTGATCCAATGGTTATCTCTTGGAGGAAACCGTGGTTTAGGGATTATTTTATTTACAATCATTGTAAGGATTATTTTATTCCCACTAATGAACTTTCAAACGAAAAGTATGCGAAAAACCCAGGAAGTACAACCTAAAATCACTGCATTACAAGAAAAATATTCTTCAAAAGATACAGAAACACAACAAAAATTACGTGAAGAGCAACAGAAATTGTATCAAGAACATGGCGTAAACCCTTATGCCGGGTGTTTACCGCTTTTAGTACAAATGCCGATCCTTATGGCAGTTTATCAAGCGATCTCTCGCGTACCGGAGTTAAGAGAGGGAAGCTTTTTATGGCTTCGAGTACTAGGTGAGCCTGACCCATATTATATATTACCTGTTCTTGCCGGGATTTTTACTTTTCTAAGTACATATCTTTCAAGTATGAGTCAAGTAAATCCTAACTCTAGCGTTAAAATCATGAACTATGTGATGCCGATAATGATTTTGGTTATGGCAACGAATTTGCCGGGTGCTTTATCTTTATATTGGGTCGTTTCAAATGCTTTTCAAGTTGGACAAACATTGTTGATCAACAATCCATTTAAAATTCGTCGTGAACGTCAAGAAGCAGAGCGTCAAGCAAAACAACGTGAACGTGAATTGGAAAAAGCCAAGTATCCAGGTAAAAAACAACGACATAAAAAACGTAAATAATCCAGAAAGGAGAGTTATTTATGCCAATTTATGAAGGACAAAGTGTGGAAGAAGCGATACAAAATGGGTTAAAGGCACTTGGTGTGACTCAAGATGAAGTACAAACTACGATTATTGAAGAAGGTAAAAAAGGTTTTTTAGGTGTAGGCAAAAAGAATGCGCAAGTGTCATTAGAATATATGGCAAAACAAGAAACTGAAAGTAAATCAGAGATAGTAAACCAAGAAGTAGAAGAAGAAAGTGAAAATGCCTCAGAAGAGGAAATTGAAACGGTGACAGAAGTTTCAGACAAAGAAACTGAGCCTGAGCAAGAAGAAAAAACATCCGAGGGTTTAGATGATCAAGAAGCACTAACACAGTTGGGCATTTATCTAACAGATATAACTAAAGAATTGAATGCACCAGCAACCATAAAAACTACGCGGGATGCCGGCAGGATTGTTTTTGACTTAGATACTTCTAAAAAAGGTCTTTTGATCGGACGGCATGGTAAAACACTCAATGCTTTGCAGTATTTGGCTCAAGTATATATTCATCGAATTGCTAAAAATAAACTTCCTATTATGGTAAATGTAGGAAATTACCGACAAAAACGTGAAGATATTTTAGAACGTTTGGCTGAAAGAACAGCGGAAAAAGTAGATCGTACAGGCATGCCAGCATTTTTAGAACCTATGCCAGCTTTTGAAAGAAAACAGATCCATGCTGTCTTAAGTAAAAAGAGTTATGTTACTACTCATTCTGAAGGAGACGAACCTTATCGCTACTTAGTTGTTGAGCCAGCTAAAAAGTACTATTAAGTTAATTTATCTCTGAAAAACTTATATTAAACGCTTTTCTGATATCAAATTAGAGATATCAGAAAAGCGTTTTTTGTTATGAATTGTTAAAGTTTAACGGCTAAAGTAGCCTACTTTAGTCTTTTATGTACTAGCTATGAAACAGATACATAAATTTGTAGTAAGTTATGGATTTAAAAGTAAATAATTACATTAGAATTGCCAATAATTAATAGGCGTTTGACTTCATTTCTATTTTTAAGTATAGTTTACCTAGATCATTCTTATCAGAGCTATTACTTTGGTAAAAAAAGAAGCTGTATTTTCGACAGCTTCTTTTTTTATCCACCAATCGTTGATTGGGTAAATTGAACAACAGTGCCATAGGCAAAAATTTCAAAGAAAGGACCGTTATCACCATTGATTCTTTCGTGTTCGAAATGGCAATTGATGACGGCATTTGCTCCATAGGCAAATGCTTTTTCTTTTAGTTGGTAGCTGACTTTTCTTAAAGCTTCATTCGGATCAAAGTCAGGGTCAAAAATATCAACGGTAAATCTTTCTGCAACAAAAATCAGGTCTCTTACTATATAAGACTTATTCACATTTCCAGTAGATAATAAAATTCCTTCAACGCGTTCCTCATGTTCCATAATGAACCCTCTTTTCCTCTTGTTATTAATTTTATTTTAGCTTTTTTTTAAGTTAATGGCAAAAGTTTCTAGTAAAAAAACAGAATGCTTGATAACATCATTAAATTATGCTAATCTAAAGCCATAATTTTATAGATAAGCAGTCAAAGTGCGAAGTCTATCCATGTAAAGATGTGGGTGGAGTGGGCACTTTTTTTTGTGCGATTTATACGATAAAAAATGATACATAGGAGGAAGAAACGTGGCAGAAGTATTGCAAGAATTTGATACAATTGCAGCAATTTCTACACCGCCGGGTGAAGGAGCGATTAGTATTGTTCGTTTGAGTGGCGAAGAAGCTATCTCTGTAGCAGATGGTGTATTTAAAGCAAAAGAAACATTGGCTCAAGCGTCTAGTCATACGATTCATTATGGTCATATCGTGGATCCTAAAACGGAGAAGACCCTTGATGAAGTAATGGTATCTGTAATGCGTGCACCTAAAACATTTACTAGAGAAGATATCGTCGAGATCAATTGCCATGGAGGTATGATTGTCGTTAATCAGATCTTGCAATTGCTCTTAAGAACTGGTGCACGCCTAGCTGAACCAGGCGAATTTACCAAGCGAGCTTTTCTAAACGGTAGAATTGATTTATCACAAGCTGAAGCAGTAATGGATTTAATTCGGGCGAAAACGGATAAAGCGATGAATGTTGCTTTAAATCAACTAGATGGCGACTTATCTCGTTTGATTCGATCTTTAAGACAAGAAGTATTAGAAACATTAGCGCAAGTTGAAGTGAATATTGACTATCCTGAATATGATGATGTTGAAGAAATGACTAGTAAATTATTATTAGAAAAAGCAGGACAAGTTAAACAGCAGATACAAAGCTTGTTGGAAACAGCGCAGCAAGGTAAGATTTTACGAGAAGGATTGAATACTGCAATTATCGGTCGTCCTAATGTCGGGAAGTCCAGTTTACTTAATCAGTTATTAAAAGAAGAAAAAGCAATTGTTACAGAAATTGCGGGAACGACAAGAGATGTCGTTGAAGAATATGTCAATGTCCGAGGCGTACCGCTTAAATTGATTGATACAGCTGGTATTCGAGATACTGAAGATACAGTTGAAAAAATCGGTGTTGAAAGAAGCCGTAAAGCATTGACTGAAGCGGATTTAGTGCTGCTAGTCCTAAATCAAAGCGAACCCTTGGCAAAAGAAGACAGACAATTACTTGAAATGACAAAAGGTAGTAAAAGAATCATTTTGCTTAATAAAACGGATTTGATACCACAACTAGATCTTGATGAGTTAAATGATTTGCTTCAAGGTGATCCGATGTTTGAAGTTTCTGTTACCAATAACCAAGGCCTAGACCAGCTAGAAGAAGCAATTTCTGATTTATTTTTTGGTGGACAAACCCAAGATAAAGATGCTTCTTATCTATCTAACACACGACACATTTCATTGCTTGAAAGTGCTTCTTCTGCTTTAGATGAAGTGATTGCAGGTATTAAAGCAGGAATGCCAGTAGATCTTGTACAAATTGATATGACTCGTTGCTGGGATTATTTAGGTGAAGTTGTTGGTGATAGTGTGCAAGATGAATTAATTACACAGTTATTTAGTCAATTTTGTTTAGGAAAATAGGAGGAAAAACGTAATGCAAGAATATCAAGCTGGTTCCTATGATGTAATTGTTATTGGCGCAGGACACGCTGGAGCAGAAGCTGCTCTTGCAGCTAGTCGCATGGGAAAGCAAACATTACTGTTAACAATAAATTTGGGAATGGTAGCCTTTATGCCATGTAACCCATCCATTGGCGGTCCGGCTAAGGGTGTCGTTGTAAGAGAAATTGATGCCTTAGGCGGTGAAATGGGAAAAAATATAGATAAAACATATATTCAAATGCGTATGCTTAACACAGGAAAGGGGCCCGCAGTAAGAGCTTTACGTGCGCAAGCAGACAAACATGCTTACTCTACAGAAATGAAGCATACGATTGAAAAAACAGAAAATTTAACTTTAAGACAAGGCATTGTTGAACGCTTAATTGTAGAAGATAATGTTTGTAAAGGTGTAGTTACAGCAACTGGAGCACGTTATGATGCTAAAGCAGTGATCATTACAGCTGGTACTGCTTTAAGAGGGGAAATTATTATTGGGGAATTGAAGTATTCTTCTGGCCCAAATAATTCTCAACCTTCTATTAGCCTAGCTGATCACTTAGAAGAACTAGGACTGGAGATCGATCGCTTTAAAACAGGGACACCGCCTCGTATAAAATCGTCTTCTATTGATTATGAACAAACGGAGATCCAACCAGGAGACAAAGTGCCTAACCATTTTAGTTTTAGCACACCAGATAGTATTTATAAAAAAGAACAAATTCCTTGCTGGCTAACTTACACTAATCCTGGAACTCATCAGATTATTCGTGAGAATTTAGATCGTGCACCAATGTTTACTGGAATTGTTGATGGTGTTGGTGCCAGATATTGTCCATCGATTGAAGATAAGATCGTTCGTTTTGCTGATAAGAAACGTCATCAACTCTTTTTGGAACCTGAAGGAGCTGATACAGAGGAAATTTACGTTCAAGGCCTTTCGACTTCTTTACCTGAAGGTGTTCAAACCGATGTTCTTCATTCCATTGAAGGTTTGGAAAAAGCAGAAATGATGCGCACAGGCTATGCTATCGAATATGATGTTGTGTTGCCTTATCAATTACGTCCTACTTTAGAAACAAAAGTTATTGATAATTTATTTACTGCTGGTCAAACAAATGGTACGAGTGGTTATGAAGAAGCGGCAGGACAAGGTTTAATCGCAGGAATCAATGCTAGCTTAAAAATACAAGAAGATGAACCATTTATTATGAAGCGTAGTGACGGTTATATTGGTGTTATGATCGATGACCTAGTAACAAAAGGAACCAACGAACCTTATCGTTTATTAACATCACGTGCAGAATATCGTTTATTATTGCGTCATGATAATGCGGACTTACGTCTGACTCAAACAGGCTATGATATGGGACTTGTTGGAGAAGATCAATATCAAGCATACTTGAAGAAGAAAAATGCTGTTGAACAAGAAATTGAACGTCTAAAATCGATTCGTATTAAACCAGCAGAAGTTCGAAATTTCTTAGAAGAAAAAGGTGCGGCGCCTTTAAAAGACGGCGTATTAGCCAATGAATTTTTACGCCGTCCAGAAGTAAGTTATCAAGATTTACTGCAATTTATAGCAAGTAATGAGGATCTAACTGATAAAGAAGTTGAACAAGTTGAAATCCAAATTAAATACGAAGGCTATATCAATAAAGCGATGACTAAGGTTGATAAATTAAAACGAATGGAAGCTAAACGTGTACCGGAAAATATTGACTATGAAGCAATTGATGGTTTAGCTACAGAAGCGAAGCAAAAACTGAAAAAAATCCACCCAGAAACCATCGCTCAGGCCAGCCGTATCAGTGGTGTGAACCCTTCTGATTTAAGTATTTTAATGGTATATATTGAACAAGGAAAAATCGCTAAAACTTCTTGACTTAAAAGAAGTTAGAAAAGTCAAAGTTATCCATTAACGTATTATTGGCTATGATCAATCCTAAATAAATATTTCATTAATTATAATAGAAAACTGCGAGATAGCTATTTACTTTTAGTTATCTCGCAGTTTTTTTAATGTTTAAATTTTTGATATTTAAAATCTCTCAGTCATTTAGTATCATAGTTGAAAACATAAAGGTTTTTCTTGGAAAAAACTATTGTTTTCCTTGTATAATAAAAATTGAGGAGGAAGATTTATGAGAGAAGAGTCTTTTAAATATCCAGATACAGAGGCATTTGAATTTGTTGAAAGGGAATTGAACAAGCGTGATATCACCTCTCAAGATGTCGCAAAAATGGCTTATGATTTGGCCTATGAATTTATTCCAGAGGCTAAATTAACAGAATTTGAAGTGGCAACGATTGATGTATTGCATAAAAGAGAAGTTCTTAATAATGCGATGGTGGCGCTAGATTTAGATCGTTTAGCTACAGAAGAAAAATTAAGCCAACCTTTACAAAAGATTATTGAAAACGATGCGGGTGTTTTTGGTGTAGATGAAACACTTGCTGTAAGTATTGCAAGTATTTATGGAACGATTGGCGTGACAAATTTTGGTTATCTTGATCGTGTAAAAAGTGGTGTGATTCGAAAATTGGATACTGAAAAAGAGGGTCGTGTGAATACTTTTATTGATGATTTGATCGGTGCATTAGTTGCAGCTGTTGCAGGAAAAATGGCTCATAAATACGCTTAAAGCGCATTTGTTTTCATTTTATATGAAATGTTCCCATTGTTTTTGGCTCGAAGTTTCAAAAAGTCGTTTTTAGTAGGAATTTCATTCTAAGAAAGGGGCGCTTTGTTGTGTTATTTCGAGACCGCACAGATGCAGGAGAACAGTTAGCTGAAAAGATTGGGCCATTAGATGTTGAAAATCTAATCGTACTGGGCTTACCTAGAGGCGGCGTACCTCTGGGTGAAATTGTAGCAAAAAAATATACTGTCTCTTTTGATATTATTTTAGCCAAGAAAATTGGAGCACCGACAAATACGGAATATGCAATCGGTGCGATTGCAGAAGGTGGCACACCTATTTTTGGTGAAGGCTATGTAGAAAGCCTCCATGGGGATTGGGTACAAAAAGAAGTACCTTTGATTCAAGAAGAAATGGCACGAAAACGAAACCTTTATAGGAAGGATTTAAAAAATATTTCCTATAAAGATCGAGATGTGCTTATTGTTGATGATGGTATAGCGACAGGTCTAACGATGTTTGCTGCAATAAAGGCTGTTGCAGAGGCCACTCCTAAAAGCGTAAGTGTAGCTGTCCCTGTAATCCCTAAAACAAGTTATGAGCAACTAAAGAAAATAGTGGATGAAGTTTATGCTGTAGAAGTTCCTGCTCATTTTTTAGGTGGAGTTGGCGCCTATTATGAAAAATTTCCACAGTTAAATGATGAGCAAGTAAAGAAAATATTGAAAAGATCAATAACTCGTAGGTTTCCTTAGTGTTGATATCAAAAATGAACAATTAGACTATTTTTGTATTCGACCAAATTTTATCAACCAAGGGATCGGCACAGCAACTTGGTCTGAAATTGAAAGGATGTTTCCTGAGAAAAAATGGCAGGTTGAAACTCCTGCCTATTCTTTAAGGAACCATCGATTTTATAAAAAATTAGGTTTTAAAAAAATCGGGGAAAGAGCTTATGACTCAGAAACTACAGCTTTCTTATTTGAAAAATAGTTTGTTTAGTTATGTGGGTGCTTTTTCTTTACATCTTTATAAATGAACTGAATGAGCAAAATGAAAATAAGAACACTTGCAATGAGAATCAAGGCTTTTTTATTTAAACCTTTGAATATGGCATCTCCACCCAAAGCATATATGATAGAGGTCGGTGTTACACCGATAAGCACGGCACCAAACAGGTGAATCATTTTAGTCTCTAATAGATTTGCTGTAAAATTGATAAGAAAGGAAGGAATTACTGGGATCATATAAGCAAACATTATCCCAATTTTGGGGTGTTTCATTTGCGAAATTGTTTTAACCCAGTGATTATTAGTATTTTTCTTGTCTAAGAAATTTAATTTATGCAACAGTCCTATTGAAACTAGATTTCCTGAAACGTTACCGATTATATTTAAGATACTTCCGATCAATGGACCGTAACAAAGTCCAATAAAAATCCCAATCACAGAGGTAGGTAGCCCCGGCAATGCACACATCACTATGGTTAACAAGACAAGTAGAATAGCTGAACGAAACCCATGTGATCGAACGTTATCCATTAATGTTTTTCCTGAGGCTTGGTTTGTTATGAGCAAATCAATTTCTGTGTGATACTCAACAAATAATCGATAAGCGACGATTGCTAAGAAACAGCCTCCTATAACTAGTAATAAAATTCTTATTTTTTTCTTTTTCATAAAATCTCCATTTTTTCTTACCCTATTAAACATTTAAGGTTTCAATTGCTTTATTTATTAAAATTCTGCCTTTAATAAGCTTGCTCAGGTTATTATATAGCAATATCAACTAGCTTTTGATTGAATTCTTTTTGCAGTGGGTTTATGGCTGCATTTTTATTTACGATTAGGTTAATATAAAATTTTGGTGCATTTTTTAAAGGTAAGCTAATAATATCTGTACGATTTTTGACTAGTAAATCAACCATAATCCCCACAGAAATGCCCGAAGCAATAAATGAACCTGCTGTCTGTATTTCTTTTGTATAAGAGATTTGTTTGGGATCAATCTGATTGTTTTTTGCCCAATGATCGAATATTGCATGATGTGTATATTCTTCATCTAAACTAATAAACGAATAGTCTGAAAGCATTTCAGCTGTAATCAAAGATTCTTTAGCTAAGGGATGGTTTGGCGCTACATATACTTGTAAGGGGCGTTCGTCTATTAAGTACTGCTCTAGCCAAGTTTCTTCAACGTTTGGAGAATCACTGCCACTGATTGCAATCGATAACTTATTCTCATGTAACAAGTCCATCATGACTTTCGAACTTTCCTCTTCAACCAATTGTAAATTTGCAATAAATTGATTCATAGAGGGAAGCAAGTCTGATAAATAAGCACCACCGATGGTTGGTAAAAAACCTAATTGAACTGTATTTGTTTCAATATTGGCCATCTCTTTTTTGGTTGCTGTTAATAAATCAATGACTTTGCCCGAATTTTTATATAAGATTTCTCCGGCAGCTTCTAGATGAAAGCTTCTTTTTGAGCGATCGCGCGTAATTAACTTTGTATTAAACTCATTTTCTAATCTTTTCAAAGAAAGAGAGATCGAGGGTTGGGAGACATAAAAAGCTTCGGCTGTTTTGGTAAAGCTTGAACTTTCTACTAAATGTTTAAAGTAAACTAAGTCTTGTATTTTCATCGTTTTATCCTTCTTATAAATTTTATTTATAATAGCATAACAAAACTATATTTCACAAAGAAGTTGTTCGATGATATATTGAATTCAAGCTTAAAAAAGCGATTACAAAGCTAATTTAAAGATATCTTCAACTCTTTGCTTTTAGTAAAACGAAAAGTTTGTTCACTTTTTAATTGTTTTGGTAACATTAAGAAAGGAGAATTTTGTGAAGTATATCAAACAGATTTTTTGGATCTTTTTGTTTGCGCTTGCAGGTGAAGCTTTATCCTTACTTATTCCTATTGCTATTCCTGGAAGTGTCATCGGCATGGTGCTATTATTTTTTGCCTTACACTTTGGTTGGTTAGAGATGGAGAAAGTTGCTGATGTAGGAAACTTTTTGACTGATAATATGGCGATCTTTTTTGTTCCAGCTGGCGTAGGTTTAATGTCTCATTTAGATATTTTAGCCTCGATTTGGGGACGGCTTTTAATCATTATCTTTGTGTCCTTAATTACCGTTTTAACTTTAGTTGGTATTATAGTACAAGGAATAAAAAATAAGGCTGAAAAAAGTACTTCTGTAAAGGAGGTAGAAGAAAATGCTTGAGGAATTTGTCAATGATCCTTTTTTTGGGTTTTTTTTAACACTTTTTTTCTATCTCATGGGTTTAAAATTACATAAAAAATGGCAACTTGCTATTTTTACGCCATTGATTTTTGCAATTGTTTGTGTAATCATTTTCTTATTGGTCTTTAATATTCCTTTGACAGCCTATGATAATGGTGGGCAATTTATAAGTATATGGATCACACCTGCTACTGTTTGTCTAGCAATAAAATTAGAAAATAATTTTCAATACTTAAAGGATAATTATATTCCCATACTTACAGGACTTATCTCTGGGGTGTTGATACATACCGCCTTGATTCTAGCTCTTTGCTTACTTTTATCATTTAACGGCGATTTGTTTGCTACGCTTTATCCAAAATCAATTACTACTGCAATTGCTGTAGGTGTCTCAGAATCTCTAGGCGGCATTGAATCATTGACGGTCGCCGTGGTTGTTTTCACCGGTATTTTAGGATCGGCGATTGGTCCGGGCTTGTTTAAACTGATGAAAATTAATGATCCAGTAGCTCAAGGGATTGCACTTGGTTCAGGGGCGCATGCTATGGGTACGACAAAAGCAATTGAAATGGGAGAAGTACAAGGCGCAATGTCAAGTTTATCTATTGTTGTAACCGGTATTACTGTGGTATTGATTTCCCCAGTTGCCGAGATTTTACTGAATGTGTTTTTTTAAATTAAAAATTATAAAAGGAGAAGTTTAATATGACAAAAAAAACAGCTACAGAAGAAGTTGAAGAAGAAATAAACAAAGGTTATGATGCACCGAGTAATGTAAACGAAGTTGAAGTCATCAATACTTATGAATTAGAAGAAAAAGCAAGTGAAGTTGTACCTAAAGGCGGTTTTGATTATATGTCAGGAGCGTCGGGCGATGAATTTACTTTGAAACAAAATACCAAGGTATGGGATAAAAAAGGAATATTACCTCGTGTTTTAGCGGATGTAGAATTTCCTGAAACAAATACTTCTATTTTTGGAGAAGAACTAAAAGTTCCTTTTGTGATGTCGCCAATTGCAGCACACGGTTTAGCGCACCAATCTAAAGAAGCTGGAACCGCAAAAGGGATTGCAGAATTCGGTGGATCTATTATGTCAATTAGTGCTTATTCTGGCGCTAGTTTTTCAGAAATAGAGGAAGGACTAAAGGATAACAAACGCTGGTTCCAAATTTATATGTCAAAAGATGACGAAATGAATAAAAACATTATTGATGAAGCTAAAGCAGATGGCGCAAGTGCTATTATTTTAACAGCAGATGCGACATTAGGCGGAAATCGTGATAGAGATGATCGTAATAAATTTGTTTATCCATTTGGCATGCCGATTGTTTCCCGTTATTTAAAAGGCGACGCTAAAAATATGTCGCTAAATAATATTTATGCACAATCTAAGCAAAAAATTAGTACAGACGATGTTCACTTCTTAAAAGAGTATTCTGGTTTGCCAGTATTTGTAAAAGGAATTCAAACCCCAGAAGATGCGATGTCAGCGCTTGGAGCTGGAGCTGATGGTATTTGGGTATCCAATCACGGGGGTAGACAGTTAGATGGCGCACCAGGTTCTTTTGAAGCATTAGAATCAATCAGCAAAGCAGTCCAAGGACGCGCACCGATTGTTTTTGACAGTGGTATTCGTCGTGGAGAACATATGTTTAAAGCTCTTGCTGCTGGTGCGGACATTGTAGGTATCGGAAGACCTGTTTTGTATGGCTTAGCCTTAGGTGGATGGAAAGGTGTCCAATCTGTTTTTGAATACTTTGAAAAGGATTTGAAACGGGTAATGCAATTAGCCGGTACGCAAACAATTGATGATATCAAACGTGCACGTTTATTTGATATTAAATAATATGTAGAGCAGAATGATAATGTTAAATTAAGCAATTCAAATAAAACAATCTTCGTTAATTTAGTGACGAGGATTGTTTTATTTTTTATTATAAATAATGTGGGGCATAATGGAGAAAAATAAATTATATACAAATAAAGCGGAGTAGTTACTTGAGGATAAGTAGTTATTCTGCTAATTTAAAAAACTGGTTAATACTGAAAATATATTATTAAGCCTATACTTTTTCATTAATTTCTACCATTAAAAGAATATGCGTTTAGCATACAAAACTTTCTAACAATTACTATACTTGGTTAAAAAGAAATTCTTACTGCACTTTTTTATTTTTTCTTCTTGACTTAAAAAAAGTTTTTAGCTATACTTCACATAGATAAGTATCTATGTGAAGTTAAAGTCCTCAACTTATATACTTGTTATTTGTGGTAATCAAATAGATAGTTATCTATTTATTTTTTATGATTCACATAGATGTATATCTATGTGATCTATATATGAAAAAGAAAGTGGGGTAAGTTATATTAAATAAAACAATATAGAAAGAAACAAAGATTGGCTAATTACAGATTAATTAAGATACGTAGGGTTTTTGACTATAAAAAAGTGGAGGGAAATTAGTGGAAATATATCAACCAAACAACATTAAATTAACTAAATATCTATTTTTTACAGGTAAAGGTGGCGTAGGAAAAACGTCAACAGCTAGCGCAACAGCAGCTTATTTAGCAGATAAAGGCAAGCAAGTAATGCTTGTGAGCACGGATCCAGCTAGTAATTTACAGGATGTTTTTGAATTAGAACTTTCAAATAAAGGAACTGAAATTCCTGGCATAAAAGGTTTAGTTGTAGCTAATTTTGACCCAGTTGAAGCAGCTAATGATTATAAAGAAAGTATAGTTGGACCTTACCGAGGAAAATTGCCTGACTCAGTATTGGAAAACATGGAAGAACAATTATCTGGTTCATGTACAGTAGAAATTGCTTCCTTTAATGAATTTGCTAATTTTCTAACAGATAAGGAAGTGTCCAATAAATATGATCATATCATTTTTGATACTGCTCCTACTGGCCACGCATTAAGAATGTTACAGCTACCTTCTGCGTGGAAAAATTATTTAGATGAAAATCAATCAGCTACACCACCTTTGGGACAGCTATCTGGAGCTGTGGACAAAAAAGAAATGTATGATTTAGCGGTCAACACTTTAGCTGATAGTGAAAAAACAACGTTAATGTTAGTGACTAGACCACAAAAAGGTTCTTTGTTAGAAGCAGAACGAGCTTCAAAAGAACTTGAAGAAACGGGCATTGAAAATCAAACGTTAATTATTAATGGTGTGTTAGAAGAAGCAACAGACAAAGTGTCTCAAGAATTTTATGAGATTCAACAGACGGATTTAAAGCAAATGCCAGATAGACTTGCTCAATACCCTGCCTATGTTATACCGTTACGACCTTATAACTTAACAGGGGTCGGAAATATAAGGAAATTATTAGTAGAAAACCAAGAGAAGCCTTCAGTTCAATCTATTGAAGCAAAAACTTTTCCACATTTACAAACAGTTGTAGACGATTTATATTCTAGTAATAAGAAAGTCATTTTTACCATGGGTAAAGGTGGTGTAGGAAAAACAACAATCGCTGCTGCAATCGCAACGGCATTAGCAGATAAAGGAAAAAAAGTACACTTAGCGACAACTGACCCAGCAGCACATCTTAGTTTTGTTATTTCAGAAACAGATAATATTAGTGTAAGTCATATTGATGAAGACGAGGAATTAGCAAATTATCAAAATGAAGTTTTAACAAACGCACGTGAAACGATGTCAAAAGAAGATGTAGCCTATGTAAAAGAGGATTTGCGTTCGCCATGTACGCAAGAAATTGCTGTTTTTAGACGTTTTGCAGAAATCGTCGAAGGAGCAGATAGTGATGTAGTGGTGATTGACACAGCTCCAACAGGACATACATTATTATTATTAGATTCTACGCAAAGTTATCACAAGGAAATTGAGCATACAGCAGGTAATGTTCCTGAGTCAGTCCAAAAGTTATTACCTAAACTACAGAACGGAAAAGAAACTGAAGTTGTAATGGTTACGCTACCAGAAGCAACGCCGATTTATGAATCAGCACGTCTAAAAGAAGACTTGGAAAGAGCAGGTATTGCTCGGACGTGGTGGGTTGTAAATAATAGTATGCTTTCAAGTAGTACCACAAATCCAATGCTTATAGCTCGTGCTCAAAATGAAAACACATGGATAGACAAAGTGGCTGAACTTTCGAATAACCATCATGCGGTAATTGAATGGAAAGCAGAAGAACTTACTGGAAATGCACTAAGAGCGATTTTATAATAATAAATGAGAAATTTTTTCAAAAATATTTAGCGGTTGACAAAGCGTAGATAAAGTTCTATATTATGCATAGATAAGTATCTATGTGGAGGTGAAACTGTGGATTATTTAAGATTGTCAAAAATTATGAAAGCTATCGCAGATCCAAACCGACTTCAGATCTTAGATATGATTTCAACCGGCGAAAAATGTGCTTGTGATATTTTAGATGACTTTCAATTTACACAACCAACGTTATCGCATCATATGAAAGTATTGATTGAAGCAGGTATTGTGACAGCTCGTAAAGAAGGTAAATGGCATTACTATTCCCTAATTATAGAGAATGTTGAGGAATTTCAAAAACTAACAAATCAAATTTTTAAAACGAATTTAAAAGAAGGAGCTATGTAAAGTGAGTAAAATATCGTTATATGAACCAGCAATGTGTTGTGATACCGGAGTATGTGGCCCAGGCGTGGATACGGAATTATTACGTATGTCTTCTGTTGTTCAAACCCTTGAAGATACAGATAATGTAGAAGTTGAACGTTTTAACTTAACGAATAATCCAGGTGCATTTGTCGAAAATGCGAAAGTTGGGGACTTATTACAAACTAAGGGAGCAGAAATTTTACCTGTTGTCTTGCTAGATGGTGAAATAGTAAAAATGGCAGGTTATCCATCAAATGATGAGTTTTCTGTCTACTCAGGCGTTAATTTTTCTGAAGATAAGCGAGAAAAACAAGGAAATAGCTGTTGCTCTCCATCCAGTGGTTGCTGTTAAAAATTTTAAAAAGCTTGTGGGGGTTGCCTCATGAGCTTTTTTTATGATAACTATTGACGTTAGATAGAAAAACTTCTATGTACGGAGGGATAAAGTTGGATTACGAATTAACTGCAAAAGTTTTTAAGGCTTTAGGGGATCCGAAAAGGATTCAAATTGTGGATATGCTATCTTGTGGTGAAATGTGTGCGTGCGATTTATTAGAACGTTTTAACTTTACCCAGCCTACTCTGTCACATCATATGAAAGTATTGATCAATGCAGGCATTGTCCAAACGAGAAAAACAGGGACATGGCATAACTACTCATTGAATGAAGAGAACATGAAATTTCTTTCTGGCATTATTCAAAACTTGATTCAAAATACTGAAGACTGTAGCTGTCATGCAATAGAAAAAAGTGACTGTTCCTTTAGCAATGAAAGCAAAGAGAAAAAGATAGAACAAACGACAACTATTTAACAAGTATATAACTATTTTTGGGGGAAAGAGACATGCAACGCTATCAACCGGATAAATTAGATTTAACCAAGTATCTTTTTTTTACAGGTAAAGGAGGGGTAGGTAAAACAACGACTGCTTGTGGTACGGCTACTTATTTAGCAGATAGAGGAAGTAACGTAATGCTTGTGAGTACTGATCCTGCTAGCAATTTACAAGATGTCTTTCAGACAGAATTAACAAATAAGGGAAAAGAAATCCCGTCAATTTCTGGCTTAACAGTGGCAAATTTCGATCCAGTGACTGCAGCTGAGGATTATAAAGAAAGCGTGGTTGGTCCATTTAGAGGTAAACTACCTGAATCAGCTGTAGCGAACATGGAGGAACAGCTATCTGGCTCTTGCACGGTTGAAATTGCTGCATTTAATGAATTTTCTGGCTTTTTAACAGACCCTGAAGCTGAGAAAAAATATGATTACATTATTTTTGATACAGCGCCAACGGGCCATACATTAAGGATGTTACAATTACCTTCTGCTTGGAATAATTTTATGGATGAAAATACTACAGGAGCCTCTTGTTTAGGACAATTGTCTGGGCTAGGAGATAAAAAAGAAACTTATGAACATGCAGTAAAAACCTTAGCTGATGAAACGAAAACAACCTTGATGTTGGTAACAAGACCACAAAAGTCCTCGCTTCTAGAAGCTAATCGTGCTGCAAAAGAATTACAAGAGGTCGGTATTAAAAACCAAATATTGCTTATTAATGGCGTATTAGAAGAAGCAACAGATAAAATATCTCAAGTCATTTATGATAAACAACAAGAAGCACTACTTCAAAAACCAAAAGAACTAAAAGAGTTGCTTGATTACAGTATTCCTTTACGCTCTTATAATGTTACCGGTATTGAAAATTTACGTCGTTTATTGGAACCTATTCAAGATGACTTTAAAACAGAATTTATTACGCCTAGGGAGTTTCCAAAACTAAAAGATATTATAAAGGAACTAGATCAATCTGATAAGAAAGTAATCTTCACGATGGGAAAAGGCGGGGTTGGTAAAACAACCATAGCGGCTGCCATAGCAACAGGATTAGCGGATAAGGGTAAGAAAGTTCACTTAGCTACAACGGATCCAGCTGCACATTTGCAATTTGTTATTTCAGATTCTGATCAAATTAAAGTAAGTCATATCGATGAAGATAAAGAATTGGCAGATTATAAAGAAGAAGTGTTGAGCAAAGCACGTGAAACTATCTCACAAGAGGATATCGATTATGTACAAGAAGATCTGAGATCTCCTTGTACACAAGAAATAGCTGTTTTTAGAGCTTTCGCAGAGATTGTCGATGACGCTGATTGCGATGTAGTAGTGATCGATACAGCACCAACGGGCCATACGCTACTTTTACTTGATTCCACACAAAGTTATCATAAAGAAGTGGAAAGAACTTCTGGTGAAGTACCAGAATCAGTAAAACGACTGTTACCTCGTTTGCAAAATAGCGAAGAAACTGAAGTCGTGATGGTGACTTTGCCAGAAACAACGCCTGTTTATGAATCAGTGAGATTACAAAAAGATTTAGATAGAACAGGAATTGCACACACTTGGTGGGTCACAAACAACAGTATGTTAACAAGTGGTACAAGCAATCCAATGTTAATGGCGCGAGCACAAAGTGAAAATACATGGATTGATAAAGTAGCTGAATTATCTGATGACCATTATGCAGTAGTAGAATGGCACTCGGAAGAAATTTCTGGCGCAGCTTTGCATAATATCTTAAATTAGAATCCTTATTTTTTTAATGAATAGATAGAAAAAATCCTATGTATTGCGTATTTAGTTGTGCAAATAAGGTGAAAAAAGAAAATACGTTAACAGTTTCGCATTCGTATTTCTTGATTAAAAATAAACTGTTTAAAGGAGAAAAACATGAAAGATGATGTAGTACAAGAAACAACTTCACAAGAAAATAGCGGTATGGGGCTATGGGAGCGTTACTTATCACTTTGGGTAGCACTTGCTATGATTGCTGGTGTTTTATTAAGTCAACTTTTACCGACAATCCCAGAATTTTTAAATCAATTTGAATATTATAATGTATCAATTCCTACAGCAATTTTGATTTGGCTAATGATTTTTCCGATGATGTTAAAAATAGACTTTAGCAGCCTTTTGAGTGCAGGAAAAAAACCTAAAGGGCTCGTGCTGACAACTACAATTAATTGGTTAGTTAAACCATTTACCATGTTTGCAATTTCGGCTTTTTTCTTTTTAGTTGTGTTCAGACCGTTCTTAAGTCCCGAGTTAGGTAGAGAATATATCGCTGGTGCTGTTCTTTTAGGTGCCGCACCTTGTACAGCAATGGTATTTGTATGGAGTGGTTTAACAAAAGGAGACCCAGCCTATACGTTATTACAAGTTTCTGTGAATGACGTTATTGTTCTTTTCTTATATGCGCCCATTGTTGCGCTCTTATTAGGAGTGGGGAATGTCTCCGTACCAATGGGAACTCTTTTTCTTTCAATATTTGTATTTATTGTAATTCCTTTAGCATTAGGAATCATTGTCAGAAAATACGTGGTAAAAAATAAGGGGAAAAAATATTTTGAAAATACGTTTGTAAACAAATTTGACGGAACAACTAGAACAGGGTTGCTATTGACATTGATTATTATCTTTTCTTTTCAAGGTGATCAAATTATAAATAACCCATTTCACATTCTATTGATTGCTATTCCGCTGATTATTCAAAACATTGCTGTCTTTTTCCTTGGCTATGGGGGCGCAAAAGCATGTAAGCTTCCATTTTCTATAGCGGCGCCTGCGGCCATGGTTGGAACCAGTAACTTTTTTGAACTTGCTGTAGCTGTTTCGATTTCTTTATTCGGTTTAAATTCTGGAGCAACACTAGCAACGGTAGTAGGTGTTTTGATAGAAGTCCCTACGATGTTATTATTAGTTAGATTTTCAAATAAAACAAAGCACTGGTTTGATGGTTACGAATATTAACAACAGTTATAAGTTTGAAAATGGATGTCAACTATTCGAAAAGAATTAATGTATTTAAAAATTGGTGCACGTTGAATTAATATTTTGTGTCTTTTTTACTATTGTCTGTTTTTCTATTTCTGTTAATGCTTTTGTCTATTTGAACCAATTAAACATCAATCAATAGTACATTTAAAATACGACGCAAATAAAACCGTTAGAATTTGATAAGTTCATATGAAAAGAAGCAAATCTCTTAATTGTGCAATTTGCTTCTTTTTTATTTAAATATTCTGCTTAAGTTGATTTAAGTCTTATAACTTGTTTTATAGTGGTTGTAGAGCTGGGGAAGCACTAGCTTTAAGTTGGTCTGATATTGATTTTAAGCATAATACTGTTTCAATTAACAAAACTTTAAGTATGGTTAAGGGCGGCGTAACTATCGAAGAACCAAAGACAAAAAGTAGTATAGCTACCGTTTCTTTGAACGAAAGGACAATGAGGTTATTAAAAAAATGGCAAGTTGATCAAAGAAAATATATGCTGATAAATGGCGTGGTAAACTCAGATATGGTATTTTGTTCAAGGGAGAAAAAGCCTGTTCGTGTATCTTCTTTTTACGTATATTTTTGTTTACAAGCTGAAAAAGCTGGAGTTCTTTTTTACGGACTTCATGCCATACGCCATACACATGCTAGTGTCTTAATTAACGCAGGAGCGAGTATGAAAGAAGTACAAGAACGTTTACGACATTCTTCGATTGTTATTACTATGGATATTTATAGTCATTTGTTTGAAGAAACCAAAGAAAAAACAGTGGATAAATTTGTTGATTATATTGAAAACTAAGCTTTATGGCATTCAATATGGCATTCAATTAAAATCAGTCATAAAGTTATCTATTAAATGCCTATTGTTCTGGTATTTTTCATGAAATAAACAAAATCTTCAAACATTCGTAAGAAAAAAACAAGTTTTTGATGCTACAATAGGGCGCATAAAAGCAAGGAGGAACATTTATATGAGAAAAGTGCCACCTATTTTAAAACCAATCGCGCTTTTGACTTTTTCTCTTATTATTGCGACAGCTACAGGAGTTGTAAATGGGAGGAGTTATCGTCCAGCAGCAACTGAAACGACAACAACGCAAACAACTGCTGAAAATTCAGCAACTACCGAAACGGCCGACTCGCAAACAGCTGTAACGAGAGAATCAAATCTTGAAGAAGATAGCGGGCTAGAGCAAACGCAAGATTCAGATGGTGTTATGGAAAGTGACCCAGCCAATTCAGCTGAAACGCCACAGCAAGAAACAGAACCAAGTGCTGAAGAGGAACAAACACCTGGAAACTCTGAACAACAGCCGGCAGAAGGTCAGCAGGAAACGCCTGATAATCAGCAAGATGATCAAGAGCAAGACTCCAACCAAAATCAGGACAATCAACAGCAAGGACAACAAGACCAGCAAGACCAACAAGAACAGCAAGCGCCACAACAAAATACGCCTGCAGAAGGTGGTGATGAATAATGACTTTTCTATTAGATATTATTAATGGATTCCATAAGTTTTTGTGGTATTTAAATATCAGTCCTAAATACTTAAATCGTGCGTATACGATATTGAGTCTTTTTCCTACAATCTACATTCTACGAATTGTATATGGTCTATGGATAAATCAAAATTATATACAATTTAGCTTATACTTAGTTGTTTTCATCATTTTATTGTATTTTGTTGTTTTGAATTTTATTTATTATTTTTTTAATAAGAATGTTAAAGGAGATGTCACTCAATTATTTGTTAAATATTTACCAGAAGATGTATTTAATATCGAAGATGAAGAACAAATTTCAAAGGGTTTGATGCCTAATACAAGCGAAATTTCAATTGATTTTGTTAATCATTATGAAATAGCTTTAGAAGAAAATATTCAAGCTTTGATTGATCAAGATAAGATTCCTACGAATAATTTAACGAATAGTGACGGGTTTTTGCTTATGAAAAATACCTTGCATCCTTACTATTATTTAAAAAAAATGTCAGAAGATGAATATGAGCTACAAATTGGAACGAGTTTTCAAGATTTAGAAAAAATTGGAATCATTCATCAAACAGAGGCGTTAGACCCTGTCGGTTTATTTATTGTCGGTGGTGATTTTGTTAAAGAAGGCGTTCGCTATCATGAACGTTATCATCTGAAATTATTGGTTAGAGATAAACCAGTTCAAGATGTAGAACCCGCTAAAAAAATCGATGATGAAAATAACGTAAGTGAAGTGGCTAGTCGTAGCCAACGTCATAAAAAGAAAAATACTAAATAAACATATGCCCATGAATGTCTAACTCTGACATTTGTGGGTTTTGCTGTGAATCACTACGATTCAGCGACCAGAGGGAGCTGAGAGTAGTTGATGAACAGTACTAGGGCGAGCAAAAGCGAGGCGTAGTAACCATACTCTCCGAATCACTACGATTCAGCGACCAAAGGGAGCTGAGAGTAGTTGATGAACAGTACTAGGGGAGTGAAGCGGACGTAGTGTCTGAACTTTTCGAATCACTACGATTCAGCAACCGGAGGGAGCTGAGAGCTGATGATGAACAGTACTAGGGGAGTGAAGCGGACGTAGTGTCCTTTATTTTCTATTAGGACAATGATAGACTTTATTCAGTAATAAAAATAATAAGTAGAAAAGAGTGAAAAGATGACGAAAGATTTGACTCTTACAGATTTATCTAATTTTTCCAATGATTTAAAAGAAGTACCCGCTAGCAGTGTGATCGCTCGTGCTGTCCAAGAAAACGGTGTGGATGCTGCTAGTAAAAATTTTGCTGCAAAAAAAGAATTAAACCGAGTATTTTCTATTGAGGTAGAAACTGGCGAAGTGACCCATCAAAAGCAAAGTGGACGTTGCTGGTTATTTGCTACTTTAAATACATTGCGCCATGATTTTGCTAAAAAATATCAGTTAAAAGATTTTCAGTTTTCACAGAACTATCTTTCTTTTTACGATCGCCTAGAAAAAGCGAATAAAATGTTAGAATGGGCTATCAGTTTGATTGACCAAGCAGAAGATGATCGTGAGTATTTAGCAATGCTTGAATGGGGCGATGAAGATGGCGGCCAATGGGCAAATGGTCCTGCTTTGATCAATAAATATGGTTTAATTCCGCAAAGTGCGATGCCAGAAACCTATAATAGCGACAAAACAGCAGAGATTTCTAGAGTAATCAATTTGAAATTACGCAAAGCTATTGCTCATATGAAGAAAATGGTGGTAACCCCTGCTCATGAAGCAGATTTGCGTACTTATAAATTAGAATGTTTAAATGAAATTTATCGGATGTTAGTTTACGCTTTCGGGCAACCTCCAGCTTCTTTTGATTTTGAATATCGTGATAAAGATAATAATTATCATAATGTGCGTAATCTGACTCCAAAAAGCTTTTTTACTGACTATGTAGCTGTTGACTTTGATCAGTATACGGATTTAATTGACGCGCCTGATCATGAATACGGTAAAAATTATGGTCTACCAAATCAGGATTATATATTTGACGGTAAAAAAATCGAATTAGCTAATGTTGGTCTAACTGCTATGAAAAAAGCTGCGATCGCTTCTTTAAAAGATGGACAAACAGTTTGGTTTGGTTGTGATGTAATAAGGGATATGGATCGAAAAGAAGGCATCCTAGACCCAAATTATTTCAAAAAGAGTGAACTTTTTGCAGCAGATCTCCAATTGGATAAAGCAGAACGCTTAGCAACACGTGATGCTGAAGTCAGTCATGCGATGACATTAACTGGTGTAGATATTGTTGATGGCCAACCGACAAAATGGAAAGTTGAAAATAGCTGGGGTGATAAAACCGGCGATAAGGGCTATTTTATAATGTCGGATGCTTGGTTTGATGAGTATGTATATGAGGTCGTTGTTCAAAATCAATATTTACAAGAAGAAGACAAACATGTTGCGTCTAAGAAAAAAGAAGACTTGACACCATGGGACTCTTTAAACTAATAGAAGATACTTGGGAATTAACCCAAGTATCTTTTGCTGTTTTTAATTTTCAGCAGATAAAATAAACAATGAAAAGTGTTGAATAAATTTTTGTTTCACGTGAAACATATTTTAGCTGGTGATAACCATTAAATGAAGCTAAATATTGACTCTAGAACCAAGGAGATTAAGTAATGAAAATAAACTTACTTTTTTCAATTGATGAACAATTTGTTGAACAAATGAAGACTACTTTGTTTTCTATTTACCAAAACACAGATGCTAGTCATCAATTTACAGTTTACGTTTTGCAAAAAAAGTTGCTAGAACAAAATGAAGTGATAAAAAGTTTTTGTGCTCAGTGGGGGATGGACTATGTACCACTTGTGATTGGTGATGATTCTTTATTTGAATATGCTCCGGTTTCCTCACGTTATCCAGAAACCATTTATTATCGACTAATGGTACATAAATTTCTTCCCGAAAGTGTAGACAAAATCCTTTATTTAGACGCAGATATTCTTTGTATCAATGATTTTTCAGATTTGTATACTTTTGATCTCAAGGAATATTTGTATGCAGCAGCCAGTCATAAAAAGCTGACAAATATGACGAAAATGATCAATCAAGTGCGATTAAAGACTTATGAGGCCGAAGGGTATTATAACTCAGGTGTTTTACTGATTAATGCTAAAAAAGCACGAGAAGAGATTCAAGCAGAAGACATTTTTCGTTTTATTAAAGAAAATCAGTACAATCTTTTATTACCTGATCAAGATATTTTAAATGGGTTATATGGAAACAAAATTTTGCCTATCCCAGATGAAATTTATAATTACGATGTAAGAAAGAATGCTACTTATGATGCAATTAGTATGGGAGAATGGGATTTAGATTGGATTACCCGCAACAGTGTTTTCTTACACTTTTGTGGAAGAGACAAACCTTGGGAAGACAAATATCGTGGTCGTTATGCTGCTTTGTACAAACATTTTTGGTATAAAGCAAAGAATGAATAATATAAATACACTTGTATTTAATGCAAGTGTATTTATTTGTAAAAAGAATAACTTTTAGATAGTTAATGGCAGTTTTTTTCTGCTATTAAAAAATTAAAAAGCTTTTGTAAAAGACTACCAAACTATTGCATAGCTAGCTATTTTGCGTTACAGTAGAGGATAGCTCGTGAAACATTTCTGTTTCACAAAAGAAAGGAAATCCTATGTTAGCTGAAGAATTTCAACAAAAGCTTTATCAATATCATATTGAGCTGTCACAAAAACAAATGGAGCAATTTGAACATTATTATAAGCTTTTGATAGAATGGAATCAGAAAATAAATCTTACTGCAATAACGGATAAAAATGAGGTATATTTAAAGCATTTTTATGATTCAGTGGCGTTAGCTTTTTCAGTCAAGCTGGATAAAAAAGCCTCTATATGTGATATCGGTTCTGGGGCAGGTTTTCCTAGTATTCCTTTAAAAATTGTTTTTCCTGAATTAAAAATAACCATTGTTGACTCCTTAAATAAAAGAATCAACTTTTTGTATACATTAGTTAAAGAACTAGGGCTAACAGAAGTTTATTTATTTCATGATCGAGCAGAAAATTTTGGCCAAGATTTAAAGAATCGGGCTTCTTATGATTATGTGACTGCAAGGGCAGTTGCACGTTTGGATGTTTTATGTGAACTTTGCTTGCCGCTTGTAAAAAAGAATGGTTATTTTTATGCTTTAAAGGCTGCCAAAAGCCAAGAAGAATTGACTGATGCCAAAAAAGCAATAGCAACTTTAGGGGGTAAATTCATAGAAGATAAGCAAATTTATTTACCTAACACACAAGATGAGCGAAATATTTTGGTCATTGAAAAAACAAAAGAAACCCCTAAAAAATATCCAAGAAAACCCGGCTTACCGAATAAAAAGCCTATAAGGTAAAATTTTAAAGGCAGTGATGGGAGGAAAACCTTCTTTTATCAGCCTCTAATAGAGGAGGAAAGTTTAATGGTTCGTATTATTTCCGTAGCTAATCAAAAAGGTGGCGTAGGAAAATCGACTACAGCGGTTAACCTAGGTGCTTGTCTAGCTTACCTAGGTAAAAAAGTTTTGCTGGTAGATATTGACGCACAAGGAAATGCCACTAGCGGCGTGGGTATACGAAAACCCGACGTGGTACAAGATGTGTATGATGTATTAATTAATGAAATTAAGTTAGAAGACACAATTTTACCTAGTTCCCGAGCAAATTTGGATGTTGTACCGGCAACGCTTCAATTAGCTGGCGCAGAGATTGAACTAACAGCGATGATGGCTAGAGAGTCACGTTTGAAAACAGCGATAGATGAACTCAAAGAACAATATGATTTTATTTTAATTGATTGTCCACCGTCACTAGGGCATTTAACGATTAATGCCTTTACGGCAAGTGACGGCATTTTGATACCTGTTCAGTGTGAATACTATGCTTTGGAAGGTTTAAGTCAGCTATTAAACACTGTTCGTTTAGTACAAAAGCATTTTAATCCTGAATTGGAAATTGAAGGCGTCTTATTGACGATGTATGATGCCCGTACCAATTTAGGGGTAGAAGTTGTAGAAGAGGTTCGTCGTTATTTCCAAGAAAAAGTTTATCACACGATTATCCCAAGAAATGTCCGTTTGTCTGAAGCACCCAGTCATGGTTTATCGATTGTTGATTATGACTTACGTTCTAAAGGTTCTGAGGTCTACCAAGCACTAGCAAAGGAAGTGTTGGCTCGTGAAAAAGCAAAATAAAAGTTTAGGTAAGGGTATAAATGCCTTGTTTCAAGATCTTTCGGATATTGAAGAGGTTGAAGCAACGGAAAAAATTGTTGAGTTATCCTTGAATGAATTACGCCCGAACCCTTACCAACCACGAAAAACATTTGAAGAAAAATCATTACAAGAATTAGCAAATTCGATTGAAAAATCAGGTGTTTTTCAACCAATCATTGTACGTAAATCAAAGGTAAAGGGCTATGAAATTATTGCTGGTGAGCGCCGCTTCCGTGCTTCCAAGTTGGCTAAAAAAGAAATGATCCCAGCAATCGTTCGTGACTTTGACGAAGAAGCAATGATGCAAGTAGCTGTTCTAGAAAATTTACAAAGGGAAGATCTGAACCCCTTAGAAGAAGCAGAAGCTTATGAAATGTTAATGAACAATCTGCATTTAACGCAAGCTGAAGTAGCTGAACGTTTGGGAAAAAGTCGTCCTTACATAGCGAATTACCTTCGTCTTTTAACTTTGCCAAAACTAGTAAAAGAGATGGTGCAAGAAGATCGCTTATCGATGGGTCAAGCCCGGACTTTACTGGGTTTAAAAAACAAAGAGCAGATACTAAAACTTGCTAACCGTTGTGTAAAAGAAAACTTGACCGTACGACAACTAGAACAGTTAGTAGTCGATGCAAATGAAGCAAAAGATAAAAAGAAAGTACCTCGTGTGGTTAAAGAAAAACCTTACTATCTACGAGAAAGTGAAGACCGTTTAATGGATAAGTTTGGAACGAGTGTACAGATTAAAGAGAAAAAAGGCAAAGGGAAAATTGAGATTGATTATTTGTCTCAAAATGATTTAACACGTATCTTGGACATTTTGAATATTCACTTTGATGAAGAATAATAAGGAGAATGCTTATGTATGATCTAGGGGATACTGTAGAAATGAAAAAGCCTCATGCTTGTCAAACAAATCGTTGGCAAATTATCCGTATGGGCGCTGATATTAAAATAAAATGTGAAAATTGCGGACATATTGTCATGATGACACGCCGTGAATTTGAAAAGAAAATGAAAAAAGTTATAGAAAAGAAAAAGGAAGAGTGAAATTAGATGGCATTGACCGCTGGAATCGTAGGATTACCTAATGTAGGAAAGTCTACTTTATTTAACGCAATTACAAAGGCTGGTGCAGAAGCGGCGAACTATCCGTTTGCCACGATCGATCCTAATGTAGGAATTGTTGAAGTACCTGATTGGCGCCTGCAACGTTTAACAGATTTATTTCAACCCAAAAAGACAACGCCTGCAAGTTTTGAATTTACGGATATTGCAGGTATTGTTAAAGGAGCAAGTCAAGGCGAAGGGTTAGGAAATCAATTTTTAAGTCATATACGTCAAGTAGATGCTATCTGTCATGTCGTACGTTGCTTTGATGATGACAATGTTACTCATGTTGATGGAAGAATCGATCCTTTGGCTGATATTGAAACAATCAATTTAGAATTGATCTTGGCGGATTTGGAGTCTGTTAATAAACAATATAACCGCGTTGAAAAAGTAGCTAAGACAAAAGATAAAGCAGCGATGGCAGAATTAGCAGTTTTAGACAAAATCAAGCCGGTTTTAGAGGCAGGAAAATCTGTACGCACAATTGAATTTTCAGAAGATGAACAAGCGATCGTTAAAGGCCTATTCTTATTGACGGCTAAACCTGTTTTATATGTTGCTAATGTGGCAGAAGATGATGTTCAAGATCCAACAAGCAATCAATACGTTCAAAAAGTACAAAATTTTGCTGCAACTGAAAATGCTGAAGTTATTACTGTTTGTGCCCAAATTGAAGAAGAGATTGCGGAATTAGATGATGAAGATAAAGCAGAATTTTTAGAAGATTTAGGTATTAAGGAAAGTGGTTTAGATCAATTGATTCGTGCATCATTTAATCTATTAGGTCTAGCAACCTACTTTACCGCTGGAGAGCCCGAAGTTCGTGCTTGGACCTTCCATAAAGGAATTAAGGCGCCCCAAGCAGCTGGTATTATTCATTCTGATTTTGAACGTGGTTTTATTCGTGCTGAGACGGTGTCTTTTGCTGATCTTGATAAATATGAAAGTATGCATGCAGCAAAAGAAGCGGGTCGCGTTCGACTTGAAGGCAAAGATTATGTTGTTCAAGACGGTGATGTCATGTTATTCCGTTTTAATGTATAATAAACTGCCAATTTATAAATAAACTATGTTAAAATAATTCTTGTCAAATGCTTGTTTACCAGGCAAGAAGGGAGAAACGACGAACATGGAAGCAGAAGAACTGCGAGAATACGTTGCCCAAAACCGCGAATGGGAGAAGCAACTAACAAAAAGAAACCAACAGTATATTTTTGATTTAAACAAAGCGCTTGATGCTGCGAATTTGCCAGAAGAAGAAAAAGTACAGGTTTTACATGAAATGCTGCCAGTCTTAGTAAGAGAGCAAAAAGATGGTCGAACCGCGCGCCAACTTTATGGTAAAGTCTCAGAACGAACGGAAGCTATTTTAGCTGAACCCACCAAAAAAGATGAAAGTTCTAAACCTGTTTTGATGTGGGTAGATAATACCTTACTTATCTTAGGGGTATTTGGTTTAATGATGGGGGTTATAGGACTATTCTCCTCCCAAAATAACCAAGTTTATGGTATCGTTACGTTAATACTAATGGCGATGGTTGGTGGTTGGGTCTTTTATTTGATGTATAAATATATGTATCAATATGAAAGACCAGGAGCTGACAAAAGTAAACGACCTAAATTATGGAAATCGATATTGATTTTAATAGGTTCTTTTTTCGTATGGACCGCTGTGATCTCTTTATCCGCTTTACTTCCAGACGTGATCAATCCGATTTTAGATCCATTCTTTTTAGTTATCATTGGTGGGGCTTCGTTGTTACTTCGTTATTATTTAAAGAAGAAGTACAACATTATTGGCAGCTTATCAATGCCTAAAAATAAGTAAAAAACTTGTAAAATAAACCTTTTTAATAAATTATCCGAACTATAATGAGACTATCCTTGTGTTTTAGGGTTCTTGTCGTAAGCTTGCGACAATTTAAAAGTCTTATCAAATATAGTTCGGATATTTTTCTTATATCATAATGTGTTTCTTATTGTGAAGCTTGACTTCATGCGTGTTTTTTGCTATTTTCATTAAAATATATTGATTTTATAAAATAAAGGAGTGTTATAACAAATGACGAATTGGGAAACTAAGTTTGAAAAAAAGGGGATAACATTTGATGATGTATTACTTGTCCCACAAGAAAGTCATGTACTACCTAATGATGTTGATATGAAGGTAAAATTAGCCGAAAATATTCAGCTTAATATCCCGATTTTAAGTGCCAGTATGGATACTGTAACAGAAAGTAACATGGCTATTGCTATGGCCAGACAAGGCGGACTTGGTGTAATTCATAAAAATATGTCGGTTGAAGCGCAGGCCGATGAAGTAAGAAAAGTAAAAAGGTCTGAAAGTGGCGTAATTATTGATCCTTTCTTTTTAACACCTGAGCATTCAGTTTCTGAAGCAGAAGAATTGATGAGTCGTTATCGAATTAGTGGCATACCAGTGGTAGAAACGATGAAAAACCGAAAACTAGTGGGGATTATGACCAATCGTGACTTACGCTTTGTTACTGATTATTCTATCTCTATTGGCGAAATTATGACCAAGGATCATTTGATCACAGCTCCTGAAGGAACTTCTTTAAAAGATGCAGAGAAAATTTTACAGGCTCACAAAATTGAAAAATTACCTATTATTGATGATAAAGGTAGTCTGAGCGGGTTGATTACAATAAAAGATATTGAAAAAGTAATCCAATTTCCTAATGCGGCTAAAGATGAGCATGGAAGATTGTTGGCTGCGGCAGCTGTCGGGATTACTAGTGACACCTTTGAACGAAGTCAAGCTTTATTAGAAGCAGGTGCTGATGCTATCGTCATCGATACAGCACATGGTCATAGCTCAGGAGTACTGCGTAAAATTAAGGAAATTCGTGCAGAATTCCCCCAAACGACTTTAATTGCTGGGAATGTGGCAACTGCACAAGGAACAAAAGCTTTGTATGATGCTGGCGTTGATGTAGTAAAAGTAGGTATCGGTCCTGGTTCTATTTGTACAACCCGGGTTGTTGCCGGTGTAGGTGTACCACAATTGACTGCGATTTACGATGCAGCTTCTGTTGCTCGTAAGTATGGTAAGACGATTATCGCTGACGGAGGAATTAAATTTTCTGGTGATATTGTAAAAGCTTTAGCTGCTGGCGGCTATGCGGTAATGTTGGGTAGTATGCTTGCAGGAACAGAAGAATCGCCAGGTGAATTTGAAATCTATCAAGGTCGACGTTTTAAAGCTTATCGAGGGATGGGCTCATTAAGTGCGATGGAAAAAGGCTCAAGCGATCGTTATTTCCAAGGTGGCGTCAATGAAGCAAATAAATTAGTGCCAGAAGGTATTGAAGGACGAGTTGCTTATAAAGGTAGTGCATCTGACATTATTTTCCAAATGTTAGGCGGATTAAAATCTGGTATGGGTTACGTTGGCGCAGCGGATTTGAAAGCTTTACGCGATGATGCTCAGTTTATTCAAATGAGCGGTAATGGTCTAAGAGAATCCCATCCTCATGACATTCAAGTGACAAAAGAAGCGCCCAACTATTCAGTAGAACAATGATTCAATTGAATACAATATGTAAAAGACGCGGCAACAATGAATAACGTTACCGCGTCTTTTTTGTTTATCCAATTTTAGTCATGCCGCCCATGTAAGGTACGAGAACTTCAGGAATTGTTACAGAGCCATCTGCGTTTTGATAATTTTCTAAAATAGCAGCTACTGTGCGACCTACTGCTAAACCAGAGCCATTTAATGTGTGCGCATAATGAGGTTTACCTTCTGTATCGCGGTAACGGATCATTGCACGTCGCGCTTGGAAATCTTCACAGTTCGAGCAAGAACTGATTTCTCTATAAGTATTTTGTGCGGGGATCCATACTTCAAGATCATAAGTTTTTGCTGCAGAAAAGCCCATATCTCCTGTAGATAAAGTAATCACACGATAAGGAAGCTCTAATTTTTGCAAGATGGACTCTGCGTCGGCTGTCATTTTTTCTAATTCATCATAAGAATGCTGGCTGTCGGAAAACTTAACCATTTCTACTTTGTTAAATTGATGTAGACGAATCAGTCCTCGAGTATCGCGGCCAGCACTTCCTGCTTCTGAACGAAAAGCTGGGCTTAAGGCAGTGAAATAGACGGGCAGTTGGTCTTCGTCTAAAATTTCATTGCTATAATAATTTGTTAAAGGGACTTCAGCTGTTGGAATTAAGGTTAAATCACTATCTTCTAACTGGAAGACATCTTCTGTGAATTTAGGAAATTGACCTGTACCAAACATCGCTTGACTATTTACCGCATAAGGAGGGATCATTTCTGTATACCCTTGATGGTACACATGTTGATCTAACATAAAATTGTATAGCGCACGTTCTAGACGAGCACCTAGTCCTTTGTAGTAAACAAAACGACTGCCAGAAACTTTTGCGCCTCGTTCAAAGTCGAGTATATTTAAGTTTTCACCGATGTCCCAATGATTTTTAGCTTCAAAAGAAAAAGTTTGAGTGTCACCCCATTTACGGACTTCTACATTGTCATCTTCATCTTTTCCGACAGGGACACTATCATGAGGAAGATTAGGTAAAGTTGTAGCGATGGTGTTTAATTCCTCGTCGATTTCAGCAATTTCTTTATCTAAAGATTTGATTTTGCTACCTACTTCACGCATTTCGGCGATTTGTTCAGAAGTATCCTCTTTATTACGCTTTGCTTGCGCAATTTTTTCAGAGACATCATTACGGTTTTTTTTCATTTCTTCTGTTTCCACTAATAAACTACGGCGTTTTTTATCTAAACGGAGAAATTCGGTTAGAGTTTCTTCTGGAACATCCCTCGTTTGTAATTTTTCTTTTACTTGTTCGAAATTCTCACGGATCATTTTAATATCTAACAATATTTTTTCCTCCTCAAAAATTATAAAATAAAAAAACTATTCCATCCTAAGCGAGTCTGCTTGGGACGAAATAGTTTGCTTCGCGGTGCCACCCAAGTTCGGCTAAATTGCCGCACTTGTCTCTTGTAACCAAAGAGTCAGGTTCTTTTTTTAAAAGAAACATTAAAAACTGGATTCTACCGTTTTCCTTTACTGATTCACACCTACCATCAGCTCTCTGAAAAGAATAAACGATATACTAGGTTTTTGCTTGTTGATATGATGTTTTTAGCATAGCTGAAAAACATTGTTTCGTCAACTAGAAGATTGATTATTGGAAACTAACGGTAGATGAATAATAAATGAAGTCCAATCAGGATTAGATTTGGCATAGATATAACCTCCATGTGAAGCAACAATGCTTTGCGCGATGGCTAATCCTAAGCCGGTTCCTCCTGTCTCTTGTGAGCGTGATTCTTCTACGCGATAAAAACGATCAAATAAAGAATCTAATGATTGTTTAGGAATCATTTTACCATTATTTTTCACTGAAATAACGGCTTCAGTGCTCGTTTTTTCAAGTTGAATAACTATTTTATCAGCACCTTCACCATATTTTAAAGCATTTGAAAGTAAATTATTAAATACGCGGACTAGTTTTTCTGTATCGCCCTCCATTTCAAGTTGCTGAGGTTGTGCAGTTGTTTCAATAGTAATTCCTTTATTACGTGCTTCAAGCTCAAAGTCAGCGGCCAGTTGTTCTATTAATTGAACCATATCAAAGGTAATTAAGTTGACCGGACTACTTGGTTGGCGAGCTTTAGTATACTCAAATAAATCATCTACCAGAGATTTCATCTGCTTTGTTTTGACAAAAGCAGTATGCGTATATTTCAATAGCTCTTCTTCTGAATGATACTGTCGGTCTTCAATCAGCCCCAAGTAACCTATGATTGAAGTTAAAGGTGTCCTGATATCGTGACTGATATTTGTTATCAGTTCATCTTTTGACTTTTCAATACGCCGCTCTTCTTCAATAGCAGTCACTGTACTATCTACTAAACCATTAATACTATCAACTAAACGCGCTAGGTCACCACGCAGTTCAAAAGGAATACGATGTCCATAATTTCCATTTGCAATATAATGAAGCTCGCTAATAATATGACGTTGTTGCATTTGATGGTAACGACGAATTAACCGCCAATATAAGAAAATAATATCTAAAATAAGTAAGACAGGAATTAAGAGATTTTTTCCACTAAGAAAGATATCTGTATTAAGATTTCTCACAAAACTTGTTCGTGATTCAAAAACTGCTTCGTTTAAAGCTGGTGTATTACTTATTATAGAAGAAAGCATCACCAATATTGCTATATTGACAATAATCAACAAAATAATTGTAACGATTGCTTCAACGAATAATTCACTAATTTCTTTTGAGGTAAGAATAACTTTGTTTTTTGGTTCTTTTTTATTTCGCATCGATCTTGTAGCCAACTCCCCATACGGTTTGAATGATTTTTTCTCCTCCAGTGGCTTCTTCAATTTTATCACGCAAGTGACTCACATGAACCATGACTGTTTTTGCCGAGACGACACTTTCTTGTTTCCAAACACGTTCAAAGATTTCATCAGCACTGAAAACACGATTTGGATGTGAAGCCAACAAGTAAAGAATACCAAATTCTAAAGCAGTTAACTGAATTTCTTTTCCGCCAATAGTTCTTACTTCATGAGAGTCCCGGTTAATAACCAGTGAACTAATTTCTAAAATATCAGGTTGTTCTGAAGATATTTGTGTTTGTGTTCTCCTTAGTAAGGATTTAACGCGAGCCATAACTTCCAATGGATTGAATGGTTTTGTCACATAATCGTCGGCGCCAGCGACTAAACCTTTAATTTTATCCATATCTGTAGTTTTAGCGGTTAATAATATGATTGGAATCTGCGACTCTTTCCTTAATGTTTTAACAATTTGCATTCCATCTAATTCTGGCATCATAATATCTAAAATGACCAGTTCTATATCGGAAAGAGTATGTATCTTGGAGAGTACTTCTTTCCCATCGTAGGCTACAATGGGTTCATAACCTTCATTGTGTAAATAGATACTTAATAATTCAACAATTTCTTTATCATCGTCGGCGACTAATATTTTCATTTAGAGCCCTCCTTTTGTAGTTAAAGGTAATTCTTAATTACATTTTACCAAAAAACGAAACAATTTGATAAATTTATACTTATTCTTTAGAGAATAATAGAAATTATTTGTACAAGATTTTCAAAAAAGCGAACATTGTTGTTCAAAAATGAGGAAATTTGCTTTATTTTTTTATTGAAAACGAACAAAAATCAGGTGTGAAATAAAAGAAAGCGAAATAACTAGAAACGTTGGCAGAGCGACATTTTGTTGTTGACGGATCGTTATTTTATTGGTATATTATATTTTGTCTTCAGGCAAGCCATTATCTTTAAGTTAATAAAGAATAAGATATTTCTTTATTAAAAAAGAAAATAAAATAAAAATTAGCTAACTTGCAAAAAGATATTGACAAAGTCTTGCCGAATTGATAAGATATAAAAGTTGCTGCGGCAACAAGCAGTAGACCTTTGAAAACTGAACAAAGCAAGCAAACGAACCAATGTGTCGGGCGCTTCTTTTAGAAGAAGCAACCAAACAATA
>NZ_JAKEIT010000002.1 GCF_021474685.1 Tetragenococcus halophilus | reverse complement strand
ATTTGTTATTGCACATTGAAAAAAAGCATATTTTTTAGTATAGTTAAGTTTGTGCAAAATTAAGGAAAGTAAAGGAAAAATCACATGAGTAAATTAAAAAAATGGCTGCTTGCCCCTGGCCTTATCGGGATAATGATCACACTTAGCGGTTGTGTTAAACGCTTAGATGATGGATCTCCTGACCCGAATGGTCTTATTTACCGTTTTTTAGTTAATCCCTTAGGTAGCTTTTTAACCTATATGGCTGACAATTGGGGCTTAGGTTTTGGTTGGGCGATCATTGTTTTAACCGTTATTATACGCTGTATTTTAATGCCTTTGATGATCAACCAGTCACGTAAGTCAATGTTTCAGTCAGAAAAAATGCAGTATTTAAAACCGCAGATCGATGTGGCACAGGCAAATATGAAAAAAGCTGCGACACAAGAAGAACAGATGCAAGCCCAAAAGGAAATGCAAGAGGTGTATAAAGAAAATAATGTTAGTATGTTCGGCGGTATTGGTTGTCTTCCTTTATTGATTCAAATGCCAATCTTCTCCGCTTTATTCTTTACTACTCGTTATACTCCAGGAATTGAATCCTCCAGCTTTTTTGGCTTGAATCTGGGAGAACGTAGTTTACTGCTGGTTGCGATCGCTGGATTAGCTTATGTAGCCCAATCATTTATTTCAATGATCGGTATCCCTCCTGAGCAGAAAAAACAAATGCGCAGTATGATGATCGTTTCACCTATGATGATCGTATTTGTTTCACTTTCTTCCCCGGCCGGTGTTACGCTATATTGGGTAATCGGTGGTTTTATTGGTTGTATTCAAACCTTTATTACAAATGTATTGATGAAACCACGCATTAAAAAGCAAATTGCTAAAGAGATGGAAGAAAATCCACCTAAAACAGTTGTTACAGAGAAAAAAGATGTAACACCTGCAAGTCAAGAAAAACAAAAAACGACGAATAAGTCAACCAACGCGAATAAAAATAGAAACAGGAATGCTGGTAAACAACAGCAACATCATAAATGAGATGTACTTAAAGCGAAATGGGAAGACATTCTTCCTCTTTCGCTTTTTTTAGGAGGTTAATCATTGTTAGAAGCTTATTTGAATATATTAGTTATTTTTTTATTGATGTTTATTGGCTATGTTTTATCTTATAAACAATGGTTTGCAAACGATACAGCCGATGTATTTTCCAAGTTAGTATTAAACTTAGCTCTGCCCTTTAATATGTTTTTGACGATAACGTCAAGCTTTTCTAAGGAAGAGTTTTTATCGCTTTTTAAAGGGATGATCATCCCCATTCTTTCTATGCTTCTTACGCTAGTAGTGAGTATAGTTTATCGAAGACTAACCCATGTTAGTAAAAGCCGCGAAGGTACTTTTGCTACCATTTTTACATGTTCAAACACCATTTTTATCGGTTTGCCGATAAACTTAGCAATTTTCGGCGGAAAAGCTGTTCCTTATGTTTTATTATATTATATTGTAAATACGACTATTTTTTGGACATTAGGTGTTTATCTTATTGCTCACGACGCGCCCCATATCAAAGAAGCAACTGTGACTTTCCATCCACTGGTTGCACTTAAAAAAGTTTTTTCTCCTGCTTTATTAGGTTTTTTGATCGGGTTGGTCTGGATGTTGTTAAATTTCAAAGTTCCAGAATTTGTTGCCGATTTCGGTACTTACTTAGCTAATTTAACCACGCCACTTTCTATGTTTACTATAGGTATTATCGTTTACTTTCATGGCATCAAAAATCTCAAGTTAAATAAAGATATCATCGGCGTACTCCTAGGTCGTTACGTCTTTTCGCCCTTGATCGTCTGGTTATTAGGACAATGGATCACCGTTCCTACTTTGATGTTACAAGTATTTATGATCCAAGCTGCTATGCCTGTACAAAATTCGATCCCTATATTAGCTCGCAGTTATCATGCGGATGAAGAGTTTGCGGCTTCAAGCCTTGGCTATTCTGTCTTATTATACTTACTTTATATTCCATTTTTATTAAAACTGATTTATATGGTTTAATGAAAGAGGATCGCGCCAAACAGTTTTACCTAGTTGGCACGATCCTCTTTTTAATTTATTTTGTTACTAAATCATTCAGACTAGCTACAGCAATCGCCATTTGCGTGATTTTTCTTAATTGTGCTAAACGGTTATGACGTACTTCTTCATTGTCTGTCATCACCATCGTTTGATCAAAATAATCTTCAATCAATGGTCGTAATTGTGTTAAAGCATGATAATTTTCTTCAACAGTTTGGCTAGCAAATTGTTCTTCAAGCTTTTTAACTGCTTGATATAAGTTTTGCTCAGCTTCATTTTCAAACAAAGTAGGGTCGATTTCATTTTCACTTTGATCTTTTTGTCCTAAATTCATCACCCGAGTCAAGGCTTCAATAGAAGACTTGAAATCTTCGTCATTTAAGTGTTTTTTCAAAGTGTTAGCTGCTTCGATCAATTGATGGATGTCTTCTTGTCTTGCATCAATCACGGCATCGATCACATCATAACGAAAGTTTTGTGCAGATAGGAATTGACGCAATCTTCCTCGCAGGAAATTTCCCACTTCAGATGTTGGATCTTCTAAATGAATACCATAAAATTCTTCATTTTGATTAACCATTTCCTCAATCTTTTGCTGTAAAGCTGTAAAAGGAAAAGACCAATGTTTTGCCGCTAAAATTCGTACGATACCATAAGTTTGTCGTCTTAAAGCATAAGGATCGCTGGAACTTTTCGGTTTTAAACCAGCAGCAAAGAAAGAAAATAGACTATCCAATTTATCAGCGATAGCTAAGACTGCCCCAATGTTAGAAGATGGCAGTTCTCCTTCGCTTGCAACTGGCATATAATGCTCGCGAATTGCTTGTGCTACAGCGGGTTTTTCCCCTTTTAATAAAGCATATTTTTCTCCCATAATCCCTTGTAATTCAGGAAATTCGTCCACCATATTGGTGACCAAGTCAAATTTATAAATTTGAGCTGCTCGCTGTAAATCAGCCAATTCTGTATCTGATAAGTTGATGTGTTTACCGATAATTTTAGCAGCTAATTGTACCCGTTGCATTTTTTCATACATTGAGCCGATTTTTTCATGGAAAGTGACGTTTTTCAGCTTGTCTACACATTCTTCGATAGATAATTTTTGATCTTCATTGTAAAAGAATTCTGCATCTTCCAAGCGCGCAACTAAAACTTTTTCATTGCCTTTTACCACATTGTCAATTTTATTTTGGTTCCCATTTCTAACTGAAATAAAATGAGGTAATAATTTTCCATCTTGTGATTTCACATCAAAATAACGTTGATGTTCTTTCATAGAAGTAATCAATACTTCATCGGGTAGTCGTAGATATTTTTCCGCGAAGTCTCCTACAAATGCCGTTGGATATTCAACCAGGTTATTTACTTCTTCTAACAGGTCCTCATCAACATCAATTTGCCATTGATACTTATTTGCGATCTCTTGAATCTGCTGACTGATCATTGCTTGTCGTTTAAAACGATTGGCGATGACAAACTGTTCTTGTAATTTTTCCTCATACATATCAGCATTTTCTAATGAACTAGCGCCTCCTAAGAAACGATGTCCATAAGTAGTGCGTCCTGTTGAAACATCTAGTATATCAAAAGGTACGATTTGTTCACCTAATAATGCTACCAACCAACGAATCGGACGAATATATTCAAATTCGAATTTATTCCAGTGCATGGTCACTGGAAAAGTTAAGCTAGTAATAACTTCTTTTAAGGCAGGCAATATCTCTAGTGCGTTTTTTCCTACCGTATGCTTAGTAACATAGACATATTCTGTATCTTTGACTTCTTTAAAATAAATATCGTCCGTTGACATTCCTTGTCCGCGAACAAAGCCTTGTGCAGCTTTACTCCAGTCTCCATTTTCATCCAATGCAATTTTTTTGGCTGGACCTTTGACTTCTTCTTTAGTATCGGCTTGTTTTTCTGCCAAATCAATCACTTGTACAGCTAAACGTCTAGGCGTTGAAAAAGAGTTTACGGCAGCAAAGTCCAAGTGATTTTCTTGTAAGAATTGTTTTGTCTTTTCTTCAAATTGTAAGATGCTAGGATCCACTACATGTGCTGGCATCTCTTCTAAACCAATTTCAACTAGTAAATTTTCCGTCATTTAGTCTTCCTCCTTTAGCAACTTCTCAGCTTCTTTACGATCCAATAATGGATAACCCAGTTTTTTACGTTCTTCAACAAATAACTTAGCAACTTGTCTTGCCATATTACGGATCCGTGCTAAATAACCTGCTCGTTCAGTGACAGAAACTGCACCTCTGGCATCAAGTAAATTAAAATTATGGCTACACTTTAAAATATAATCATAAGCCGGATGCACTAAACTGTCTGCAATACAACGTTTTGCTTCTTTTTCAAATTTATCGAAATTATCTAATAACATCTCTTGATCACTCAAGTCAAAGGAGTAACGTGAATGTTCATATTCAGGTTGTTTAAAGATCTCTCCGTATTTAATACCATTTGTCCATTCTAGATCAAAAACATTGTCAACTTCTTGAATATAAGAAGCCAAACGTTCCAAACCGTAAGTTAACTCAGAGGTCACTGGATAACAAGCTAAGCCACCTACTTGTTGGAAATAGGTAAATTGTGTAATTTCCATGCCATCTAGCCACACTTCCCAGCCAAGACCAGCACAGCCCATCGACGGGTTTTCCCAGTTATCCTCAACAAAGCGAATATCATGTTCTAAAGGATCAATCCCTAATAATTCTAGACTTTGTAAGTAAAGCTCTTGAATATTTTCTGGAGAAGGTTTCATAACAACTTGCAATTGGTGGTGTTGATACAGACGGTTAGGGTTTTCTCCATAACGTCCATCTGCCGGACGTCTAGAAGGTTCCACATAACAAGCATTCCATGGTTCTGGACCAATAGCACGTAAAAAGGTATATGGACTCATCGTTCCTGCCCCTTTTTCTGTATCATAAGCTTGCATGATCATACAATCGTTATCTGACCAAAACTTTTGCAAGCGTAAAATCATTTCTTGTAATGTTATCTTTTTTGTCATTTTGTTGCTCCTTTCAATTTTGCCAATAAAAAATCCCTATATCTATACAGCATCTGCATAGATATAGGGACGATTATTTCGCGGTTCCACCCTACTTCCGATTCAATAATCGGCAGCTTTTTTACTGTGCTCCCACTTGCCTGCGGTAAAAGGATTTCTGCCTGGCTCACACTTTCCCAAGCTCGCTAAAAGAAATAGTTCTTTTCCTTTAAATGTTCATCGCACTATTTTATTAATACTATGATAGTCGCAAAAGGAGTCATTTGTCAAATAAAAAATGTAGATTTACACATAATAACTAACAATTTTGTGTGTGCATTAAAACAAGCACATAGTTTTGACGTTTTAATGTTGTTAAGGACAAATAAGCGCATTCGTCTGTCGTTTCTATGTGATTCACTCGATTTTACCACATAGAATTTTCATTTTACTGTGCTTAGGCAAACAAAATACTCTCCATCTTTGAGATATCAGATAATGAAACAGCAAAACACTCTCCATCTTTTCAAAGATAGATAATGAAATTACTTTTCACTCTCCATCTCAAACACTATCCGAACACTATGTTCATATAACTAACCAATTTCTTTAAAGATAGATAATGAATCTTAAAAACACTGTCCATCTTTGGGATATCAGATAATGAAACAGCAAAACACTCTTCATCTTTTCAAAGATAGATAATGAATTTACTTTTCACTCTCCATCTCAGGCACTATTTGAACATTATATTCATATAATTAACCAATTTCTTTAAAGATAGAAAAAAATTTCCTCTTACCCCTATTTTAATTAGATTAAGAACATAATTCTAGCATTTTAATGAGATTATCCATAATCAATCACATAAGTTTGTACAAAGTTGTGCTTATTTTCTTTTAAAGGGCATCACTCTTTTATAACTATGTGCTTCCACCTTATTTGGGTTTTAAAACATCGCCCCAATTTTGCATTTGGTCGATGAATTTTTTGCTTTTTAAATTCAAACCCACATACTCTTCATACAATTGATCAATGGTTTGTCGAATAAGCGTCTTTGTTTCTTTTTTCAATTCAATTGAATGAATTTTATCATAAGAAATTTGCGAAAAAAGTCGAATAAAATGTATGGCTCTGGGATCGGCATGATAACGTCTTAAATCGCGATCCCAATGCTTTTGACATAAAATACCACTATATTTGGAAGAAAAATCAAATTTTCCTTGAGTTTGTCCACAAATCGCACACTCTTGCCAATTGATCGCGACCCCAAATCGTTGTAAGATCTGAATTTCAAAAATATTGGTCAAGATTTCACCATCGATCCCTTGATCTAGCATCTCTAAAGCTTGCGATAAAAAGCTATAAAGATGGGGATCATAGACCTTATCTTCAATTGCCGCGTCCGCTAAATTCATCATGTAAGTAGCGTAACCAGCAGCAAAAATATCTTCTTGTATATGTGTAAATGGATGAATAAATTTCGCACTATTTAAAAAAGATAAACCTTCACTATTGAATTTTCCAATATAAGTAGCCTGAGTGTAAGGCAGGATAGCTGGCGTTAAAGGATTATTTTTACGATGAGCCCCTTTAACATAAAACATTAACTTACCGCTTGATTCAGTAAAGATTTTAACCAACATATCTTTTTCTTTATGATCTTTGCGAAACAAAATGATTCCTTTGGTTTCTGCTTGATTCATTTATCATTCATCTCCTTTAAGCAAAAGGCTAGAATGTCTCTTTCTTATAACCAAAATCATCCAAGGACCTTTGTTTATCACGCCAATCCTTTTGCACTTTTACCCAAAGCTCCAGATAAACTTTGTCTCCTAGCATTTTTTCCATATCTTGACGTGCCTTAATGCCGATTTGTTTAAGCATTTTTCCGCCTTTTCCGATAATGATTCCTTTTTGACTATCGCGCTCAACATTAATTGTTGCCTGAATACGAATCTTATCATTTTCATCTCGTTTCATTGAATCAACAACGACCGCTACTGAGTGAGGAATCTCCTCTTGTGTGAAAAGGAGGACTTTTTCTCTTACCAATTCAGACACGATAAAATACTCTGGATGATCAGTAATTTGATCTTTAGGAAAGTACTGCGGTCCTTCAGGGATTTGTTCCTCCAGTAACTGCATCAAGGTTTCAAAGTTATTTCCTTGCGTCGCCGAAAGCGGAACAACTTCAGCAAAATCCATCTGCGCAGAATAATCTTGAATCACTGCTAGTAAATCGTCCGGATGGATTTTATCAATTTTATTAACGACCAAAAATACAGGAACATCAAGTTTTTCTAGTCGTTCAATGATTAAATTATCACCTTTTCCGCGTTTTTCATCCGCATTGACCATAAACAGCACGGCTTCAACTTCTTGTAAAGCGCCATAAGCCTCGTTTACCATATAATCGCCAAGTCGATGTTTGGGTTTATGGATCCCCGGAGTATCGATAAAAACAATCTGCATGTCTTCAGTCGTATAAACCCCTTGAATTTTATTACGTGTTGTTTGAGCCTTATCGCTCATAATCGCGATTTTTTGGCCCACGATTCGATTTAATAAAGTCGATTTTCCTACATTAGGACGGCCGATAATAGCTACAAAACCAGACTTATGTTCTGTCATTTCTTATTTTCCTCTTTTCTAATGTATAATTATTTGATAAATCTTAGGTAAAAAAATGAGTGCACCCACAAATACAGAAAAGATCGCTGTAATCAAAACAGCCGCTGCCGCAACATCTTTTATTTTTTTCCCTAAAGGATGAAAGTGATGATTTGTCACCATATTCACGACATTTTCAAAAACTGTATTTATGATTTCCATTATCAACATCAGAAAAATACACAACCCGATCCAAAGCCATTCAAAGCGGTCAAGATCTAACAATAAGCCTAAAATAATTACTAAAACCGCACAAAACATATGAATGCGCATATTACGCTCGTCTTTGTAGACAGTTTTTATCCCGCTGATAGCAAACTCGATTGAGTTTAACAGATTTTTACTTTTTCCAACACTAGGTTTTTTATCGTTTGAGTCCATAGGCATTCAAGATTTCCTTTTGTAGTCCAAACATCTCTTTTTCGTCTTCTGGTGTCATGTGATCATATCCATTAATATGCAAAAAACCATGAAGGGCTAAAAAGCCCACTTCGCGTTCATAACTATGTCCATATTCTGCAGCTTGCTCTTGCGCTCTCTGAGTGGAAATCATAATGTCGCCTAGTTCATTGGGTAAATCAGTCGTCTCTTCATCATCAAAAAATATCGGCATTTCATCCTCGCCTTCTTCTTCGATGGCAAAACTGATGACATCTGTCGGCGCATCTTTTCCCCGATAATCACGATTGATCACTTGAATGCGTTTGTTATCCATAAAAGTGATCGACATCTCGCTATTTTCCGGAAGTTTTAGATAGTCTGCTGCATACTGCAACAAACGATCAATATCTTCTAATTCATCTTTACTTACTTTTTTGGTTTCATCTATAAAAGTGATTTCCAATATTAGTCACTTCTTTCTTGTTCTTCTTTCATTTTTTCGGCTTCAGACTTCATCTTAGGATACTTGATCCGAGAATGGAAAGTACTACACAAACCGTTAATGAGTGATTTCTGTATAATCTTAAGTTCTTTTAATGTTAACTGAGCATCGTCTAATTGTCCATCTAACATTCGATCTGTAATCAGATTTGAAACAAAATCTTTAATTTTTTCATTGGTCGGCTCATCCATAGCGCGAACAGCTGCTTCACAACTATCTGCAATGCTAACTACACCAGCTTCTTTGGTCTGTGGAATCGGCCCTGGGTAACGAAAATCATTCTCAGTAACTTCAGGGTTACGTTCCTGGGCTTTAATATAAAAGTATTTCATCAAGGTTGTCCCATGATGTTGTTGACAGATATCAATAACCATCTGCGGCATTTTTTCTCTTTCCAATACAGCTACTCCATCAGTCACATGGCCAAAAATGATTTGTTTACTATCTTCTGGTAATAAGAAATTGTGCGGATTTTCAGCGCCTTGCGGCAAGTTTTCAACAAAGAAGTTGGCGTGCTTTAATTTCCCAATATCATGATAGTAACAAGCCACACGGGTTAGTAACGACCGGCCGCCAATTTCAGCGACCGCATTGGCACTTAAATTAGCAACCATCATACTATGATGATAAGTGCCGGGTGCCTCTTCTAAAAGTTTTTTCAACAGTGGATGGTTAGGATTACTCAACTCATTTAAAACAATATCACTGTCATCAGTAACCATTAGTTCAATCAATTGATATAAGCCAACGCCCATCAATAAAGATAAAATACTACCGGCCAAGCTACAAGCTAAGGCGATCCAAGTTTGACTATCGGCAAAATCTACTCCTTGTAAAACCAGTAAAGTAAGGCTGATCAAAAATGGAAATACGACAATCCACAATACCGACTGTCGCCCTTGATGGGAAATACGTCTTCTTGGCAATATCGTTCCCATAAGTCCAGAGAACATATAGGCGATTAGAATAACCGGTAAAACATTGGTACCTACGGATTCGTAAAAAATAAAGGCCGCCAAAACAACTTGAAAAGCAGATGCTAGAATTCCAGAACGTCGGTTAACAAAGAAACTTAAAACTAAAGGAATAAATGCGGCTGGGAAAAACAGAGGGATGTAAGGCACTGCTTCTGTTTGAAAAAGTTGGAAAAATTTCATAAATACTAGACTTAATGTCACAGCAACTACATAAAAGACCCAATGATTTTCACGCTTGTCCTTATTATTTGTTGGCAAACCAAGATAAATCAACACAATAATTTGTAATAGTGCCGCTAAAACAATAGCTACAAATGGGAAGAAGGATTGGCTTTTTTCTGTCATCCCTAATACATTAAGTTTTTGAATGGCGGTTGAATCAATTTGCGAACCTTCACGCACAATAATTTCGCCTTGATAGATCATTACAGGCTGTACAGAATCTTTGGCTTCTTGTTTCAACTCTTCAGTTTTTTGCTCATTTAAAAAGGTATTAACAGTAATTCCTTCATCTACTAAATAAGAAGTAGCTTCTTTTTGTTCATCAGATAAATCAAGTACTTTTACTTGTTCTTCAGCGTTTTGTCGTGCCGTATTTAGATCTTTTTGTCGGATTTGTTCAGACATTCTCTGGTCGACAATTTCCAGACTTTCTTCTTTTACCTGATCTAGATCTTCTTGATTCAGACTAAAAGCCGTTCGATAAAAGCTGGCAGGAATTTGCTGATAAAAGTTTAAATTATCGCTATCGATTTGCTCTAACTCTTTTTTCATTGCAGCTAATTTCTCATCTTCGGTTACTTTATCAACAGCTTCATCATCTTCGGCTTCATCTTCACGTTTTTTATTTTCTTCTTCACTGTCTTGTCTTACATCATCAATCATATCAAACAGATGTTCAATCAATTGATGTTGTTCACTGGTAATATCTTCTTGGTAAGTATACTCAGGAACGACAGCTTCAGCTGCTAATTTTTCTTTTTGTTCAGTTGCAGGTGTATTTTCGACAGTTTTATTTGCCCGGATACTTTCTTCTGCCACTTGTCCTTCTTTATAATTGGTGTCTTGTTGACGCACACTTGAATATAAAATTCCGCTAGTAATTAAAAAAAAGAGTAAAAATAAAACAGGTAAGAAGGTTTTGCCCATTCTATTTTTTAACCGTCTTAAGGGTGCGATGATCATGCTTTACTTTTCCTCCCTCCTCTGTTGTCTATCTTTCGATAAAACAAACCGAGGTCTTAAGCTAACTTTTAATCAAGCTCATTCTTATTTTTTTGATCATAGGCTTCGATAATCTGCGCTACAACTGGATGTCTTACCACATCGTTAGCGTCAAAATTGACAAAAGCAATATTTTTAATGTCGTGTAAGGTCCTTTGCGCATCGACTAAACCACTAACCGCACCTTTAGGCAAGTCAATCTGACTGATATCGCCGTTGACGATCATCTTTGATTGAAAACCTAAACGTGTCAAAAACATCTTCATTTGAGCTATAGTCGTATTTTGTGCTTCGTCTAAAATAACAAAGGCATCATCTAAAGTACGTCCTCGCATGTAAGCTAAAGGAGCGATTTCTACTACGCCTCGTTCCATCAAACGGTTGGTATGTTCTACCCCAAAAATTTGGTAAAGCGCGTCATACACCGGACGTAGATAAGGATCCACTTTTTCTTTTAAATCTCCTGGCAAAAAGCCTAAACTTTCGCCAGCTTCTACGGCTGGTCTAGTTAAAATAATCCGTTTAACCGTTCCTTTTTTTAAAGCCGCGATTGCTAAAACAACAGCTAAAAACGTTTTTCCGGTTCCAGCTGGACCGATACCAAAAGTGACATCGTGCTTATTTACAGCCTCAATATATCTTTTTTGTCCTAAATTTTTCGCTCGGATAGGATTTCCCTTATCGTCTTTAATAATTTCTTTTTCATACATTTCGATAAAGGAAGACAATGCTCCTTGGTTTGCTAGATTCAAGGCCGAAACCACATCAGGGGTATTGATTTCGATGCCACGTTTAATTAATTCTTGCAAAGATTGAAATACCGCTACTACCAAATCCACGCTAGTTTGATTGCCTTGAATTTGAATCACTTCGCCTCGAGCGCGTATCGTCGTTTTTGTTGCATCTTCTATTAATTTGACGTGTTTGTCATGGGTTCCTAAAAGTAAATCCATATCCTGCGGTTGTGTTACTTTTAATTCAAAAGACGTAAAATCTTCCGTCAAAAAACTCGCTCCTTTTACCACAGCTATTCAAAGGTCTAATCTTTTAAGATTCTTTTTTCACTGTTTTTCGTCCATTCATTATTTATTTTCACAGGCGGCAAGTGTTTAGCCGCAATGTTTCTACCATATCATACCATAGATATTCTAAAAGAAAAATTGCTTTTATCTAACATAAATAAATAAAGCTGTTGCCAAGATTTAAGAAGTCTTGCAACAGCTTTTATCTTTATTTTTGATTTAATAACTCTTTGACGATCGCGTTTACTTGATTGCCATCGGCCTTGCCTTTTACTTTAGGCATAACAACGCCCATTACTTTCCCAAACTCTTTGGGAGAGCTAGCTCCTGTCTGCTCAATTGCTTGACTGACAAGCTGACGAATCTCGTCTTCTGTCAGTTGAGCAGGTAGATACCTTTCAACAATTGCAATTTCGCTTTTCGTTTTTTCAGCTAAATCATCTCGACCAACTTTTTCGAATTCAGCTAAAGAATCACGACGTTGTTTCATTTCACGTGAGATAATCGCTAATTCTTCTTCATCGGTCAAATCACGACCAAGGTTGATCTTTTCATTTTGCAACGATGCTTTGAGCATGCGAATGACTTGTAAAGACTCTTTATCCTTGCCCTTCATAGCAGCTTTCATATCATCGTTTAATTTCGTAAGCAGTGTCACACTACCAGCTCCACTTCTGTACAGATGAAATTAAAATTTCTTTTTACTACGTTTTCTAGCTGCTTCAGATTTTTTCTTACGTTTCACGCTTGGTTTTTCGTAAAATTCACGTTTCCGTGATTCTTGCAAAGTACCTGCTTTTGAAACGGAACGTTTGAAGCGACGAAGAGCATCATCAAGAGATTCGTTTTTATGAACGACTGTTTTTGACATATAATTCCCTCCCTCCGAGCTCAAATAGTAACCGTTCTTGTTACGGAATAAATAATCATTCCAATAACATCACTGTCCAATGAAAATTATAGCTAACTCTCGAAAATGTGTCAAGCTGTTTTCGCAAAAGCAAAATTGTTTTTTATAACAACTGCAATTTACAGAGCACTATTAAAACATGCCGGATGTATCAGTTGTAATTTTTCTTACTTTCAAGCATACTTAAAAAAAGCCTTAAAAACTATTCTGATAAAGGAGCTAATATTATGAAAAAAATAAAAAGTATTTTCTTCTTGTTATCTTGTTTCATATTTTTATCCGGGTGCTCTTCTTTACCAGGATTGCCTTCTAATAAGGACGATAACGTCATTTCTATTTCAGGAGGAATCACCACAGAGACTCAAATTTTAGCCGGACTTGTTGATGGAATGATCGAACACTACACTGATTATGAGACTAGTGTGATCAATAATTTAGGTACTGCCCAAATTGACCAACAAGCACTAAATAATGGAGATGTTGATATTTCCGCTGGCAGATACACTGGAACAGACATTACTACTATTTTACAAATGGACGCGATCAAAGATCCGAAAAAAGCCTTTGATGTATCAAAAGAAGAACTCAAATCACGCTATAATCAAGTTCGTTTTCCCTCTTATGGTTTTGACAATACTTTTGCTTTTATGGTAAGAGAAGACACAGCTGAGAAATACGATTTAAAAAAAGTTAGCGATCTAGAAAAAATTTCCGATCAATTAACTGTAGGAACCGATCGTCCTTGGCTAACACGTGCAGGTGACGGATACCAAGGGTTTATAAAAGAATACGGCTTTGATTTTGCTACAATGTTACCTATGCAGATCGGACTCGTTTATGACGCAGTGGCTTCAGGTAGTGTTGATCTGGTATTAGGTTATTCAACAGACGGCCGAGTAGCTAGTAATAACTTAGTGACGCTAGAAGATGACCGTCAATTCTTTCCACCTTATGATGCTACTATGATTGTAAGCCAGGAACTTTTAGATCAATATCCTGAGTGTAAAGAAGTATTAGATAAACTTGTCGATACCATAGACACAAGAACCATGCAAGAATTAAATTATCAATCAGATAATGATCTAGTCGAGCCTTCAATTGTTGCCAGACAGTTTTTACAGGAAAATAATTACTTTGAAGATAAATAAAAAAACTTTCAAGCAATGGTCGTTCAATCACTTGCTTGAAAGTTTTTTTGTCTATCTTTAATTGTCTTCTACAATTTACTGTTCATCTTCTTTAGCAGGAAGTTTTTCAACTAAAACTTTATTGACGCGTCGATTTTTTACATCAAGTACCTTGACGTATAGCTGTCCAAAAGTAAAAGAATCGTTGACGTCGGGAACTTTTTCTAATTGCTCAATAACAAAACCACTCACTGTATTGGATAACCATTCTTCCTTGCTGTGAATGTTTAATAGATCAAACAACTTATCTAATGAATAAGAGCCTCTGATCTTGTAAGTCTTTCCTTCTTCAATGGTTTCTATTTCTTCTTGTACAACGTCAGTTTCATCCCAAATTTCTCCGACCAGTTCTTCTAAAGCATCTTCCATTGTTGCCAAACCAAGTGTTCCTCCGTACTCATCTACAACGATAGCCAAATGATTTTTATCACGTTGCATCATTTTTAATAAGTCAGCTAGCTTTATAGTCGGGGGCACATACAATACTTCAGAAAGTAAGCCAGCGATCGTAGGAACTTTTGATTCATTTCTTTCTTTTGCCCGCAAATATCTATGAAAATCTTTTTCATGAAGAACACCAATAGCATTATCTATGGTTTCTTCATACACAACTAAGCGAGAATAAACATTATGCTCAAAAGTTTGTTCAATCTTTTCATCGGAATCTTCAATATCAACACTCACCACGTCTACTCTAGGTGTTAAAATCGAAGAAATATCGACATCATCAAATTCAATCGCCGCTTTAACTAAGCTATGTTCCTCATTTTCTATACTTCCTTCGACTCTAGCTTCGTCCACTAAAGAAAGTAATTCCGCCTCACTAATAGATTGTTCACCGTCTACAGAAACCAACTTTTTAACACCCTCTTGCCACTTACTCAATAACCAAACAAGGGGACTAAAAATAAACATCACAAAGCGTAATATAGGCGCTGAAAATTTTGCCACTTGTTCTGGTGCTAGTTTAGCTAACAGTTTAGGTGTAATTTCGCTGAATAGTAGCATTAAAACTGTCGTAGTAATAGTAGCAACTGTTGCACCGTAAACAGGAAAAATATTGACAAAAAAGACGGTTGCAATAGCAGAACTTGCAATATTTACTAAATTATTCCCTATCAAAACTGTCGATAATAAAGGCTCAAATTTTTCTTGTAATTTGATTGCTTGACTAGCTTTCTTATCGCCTTTTTCAGCTTCATTTTTTAAACGAACTGCACTTAAAGAAGTAAAGGCTGTTTCCGAAGATGAAAAATATGCTGAAAAAAGTAAACAAGCAAAAAATAGAATAATACTTGTTAACTGACTCGAATCCATAAAATGGATAATTCCCCCTTTTGTTAAGTAAAACATCCTTTCAAACAAACAGAAGTTTGCTTCTGTTGCTTGCAAGGAAGTTAATGATATATCTGCAATTATTATTTTTAATTATAAATGTGAACTTACTAGCCTAAAATAAAACTTAATCATCTTTCAGGCGATATTCTGACATTCTTCACAACGTCCATAGATTTCAAAACGATGACTTTCGATCGTGCACCCAGCTAACTGTTCTTGGAAAAAATCCATCGGGCAAGTTGTCACTTCTTTGGTTTTACCACAAATTAAACAAATAAAATGATGGTGATGATGCTCGGCTCCTTGAAGTGAACAATTAAATCGAAATTTCATTTCTCCGTCTAATTCAGTATCTTCTAAAATACCGATCGAAGCAAAATCACGTAGGTTACGATAGATAGTATCGTAACTAATTCCTGAATATTTTTGCGTTAAAAATTCATGTAATTCCTTTGCTGCAACATAGCGATTGGCTTTTGCTAGATAAGCAATAATCGTTTCTCTTTTTTTAGTATATTTGAATCCATAATCTTTCATTTGTTGCACGGCTACTTTGACCGCTGATTGATTTTCCATTTTGATTCCCTCCAAAGCAAAATCATTTCGATTCAACCTTCTAATATATGTTATAATATTCATAATTAAATTGCAAGCGAGGGATAAGTATATGCCAGAAGATAATAATAAACAAAATATGACGATATTTGTCATTTCTGATTCTGCTGGAGAAACTGCTTCAAAGTTAGCTCAGGCTACTATGGCACAATACCCAACAGTCGAATTTGTCTTATTTAGACGTACATTTATTACAACAGATGAATCACTACTTAAAGCACTAAAAGATGCCAAAAAGCATCACGCTATTATTTTGCATACTTTGATTAATAAACATTTAGTAGAAATTACACATCAGTTTTGCGATAAGCATCAGCTATATCAGTTTGATGTTTTAACGCCGCCTGTCGTAGAAGTCGAAAAAAGAACTGGAGTAGCGCCGTCAAATGAACCAGGAGCAATGCATCACCTAGACAAAAACTACTTTAGACGCATTAAATCGATGGAATTTGCGGTTAAATACGATGATGGAAAAGATCCACGCGGCTTTTTAGAAGCAGATGTTGTTTTGCTAGGTGTATCTCGTACCTCCAAAACGCCTTTAAGCTTATTTTTAGCAAATAAAAACCTTAAAGTCGCAAATTTACCCATTGTTCCGCAAGCCCATATTCCAAAACAAATCTGGGAAGTAGATTCTAATAAAATCGTGGGACTGACCAATGATCCTGAAGTGCTTAATACCATCCGAAAAGAGCGTATGATCGCTTACGGACTTAATCCTGATTCTGCCTACTCAGATATCGATAAGATCAAAGAAGAATTAAACTTTGCCAAAGACCTTTACGAAAAATTAGGTTGTATTACCATCAATGTTGCTTCTCTATCTATCGAAGAAACCGCCTCTGTTATTTTAAATGAGTTAGACTTAGAAGATCATAGTTATTATGGTTCAGAAGAAGAAATCGATGAAGTTTAAAAAAGCTTTCTAACATCATTTTTGCCGATAAAGATATCCGAACTATAAAGGAAGATAGCTGTCCTTATCCAATATAGTTCGGATTTTTTTATTTATGTCACAACCTTTAAAACACCTGTACGCCCTCTCGATCCAAAGATAGCTGTTCGATCTGCGCTGATCCTGCCATTTGCTCCAATTCAAATGTTATCATATCCGCTTTTTCTTCACTCGCTAAAATTAAAACTGTAGGACCTGCTCCACTAAGAAATGCCGCGTAACCTTCATTTTGCCTTACAATTTGGCGAATTGTTGTTAAATGCGGAACAAATTTTTCACGATAGGCTTCATGCCATTGATCTTGTTCCATCATTTTTCCTGTAAGTATTAGATCACCATTTAAAATAGCTGCGATCATAACATTTGCGATCGAACTAGCTTTTACTGCTTCAGCAAAGGGAATATTCTCAGGTAATACACTACGGCTTTCTTTAGTCAGCACTTGCGAATTTGGGATATAGGCAATAATCCGGCATTCAGGAAAGTAATGTTTTACATAGTGAATGATAGGCTGATCTTTTCTAAAAAAGTGGCTAGCCACAACAAAATCACCACAAATCGCTGGTGCACAGTTATCAGGGTGACCTTCAATAGAAGTAGCGATTTCTATTTTTTGCCGCTCAGTCAAATTTAAGTTTTCTAAACGATTGGCTAGCTCAATCCCTGCTACGATCACCGAAGAACTACTTCCTAAACCTCGAGCAATTGGAATAGTACTTGTCATTTTTAAATGATGCGGTTTTATTGTTGGTGCAACTTTTTTGGCTATTTGTATCAAGAGATTTTCTTCATCTTTTGGAATTTCATCTCCCAGCTCATGATCCACTCTCCACTTACTGTCTTCTTCAATAACCTCAATAGTTAAATAACTAGATAAAGCAATACCGCAAGAATCAAAACCTGGGCCTAGATTAGCACTTGTAGCTGGCACGCGGATTTTCATTTTTTAATCCTCCCAAACACTTAATATTTGTTTTACATGGCTGATTTCTTGCAGTTTATCTATCAAGTCATGTTTTTGTTCTACTGTTAATTTATTGCTGATAAAAGCTGCCTCTTTATTTTCTTGCTGTTTTAAAGAAATCGGTCTTATGTGCTGTTTTTCTAAAAAGACCGTCAAATCTATAGCGCAATCAGTAAGCAAAAAGTAATAGTTCGTTAATCCTTCTTTATGAAGCTTACCACTTGGCAAATTCGAGGAGCTCATTTGAAATGCCTGCTGTTTGTTGTTCATATTTTTCGCAATAGTCAAAATATCTGCAAGGACACTTTCAGCAGTCGGCGATGCACCAGCTCCCGGACCATAAAGCAAGGAATTACCAATAACATTACTTTCAATAAACACACCATTCATTTCGTTTTTTACAAAGGCAAACGGGTGTGTTTGCGGAATAAGAACCGGCTCTACCGCAGCGTAAATCCCCTCATCTATTAATTGAGCATGAGCAAGCGGTTTGATCTGATAACCAAAATCATGGGCGTAAAAATTATCAACCTGAGTAATTTCACCTATCCCTTTAACACTTAGGTCATCTAATGCTAAATCTTGATTAAGCGCTAAGCGTACTAAAATTATTAGTTTATAGGCAGCATCCCAGCCATCTACATCGTTTGTTGGGTCTGATTCAGCAAAACCAGAAACTTGAGCAGACTCTAAAGCTTCTCCATAGGTGAGCCCTGCTTCATTCATTTGCGTTAACATAAAATTACTGGTTCCATTTAAAATTCCTTGTATAGCAGTAATTTCATCTGTCATAAAACTTGTATTTAAATTACGCAAAATCGGAATACCGCCTGCAACACTTGCTTCATAAAACAAGGAAACATCATTGGCTTTAGCAATTGCCGTAAGTTCATTACCAAAACGCGCAATTAAATCTTTGTTAGCTGTCACTACATGTTTTTTTCTTTGTAACGCCAGAGTTATCCATTCTTTAGCCGAATCAATTCCGCCAATCAGCTCCACCACAATGTCAATTGTCGGATCAGCAAGAATGTCTTCAACTTCAGTAGTCAATGTTAACTGATATTTTTGTGCTAGTCCCTGCTTTTTTTCTTTAGAGCGTACCAATACTTTGGCAATCGAAATACTTAAACCCGTCTGCTGCTTTATTTTTTCTTCTGCTGTAATTAAATTTTTAACAAGACCGTTGGCCACAACGCCTAAGCCTAAGACAGCGATATTTACTTGTTTTTTCATAGCTGCTCCTTTAAAAATATCGTTTATCTTTAATTATTCATAGAATAAAAAGTTTAAAAAAGAATAACTTTAAGATTAAAAGTATTTTCATAACTTTCTAATTTACTTATCTAAGCATAACAAAATTTCAGCGTAAAAAAAAGAACTTTCTGTCTGAAAGTCCTTTCTAGCGGTGATGAACGTGTTTGAAAGTTTGTTCCAAAATATCTAAAACATGGGCATCATCGACACTATATAAAACAGCTTTACCTTGTCTTCTGGTTTTTACGACACGATTATCACGCAACAATTTTAATTGATGAGAAACTGCTGATTGTTCCATACTTACTTCATTGGCAATAGTCGTAACATTTTTTTCGCCTTCTTTTACTGCCAGTACGATTTTCAAACGAGTCATATCACTTAATACTTTAAAGATCTGGCTAACACGTTCGATATCTTCGATACTTGTTTTTTCCATAGCGTCCTCCTCTTATCGTTTTCATATGGAAAAACTAGGGCAAAAACCATTATAAATTTTGCCCTAGATGTTTTTCATTTGTTAACTTTAGCAAGAAACGCTTTTATTATACAACTAATTTCCAGTAATTTCATTAATAGCAGCTTGTAATAGTTCAATTTTTTGTTGTGCACGTTCATCAGAGTCAGCTTTTACGCCTATATAAAATTTAATTTTAGGTTCAGTACCTGAAGGACGGATCGCAAGCCAACTATCATCTTCTAAGGTATATTTCAAAACATCAGAAGGCGGCGTGCTCAACTTTTCTGTAGTCCCTGCTGCGTTTTTACGGATCAATTGTTTGAAGTCTTCTGTCTGCACTACTTTGATTCCCGCAAATTCAGTCGGTGTTTGTTCTCTAAAGGATTTCATCAAAGAAGTGATCTTAGCAGAACCTTCTTGACCAGACATCGTTAACGAAATCGTTTTTTCCGCATAGTAACCATATTCGGCAAAAATTTCTTGTAAAGCATCATACAATGTCTTTCCTTGTTTTTTATAAGCGGCAGCCACTTCCGCTAATAAAACAAGTGCTTGAATCGCATCTTTATCGCGTACAAATGGTTGCACTAAAAAGCCGTAACTTTCTTCAAAGCCAAAAATAAAACTGTGACTATGATCTGCTTCAAATTCTTTAATTTTTTCTGCGATAAATTTAAAGCCTGTCAAAACATTAACCATCGGTACGTTATAGCTTTGGGCAATAGCTGTAGCTAATTCACTGGAAACAATTGATTTTAAAATGACTGCATTTTCCGGTAAAGCATTGGTCTTTTTCCGAGCTTCTAAAATATAGCGAATAAATAAAGCACCGATTTGATTGCCACTTAATACTTTATAGTCGCCATCGGGCATACGCACAGCAGCTCCTAAACGGTCAGCGTCAGGATCTGTCGCAATTAATAAATCAGCATTTTCTTTTTTGCCTAAACGCATAGAATACTCGAAGGCAGAACTTTCTTCTGGGTTAGGTGATTTCACTGTTGAAAAGTCCGGGTCTGCCACTGCTTGTTCTGGTTCTACCATAAACTCTTTAAAGCCTGCTTGACGTAAAGCTTTCTCACCTAACATTTTGCCTGTACCATGTAGGGGTGTAAAAATTAATTTTAGCTGATCGCCCATTTGGTCGATCACATCTTGATCAATCGTCACAGCTTGTAATTCTGACAAATAGGCTTGGTCAATATCTTCACCTATCATGGTAATAAGTCCTTGCTCTTTGGCTGCTTTTTCTTCCATCACAGGAACCGTTAGTGGATTATCAACTTCACGAATCAAAGTTGTTACCATATCTGCATCTATTGGTGGCATTTGACCACCATCTTCACCATACACCTTATAACCATTATATTCTGGCGGGTTATGAGAAGCTGTGATCATGATACCAGTAAATGTTGTAAGGTAACGCACTGCAAAGGATAATTCCGGCGTAGGTCTTAAACTTTCAAATACATAGGATGGGATATTGTTGTAGGCTAAAGTTTTTGCAGCTTCCATGGCAAATTCTTGCGAAAGATGCCTTGAGTCATAAGCAATAGCAACGCCTCTTCTAGCAACATCGAATCCTTGTTTGATCATAAAATGTGCCAAACCTTCTGTTGCCTGACGTACAGTATAAATATTCATACGATTAATACCTGGTCCTAAAATTCCTCGCATACCCGCGGTACCAAATTCAAGGGGCGCATAAAAGGCATCTTCTAACTCCTCTTGCTTTCCCTTTAACTCATTTAATTGAGTTTTTAAATGCTCATCCAAAGCGTCATCATTTGTCCACTGTTCATAAATTTCCTTCCAAGACATAACAAACCACCTCTTTATTTATTTTGTTAGTTTAATTATATCACAGTCCATAGTTTGTCAGGGAAGAAGTAGAAAGAAATTGTATTTTTATATAACAACGGTCTGTTTACTAAATCTTGTCCAAGATAAGAATAATACTTTGCTTAAATTGTTCAATAGTTTATTTTAATCGTTTTATCGCACTTTCGACAACTGAATGGATAATGTTTTACTGCTTTATTGTTCGTTCAACTACTGAATGAACAATGTTTTGCCGTTTTATTGTTCATTCGTCTACTGAATGAACAATGTTTTGCCGTTTTATTGTTCATTCGTCTACTGAATAAACAATGTTTCGCCGTTTTATTGTTTATTCGAGCGCTGAATGAACAATATTTTTTCTTCCATTACCTTTTACTTGTTCTTAACAATAAAGATTACATCAAATAAAAAAATTACCTCTACAAGACAACTTATAGAAGTAATTTTTTGCTTATTATTAAATTTCTAGTTGTTAGATAGATCTTCTCCATTTGAAGCAATCACTTTTTTATACCAATCAAATGATTTTTTCTTGGAGCGAGCAAGTGTACCATTTCCTTCATTATCTAAGTCAACATAGATAAATCCGTAACGTTTTTTCATTTCGCCGCTACCGGCAGAAACCAAATCGATACAACCCCAACTAGTATAGCCCATCAAATCAACACCATCGATTTCAACTGCGTCTTTCATCGCTTGAATATGTTTTGCCAAATAATCAATACGATAATCATCTTCTACATAGCCATTTTCATCTGGATGGTCAATAGCGCCCAGACCATTTTCTACGATAAACAATGGTTTTTGATAACGGTCATAAATATCATTCATCGTAATGCGTAAACCAAGTGGATCAATTTGCCAACCCCATTCGCTTGATTCTAAGTAAGGATTTTCCACAGAGGCAAAGATATTTCCTTGAGTCTGTTTCAATAACTCAGGGTCACTTGTAGCTACACGTGAAGAGTAATAAGAAAAGGAAATGAAGTCTACAGTGTTTTCTTTTAACAACTCTTTATCGCCATCTTTCATTTCAATCTCGATACCACGACGTTCTAAATCCTTTAGGAAGTAAGCAGGATATTCACCACGTGATTGAACATCGATAAAGAAATAGCTTTCTCTGTCTGTTTTACGAGATTCCCAAACATCTTCAGGACGGCAAGTATATGGATAATATGATCCAGAAGCCAACATACAGCCTACTTGATTATTGGGATCTACTTCATGTGCGATTTTTGTTGCAAGTGCGCTTGATACTAATTCATGATGAGCAGATTGATATTTTACTTGCTCTTCGTCTTCTCCTTCTTCAAAATAAAGCCCTGCTCCCATAAAAGGTGCATGTAAAATCATATTGATTTCGTTAAATGTCAACCAATATTTCACTAAGCCTTTATAACGATTGAAAATCGTACGGCAAAGTCTTTCATAAAAAGTAACCATTTTTCGATTACGCCAACCGCCATATTCTTTAATTAAATGCATCGGACAATCAAAGTGCGTAATAGTTACAAGGGGTTCAATGCCATATTTATGACATTCGTTGAATAAATCTTCGTAAAACTGTAAGCCTTCTTCATTGGGCTCTGTTTCATCCCCATTAGGAAAAATTCGTGTCCAGGCAATCGATAAACGATAAGTTTTAAAGCCCATTTCACCAAATAAAGCAATATCTTCTTTATAGCGATGATACATATCAATTCCTACTTTTGCAGGAAAATGATGTTCATTGTCAAAATCAAACATTTTCTTGTGCCCTGCAATAATTTCTGCTCGATCAGGTCCGTTAGGCACAACATCAACATTGGCTAGGCCACGTCCGCCTTCATTATAACCGCCTTCACATTGATTTGCAGCAGTTGCGCCGCCCCATAAAAAGTCTTCTCTAAATCCCATATTATTTCTCGCTTTCTTTTTTTATTTTTAAATTAGTTGAAAATGTGCAAAAGCTTTATATAAACCATCATCTTCGACAGATGCAGTAATATAATCAGCCATTTCTTTGATCTCTTTACCGCCATTTCCCATAGCTACACCGATTTGACAATGGTCTAGCATTGGGATATCTACCTTAGCGTCACCAAAAGCAAGTGTATCTTCAACATCTTTGGCCAAAAAATCTAGTAACTCATCAATAGCAACAGCTTTATCAATATCTTTTAAAGCAATATCGCCAAATAAGGCCTTTTCTCCACTACCGCCCCATGTTCCAACTTTTAAAGATGGAAATTTTTCTTGCGCTGCTAGATAATCATCATAACTATCTAAAATAAAACTGATTTTGTTAACATCATCGCGGTAAGGTGATTCGCCATATATCATATCGGGAAAAACTGTAGCAGGTGTCGCTTGTTTTCCACCAGGTTTTCCTTTATAGGCAATATATTCTTGGATCGTTTTTACGCCACGACTAGCAAAATTTTCACTGCCAAACAAACCGTTATTGCTTTCTAAATAAAACTCTAACCTACGATTCTTTAGCCAGTCGACAATTTGTTGGGTATTTTCAGCACTCAATGTTTTTTCTTTTACAACTTGGCCTTTAGATTCAATATAACTTCCATTTCCACCTATATAACCATCAAAACCGATATCTAAAATGTAAGAATACATTTCCGCTTTCGCACGACCTGTGACGGTATATACTTGATGTCCATTTTCTTGTGCTTCATGAATGGCTTGTACCGCACTTTCTGGAAGATGATTATAATAATCCACTAACGTGCCATCCACGTCTAAAAAAATAATTTTCGAATTCATTTATTGTTTGTGCCTACTTTCCCGGATCAATACTTGTTTGTAAATAAAATTTTCCATCTTGATATTCATAGATCAAAATACAACAGTTAGAAAAAGTGGGGCGTTGGTCTTTTTCTTGGCGCCACTTTAAATAAAATGAATAGAGCGCGCCACCGCTACTTACCGCTAGTGCATTTTCTCCCTTTAAGTTTTCCATGATTTGTGTAAGTGTTTGCGTCATTCGTTCTTCTACTTGATCGACAGATTCACCGCCATAATCTAAAAAGAAATCACCATAACTTTCTTCTCCAGGCTTATGGGGTGGATTTAAATATTCGGGTGCCCCTTCGTATAATCCAAAGTTCCATTCTTTTATTCCTTTTTTACGAGTATAGACTTGGTCGGGGCGAATAATTTCCATTGTATCGCAAGCTCTTTCTTGGGTTGAAGAATATGCCGCCGCAAAATTTATTTCTTCTTGTGCAAAATAATCTTTTGCCTGTTTAGCTTGCTGTTTACCGAAATCAGTTAAAGGAGAATCACAAGCGCCTTGGACTCTTTTTAACTGATTGAATAGTGTCTGACCATGACGCATAAGGTAAAGTTTTTGCTTCATCTTCCACCTTCTTTCTAAATTTATTTACAAGACTATTATCTATATTAGAAGCTCCTTTAGCAAGAAAATATTGAATCTTCAATTATTGTTTACAGATAAAATAAAAGTATCGACAAAATTTGTAAATATCGTTTACAATATATATTAAAACTATGTAAATGAGGTGGTTCTGTGTTATTAACAGAAAAGATCGAAGAAGTTTCTTTTTCTCCTGCAGAAAAGGAAGTCATTCGTTACATTCTTACAGACTATACAAGAATTGAAAATGCTACAGTAAAAGAGATTGCCGAAAAAAATTACGTCCATCCCTCAACTTTGATTCGGGTTGCTAAAAAAATAGGCTTTCATGGCTGGAATGATTTCAAAGACGCTTTTTTAAAGGAACAAGACTATTTGCACAATCATTTTATACAAACAGACGCTAACCTGCCTTTTGCGGAAAATGATAGTATGTTAACGATCGCGCAAAAGATCGCTTCTTTAGAACAAGAAACGATTTCTGACACACTTTCTTTACTTGAACATCATCAGTTGCAAAAAGCTACCGAACTATTATATCAATCAAAGCAAATTAAAATTTTTACTTCAAATGCCAATCTTTTAATTTCGCAAGACTTTGCTTTAAAAATGCGTCGGATAAAAAAGCAAACCAGTGCGGCAGAAATTATTGGAGAACAAGTTTACGAGGCCTACAGTACAGATGAAAATACGTGTGTCCTGATGATTTCTTATACTGGAGAAAACAACATGCTTAAACGAATTCTACCTATCCTAAAACAACAGGGCACCACGATTATCGCATTAACAGGCATCGGTGATAATAGCTTAGCAAATTATGCTGATTGTCATTTGCGATTATCTACACGTGAAAAACTTTATTCTAAAATTAGCAGTTATACAACCAGCACTTCAATTTCTTATTTATTAGATATTTTATACAGTACGGTTTTTGCTAAGAATTATCAAAAAAATATGGCGCATCTAATTTCTATTGGTGAAGGTTATGATAATCGAACAAGTACTTCTCCTGTTATGAATGAAAATCACTCACCTAAAATACAAGTTACCGACGCGATTATCCCTAATTAATCCCTACTATAAAAAGCAACCATTTTTCAGGCTGCTTTTTATAATTGTTTGTGGTATCGCTGTTCATTCAACATAGATTTCTCGCTGCTTTGAGCTATTCTTGCTATTTTGTTAAGTGTTTTTAACCTAAAAAAAAGAGAAGTTTTCAACTCCTCTTTTTTTATCAAATCTTATTTTTAATTATTTTTGATTTTTCATCTGTTGCATCATTTGACGAACTTTCTTTTCTGAAGGCTTTTGTCCCATTGACATCATCATTGTGCGCAACATATCTTCGTTGATTGGTGGATTTTTTTTCATATAATCTTCCATATATTTACGTGCTAAAAAGAAACCGCCGATAGCTCCAACAACTAAAGCGATCACTGCAATTAAAATTACATAACCAGTTGACATTTCACACTCTCCTTTCCTCTAGACTGTCCATGAAGTATTTTACTAGAAACATCAGGAAAAGAAAAGCTCGAAACAACTCTTTTTGTCAATTGATTTATAACTGATCCAGTTGCTCCACATCTTCTTTTTCCAAAACAAAGTCTAGCTGTGCATTTTCTAAGATATATTCTTCGTGTACTGACTTAGGCAATGGTAATATATCTTTTTCTAATAAATAACGAAGCGCAATTTGCGGAATAGACTTTTCGTATTTTTCCGCTATTTTTTGAATTTGCTCGTCATCTAATAAGCCGCCGGTCGCTAAAGGCGAATATCCTTCTACCAGGATCGAATGCTGCTGACAAAAATCGATCGTGCCCGTACTCAAATTACCGATATAGCATTTGATCTGGTTGACCATTGGCGCTATCTTAGCATTTTCGATAATATTTTTTAAATCTTCAATATTAAAATTTGAGACCCCGATAGCTCTTGTTTTGCCATCTCGAAAAGCATCTTCTAATGCCTTCCATACTTGAACATTTTTCTTATCATCATTTTCATGAGGCTCCCCGATTCGGCTCCAAGGTCTAGGCGCATGAATAAGTAATAGATCTACATGATCTAAGGACAAACGCCGTAGAGATTCACTAATATTTTCCATCGCTTTTTCATAAGTATCGGTTTCTGCTGGGACTTTCGTTGTGACAAAAATTTCATCTCGCGACACAGGGACATCTTTGATTGCCTGTCCTACGTCTGATTCATTGCCATAAACATATGCCGTATCTACGTGCTTATACCCATTATCTAGTGCATACTTAGTTGCACGATAAGCATCTTCTGGAGAACTTTGCCAAGTGCCAAAACCAACTTTGGGTATTTTTACGCCATTTACTAGCTGAAATGTTTCATCTAAAATCATTTTCATCCCTGCCTTTCTAGTTTTATTATACAAAAAAACAATGGCATATACAAAAAAAGCAGAATCATCAATAGACGCTGCTTTTTATAAAATTATTGTTGCTTTATTTTTTCCAATAAATCTGGATCAAATTCACCATTATAAAGCATAGCAATTTCAAAACCATAAGGTGATTTTTTATTCTTCTTATCTTCGCCTACCCAAGGAGTTTCTAAAATCTTAGGTAAATTCTTCAGCTTATCATGATGTGCCACTTGTTTTAAAGCGTCAAAACCGATTTTTCCAAAACCAATGTTTTCATGTCGATCTTTATGTGAACCTGGTTCATTTTTTGAATCATTAATATGAACAACTTTCAAACGATCTAAACCAATCACTCGATCAAATTCATCCAGCACGCCATCAAAATCATCCCGAATATTGTATCCAGCGTCACTTGCATGACAAGTATCAAAAGTGACAGAAAGCTTATCATTTAAGGTCACACCATCAATAATACGCGCAAGTTCTTCAAAAGAACGTCCGATTTCAGTTCCTTTTCCAGCCATGGTTTCTAGTGCAATTTGTGGTCTTTGGTTTTTATCCAAGGCTTCATTTAACCCCTTAACAATTTGAGTGATACCCACATCAGCTCCTTCACCTACGTGAGAACCTGGGTGTAAGGTGATCTGCTTAGCGCCTAATGCATCCGCTCGTTTGATTTCATCTCGTAGAAATTGCACAGCAAACTCAAAGGTTTCTTTTTTATTAGGATTTCCTAAATTAACGATATAGGGCGCGTGTACGACAATATCAGACAAGCCGTGTTCGGCCATATATGATTTTCCCTCATCGATACGCATGTCTTCAATCGCTTTTCTACGTGTATTTTGGGGCGCACCTGTATAAATCATAAAAGTAGAAGCATCATAGCTTGCTGCTTCTTCAGCCGAACCTAACAACATTTTTTTGCCTTTCATAGAAACATGAGAACCTATTAACATATTTTTCCTCCTCTTTTCCTATTTTCACAAACTTTTAAATTGCCGGACTTAATATCAGTAATAAAAGTGTCATCAAAGGTAAACTTACCAAAAAACTAACGGATGAAGCAAACCCTACGCTTTCTTCTTTTACACCTGCTATAACAGAATTTACCACACCAAACAAAGGAACCGGCGTTACACAAAGTAAACACAATATCATTTTAGTTAACGGCGCAATAGGTAATAGATAAAACAACAATACAAACAAAAGCCCCATGACGTAACGTAAAGTTAATAATTGCAAAACAGTATGACGATCCTCTTTGGGTAAACGTAATTCTAAATACAGGCCAATCATAAACATCGATAAGAATACATTAGCATCAGCCACTGGTTCTAGCACAGTCAAAAAAGCAGAAGGTAAATCAAAAGAGATCAAACGTAAAACTAACATGATCACATAGCAGGTAAAAGGAATAGAAGAAAATAACTGCCTGAGTACTTGCTTAACATTAACATCTAGATTCTGTCCTGTTAAACGATCTCCTACAACTTTAGTTCCACCGGCTAGCATAATACTATTTCCGATATCAAACATAGATAATATAGGAACACCTAATGGCAAGAAACTTTGTACAAAAGGTAAGGTGAAGTTTCCAATATTAAAACCAGTCGCACAGTAAATAAAAAACTGCTGATCGGTCTTGCTTTTCTTTTTTGCCGCAAAATAACTTATAAAAATCTGTACTAATGACCAAACAAGCCCCAGCAATACAAAGAACAATAAATTACCTTTGACATCTAAATTAGCTAAATTAATAATAACAACAGCTGGCAGTGTCACATTCATGATCACAACAGACAGACTTGTACCGTCTTCTTTAGTTAAAAAGTCAATACGTTTTAAAAAGTAGGCCAATAAAATAATTAAAAATAAACCTACAGCGCGTGTAACGATAGTAGCCAATCCAAAAACTTCTTTCTTAAAAAAATAAAATCACAAGAAAGTCGGGTTTCTTGTGATTTTATTTTTACTTTTTTCTAAAAACGTAATATAAAATACCGTTTTTTCCCCCGACGAATCACAGTAGTTTTTCCACTCAGTTTGTCTTTTTCAGTAATTTCATAATTAGTATCTTGGATACGATCGCCATTTATATAGATAGCTCCATTGTTAATATCTTCTCTTGCCTGTCTTTTAGAACTTTCAATGTTAGCAGCAATTAAGATTTCAACTAAATTCAAAGAATCTTCCGGACTTACTTTATAAGCTGGTACATCAGCAAAAGCTTGATCTAGTTCTTCTGCATCCAATTCTTTGATCGAACCATTAAATAATACTTCTGAAATATGTTTGGCTTGTTCGTAAGCTTTTTTGCCATGGACTAAAGTTGTTACATCTTGTGCCAGCGCTTTTTGAGCTACACGATTTTCCGGCGCTTGCTTAAATTCTTCTTCAATTTGTGCAATCTCATCTAAACTAAAGAAAGTAAAATATTTCAAAAATCGAACCGCATCGCGGTCATCTGTATTCAACCAGAATTGATAAAATTCATATGGACTGGTTTTATTCGCATCTAACCAAATCGCATTTCCTTCTGTCTTACCAAATTTTTTGCCATCGGCTTTAGTGATCAAAGGCATCGTAAGACCGAAACCTTGAACGCCCTCTTCGCGGTGCAATAATTCAATACCAGAAGTAATATTGCCCCATTGATCACTACCCCCTAATTGCAAAAGACAGCCGTATTTTTGGTACAACTTTAAAAAATCATAAGCTTGTAATAATTGATAAGCAAATTCAGTGTAAGAAATCCCCGAATCAATGCGACGCTTCACACTTTCTTTATTCATCATATAATTAATTGTAAAGTTTTTGCCCACGTCTCGTAAAAAGTCGATCATGGACATTTTCCCTAGCCAATCATAATTATTATCCACGATAGCTGGATTTTCTTTGTTATTAAAATCAATAAATTGTGATAATTGTTTTTTAACATTATCAGACCATTCTTGTACCGTTGCTAAGGGATTTAATTGTCTTTCTTGATCCTTAAATGAAGGATCTCCGATCATCCCAGTACCTGCACCGACTAAGGCAATCGGTACATGACCATTTTGTTGAAATCGACGAAGCATTAAGATAGGCAATAAATGCCCGATATGTAGGCTGTCTGCCGTTGGGTCAAAACCTACGTACAGTTTTACAGACTCTTTGTTTAATTGTTCTTCTAGTGCTTTTTCATCTGTTGTTTGATGAACCAAGCCACGTTCTTTTAGTTCCTGAAAAAAGTCCGAATGCATGGCTTTTCCTCCTTGTAAAATAGTTTCATTTGTAATGATAACTGAAAAATCTTTTAAAAGAAAGCTTTAGTTTTGTTTTTGATTAAAATAGCCTAACTATTCAAGTGGACGATTTTTTGCTATAATCAGACAGAAGTAAAAATATAACGAGGTGACGAATTTGTCGCAGCAAGAAAAAAATAACAAAAAATCAAAACAAACAAAGCAACAGAAGAATTCTGGATGGTTTTATTTTCATATTGTTATACGAGTGATCCAGTCTCTACTATTAGTAGTGGTTAGTCTTTTTATCTTGTTCGGAGCGCTTGGAGCAGGTATGGGTGCAGGTTATTTTGCTTATCTAGTTGAAGATACCAAAACACCTACTAAAGAAGAATTAGAAAAGAACTTAGAAGATGTGGATGAAACTTCTCATTTAGCTTATGCAGACGGAAGCAATATTGCGACGATCAACTCCGATATTAAGCGTAAGAGTGTAGATTCTGATGAAATGTCAGATTTAGTGAAAAAAGCAGTTATTGCTACAGAAGATGAGGAATTTTATCAACATAAAGGTGTTGTTCCTAAAGCAGTCCTTCGAGCACTCGTATCCGAAGTTACTGGTATTGGGTCAAGTGGTGGATCGACGTTAACCCAACAGATCGTAAAACAACAAATTTTGTCTGATGAAGTGACGTTCAAACGTAAGGCCAATGAAATTTTAATCGCAAATCAGGTCGAAAGAAATTTTTCTAAAGACGAAATCGTAGAAATGTATTTAAACGTTTCTCCTTTTGGTAGAAATAATGAAGGGAAAAATATCGCTGGTGTGCAAGAAGCCGCTCAAGGAATTTTCGGTGTAGATGCTGATGATTTAAATTTACCACAAGCAGCATTTATTGCGGGCTTACCACAAAGTCCGATCACCTATAGTCCTTATACAAATGCCGGAGAGTTACAAGAAGACTTAGAACCCGGTTTAGAACGTAAAGATTATGTACTATTTAGTATGTATCGTAATCATGATATTTCAAAAGATGAATACCAAAAAGCAAAAGATTACGATTTAACAGCTGATTTTAAAGAAAAAGAAAGTTCTGATGATGGTAATGAGCAAAGCTTCTTATACAACACCGTAATGAATGAAGCACTAGATATCATCGCTAAACAATTGGCGGATGAAGATAATGTCAGCAGTGAAGACTTTACTGAAGAAGAAACTTATCAAAACTATATTCAAAAAGCGCAACAAAAATTGGCAAATGGTGGTTATACGGTTAATACCACAATTGATCAGGATATTTATGATGCCATGCAAGATACAGCTGAAAATTATGGCTACTTATTAGATAATAATAATCAAGTTGAAGTAGGAAATGTCTACATGGATAATGAAACAGGTAAAATCCTTGGCTTTGTAGGTGGAAGAAATTACGAAGATAACCAATTTAACCACGCCTTTAATTCTACTCGCCAAGCAGGTTCTGCTATTAAGCCAGCATTGGTTTACGGACCAGCAATCGATCAAGGTTTGATTGGGACAGAATCCCGTGTTTCTGATTATCCAACAAAATGGAGACAAGGAGAAAATAAAGGCGATCCAATCGTTAATGCAACAAATAAAGGAACGAAAACATTCCAAACGGTTCGCGAATCTCTTGAACATTCAAGCAACATTGCTAGTTATCACATTTATCGAGATATTTTAGACGAAAAAGATGATACTTCTTTTGTTTATGATAATTACTTGAAAAAAATGAATTACCCTGATACTGATTCTTGGACTTATGAATCAGCATCATCAGGTGTGCCTGAAGTAACGACCTTACAACAAACCAATGGATTTCAAGCTTTGGCAAACGATGGTGTTTACCAGGAAGGTTATCTGATCGACTCCATTACCGATTCCAGTGGAGATGCTTTATACGAACATGAAGAAGACCCGAAACGTGTTTATTCAAAACAAGCAGCTTCTATTATGAATGATTTAATGCGCGGGGTTATAGATTCTGGACATACAACCGAATTTAAATCAGACGTCAGCAATTTAAATTACAATCTAGCTAACGCTGACTGGGTAGGTAAAACAGGAACGACCGATGACTATAAAGACTCTTGGTTAGTTGTTTCCACACCAAAAGCTACTTTGAGCAGTTGGTCAGGACGTGAAGACAACCAGGGCACAGATCGCGATGCCAGCAAACGTACTGCCCAATATATGTCTTATCTAGCTAATTCGATCTATCAAGCAAACCCAGATAGCCTAGGAGCTGATGAAGACTTTGAATTGGATGATGATGTCAAAAAAGAAGAAGTTTCTGAGTTTACTGGTACAAAAGTAGACGATAATGACACCGTCGAAGTAGACGGCTCAAGAATGAGTGTCCCTAACGACACGACAGATTCCTACTGGGCAAAAGGAACACCACCAGGACCAAGTTTTAAATTTGGTATAGGCGGCAGCGACAAAAACTATGAAGACTATTGGAAAAACGGAGACTCAGACAACAGTGATTCCGATAATGATGATTAACAAAAAGCCAAGGAGAGCAAATAGCCTCCTTGGCTTTTTTATATTCTACAAAGTATTTAACAACTCATTCATTTTCGTTGTAGTTTTCCAATTACGCATAGTGATCGATTGATAAATCGGTTTTTTTATTATGCGAGATAAAGCACTTTTATTATAATCAGGATGCTTAGGTCCCGGCCTACGATAATAAACTACATGTCTACCCTGCCAAACTCTATCGATTCCCTCGCGGATTGACACTACTTTCATTACCTCATCTGAAGTAACCTCCATCAAAAACATGACTTCATAGCGATAATCAATTTCAGTAGTGCTATCACCAAATGTTTTAGGCGCCTCTTCTATAATCTTTTGATACAATGAATGCTCTAAAGCTAACACATTAACCAATTCACTATCCAATTCAAAATTTTGAACAAGTAAGCTTTCTAACTGACTAGTAATTTCGGTACTGGTTAATGACGATTGCAGAACTATATTATCTCTTTGTATATGAACCAATTTCATAATTACGAATGCTGATATCATCAATGTTTTGAGCATGTGAAAAATTACTATCTCCCCATAAAAGAATCAATTTTTCACTAAAATCAAAGAAAAATTGATTTTTTTAAGTTATGAAATTGATTCGAATAAGGTTTCAAAAAGTTTTTGAACGATAGTAGCATAATCTTGCTTTTGTTTCTCTAAAATAAGGTAACAACTTGCGAATATATTGGAAATCGGGATAAATAAGTCTTGCGTATGAAAAACAGACGAACTTTTGTCAGAAATTAAAGCTCCTGATTGTTTCTTTTCTTTTTGTACACCACTTAAACTAATACAATATAAAGATACCGCTTCATTTCTAAAAAATTCATCATGAACGACGCCACTATTGTAAACCACCAAATCCCCCTTTTTGGACAAAAAATCGCTAGTCATCAATAAAAATTGAACTCTGACCCTCCATAATTAAAAGTAATTCCACAATATCAGAGTGCGCATGTAACGTACGTGGATGATTATGATCTTCCTTATTTACTTTACTTATATAAATCATATGAGGCGTTTGTACATCAAAATTTTGTGTAAAAGATTTAGGTAAAAATAATTGCTGCATGACAGAACCCTTTTAAAATAATGAATCTTGCTATCTAAAAGCGATGAGATGAATTTTCTTTTTATTAATGATTGAATTAGCACTATCAACTAAAATGGCAGATGTTACGTTACCTGAAAATCCAGTACTTTTCAATTGACTAACTCTCTCTAATGATGGCACATTATGAATGAACTAGGATAATGTGCTCCTATCATTATTGTTTCAAAGCACTTTTTATCTGACTTAAATCTACTTATTTTAAAAATTACCAGGAAACAATTGAAAAAGAGGGGAACTCGCTTATACTCCCCCTGATTTTACTTGAAAAGAAAGGGGATGTTACACAAACTTCCCTTCTTTTCTCTCATAAATGAAGGTTATAGTTGCCTATACTTCCCTTATAGCTCAAAAGAGTCGATTTATTCTACAAGAAAAAGACAGAATAAATCGACTCACTAGTGTTTACTTAACAATACTCATACTCAATTCACCTAAAAACAGAGGCTACTTGTTAAAATAAATGCAATTTCCCGATCCGTTCTACGGCTTCTTTTAAACGACTCTGATCGATTGTTAAACCTATTCGTACATAACCTTCTCCTTGATGACCAAAGCCAATACCAGAAGCCACCGCCACATGCGCTTTTTCTAATAATAAATCAGTAAAGCTTTCACTTGTATAACCTGCTGGTACTGGCATCCATACATAAAAAGCCCCTTTAGTAGGATAAGCGTGCCAGTTGATTTTTTCCGCGGCTTCAAGAAAAGCTTCTCGCCGCTCTTGGTATAACTGATTTAACTCAGCAATTTGGTTCTCTTTTGTTTCCAAAGCCACCGCACCGGCTTCTTGTAAAGCTGGAAACAATCCTACAAACAGATGATCTTGGATCTTATTAATCGCTTCGATAATTTCTGGATTCCCACAAGCAAAAGCCATTCGCCATCCCGCCATATTAAAACTTTTTGATAAGGTATAAAATTCGATGCCTACCTCTTTGGCTCCTGGCGCTTGTAAAAAACTGACCGGTTTAGGTTTACCCAAGGCTGCATAAGCAAAATCATGGGCCACCCATATATGATGTTTGCGAGCCATTTCAACGGTTTCAGCAAAAAATTCTGAAGTTGCTTGGGCACCGGTAGGATTATTAGGATAATTCAAATAAAGTAACTTGGCTTTTGCTAAATCATCTTCAAAACTTTTATAATCAGGCAAATAATGATTCCTGGCTTTTAAAGGAAACAACTTCTCTTGGATGTTGGCTAGGCTAACACTTGATAGATAATCAGGATACCCTGGATCGGGTAACAAAATGGTTTCTCCCGGATTCATAATGGCTAAAGGTAATTCCACCAAACCAATTTTGGATCCGCCTAAAACGGCAATTTCTTTTTCGGGATCTAAACGAACCCCATATTCCCGTTGATAAAAATCAGCCGCCGCTTGTTTGTAGCCAGGATTCCCGCGAAATAAAGAATACTTATGATTTTGGCTTTTTGCTATCGCTTCTTGCGCTGCTTGAACGATAAAATCAGGTGTCGGCTGATCAGGATTGCCTTGCCCTAGATTGATTACATCGTGGCCTTCGGCAATTTTTTTATTCACCTTTTCAACTAACCCAGCAAAAAATTGGGACGGTAATTGTTGTAAACGTTCTGACTGTACCACTTTTTTTCCTTCTTTCCTTAAACATATAGTTCGGGACGACGATCCGCAAAAACTGGAATCTCCTGGCGGCTTTCGGCTATTTTTTCTGCTGAAATATCGGCAGTAGCAATCCCTTCTTCGCTTCCCATCTCAATGATGATGTTTCCTTCAGGATCAACCACTAATGAATGTCCGGCAAATACATTGTCTGGATCTTGTCCTACACGATTCACGCCGAGCACATAGGCTTGGTTTTCAATCGCACGAGCTTGCAGTAACTTTTGCCAAGCAGCTAAACGTTGTTGGGGCCATTGAGCAACAACGACGAATACATTGGCTTGTAAACTCGCTTGTTTTCTAAACCATTCTGGAAAACGTAAGTCATAACAAATATCACAGGCGATTTGAAAATCACCGATAGGAGTCACTAATGGTTGATTCCCTGCTGATAAAAATTGTTCTTCACGCATCAAACGAAAGAGGTGCACTTTATCATATTCCCCTAATTGAACGCCTTTAGGATCATAAACATAAGTCGTATTGAAAAAACGCTCCCCGCTTTCTTGGGCAATCGAGCCAGCAATCAAATAAATTTGATACTTTTGTGCTAAATCTCTGAGAAAACTTTGTGACCTTTGTCCTTTTGTATCAGCGATGTCTGCTAAACGGCTTAAATCATAGCCTGTATTCCATAGTTCAGGTAAGATCACCAGTTGGTTAGCTTCTAAGTCGGCCTGATTAAAAACTTCTCTGACATGTTGATAATTCTGTTCAGGATCGCCAAAAAAAACATCGATTTGTAATAAACTGACTTTCAATTATTTCACATCCTTCAAATTTTTTCGAACCTATCAAAACAAAGAGTTTATGTTTTGGTAAAATAGCTTGCACATCTATCCCCTAGCCACTGAATGATTTGGACAATAATGACCAATAAGACAATAACTGCTACTAATACGACCGTTTCATAACGATAATAGCCGTATTGTAGAGCCAAATCGCCAATTCCTCCGGCTCCAATAGTTCCTACCATTGCTGAATAACCTAATAAGCTGATAATCGTCAATACCACGCCACGGATCAATCCAGGTAAACTTTCAGGTAAAATAACAGCAAAAACGATCTGACGAGTTTTAGCGCCAGTCGCAATACTGGCCTCTAAAACCCCCGCATCGATCTCGGCAAAAGAACTCTCTGCGATTCGAGCAAAAAAAGGCACGGCTGCCACCGATAAAGCAATCGCTCCACCCGTTGGCGTATAAGGATCCCCAATCAATAATGTTATTAATGGAATCAAAGTGACCAATAAAATCAAAAAAGGAAGCGAACGAATCGCATTGACCACAAAATCAGCCATTTGATGAATCACCCGGTTGGCGGCAAATAATTCATTATTTAACAAAAACAAAGCCAGACCAATCGCTGTTCCCAACAACACTCCGATAATCGTCGATACGCCGACCATATAAAAAGTCTCCCATAAAGCTTGAGGCAAATAATCTTGCAGGATTTGCTGTGTGTTCTCCATCCTATTACGCTCCTTTTTCTACCGTTCGTAGTTGATAGACATGTTTTTTTATCTCATCTTGTGCTTGTTGCATCGCTTCTTCTTCTCCAGTTAGATAGATACATAAAATACCGATCGCTTTTTGCTGGATATATTCAATTTTTGCATGAATAATACTAATAGAAATCGGCCATTTTTGAACCATATCACTAATCAATGGATCTAAGGTATGCTCTCCTTGATAACGCAACTCCAACAAACGGCCATCGGTTAAATGTTCCTTGACTTCTTGAGGAATCGACAGAGATAAATTTCGGCTAACAAAACGCCGAGTCACTAACTGCTGTGGTGCACTAAAGATTTGATAGGTTGAGCCCTCCTCGATCAAGGTACCTGCCTCCATCACGCCCATTCGGTCAAATAATCTTTTTCCACATCTAACTCATGAGTGATAAAAACGATGGTGATCCCTAAGTCTTGATTGATTCTTTGGAGCAATTGTAAAATTTCTTCTGTCGTTTCAACGTCCAATGCGCTGGTTGCTTCATCACAAAGTAAAATTTCAGGTTGATTAGCTAAGGCACGAGCAATTCCGATACGCTGCTTCTGACCACCTGACAAGCTGCTAGGATAGTCATTCTTTTTTTCCTGTAAATCGACTAAACGAAGCAATTCATCAATCCGTTCTTTTTGTTTTTCTGCTGGGTAATTTCCCGCCTTAAGAGAAAAGGCAAGATTTTGTGCTATTGTACGATTCTGAATCAAATTAAAATGCTGAAAAATCATCCCAATTTTTTGACGTAAATCACGCAAATCTTGCCCCTTTAATTGCGTGATTTCTTGTTCGTCTATTTTGATACTGCCAGCAGAAGGGGCTTGTAATAAATTCAAAGTACGTACTAAAGTGCTTTTTCCTGCGCCACTTAGTCCTACGATCCCATATATTTCACCTTGCTCGACGGCAAAACTCACATCGGATACAGCTTTGAATGACCCCTTTTTTTGTTTAAAATCGACTGACACATGCTCGACACTTATCTTTGCCATCCATTATTCCTCCCAAAAAGCTGGTTTTTCAAAATCTTTAAATTTAGAATCCTCGATTGCATCTTTAAAGTCTTGGCTTTCTAACACCTCGTCTAAAGCTTGTGCGAAATCTGAATTTTCTTCACTAGCTGGAATCGCGATTATATTTTTATACTCTTCTTTCAGATCTTCCAAGGCAAGTGCCTCGTCAGGATCTAGATCCGCTGACCAAGAAAAGTTCCCCGGGATCAATGCAATGTCAACGTTATTTAACGATCTGGAGAGCTGGGCAGCATCTAAGGTTTTAAACTCCAAATTTTTAGGATTTTCGTCAATGTCATCAATCGAAGCTTGTGTCTCATCCACTTCGCCGTCGATTGTAATCAAGTCATTATCTTCCATGACTTGTAAAGTACGTGCCAAATTTACTGCATCATTGGCTACTGAAACAGTGGCACCTTGCGATAAATCATCTAAATCATTGATTTCTTCAGAATAAATCCCCATGCCCAAAGTGGGTACTTCTTGTAATTTGACTAAATCCAAATCATTATCAGCAATAAACTGTTCGAAATAAGCCGAATGTTGAAATAAATTCGCATCGATCTGTCCACCATCCAAAGCATTATTGGGTTGCACATAGTCATTAAATTCTTGGACCGTCAATTGATAGCCCTTTTCTTCCAATAAAGGGGAAATAACTTCTGTTGTCATCTCACCATAAGGGCCTGGTGCAACCCCTACCTCTTTTTCTTCCACATTTCCATTCGATTCAGCGCCTGCTTCATCACCTTGGCTGCCACAAGCTGTTAATACAAAAAACGCAAACACAACCGTTATTCCAACGACCCACTGTTTCTTTTTGTCCATTTTCCATTCCTTCTTTCTTAAAATTTTTAACCTCATCTAATAAAAAAAGCTCTCGTCCTTTTCATTGAAAATCAATGAAAAGGACGAAAGCTGAGATTTCGCGTTACCACCTTTGTTTGTCAGAACCTCACAGTTCTAACCTCCTACGGTACACTATTCATACCGTTCTGCTATATCGGGCATCCCGTTGCCTACTCACCCTTGCTTGCAAGCAAATGCTCAAAGACCATTTTCCAAAAAGCGTCCAGTACTTCCTCTCACCTTACGAAGCTCTCTTTAACATTCTTCTTTTTGTACTTATCTTTTCTCTGCATAAATTATATTTGCGTTTTACTATACTTGAAACTTGGCTTTATGTCAAAAGAAAATTAGAATTTTCAAAAAAAAAAAGACAACTTTTTAGAGGGCTGCTGAAAAAGTTAAGTTTTTGACCAGTGAATTCACGATATAAAAAACGCCTCAATAAACTGAGACGTTTTTAAACATTGTATTATTTTATTACTTATTTGGTCGAACCTTTTTCCATAACACTTGATGGTAGAACAATGGTTTTTTGTTCGATTTCTTCTTTGTTCATCAATTTTGTTAGTAATCTGGTTGCTACCGCGCCTATGTCATATAGCGGTTGCGTAACACTTGAAAGACGAGGACGAGCAACATCAGTCAAAAGCGTATTATTGCTAGTAATAATTTCAAAGTCATCTGGAACTTTTACGCCTGCGTCATATAAGCCATCTAAAACACCGATAGCCAATTCATCGTCAGTAACATACGCTGCTGTTGCACCACTATTCAAAATACGATCTACTAAAGCTAAACCTTCTTTAAATTCATAAGGCGCTTCAAAAATCATACCTTCGTTGTATTCTAAGTTGTTTTCTTTTAGGCCTTCTTTATAGCCAGTCAAACGATTTTGTCCATTAATCGCATCAATAAGTGCACCACTTACAAAAGCAATTTTTTCATGACCATTTTTAGCTAGTAAAGAAACAGCTTCTTCTGTAGCTTTCGTATAATCGATATTAACGCTACCTACTTGTTCATCTGGATCAATTGAGCCAGCTAAAACTACAGGTGTTTTTGAACGTGAGAATTCTCCTCGAACTTCTTCTGTAATTCGGTGACCCATAAAGATAATACCATCAACTTGCTTAGCTAATAGATTGTTTAAAACTTGTACTTCTTTATTACTATCGCCATCAGAATTTGCTAAAATAATATTATATTTATACATAGTAGCTATATCATCAATCCCGCGTGCTAATGAAGAAAAGAACATATTGCTGACATCAGGGATAATAACGCCGATCGTAGTTGTTTTTTTGCTAGCTAAACCACGAGCTACAGCATTTGGACGATAATCAAGACGGTCGATCACATCTAAAACTTTCTTACGTGTCGCAGGCTTCACATTTGGGTTTCCATTAACGACACGCGATACCGTTGCCATTGAAACATTCGCTTCACGCGCAACGTCATAAATCGTAATTGTCTGTTTTTCCATTCTCAAAACTCCTTGTTGATTTTATTTTCTGAAAATAGTATTTTCATTTCTTTTCTAGAATAGCAAATTTTAAAAAAAGGTGCAACCGTTTTACATCTTTTTCATGAAAATGCTTTTTTCTTAAGTAAATTTTAGAAATTATATCCAAAGAATGCTAAAATGAATGTTAGCTAAGTTAGTAGAAAGAAGGATACTTATGAATGATAAAAAAATAAACGAACTAACCGACTGGATGAAAAAGAATGGAACAGATCTTGTTTATATTACAAATCCTAATACTGTTTCCTACTTTACTGGTTTTGCAAGTGATCCGCACGAAAGGATTCTAGCCCTATTTTTCTCTGTTGATAACGAACCTTTTTTATTTACTCCAGCTTTAGATGCACAAGCTGCAAAAGAAAGCTCCTGGCAATATGATGTTGTTGGCTATCAAGATTCTCAAGATCCTTGGAAAATGATCGCTTCTGAGATTCATAATCGTTATGGTACGCCAGCCGACATTACCATTGAAAAGTCTTCTTTAAGTTTAGATCATTTTGAAGCTTTTTCAGCTTATTTTCCCAAAACAAATTTTTCTAAAAACTTAACACCGGTCATTGAACAAATGCAATTACGTAAAACACCTGAAGAAATTGATAAGCTAATCGAAGCTGGCTCTTGGGCGGATGTTGCTTTTGAGATTGGCTTTTCCGCAATTAAAGAAGGAGCTACAGAAGCTGAGATCATCGCTGAAATTGAATATCAATTAAAACGTAAAGGTGTAGCGAAAATGTCATTTGATACAGAAGTTTTAGCCGGAGCTAAAGCGGCTAATCCACATGGCACACCGGGTGATGATCCAGTTCAAAAAAATCACTTTGTTTTATTTGATTTAGGTGTTCTTTGGAAAGATTATTGTAGCGATGCGACAAGAACTGTGGCGTTTAAAGAACCTAACGCCTTCCAACGTAAAATTTATGATATTGTACTGGAAGCACAACTTGCTGCACAAGAAGCAGTGAAACCGGGTGTTAAAGCTAGTAAGTTGGATAGAATCGCTCGTGAGGTCATTGAAAATTATGGCTATGGTGAAGCATTTAATCATCGCTTAGGCCACGGTATTGGTACAACAATTCATGAATATCCTTCTCTAGTTGCCGGTAATGACCTTGTCTTAGAAGAAGGTATGTGTTTTTCTATTGAACCAGGCATCTATCTGCCAAATGAAGTTGGTGTACGTATAGAAGACTGTGTTTATGTCACCAAAGATGGCTGTCAACCATTTACTAAAACCAACAAAGAATTACAAATTATTGAATAAATGACGCAAAAACCACCTGCTTTGTTTAAAATGGCAGGTGATTTTTGTTTGTATTAACGTTTGATTTCTTTATTATCACCATTATTTATAGATATTGGAGGCAACTAGAAAAAGTTAGCTCCAATAATTTATCAATTGGTGGGACATCTAAAAAGATGCCACTAATACCCCTCTTCTTCAAGGAAAAGTTGTTTTTGGAAATCTTGTTTGCTAACCCTCTTTTGTTAGACTTGGGTTAGGAAATCTCATTTGCTGACCCTTCTTTGTTAGACTTGGGTTAGGAAATCTCGTTTGCTGACCTTACTCTGCTAGACTTAGGTTAGGAAATCTTGTTTGCTGACCTTACTCTGCTAGACTTAGGTTAGGAAATCTTGCTTGCTGACCCTTCTTTACCATACTTGGGTTAGAAAACTCTGTTTGCTGACCTTACTCTACTAGACTTAGGGCCAAACATTTCTTTTTTTCCCTTACTTTCAGCGCAAATTTTTCACAAAAGAAAAAACCGAGCAAAGTAATATACTACTTTGCTCGGTTTAATTGACTCTCGCTATTCTTCGCCTGGATTATTTTTTTCAACATGATCTTTTAAGTCTTCTACTGAATCGTCAAAGTCTTCTTTGATATCTTCGTGTTCAGTAGCCATGTTTTCTTTTGTCGCTTCAGTAACATCATCAGCTTGATCTTTGGCTTCTTGCGCAATCGAGCTTCCTTCTTCGGCAGCTTCAGAAACCGTGTCTTGTACCGCGTCTGAAGTATCTTTTACATCAATGATAATGTCTTCAGCTGTATCCTGTACTTCATCAGAAACGTCTGAAGCTGTCTCTTTTGCATCTTTAGCGATATCACTGGCTAAATCACTATAATCTTCTGCAGCATCTGACATTGTATCTTTAACATCTTCAGCTGTATCTTTAGTTTTGCTTTTCATTGAATCAGCAAGATCACTTGCTTGTTTGCTAAGTTCATCTGCTTTTTCTTTTGCCAAATCAGTTAAACCTTCGCCCTTGTCTTTTGCAATATCAGTGTAATCTGAAGCAGCATCTAGTGCATGGTCCACTTGTTTTGCTAATTTATCGCGTAGTTCTTTACCTGATTCTGGCGCTAATAGCAAAGCTGTCACTGCAGCTGCTGTACCGCCAATCATAGCTCCTAGTATAAATCCATCTTTTTTTCCCATAAGGATCCCTCCAATTATTCTTCTTTATTACGTTGTTTAAAAAACTTCATTGCAGTTTGTCCCACTTTTCCGGCAACCGTTGCTTGTGCCGTCGTTTTTCCTAAATCACCAATTCTTGAAGCAAGATTTTTTCCAGAAGCATTTAATTCTGAAATACTAGTACTCAAATCAGCAATCGCAGTAAATAATGGATCGATCGTAGCAACTTTTTTATTTACATCTGAAAATAATTCGTTGCCTTTTGTAAGTAACCCTTCCACTTCTCGTGAAAGTAAATCTACATCTTTTGTTACTACTTCTATTGTATTGTTCGCTTCTGTTACTGTTTTTTCAACGGAAGCTACCGTCTTTTCAACTTTCAGCAATAATTTTACCAGAAAGATAACTAGCACTGCAAATGCAATAGCGGCAATTAAGCCGGCAATACCTCCAGCAGTCATACCAAAACCCCTTTCGTATTCTTTAATATATATAAGCATATCATTTTCAAAATTTTAAAACAAATAATAATCGTTCTGGATGATGATTTTTTTCATAATATAAACTAAATTTAAGTCGGTTCTTTTTTTAATGGATAAAGTTCATTGTTTTTTAATATACCTATAGTAAAAAAGATCAATCCTGCAGTCATTAGATATAATAAACCATATAAAACAACATAATTGCTTAAAAAGCCTACTTGCACCATTGCGCCAGGTAAATCAATGAGCGCGTGGATTAAAATACTTAATGGAAAAAGCCAAAGCTGTTTTGTCTTATTCACTGCAACCCACACTAGTACCGACAAACAAATTTGTACTAATAATACTGGAAAACGTTCGATTACAACATAAAATATTTCCCCTGCAGAAGTATTTTGTAAAGCTTGTATAATACTTGGCGGTAATTCTTGGGCGAGTTGTCCATTGGGGTTACGTAGTAAAATACTGATAACCAGATTTCCAAGTAAAGATCCACCACCAATAATCAGCATTTCAATACCACCATGTCCTAACCCATAGGCAAGACTAGTGCCAAAATTTGTATAGCCTTGTTTTAAAAACTTAAATGCGATAAATCTGGCTAATTCTTCAAAAATCCCAGCAGCAAATATCCCATAAAAGATATAAAACCAAGGATGAGTATTAATCAGAGGAATTTGCCCTTGAGCATTTGGTTGTAAAACAACGCTATGCAAACCTTGTTCTAATACCAAAGAAAAAATGATAAAAAAAGCAATTCCTACAACAAGTGGGATAACTTGTATACTGGCTTTTCGTCGTAAAATGAAAAAAGTGGCTAAAAGCAAGGCAATTAAGACAACCAGTGCCAATGTATTTACAATGATTGTACTATCGGATACCATTTCTAACCTCCATTTTAGAAAAATAAGAATAGCAAAAGCTATCCTTATTTTTCTTTTGTATCTGTTTTTCTAGTTTTTGTTTCAGTCAGTTGTCTTTTTTTACTTAATTCATTCCCCAGTTTGATAATATAATCCGTCAAATCATCTTTGATTTGAGGATGAGCAAGTCCATACTCAATACTTGTTTGCATAAAGCCGAATTTATCACCAACATCAAACCGTTTACCTCTGAATTCACGAGCAAACACACGCTGCGTTTTATTTAAAATATCAATAGCATCCGTCAATTGAATCTCATCGCCGGCACCTGGCGCTAAATTTTCCAAAATGGAGAAAATCTCTGGTGTCAGTAGATAGCGACCAATAATCGCCAAATCACTCGGCGCTACTTCCGGTTCAGGTTTTTCCACAAAACTGTTTACATTATACAAGCCATCTTCTACTTGACCATCCGGATTGATAATCCCGTATTTAGATGTATCCTCACGAGGAACTTTCATGACAGCAATTGTAGAAGCATGTGTTTTTTCATAATCTTCCATCAGTTGCTTACTTAGTGGCACTTTTCCTTGCATTAGGTCATCGCCTAACATCACAACAAATGGTTCGTTACCCACAAAAGCTTTTGCTTGTAAAACAGCATGACCCAATCCCTTTGGATGGGATTGACGAATAAAATGGAGGTTAACATCAGTCGTTTCTTCAACTAATTTTAATAAGTCTGTTTTATTTTTTTCTTTTAAACTCATTTCCAACTCTAAATTAGCGTCAAAGTGGTCTTCGATAGGTCGTTTCGCTTTACCCGTAACGATTAAAATATCTTCGATCCCTGAATTCAACGCTTCTTCCACAATAAATTGTATAGTTGGTTTATCAACGATAGGAAGCATCTCTTTAGCCATCGCCTTAGTCGCTGGCAAAAAGCGGGTACCTAAACCTGCTGCTGGGATCACTGCTTTTCTTACTTTCATCAAAGAAGTCTCCTTTTATCTTGTTTCTTAAGAAAATTCATTTTCTACTTTGCCATCACGCATCATAATTTCTTTTGCTGCTTGATCGATATCTTTATCTTCATAAAGGACACGATAAATCGTTTCAGTTATCGGCATTTCAACTTCTAATTTTTGCGCTAGTTCCATTGCTGCTTTTGTTGTAGAAACACCTTCTACGATCATACCCATATTGTCTAAAATATCTTGTAAATTTTGCCCTTTTCCTAACATATTACCAGCGCGCCAGTTTCTTGAATGCACACTTGTACAAGTAACAATCAGATCACCTACACCACTTAAACCGCTAAATGTTAAAGGTTCAGCCCCCATAGCTACACCTAAACGACTAATTTCGGCTAAGCCTCTTGTCATAATAGCAGCTTTGGCATTATCGCCAAAGCCAAGACCTGCAATTGCACCTGAACCAATAGCGATAATATTTTTTAAAGCAGCGCCTGTTTCAACACCGACAACATCATTATTGGTATAAATACGCAAATAATTATTCATAAAAGTTTCTTGCACATATTTTGCCGCCTCATCGTCCGGACTTGCAGCAGTAATCGTGGTAATATCGTGAACAGCCACCTCTTCTGCGTGACTGGGCCCGGATAACACGATCAATCCTTTTCTTTTTTCGGCTGGGATCTCTTCGTTGATCACTTCGGAAATACGTTTATGGCTTCCTTGTTCTAAGCCTTTTGAAGCATGAATGATATAAGGATTATTTTCGATAATCTCAGCTAATTGTTTAGCTACACTACGAATCGCTTTAGTAGGCACCACTAAAAGAATCGCATCCGCATCTTTCACTGCTTTTTTTAAATCTTTTTGCCCTTTAATACTTTCTGGTATTTTTAGATCCGGTAAGTAATGCCGGTTGGTATGATAAGTATTAATTTCATCGATTTGAGCGGGGTTATCTCCCCATAAATTCACCTCATGCCCATTTTCTGCTAGTACTTGTGCTAAAGCTGTTCCCCAAGAACCAGGGCCTAACACGGTAATTTTTTGTTTCAACGATGAAACCTCCTTTTGTTTTCTTGCAGCTAACTGTTTTAGATTTTACCATAATTTATTTTGTAAAGCTTACTAAATAATATATTGGTTTTTGCCTTCTGTTCGATCATAATCTTTTAACTGTTTCTTTTTCTTACGACGCCATACTAGAAGGAACCAGCTTCCTAAAAATAAAATGAGAGAAAGAAGCTGTGAAATACGGATAGAACCGAATAGATAGAGACTATCCGTACGTAATCCTTCGATGAAAAAGCGGCCAAAACTGTACCATATGACATAACTTAAAGCAACTTCACCCTCTTTGAATAATCCCTTTTTGCTGCGTAGTATGATCAATAATATAAAACCCAAAACGCCCCACACAGACTCATATAAAAAGGTTGGCTGCCGGTAAGCTCCTTCAATGTAAACATTATTAATAATAAAATCGGGAAGGTGTAGACTTTCTAAAAAACTTCTTGTTGTGATTGGACCATAAGCTTCGTGGTTCATAAAATTTCCCCAACGTCCGATAGCTTGCGCTAATAATACATTAGGTGCCGCAATATCTAAAAAGGTCCAAGTTGGTATGAAGTTTCTTTGACAAAAGAAAAGCAGCCACAACCCTCCTGCAATCAATCCGCCATATATCGCTAATCCGCCGGAGCGAAGATTAAATATTTGAATAGGATCATTCAAATAAGGTCCGATATTAAATAAAACGTAATAAAGGCGCGCTCCGATAAAAGCTACCGGTATCCCCGCTAACATAAAATCGGTCACATCTTCTTCCCTTAGCCCGGCTCGCACAGCTTCTCGAGAACTTAACCACATAGCGATGATAAGACCCGAAATAATAATGATCGCGTACCAATAAATATCGATCCCGAAAATTTCAAATGCCGTTCGGCTGACTACTCCTGTCATTAACCTGCCTCTTTTCTATAAATCAGAATTTTCTTCAATCAAACGTGTCAAGCGATCTTCAAAGGATTTTGTTGCGTCATATCCCATCGTTTTAGCGCGGAAATTCATCGCAGCAACTTCAATAATAATCGAAAGATTCCGTCCTGTTTTTACCGGTATTTTAACTTGTGGGATAGAGACATTATTGAGCTCTACTGTTTCATCAGAAGAGCCTAAACGATCGTATTTTTTATCCTTTTCCCAACTTTCTAAATAAACGGCTAATTGAATTTGCATCTGCCCTCGAACGGCACTTGCACCAAATAAATGCATCACATCGATGATACCGATCCCTCTAATCTCAATTAGATGTTCAAGGATTTGCGGTGGTTCTCCCATTAAAGTTAACTCATCCTGCTTATAAATATCCACCCGATCATCGGCAATTAAGCGATGCCCTCTTTTGATCAGTTCAAGTGCTGTCTCACTTTTTCCAATGCCACTATCTCCTTGCAACAAGACACCTAACCCGTAAACGTCAACTAACACGCCATGCACATTCTCTCTAACAGCTAGACGAGCATCTAAATAACTTGAAATTTGTCCTGATAAGCGTGAAGTAGTAATTTTAGAACGTAAAATAGGTAATTGATTTTCCGCACAAGTAGTAAGCATCTCTTCCGGTACTTCTAAACCTCTTGAAATAATAAAAGCCGGTGTATCCTCTGCACATAAACGCCGCATAATGATCAAGCGTTCTTCAGGCATCATACGACGTGAAAAAGTAATTTCTTTGCTCCCAAAAAGTTGCAGGCGATCATGAGAATAATAATTAAAATACCCTGTTAGTTCAAGTCCGGGGCGAGAAACATCACCGGTAATAATTTTGCGCGACAAAGCTTGTTCATCACCACTGACAATCTCTAAGTCCAAAGCTTGAGCTAAATCACCTACTTTGATGGTTTCTACCATTTAGTTCCCTCTTTTCTAACCTTATTTTCTTTTCTATTCTATCATTGAAAACAAAAAGATACTAGAAAAGAAAAAATTTCTAGTATCTCACTGTCCATTTATTAAACAAAATAAATCGTCACTAACAATTTATTCTTCGCCTTCTTCCAGATAAGAAGTATCTCCAATGCTTTCTACTTCCATATCTCCGTTTTGGTAATGAATTTTAGTCACACTGGCATTTTCTAAAGAATCACCTTTATATTTGTCGGTCATATCCGCCAACATCACATTGATAGACATCCCATGGCTTACTATTAAAACATTACCGCCACCTTCTTCATTTTGTTTTGCAGCAATTTTTTCAATCGCTTCTGTCATACGCTCTTGTACCTTATCGGCACCTTCAGCATAACCGGATTGATCCGCGTAATAGTGAGCGTTCGCTAGCCAAGACCACTCATCTTCATCTGTCTTTCGTTTGTCGTCTTCGTATTCATCATAAGAATCATAGCCTGCCTCTTTTGCTTGCTTCTCATCAATAGTGTCTAATGATTCCCCTTCAAACTGCCCCGAGCCAGCTTCACGTAGCCCCTTCATTTCATGGACTTCTTCGTTGTCTTCACCTAAACCATCTAAAACAGCCTCAGCTGTGTCAACCGAACGTTTCATATCACTAGAATAAACCGATTGGAAATTAACATCTTCTTTTGCCAGTCCTTTTCCTAAATCAACAGCGACTTCCTCTCCTTCTTCAGTTAAAGGCGTATCAGACCAGCCTTGGACCTTATTTAAATCATTAAACATTGTCTCACCATGTCTTGTTAAATAGATCGTCACTTCACCATTTTCTTCAGCTGTACTACTCGTACTCGTCGCTGCTGTTTCTTCTTGTTGACCACAAGCTCCCAATACCAACAAACTTAAAGTCAATAACCCAGCAAAAATTTTCTTTTTCAAATTTCTTCCTCCTTTGTTATTTTTTAAAGAAAGCGATTGCAAAGAAAATCTTACTTGAAAAAAGAAATAAAGTCAACATTGCCCAGTATAAAAAGCTTCAAATGAATTTTACATGCATATTTAAGATATTTTTCAATAGTGCTTTGGCCTTCTTCATGCTAAAATAAGGTAAGCCATACTGCGGCTTATCATTACTATATATGCAAAAGTAGGAGTATATTATGAAAAAAATTTTAGTTGTGGATGATGAACCTTCTATTGTTACTCTATTGACTTTTAACCTAGAAAAAGCAGGATATCAAGTCACCAGTGCTGAAGATGGCAAGAAAGCTTATGAATTAGCAACGAATCAAACGTTCGATTTTATTATTTTAGATATCATGCTTCCTTTTATCGACGGTATCGATTTGACGCAAAAATTAAGACAAGAAAAAATTGATACCCCTATTTTAATTTTAACGGCAAAAGATGAATCAATTGATCGAATTTTAGGTCTAGAAATTGGCGCAGATGATTATTTAACCAAGCCTTTTAGCCCTAGAGAAGTTATAGCACGCATCAAAGCAATCTCTCGTCGACTAGAAGTACGACAAACAACAAGTAATGACGAAGGACCTTCCGAGATTTTACGAGCCGGAAATATTGTTTGTAACATGGATGATTATCGAGTAACGGTAAGTGAGGAAACCATCGAATTAACGCCCAAAGAATTTGAACTGCTTGTATACTTTATGAAAAGAAAGGGACGTGTCATTTCTCGTGATATTCTACTTGATCGTATTTGGCATTTTGATTTTGATGGACAAAATCGAATTGTTGATGTTCATATTGGTCATTTAAGAGAAAAAATCGAAGAAGATCCTAAGCATCCTAAGTATATTCAGACTGTTCGAGGTTTTGGCTATAAATTTCAGGAGTAAAATGCTATGACAAAAAATAAAGGTAAATATATTACATGGCTAATTGCTTTATTATTTCTATTTTTTGCTAGCTGGCAACTTATCAGTAATTTTTATGATCAACAAGTTTTAAGCCAACACGAAGATTTTTTACAACAGAAAACTTCTTCTTTTATTCGTTTAACCAAGAATGAAAATGAAAATTTTACTGAAACGGCTTTAGATTATGTAAAAGATTCAGATGAAAGAATTACTCAACTAACAAAAACGGGAGAAATTATTTTTGACACCTTTGATACTGAACTTTCTGGCAGTCGTTCTAGACGGCCTGAAGTAAAAGCTGTATTAGAAGGAAATGTTTCAGGACAATCGGTACGCAGGAGTTCAACATTAGAACAAGAAGTCTTATATATAGCTATTCCCGTAAAAGAAAACGGAGAAATCACGCAAATTATCCGTATGGCAGAGCCTACTAAAAATTTTTTGCCTGCAGCAAACCAAATGAAACAAGCTATTTTCTGGGTTAACTTTGTTTTTTGGCTCATACTAACCCTGATTATTCTAAGTATTTTACGTAGACAAAATCGTCCTGTAGAAACCATATTGCCTGTGATTAAACAGATGATTAAAGAACCTGAACAGCAAAAAAAGATTTTACAAAATTCTCCTGGCTGGCAAGAGCTTTACCAGAGTATTAATACTTTGAGTAAGCAAATGAGCGATACTTATTATGCTTTTACTACTTCTGAAAGACAATTTTATACCTTATTGAATGACTTGATTGTAGGTGTATTTATTATTGATGAAACAGGAAATGTTATATTTATTAATGAAACACTAGCGCAACAACTAAATATTAATGCCCAAAAAATCAATCAGCCCTTTACTGCTGTGATTACAGATCCGCAATTTATCCAAATAATTTATCAGACCCATGATGCAAAGCTGATAAACAAGAAAATACGGACGACGGATACAAAGTATTTATTGGATGTAACGATCCGGTTATTCCAAGATACTGGTTACATTTTTGGTATCTCCTACGATATGACTCGTATTTCTGAGTTAGAAAAACTTCAGAATGACTTTATTGGCAATGTTTCTCATGAGCTTAAAACACCAGTCACTTCTCTGATTGGTTTTACTGAAACCTTGCTTGACGGTGCAAAGGATGATCCTGAAGTGCTTAAATCATTTTTAGAAATTATGCAAAAAGATGCTTATCGCCTGCAAGATTTAGTCCAAGAAATCATAGAATCATCAAAAAGCACTGATACAAACGATGTCATCACCCCAATAAATCTAACAAATCTCCTTGAAAAGATTGTTGATGATTATCGTATAATCATTCAAGAAAAAAATATACAAGTGACAATCGATGGACCTAAAGATCTCACGTTCAATAGCAAAATTGAGTTATTTACAGCTATCTGTAAAAATTTAATTGAAAATGCAGTTCATTATACTTCATCTAAAGGTAAAATTAACATTCGTTTTTATAAAGAAGCTAACGAACTCATTCTTTTGGTGGAAGATACTGGCATTGGTATTAGTCAACAAGAACAAGAGCGTATCTTTGAACGGTTTTACCGCATAGATAAAGCACGTGCTCGCAATTCTGGCGGAAATGGCTTAGGATTAGCTATTGTAAAAGACTATAGTGAAATTTTGGGCGGCCAAGTAAAAATCGATAGTTATCCGGGCCTAGGGTCCACATTTATCGTTCGTTTACCCTTTTTATAAATTGCGATCAAGTGCAAAAAATCCAAGCAGACAAAATACTGCTTGGTTTTTTACTGCTATTTTATTTCTGTTACTTCTCCTTGTGCATCACGCTCTACTTGCATCTCTGTAATTGGTAGATAGCCTAACTGTTTGACAGGACCATTTTGAATATCTTCTGAAACCATGTAGTCAAGAAACTTTTCTACCTCTGGATCTGGTTCCCCTTGCGTATACATATGCTCATAAGACCAAATTTCCCAGTCATTCGTTTTTATAGCATCCTCTGTAGGTTTTACACCATCAATCGCTAATTCCTGTAAGGAATCATCAAGATATGATAAAGCCAAGTAGCTAATTGAACCTGGTGTTTGGGCAACAATCTTTTTTACAGTTCCTGAAGAGTCCTGTTCTTGCGCTTGAACCGTTTCAGCACCATCTAACGCCCATTTCTCAAATGTATCTCGCGTACCACTTCCTGAAGCGCGGTTGACTACTGAAATCTCCTGATCATTTCCCCCAACTTCTTTCCAATTTGTAATTTCTCCTGTAAAAATATCAATCAATTCTTCTTTGGATAGTTCTTTCACGCCTGCATCTTTATTGACAACAGGTGCCATACCTACCACGGCCACTTTATGATCTACTAATTTCTCTGCATCAACACCTTCTTTTTCTTCAGCAAATACATCAGAATTACCAATTGTGACTGCGCCACTTTCTACTTGACTTAGTCCAGTACCACTTCCGCCACCTTGAACAGAAATATTATAGTCAGGATTTTCTTGTGTAAATTCTTCCTGGCCCGCATCTACCAATGGTTGTAAAGCAGTGGAACCCACAGCAACAATTTTATTTTGTCCTTGTGAAGAATCATCCGTTTGATTAGCACCAGTGCCATTTTCAGCATTTCCTCCAGCACAACCTGCTAATAAAATCCCAGCTACTAAGAACATACTGGTTAATTTTTTCATAAAAATTGTTCCCCTTTCTTTTATAAAAAATTAAGCTTAAATTGTCATTCTTTCCTTTGACAACTTAAGCTTAACAAGCGAATGTAAATCACAGATAAATTTTATGTAAAGCTTTGGACAATCTATGTAAAGTTTAGATTAACTCCTTATAAAAAAGATGATTAGCTCTGTTTTTAAAAGACCGTCCTTACAAGAAATACTCAATTTTTGCTTCCATCATCATTAAAAAATAACCGCTTATTTGAAAAAATTCAAATAAACGGTCTTTTTTATTTCATATATTTACGCATATTATGATCGGTCACAATTAAATTGACCACCGACATAATCACTGCAACTAATAAAGAAGCACCAAATGACGAAAAGCCGAAATTATCTGTTCCAACTAAACTTGATGTCATTTGCAGCATCACAGCATTAATCAAAAAACTGAACAGCCCCATAGTTAAAATCGTTAGTGGAAGAGATAAAAGTGTCAAAATGGGTTTGATCAACAGATTTAAAATTGACAAAACAAAACTTGCTAGAAGTGCTGTCAAAAAACTCTGAACATGAACCATTTGCGGCAGCAATACCGATAAGCTGATAAAAGTCAGCATATTTACGATAAGTCGCTCAAAATAGCTCACTAAAAATCACTCCAGTCGTCTTCATCCACTTTCTCTGCTTCTTTACGTTGTTTTTGCTGACTTCCAGAATTTTTATGATAATAGCCGCCGCGTTTTGCATGATCTCCCGGAATAATCAGGGCCATCACAATGTATAAGAACACGGGGGCACCAATTCCTGTTAACGTAATAAAAACATAAATAATACGGACAATCGTTGGATCGATAGTAAAATATTCCGCAATTCCTGCTAGTGTACCTGTCAGTACTACATTATTTCTTGACTTTGTTAACTTCTTTTTCACACCAGTCACCACCTTCAAATAAATATCCTTAACGCTATTTTACACTTATTTCCCGGAATCTTTCAAATAAATATTTCCAGTCGTCGTAGTTAAATCAACTTGTGCTGTAGGATCTTTTCTACGACGGAAATGGAGCAATTGATTTGTTCGTTCATCTTTTTGTCGTATGATTTCGTAGTCGGATAAACGACTATTGATGGATCCTAGATTGGTTTTAGCTTTCGCTTCTAAACCTAATTGTGCTGGAAAAGCTACTTTGATATTTCCGTTAATTGAATTTGCATCCAAACGATTTACTTTATCTTCATTCAAGGTTAAACGAATATCACCATTTACAATAGAAACACCAATATTTTGCGGACTAGCATTCATTGTTACATTTCCATTGACGGTTTCAATGACCGAATCGATAATTTCGCCGTCGGCTACATTAATCGCGCCATGCACACCTTCAATTTCCAACATAGATGCGTTGATAGAAGCAATATCGATTTGACCATTCGTTGTTTTTAGATAAATATCTTTTACATCTAATTCATTAATATTGATCGCACCATTTAACGACTTGATTGAAACATGGTCATAAGTTCGTTTTGGTAAATTAAAGACTAGATCACAACGAATGCGTTTATTCGGTACTTGAAATGATAGACGTTCTCCATCTTCTACAATCTGACTACGTTGTTCAAATGCTTCTTCCGGGGTAGCAGCATCCATTTTTCCATATAATTTGATCTTAGCATCGATTCTAATATCATCTTCATCCCACATATTAAATGTCATACTTCCATTAGCAACCTTAATATCTAGAATACTTGCCTCAGATTGCGGAAATTCAAAAGTTTTTTCAAACTTTGTCGTAGAAACACCTGGCACATGAAGATTGATATCTTTCCATTCAACATTTTCGTTGACTGTTTCGGATACATTATCAAATGTTTTCTTTAGAAAATCTCCTAGCTGGTTACCAGCTTCAGCCATTTTCCCGCCGAATTGATTCCATGTTTCACCGGCTTGTTCTTTCCAATCATCCGGTATATCCATTTTTTCATTCCATTTTTCTTTCTTTTGTTGCCATTGATCTTTTCGGATCGTTTTTAATTTTTCTTCTAAATGACTACGCTCTTCATTTAGTTCATCTAAAGAAGCTTGCAGATCCTCAATTTCTTCTTTTAATTCTTCTCGTCTAGTTTGCTCTTGTTCGTCTAACTCATCTAGCTCTTCTTTTGTATCGATTTGCATCGATTCTTCTCTTTTTTCTGTCATTTCTTCTTTTACACCTTTGATTTCGGCGTTTACTTCATCTAATTCGGCAGACGCTTTATTGGCTCTAGTTGCTAGTTCATCTAACATTTCTTCTAGGCGTTTTTTATCCGCCGTGCTTTTGTCTTTAGTTGCTTGTTCAAATGAGGCATCAGCATCTGTCTGTTGTTCTGCTTGCTTTTGTGCATTTAATCTATCATCGTCTTTTTGAATTTGTGCTTCGTCTTTTTCCTTAGCCATTTCTTCTAACAGATCCAAGGCTTCTTCTGTGGAAAGTACACCTTTTTTCACTAAGTCCATAATTCGTTCTCTTTCAGTCATGGAAAATTGCCTCCTTCAAAAGTTTTTCCTTACAATATTATTATGCCTTTTTTTATCTGAATTATCATAGGTCTTAAGTACCAAATTTTTTATTTTATAAAAGGACGCCGATCCTTTAACAGAATCGACGCCTTTTTATGGTTCATCAATTTGACGATTTGAATTTAACTCCGTAATTTTTCCAGTCGCTAAATAAACAATCCATTCACAGATATTTGTCACATAATCACCTATACGTTCCAAATATTGCGCAACATTTAGATAATCAGTTCCGCTGACAACTGTCTCCGGTTGCTCTTGCATGGTTCTAATAGTACTAGCATAAATTTCATGATAATATTGGTTGATTTGCTTATCCATTTTGGCGATCATTTTAGCATCTTTTTGGTCCGTTTTAACATAAGCAATCAAAACATTGTCTACCATTTTTTTGATATAATCCGACATATCAGAAATGATTTTTTCAATTTCGGAAATACGTGTTGTTCCTTTAACGCGAATCGTGGATTTAGCAATAGAAACCGCGTGATCCCCCATTCGTTCTAAATCAGAGCTGGCTTTCATCACCGTAATAATGGTACGCAAATCAGTCGTAACAGGTTGTTGTAGCGCGATCATTTCAAAGCTTTTTTTCTCCAATTTTACTTCATGTTCATTCACATGCTCATCATTATCGATAACTTCTTTTGCCAAGTTTTTATCATGTGTGATATAAGAAGTAACGGATTTAGAGACAGCATCGCTAACCAGCATCCCCATCTCATAAAATTGATTATGCAAATTCAATAAATCTTCTTCAAACTGGGAACGTAACATAATGTTTTCACCCTTTCATTTTCTATTATATGAAATTTTAACCAAATCTACCAGAAATATAATCATCTGTTTGTTTTTCTTGTGGATCTAAAAAGATATTTCTTGTTTTATTAAATTCAATCAAATCGCCATTTAAGAAAAAGGCAGTTTTATCTGAAATCCTAGAGGCCTGCGACATATTATGCGTAACAATGACCATCGTGTACTTTTCTTTTAACTCCAATAATGTATTTTCAATTTTACCGGAAGATACTGGATCTAAAGCACTTGTTGGTTCATCTAATAAAATAATATCAGGATCTACTGCCAAAACACGAGCAATACAAACACGCTGTTGTTGCCCCCCAGATAGGGCAAGGGCATTTTCATGTAATTTATCTTTCACATCATCCCAGACAGAAGCGGCCTTTAAACTTTCTTCAACAATCTGATCTAATTCGTCTTTTTCCTTTATCCCTTTTAATTTTAAACCATAGGTGATATTTTCATAGACAGAAAAAGGAAAAGGGTTGGGTTGTTGAAAAACCATACCAATTTCTTTTCTCAACTCCACCGTATCTGTTTTAGGACCAAAAATATCTTGTCCTTTATAAAGCACACTGCCAGTTGTTGTCACATTGGGAATTAAATCATTCATACGATTTAAACAACGTAAAAAGGTAGATTTTCCACAACCAGATGGACCGATTAAGGCAGTAATTTCACCTTTATTCAAAACAAGATTGATGCCCTTTAATGCCTCATTTTGTCCATAGTATAAATGGAGATTTTCTGTGGTTATAATTGTTTCTGCCATTTGTCTATATCCTTTCTTCTTAGCTAACCAAAATGTCCGGAAACGTAGTCTTCAGTCGCTTTTATTTTCGGTCGGGTAAAGACTTTTCGTGTCACATCATACTCTAAGACATTTCCCAAATAAAAGAAAGCCGTATAATCACTAATACGAGCAGCTTGTTGCATGTTATGCGTTACAATGATAATAGAATAATTTTCTTTCAGTTGAATGAGCGTTTCTTCCACTGTCCCGGTTGATATAGGATCTAGAGCACTTGCCGGCTCATCTAAAAGAAGCACATCGGGCTTCATAGCGATCGCTCTAGCGATACATAGTCGTTGTTGCTGGCCCCCAGACAATGCCAATGCGCTCTTGTGTAAGGAATCTTTGACTTGATCCCACAAAGCCGCCTGTTTTAAGCTAGTTTCAACAATTTCATCTAACTTTTTTTTATCCTTTTCGCCATGACGTTCAAGTGCGAAAGTAATATTTTCGTAAATAGATTTACTAAAAGGATTAGGTTGCTGAAAAACCATGCCGATTCGTTTGCGCATTTCAAAAACATCAACTTCTTTTGAATTCAAATCGACGTCTTTGTACATAATATTCCCCGTTATTTTTGTATTAGGAATCTCGTCGTTCATACGATTGAGTGAACGAAGATAAGTCGATTTTCCGCAACCAGATGGACCAATTAAAGCAGTGATTTTATTCTTCTCAAATGCAAGATCAATGCCTTTAATCGCTTCATTATTTCCATACCAGACATGTAAGTCTTCTGTATTCAAAATGACATCTTGATCTTTCATTTGAATAATGTTTCTATCTTGTAAATTATACTCTTCCATAATGATTTAAACTCCCTTAGTTAAAGGCTAATAAATAGTGGACAATCAAGCAGACGTGATCTTTTTATATAATTTCTTTCCTACAGCGCGTGCACTAAAATTAAATAGTAATACTGCAAGGATTAAAACAGCTGAAGCTCCTGCAGAAACTGCATCTCCATCAGGCATAGTCCCTTCTGAATTTATTTTCCAAATGTGTACAGCTAATGTTTCTGCTTGCCGGAATAAACCAATCGGACTTGAAACACTCAGTGGATTCCAATTGGTGAAATCCAAAGCAGGTGCACTTTGTCCTGCTGTATAAATTAAAGCCGCTGCTTCACCAAAAATACGACCAGAACTTATGATGACACCACTCAAAATACCTGGTGTCGCTGCTGGCAAGATCACATGCAGCACGGTTTCCCAACGAGAAAGTCCTAAAGCTAAACCGGCTTCTCTTTGTGTATGATGGATAGCATTCAAAGATTCTTCAATATTTCTAGTTAATAGTGGTAAATTGAAAAAGGTTAAGGCTAAAGCACCCGAAATAATGGAAAATCCATATTGAAACTGGACAACAAAAATCAAGAAGCCAAATAAACCGACAACAACAGAAGGTAGAGAACTTAAAATTTCTACTGAAGTCCGAATGACATCGGTTAACCAATTTTTCTTCGCATATTCAGATAAATAAATTCCTGAGCCCAAAGAGATCGGAAAACTAATTAACATCGTAATCAACAATAAATAAAAAGAGTTAAACAATTGAATACCAATTCCCCCGCCTACTTGATAGGCTTTTGCGGGTTGGGTTAAAAATTCCCATGAAATATGAGGCAGGCCACGAATAAGTATATATAATAATAAAAAGGCAAGAATCAAAACAAGAAAGGCAGCAATCGCGTAAAGTACACCTGTCGCAATTTTATCCCAACGTTTTGCTTTCATTATTTCATCGCTCCCTTCTTACCGATCATACGAATAGCTATATTAAATATCAATGACATTAATAGTAAAATTAAAGCAAGCGACCAAAGTACATTGTTTTCAACAGTTCCCATAATGGTATTTCCAATCCCCATTGTCAAAATTGAAGTTAATGTTGAAGCGGGTGTTACTAAACTAGTTGGCATTAATGCAGCATTTCCAATAACCATTTGAATAGCTAAAGCCTCTCCAAAAGCACGCGCCATACCAAAAACCACGGCCGTTAAAATACCGGGAATAGCTGCTCGTAGTACCACTTTATATATTGTTTGCCAACGTGTCGCGCCTAAGGCAAGTGAAGCTTCACGATAATGACGCGGTACAGCTTTTAAGGCATCTACTGTCATTGTCGTTACCGTTGGTAAAATCATAACAAATAAAACAAAGGTCCCAGCTAAAATACCAAATCCTGTACCGCCAAAAATATAACGAATAGCAGGTACAATAATAGACAAGCCGATAAAACCATAAACAACGGAAGGAATACCGACAAGTAATTCGATAACAGGTTGTAAAAACTTTTGACCGTTTTTAGGCGAGATCTCAACCATAAAGACCGCTGCGCCAATGGCAAAGGGTGTAGCAACAATTGCCGATAAAAAAGTCACCATAAAGGAACCAATAATCATGGGTAGTGCCCCTACCATTGGTTGCCCGTCCGATCCTACTTGCCCAGGGTTCCATTCTGTTCCGAATAAAAAGTCCATAACATTTACATTGTCAACAAAAAATGTAGCCAGTCCTTTGCTAGCGACAAAATAAAAGATGGATAATACGACTAGTACGATAATAGAAATACACAAAAAACTAAGTAGTTTTCCACGTCGTTCTAGCTTGGACTTTTTTGATTTTTTGGTTAGCACTTCTTTTACGTTTTCCAAAAGGTTTCCTCCTTATTTCCTATTACCTTTTTAAGTCTAACGTTACAACATCAATTTTTAATGAAGGGTTTGTAAGTTTAACACGAAGTTTGTAAAGTTTATGTAAATACTACTCTACAATATCTCCGTTAGCATCACGTTCAACTTCCATCTGTGATACCGGGATATAACCAAGTTCTCCCACTAGATTTTTTTGTATCTCTTCTGAAAGAGTATAATCTAAAAATTCTTTTGTTAAACCTTTAGGTTCACCTTTTGTATACATATGTTCATAAGACCAAATCGGCCAATCATTGGTGGTCACATTTTCATCTGTAGGTTCAACATTATCAATGGCTAGGGTATCCACATCATTTGTAACATAAGAAAAAGCAAGATAACTGATAGCTCCTGGCGTATCGCTAACGATTTGCCTAACCATTCCACTTGAATCTTGTTCTTGTGCGGAAATTGCTGTTTGATCATCAAGCACCCATTTTTCAAAAGTATCTCTTGTACCGCTACCAGTAGCGCGGTTTAAAATAACAATTTTCTGGTCCTTTCCGCCAACTTCTTGCCAATTAGTGATTTCTCCTAGAAATATTTGTTTCAATTCATCTTTAGATAAATTTTTTACACCTACTTCTTTATTAACGATAGGTGTAATACCAATAACCGCTACGCGATGATCGACTAACTGGCTTGCATCTATTCCGCTCTTTTCTTCTGCAAACATATCAGAATTTCCGATATCCACTGCACCCGATTGCACTTGACTCAAACCAGTACCGCTTCCGCCACCTTGAACGTTAACAAATTGACCAGGACGATCTTGTTGAAATTCTTCGGCTACTGTCTCAACTAAAGGCTGTAAAGCAGAGGATCCAACGGCTGTTACTGATTCTCCTTGATCGATCCATTTACTACAACCAGAAAGAACCATCGTAAAAGCAATTGTCAACAATATCATTAACTTTTTTTTCATTAGTGTACTCCTTTATTAGAATCGTGTAATACGGCAAAGTGCCGTTTTCATGACTAATGATAAATATGATCTTCTTTATTTTAGCATGTTTCATTTTAGTTAAAAACCTTATTTTATTGTTCTACTGAATTAAAGCGTTTTATATTTTTAAACCGTCATTACAGAATTTTAGTGGGTAATTTTTAAATGAAAAACTCCTTAAAGATAGCTAGAAAAACTAAAAACAATCCCCATCTTTAACATATCAGGGAGCGTAATCAAGAAACATTACCTATCTTTAGTATATTAGGGATTGTTATCGAACAACGCTTCCCGATATCTCGAACATGGGGAGTGAAACTCTTATTACCTATTCTTAACCAACTTGTTTGTCCACATGTTACTGATTTATTTGACTTTTATTTTCCCCCACGATACGGTTGTTGTATAGTAACTTTTAAAAGGAGGAATAATTGATGTCAATACCAACATTTCAACTAAGTGATGGAACCTTACTACCTGCCGTCGGATTTGGTACTTCGGGCCTAAAAGGTTCAGAAGGTATTCGTGTAATCTCTTCTGCTATCGATCATGGCTACCGCTTACTAGACACTGGTTATAATTATGAAAATGAAGGAACACTTGGTCAAGCGGTCAAGCAATCAAGCGTGCCAAGAGAAGAATTACTACTTTCTTCTAAACTACCTGGACGTCATCACAAGTACCATGCAGCAATTTCTGCTATTCAAGAGTCTTTATATCGTGCAGGTTTGGATTATTATGACCTTTATCTTATTCACTGGCCTAATCCTAAGCGTGATGAATATGTCGAAGCTTGGCAAGCACTGATCGATGCGCAACGTTTCGGTCTTGTTCGTTCAATCGGTGTATCAAACTTCTTGCCGGAACACCTGGACAAACTAAAAAAAGAAACCGGAGTGCTTCCTGCTGTAAATCAAGTTGAACTACATCCTTTGTTTAGCCAACCCGAACAACGGGAGTATCACCAAAAACATCAGATCTTAACAGAAGCCTGGAGTCCACTAGGTGGCATTGATCATAAGCTAAGCAAACCTATTACTGAGCTACCGTTGTTGCTTGACTTAGCTGAAAAATATCATAAAAATGTTGGTCAAATTATTTTACGTTGGGAATATCAACTAGGTGCTCTTCCTTTACCATTATCTCGTAATCCAAAAAGACAAACGCAAAATCTGGATATCTTTGATTTTAAATTAACAACAGACGAACTGCAACAAATCATTGCTTTAGATCAAAAAGACGCCCGGGTTTCAGCTCAAGACCCACGAACTCACGAAGAACTATAATAGCAATAACGAAAAAAGCAGCTGGAAGTTGAAGTACAACAAAAAAGTTAGACATTTAAATAAGTTTTAACTAGCTAGGGCTTGTTTTCGGTGTTGTACCGGAGGCAAGCCACCTGTTTTTAGAGAAATGCGATCATTGTTAAATCATATCAAGTAATCATTGACAACCGTATTCATAGGTAGTGATAGTCCATCTTCTTCATATGGATTTATCCATATAAAGCTCTTTGGCAAATGCCTCTCTGGAAATTGTTTCATTAAAATACCTTTGTGCTGCCATAATTTTAAAATCCGTTGAATATTTTGTTATAAAAAAAGCCCCCATAATTATTAGATTTTATGTCTAACAATTATGGGGCACCCCACTAAAGCAGTCTATCAAAGGACTTATACAATTTTTTTAACAAAATTAGATTGACTAAAGTAGAAGAGAATATTTTAAATCAGATAGATAACTTAGCTCGATCTAAGGGAGTTTCGGAAGGATTGAACTCCTTAAGTACCGCCAACACATGGCTCGGTCACTAGGTATTGAGAATTTTATGCCTTTTATCCAATTAAACTATAATAGTCGTTTAAAATTCTTATGAAATATTCAATAGAAAAGCTATTAATAGAATTGCTGAATTCTAGAACTAACAAGTAGTAGCTCTTGTCGTGTTAATGATGCTTCGACTTTCCCATTTGTTCGTTTTGTCGGATCAATGGTGCGAACATGTTGTAATAGAGCTGTTCCATGAACAGTGCCTTTATTTATCTCCATAAAAAGAGGAGACTTAACATATTTCTTAACCGTTCGATATTTTTCTGAGCTACTGATAGGGACCACGATAATTGTGTTAAAGTATTGATTATACTGATCATTACTAACAATTAAACAAGGCCGTTTCTTTTTTGTTTCTGTCCCTTTTGCTGGATTAAGATCTACCCATAAAATATCACCTTGAGTTAGCTCCATTTGTCAAATTCTTCACTTCCTGCATCTTCTCCCCAGTCGATCTCTGGAGTATCAAGATTGCCAAATTTTTTTTCCTGCTCATCAACAATTTGCCATAAATCAGCTTTACTAGGAATAATTGTAACCTTTCCATTCGGTTCGATTTTCCACTCAATCATGTCAGAAGATTTAACTTCTAAAAGATCACGAACAGTTTTTGGAATGGTTACTTGATTTTTGCTAGTTATTTTTGAGCGAACAGTCATTGGATTATTAGTATTCATAATAGCCCTCCTTACTTTTTCCTTACTTTTATAATAACATAATGTTAATATAAGAACAATTTTTTCAGTATACAAAACAATACCTTATATTTTATTTAATATGACTACCTTGAATATTTTGTCATAAAAAAAGCCCCCATAATTATTAGATTTTATGTCTAACAATTATGGGGCACTCCAAGTTCTCCAGCTGCTTTCTTTATATTCTCTTTTCTAGAACTTCAAGAAACGGCGCATTGAAAATGCAGAACCAACCGAACCAATAACAATACCAATAACGGCAAGTAAAAGACTCATTTGCCAGTTAAATGATCCTGGTTGTAACAAACTATAATTCGATCGTTCTAATATTGGATTAACGAGCTCGTAAACTTTATTATAGCCGGCATACATTAAAATAATCGGTATGATGGACCCTATCAAACCAATCCATCCACCTTCAAGAAAGAACGGCCAACGGATGTAACCATTTTTAGCACCCACTAAACGCATAATTTGAATTTCTTGTTTCCGTGTGAGAATCGTCATTCGAATCGTATTAGAAATCAAAAAGATCGCTACGATAATTAAAACGACCGAACCAATCAAGCCCCAAGTCCGTGTTCTTTGCGCAATGCTAAAAATCTTGTCGGAAAGATCTTCACCGTAAGAAGCATCATGAACATATTCGGTCATGCCATTGGCCTCTTCAGTGATATCTTCTACATATTGTGGATCATCAGCTTTTACGATAAAGACATCGAGTAAGGGGTTATCTTGATCAAACAAGTCCCAAGAATCGCCATATGAAGCTTGAACTCTTGCTAACTCTTCATCCTTACTGGAAAAATCAATGGATTCCACATGAGGAATTTCTTCCAAATTATTTTTTAATTCTTCTTTCTCATCTTCGTCTGTTTCATAGTTAACGTAAACAGACACTTCGACATTGTTTTCCATATCTTGGGCTAATTTTACAGTATTTAAAATAATAACAAGAAACGCGCCCAGTAAGGTCAATGTCACAGTTACTGCCGTAACAGAAGAAACAGTCATCCAACCATTACGACGTAAACTTTTTAAGCTTTCTAAAACATGTTGGAAAAAATTCCTAAGCATCGTATCCATACTCCCCTTCCGCTTGGTCTCGAATGATTTTACCATTTTCAATAGCGATCACTCGGTGTCGAATCGTATTTACAATGGTTCTGTTATGCGTAGCCATAACAACGGTGGTTCCTTGGGCATTAATACGATCTAATAATCTCATGATCTCCCAGGAAATTTCTGGATCCAAGTTTCCCGTCGGTTCGTCAGCAATCAAAACTTGAGGTGTATTGACGATTGCTCGTGCAATGGAAACACGTTGTTGTTCCCCGCCAGATAACTGGTTAGGAAATACCCGAGCTTTATGTTTTAAACCCACCATCTCTAATACATCATTGACGCGTTTTTTGACCTCTCTAGGTCTACATCCGATCACTTGCATAGCATAAGCAACATTTTCATAAACTGTTTTTCTTTCTAACAATTTATAGTCTTGAAACACTACGCCAATTTCACGACGTAAATAAGGGACTTCTCGATTTTTAATTTTCATCAAATCATAATCTGCAACCTGCAAATCGCCGCCAGTCGGTTTTTCTTCCCTATACATCAATTTAACAAATGTTGATTTCCCAGCGCCAGAAGGACCAACAACATAGACAAACTCCCCTTGGTCGATCGAAATCGAAAGCCCACGGATAGCTGCTGTGCCATTCGAGTATTTTTTGGTTACATCCTTCATTTCAATCATGGCTATCTCTCCTAAACATTTTTAGTCACACCGCTTCATTATAGCATGTAAATATTTCATTGGTTTTTCTTAAAGTTACATTTTCTTTTCAATTTAATAACTTTTCTCAATCTTTATGATTTAATTCCATCTTCAAATAGGCATCGATAAACTCATCAATTTGACCATCCATAACTGCTTCGGTATTTCCTGTTTCATGATCTGTACGATGGTCTTTGACCATTTGATATGGATGAAAAACATAGGAGCGAATTTGCGAGCCCCAACCGATTTCAAGTTGTTCCCCTCGCAATGCAGCTTGCTCTTGTTCTTGTTTTTCACGTTCTTGTTGATACAACTTTGCTCGCAGCATGTTCATCGCTTGTTCTCGGTTTTTTATTTGTGAACGTTGCGCTTGACTGGCCGTCACTGTACCAGTCGGCAAGTGAGTAATACGTACAGCCGATTCTGTTTTATTGATATGTTGTCCGCCAGCCCCACTAGCACGATAGGTGTCTATTTTCAATTCATCTGGATTGATTTCAATGTCAATAGATTCATCCATTTCTGGCATTACTTCAATCGAGCAAAATGATGTATGACGTCTTTTAGCTGAATCAAAAGGAGAAATACGGACCAGGCGATGTACACCTTTTTCTGATTTTAAAAGCCCGTAAGCATTATGGCCTTTAATCAAAAGTGTCACACTTTTAATGCCGGCTTCTTCACCTGCTTGATAATCAATCGTTTCTATTTGAAAATGATGATTTTCAGCCCAGCGAGTATACATCCGTAACAGCATACTCCCCCAATCTTGCGACTCAGTGCCCCCTGCACCTGGATGAAGTTCGACAATGGCATTATTACGATCGTATGGTTCATCTAAAAGTAATGCCAGTTCATAATCTGCCATTTCTTTTTGTAGTTTAGCCATTTTGTCATCCAATTCAGTGGCCAAGTCGCTATCTGCTTCTTCTTGCAACATTTCAAGCAAGACTTCAGCATCTTCGACTCCTTTAGCCAAGTGATTAAACTTATCATAGGTTTCTTTTTTACGATTATTTTCATTAATAATTTTTTGTGCTTTTTCCTGGTCGTCCCAAAAGGAAGGATCTGCCATTTGATTTTCTGCTTGTGCAATATCTTCTTCTAACTGATCAAGGTCAAAGAGACCCCCTAAAGCTAGCGATTTGTTCTTTCATCTCATCAATTTGTTTACGGATTTCTGTAAGTTCCATGAATGTACCTTCTTTCTTCAAACGTGGCTATCATACCATTTTTTGCTACATTGCGCAAAATAAGACTGGGCAATATTGTCCAGTCTTATTTGTTTTTATTTTTTACCATGACAATTTTTATATTTTTTCCCACTACCACAAGGACAAGGATCATTACGTCCTACTTTTTTCACATTTACAGGACGTTTTTTAGCGCTATTCGTATTTTCTGTATTTGTTTGTTCTGCTTCGCCTTGGGCAACTTGTTCACGTTGTACATTTTGGCGAATTTCAGCTTTCATAAACAAACGAGTCACATCGTATTCTATAGCACCGATCATGTTTTCATACATGGTAAAGCCCTCACTTTGATATTCAACCAAAGGATTATTTTGTCCATAGGCACGTAAACCGATGGATTGACGCAATTGGTCCATCGCATCAATATGATCCGTCCATTTCGTATCAACAACACGTAGAATCACGACTTTTTCAAATTCTAACAGTTGTTCTGGGCTGTTTAATTGCTCAGTTTTTTCATCAAATTTTTCTTGAGCAAGTTGGTATAAATAATCTGTTACTTCTTGAGCTGTCTTGCCTTTTAAATCTTCTACAGTGATTGCATCTTCATTTACCAGAACACTTCCGGCAAAATCAACAATACCTTCGTAGTTCAATTGATTTTCTTCAAATTGAGTATGACCTGCAACCGCCCGTTCAATCGTACGTTTTACCATATGCATCAAGGTTTTTGATAATGATTGGTCTTCTAAGATTATTTGTTGCCGTTGTCCATAGATAACTTCACGTTGCTCACGCATCACATCGTCGTATTGTAAAACATTTTTACGCGCATCGTAGTTATTTCCTTCAACTCGTTTTTGCGCTGATTCAACTTGTCTTGATAACATTCTGCTTTGAATAACCGCATCCTCATCATCAACTTTCATCCGATCTAAGAACACTTTAATTCGTTCTGAACCAAAACGCTTCATCAAATCGTCTTCTAATGATAAGTAGAATTGAGAAATTCCTGGATCCCCTTGACGTCCTGAACGGCCACGCAATTGGTTGTCGATTCGGCGTGATTCATGTCGCTCCGTACCAATAACAGCCAGGCCACCTACTTCTGCAACACCAGGTCCTAGTTTAATGTCTGTTCCACGACCAGCCATGTTCGTTGCAATAGTTACAGCACCCTTTTGTCCAGCATTTAAAATAATTTCTGCTTCTTTAAAGTGATTTTTAGCGTTTAAAACTTCATGGGGTACATTTTCCTTATCCAACATATTAGAAAGCAACTCTGAAGTTTCAACAGCTACAGTCCCTACTAGTACGGGTTGTCCTTTACGGTAACGCTCTTTGATATCTTGTGTTACAGCTTTGAACTTGCTATTTAAAGTCGGATATAATAAATCTGAGCGATCCTCACGAATTACCGGTTCATTTGTTGGAATTTGTATAACTTCCATATTATAAATTTCGCGGAATTCTTCTTCTTCAGTTTTAGCTGTACCTGTCATCCCTGCAAGCTTATTATACATACGGAAAAAGTTTTGGAAGGTGATTGAAGCCATTGTTTTAGTTTCATCTTCAATATCTACGCCTTCTTTGGCTTCAATTGCTTGATGCAAGCCATCGGAATAACGACGCCCTTCCATTATACGTCCAGTAAACTGGTCTACGATCATAACCTTTCCATCTTGTACGACATAATCATTATCACGAATCATGATATAGTTTGCGCGTAAGGCTTGATCTAAGTAGTGAGTTAAAGCAGCATTTTCGATATCATAAAGGTTTTTTAAACCAAAATTCTCTTCTGCTTTTTCTATACCATCTTCTGTAAGACTGATTGTTTTTGATTGTACATCAATCTTATAGTCATCTTCTTCTTTCAAACGTTTAACAAAATTATCAGTACGTAAGTAAAGAGCTGTTGATTTTTCCGCCTGTCCAGAGATGATCAGAGGCGTTCTTGCTTCATCGATTAAAATCGAATCCACCTCGTCCACGATTGCATAGTTAAGTGGACGCTGAACCATTTGATTAGGATAAACCACCATATTATCTCTTAAATAGTCAAAACCTATTTCACTGTTTGTACTATAGGTAATATCACTATAATAAGCAGCTCGTTTTTCTTCTGTGGTTTTAGAGTTAACATTTAAACCTACTGTAAGCCCTAAAAAGTTATACAATTCGCCCATTTCAGTAGAGTCACGAGAAGCCAGATAGTCATTGACAGTTACCACATGAACGCCCTTTTGCGATAAAGCATTCAAATAAACAGGCATCGTTGCTGTCAATGTTTTCCCTTCCCCAGTACGCATTTCAGAGATATTTCCTTCGTGCAAGACAATTGCACCCATCAACTGTACTCTGAAAGGATATAAACCTAGTACACGCTTAGCTGCTTCACGTACAACAGCAAAAGCTTCTGTCAACAAATCATCTAATGTTTCCCCATTATTGTAACGTTGCTTAAATTCATCTGTTTTTTGTCGTATTTCTTCATCAGACAAAGCACTCATTTCGTCCGCTAACGCTTCGATTTTGTTAGCCATACGGCCGAGGCGTTTGATTTCTTTTTTATCATTTTCAATCAATGTTTTAAAAAAGTTGGCCATTCTTATTAAAATCTCCTTTATTAAAAACAATTTAAAAACAGCGAAAACTGTTTTTAAATGACTAATTTACTTATCATTTACTAAAAAGTCTTCACTATATTTTAGCATTTGTTTTATTTGATTGCTACCGTTTTGTGAAAGCTTAACAACGATTTTCATATACTTTAATAATCTAACATGAAAAAGCTCATAGAACAATTCTATGAGCTTTATATTAGTAAAAATTTCAAAAAGTAAGCAAAGACTCCAGATAACTGAAGTCTCTGCTTGTTTAAATATTAGTCTGTTTCAATTAAACCGTATTTCCCATCTTTACGACGATAAACGATACTTGTTCCCGTTGTATCAGCATCTTCAAAAATGAAAAAGTTATGTCCTAACATATTCATTTGTAAAACAGCTTCCTCACTATCCATTGGTTTTAATGAAAGACGTTTTGTACGAACGATGTCAAGGTCGGAACCATTATTTTCTTCTGGCTCTTCATCTTCAAAAAAGACTTCTTGGTTAGCTTCAGGTTTGGATGCTTCTCGTTTTTTCCGATTAATTTTTGTTTTAAATTTACGGACTTGGCGTTCCAATTTATCAACAACTAAGTCGATACTTCCGTATAAATCAGGCGAAGTTTCTTCAGCGCGCAAGACGAGATAAGGTAGTGGAATCGTTACTTCCGCTTTGGCTGTTTTCTCTGTGTAAACTTTTAAATTTACATGAGCTGTTGCTTCAGGCACGTCATTAAAATAACGTTCTAATTTACCAACTTTTTTCTCCACATAATCGCGAATTGCCTGAGTAACTTCTATATTTTCTCCTCGAACATTGTAACTGAACATAACAATTGCCCCTTTCATCTGCCAATTAAAGAAGATAAAAAAGTTCTTTTTCCTCTTCTTATATTCATTATATCGAACTTTGGTATAAATGCAAAAGAAATCGTTAACAATTTTAACTTCTTTTTAACGAGCAAGAGAAAAAGTATGAAGTGCTTTTGGTTGATAAGTTTGTAATATTTCAGCAGCGTGAAAAAGCGTTCTGCCGGTCGTATAAACATCATCTACCAATAATACTTTTTTATTTTTTATCTTGGCTGTATTTTCTGTTGCACTAAACACCTGAGGCGCCGCTAAGCGCTCTTGCCGGCTTTTTTCAGATTGTGGTGCATTATTTATCTTTTTTACTAATAACTTTTGCGTTTTAATACCGGCTGCTTGCAAAAAAGCTTCTACCTGGTTAAATCCTCTCTGAGAAAATCGTGTTTCAGACAAAGGGACACTACACACGATCCAATCTTTTTTATGAGAAAAGTAGTTTTGAATTTCTGGGACAAATGTTTTTCTCAAACGAAAATCCCCTAAAAATTTGTATTGGTAAATCCACTCTTTGAAAGCTTCATCATAAGAAAACAAAGCTTGATGGCAAAAATCATAGTAAGGATAGTTTTGTTGCCATTGTTGGCACTCATCACACATACTAGTATGTCCTGTTTTGGAACAAGTAGGACAAGCAGGTCTTTTGATTTGCTCAAATTTTTCTTGGCAAAGATAACAACGCTGACTTCTTATAGAAAAGGGAAAAAGTAATTCTTTAACAGTCAGATTACGAATAATTTCCTGCTGGCAATAACTACATCTCATGAGACGATCCACTCCTTAGCCAAACGATTCATTTTTTTGATCTCCTCACAAGCATCTCGGATAGCTTGTGTTTGCTGATTATAAAAAAAGACCACCTGACCCTGTTGATAGCTTCCCTTACGATCAACACGACCTGCAATTTGTACCAAAGCTGATTTACTATAAATTTTATGATTTGCTCCCATGACTATGACAGAAATATGCTCAAAAGTCACACCGCGCTCAAGTATCGTAGTACAAAATAAAACACGATAGATACCAGCGCGCATATTTTGAACTTTTTCTTCTCTTTGTTTGTCTAAAGAAGAAACACAATCCATTTTTATTGAGTGAAAAAAGAGACTTACCTTTTTGTATAAATTCTGCATATAACTAATGCTAGGACAAAAAACTAGCACATCATTATCTTCTAATAATCTTTTTAAATAAGCGACAAATTTCTTTAACTTCCAGTTTGAGTGATAACAATGCTGCCAACTTTCATACCAGATTAATTGAGGAACAACTAAGGGCCGTTCGTGGAAGCGAACAGGTAATTTTTCAATACAAAAAGTCTTTTGTAACGAATTTAATAGATGATTAGGTGGTGTCGCACTTAAATAAATATATTTACCGTCATTTTTTAAAGCATTCTTCTGGGCAAATTTCAACGTTCTATCTCCTTCATATGGGAAAGCATCCACTTCATCAATGATCAATAAATCAAAGGCCTGATAAAAATGCAGTAATTGATGAGTGGTACAAATGGTCAAAGCATTATAGCGGTACTTTTCCGCAGAATCACCGTATAAAAGTAAAGTTTCTTCCTCTGGAAAAACTTCGTTGATCCGTGGATAAAGCTCCCGACAAACATCAATTCTAGGAGAAGAAATCGCTAAGCGTCCGCCATTTTGTAAACAATCACGCACAACTGAAAAAATCATTTCTGTCTTGCCTGAGCCTGTAACGGCCCATATCAATGTGTTTTTACCTTTTTGATAATTCTTTAAAACATTGTCTGATACCTTTTGTTGTGCTGGCGTTAACTTTCCTTGCCAAGTAAAAAGAACCTCACGAGGCGTCTTCTTTGACTCAGTTTGCGTTACTAGATAAGACTGCGTACTTAGACGACCAAATTGAATACAATAAGGACAATAGCATTCCCTATTGAATAGCTGATTTTCATTTTTAGAAAAATGACTTCCGCAACGTTGGCAACTCACCTTATTTGTGACCAACAAGGCTTTACGACACTGAAAAGAGTCATCGAGTTGAGAAAGTTCCTCTTTTAACATTCCTTTTTGTCGACCGTATAATTCTTCCATACTTATCACCTCAATGACAAATACGCAAAAAAAGCAGAAGTCTTTTTTTGACTCCTGCTTTTTTTAATATTTTTTAATCATCGAGTAAATTAAGTGCTTGGTTCAAAACATTTTCACCATTCATCATTCCATAATCTGACATGTCGATTACATCTACCGGAATTTGTTTAGATGCTAATTTCTTTTCAAAATCAGCTTTCATAAAGCGAACTTGTGGGCCTAATAATAAAACATTTACATCTTTATTTTCTAATTGTGTATCTGCTTCTGATGAAGATACTGCAAAGATATCTGAGTCAATTTCTTTTTCTTCAGCAGCCTTTTGCATTTTAGTCACCAACAAACTTGTACTCATCCCAGCAGAACATACGAGCATAATTGTTTTTTTTGCCATGATAAATCTCCCCTCCACTTTTAAAACTAAAAACAACAAAGTATATCTTTAATTATAAAGTTTTTCCGACCATTGTCAACGTTTCCTTAATCCATCGGTCTAATCCAACTTGATTTAAGCAGTGGTCGAAAAACCACAAACTCTTTTTCTAAGTTAACATGGACAACTTCGTAATTGGCATTTAACCAAGCATAAGCACCATTTTCAGGATGTAAATAATCATTTGTCCACCAGTCAACGGAGGTGCGAGCAGATCTTGGAAGACCACGAGCAGGAAATAATAACTCATCAAATTGAGTAAAAGTTAATGTAACTTGTGTGCCACCATTATTTTTAAGATATGTAGTGATCACATCATATTTTTTTCTTCTTCCTGCCATGCCGACCCCTCCTTATTTCCATTATCACGCCTGCAAGGACAAAATGCAACTTTTAAGCGAAATACTGCCATCTAACTTCTAACTATATTATACTAGTAAATGAAAGTAAAAAACAGAGGTGAAATTAATGCTTGAAAGCTATCGCACGATTCAAAAAGATGGACAAGCGGAATTAGAAATTAAAAAATCACGTTTTATCTGTTCATTGAAAAGAGTATACACCGAAGATGAAGCTAAAGATTTTATACAAGAATTAAAAAAGAAACATTGGAAAGCCAATCATAATTGTAGTGCTTTTCTCATCGGCGAAGAAAATGAGATACAGCGTTCCAGCGATGATGGCGAACCTTCTGGTACAGCGGGTAATCCCATGTTAGAAGTATTAAAAAAACAGGAGCTGATTAATGTTTGCGCAGTCGTTACTCGCTATTTTGGTGGTACAAAATTAGGTGCAGGAGGCTTAATACGTGCTTATTCTCATTCTGTTAGCCATGCCCTAGAAGAAACAAAGATCGTCCAAGGTATTTTGCAACAAGAAATTTATGTCACAATTGATTACCCGCTTTTAGGTAAATTACAAAACTTTTTGGAACAACAGGAGTATATGGTTGCTAACACAGAATTTTTAGAAAAAGTTACTTTATGTGTACTTGTCGAAAATTTGGATACTTTTATTGAAGCAGTCACGGATTTATTAAACGATCAAGCTAGCTTTGAAAAAGGCGAGAAACGTTATCATGAACATTTGATAAAAAATTAAGCACTGTCAAGTCCATTTATACAGGGCTTGGCGGTGCTTAGCTTTATTTTTCTAAGAAAAATTCAAAACGATTGCCTACATACTGACTGCGCACATATTCAAATGGTGTGCCATCTTCAAAATAAGATACTTGTCGCATTAGTAAGATCGCATCGCCCTTTTTAACTTGCAAGTATTCAGCTTTCTTTTCTGATGCAACAACAGCGGAAATGGTCTGATTCGCTCCACCAATTTTGTGTTGTCCTTTTTCTTCTAAGGTACGATATAAAGAAGTAGAAATCTCTTCTTTGCTAAAATCACGGATAATTTTTTCCGGGATACTTGCAACTTCAAAACATATAGGAATACCATCTGCCAGACGAACTCTTTCCATTCGTAAGATGGCTTCATGCTCAGTCAAACTTAAACGCTCCATTTCACTTGAACTTGGTTGAGTGAAAAAATAAGAGATAGCTTTACTCGAAGGCTTACGCCCTTGAGAAAGCATAATTTCAGTAAAACTGGTAGTACCACTCATCTTTTCCTGTACTTTTTGCCGCGCTACATAAGTACCTGAACCAATTTTTCTTTCCAATATACCTTCATCAGACAAGGTTTGAATGGCTTGTCTTAAGGTCATCCGACTGACACCGAAGGCTTCAGATAATTCTCTTTCAGAAGGAAGTCGATCACCGATTTTCCAATATTCTGCTTCAATTTTATCTTTGATTTTATCATGAATTTGGAGATACACAGGTAAGGTTTCGGGCAAAGATGCCACCTCCTTCTAAAACATTTTTTAATAGGAAAATGAAAGTCAAATATGCTAACTTAAGTTTAACGATAATCATATCCATAAACTAACGGATTTTGGCTTGCCATTTAATACGTTGGCGAGTTGGACGTTTTTCCTTAACTGCCAACCCCTTTTTTCCAACATTTACTTCCATATCTTTTTTAGACACTTCATAAATGGTCTCTGCTGCTTCAGTAAGCTTTCCTTTTAGATGCTTTCCAAGCTTCATCTTAACACTTCCCTTATTGATTTATTTGTTCTTTTTTTATTTTTAACTGAATGTAAGCTTTCTCTTAGATTATCGCAAAAATTAAATGAAATCAACAAAAAAAGCACCAGAAAAAATCTGATGCCTGCAAAACTGGGATAGCTGGATTCGAACCAGCGCATGATGGAGTCAAAGTCCATTGCCTTACCGCTTGGCTATATCCCAATGGTGGAGGAGAAAGGATTCGAACCTTTGAACCCGAAGGAACGGATTTACAGTCCGCCGCGTTTAGCCACTTCGCTACTCCTCCAAAAAGCCCGGTAAAAAACCTGACTTAGATATAATACAAGATATTTTATATTTTTGCAATAATTTTTGGCAATAAATTTTAATTTTCATGTAAATTCCAACGACGAATAATTGTTTCAATCGCTAGATCCAAAGTTTTACTAGTTCCTAAATCTTCATCATCTGCAAAACTTTGAAATTCTTTTGGCCCAAAATTAAGCACTTCGCCAATCTGTTTTTTACCAATATATAATTCAGTTACTGGATAAGTCTGCCCTTTGATATTTCTGCTGGTTTCTTCGCTACGAACTTCGATCTCTTTATTCTTCTTCAAACTTCTCACCTCGAAATTCATTTTAGCATATTTTTTATCTAAGGCTAGAATAAAATACAAAAATCAAGATAAAAATTAGCTTATATTTACATTGATGTCTTGCATAAAACGCTGAATGTTAAATATACATCTTTACTTACATATGGAATATAATGCTCTTTGCTTTTCCTAAAAATCTCAGATGCAAGCACCTGAGAACTAAATAATTTTACGTTTTAATGGGTTTTATAGCTATATATTGGCTTTTTTTGATCCACAGTATTCTTCTTTAAAGAAAACTCTTTAGGTACATAGTCAATACCACCTTTGGCAAATGGATTACAGCGTAAAATTCGTGCAGTCCCCATCACCAAACCTTTAAGTGTTCCATGAACTTTTAAAGCTTCTAACATATAGCTAGAACAGCTAGGATAATAGCGGCAACTCGGAGGGAATAAAGGAGAAATAAACCGTTGATATCCTCTGATTAAAATGAATAAAACCTTTTGCATAAACTCTGGACTCCTTTTTGAGAAACAAGCAAAATAGCCGAACTATATTGGATGAGATTCGCTAATTTTGCATTTACGATCAAGACATCCAGACGGGAGCCATCTCTTCACAGTTCGGTTATTTTATTACCAAAGAGACTCTTATTACAATCTCTTAAAATTGAACAAACTCAAAAATATGTTGCCATAGTGCTCGATTGAAAACATGCAAAGGCGAACCATCACCAATTCCACCATAACCAATCATTAAACCAACAAAAAACAAGACCACGGCTAATGCAATAACTGATAAAACTTTAATTAATGAAATTAATACATCACGACTTAAATACATCATGACCTCCTAATTTTATACCTGGACTTCTTCTTTTACTGGATTATCGTTCACTCGTTCGATATTAGCGCCTAATTTTTGTAACTTTTCATGGAATTCATAGTAACCACGGTCAAGATATTTTAAATTACGTACACGAGTAATACCTTCAGCTTTTAGCCCGGCTAGGACTAATGCAGCTGCAGCTCTTAAATCAGTTGCATATACCAAAGCGCCTTGAAGTGAATCATTTCCTTGCATAATGGCTACATTACCATCGATTTTCATATGAGCATTCATTTTCCGCATTTCTTCTAAATGTTGAAAACGATTTTCAAAGACTGTTTCTGTAGTAACACTAGTTCCATTTGCCAATAATTGTAACACGCTAGTTTGTGCTTGCATGTCTGTTGGAAACCCTGGATGAGGCAGTGTCTTAATATCGGTAGGTTGTAATTGTGAAGGACCTTGTACTCTGATTCCTTCTTCAGTTTCTGTCACTTCTGCACCCATCTCTTTTATTTTAGATAGCAATGGGCGATTATGTTCTGCAATAGCGTCTTTAATAAAGACATCATTGTTCGGCATTGCGCCAGCCACCATAAATGTACCTGCTTCAATACGATCTTGTACGATTGCATGATTTACAGCATGCAATTGTTCAACACCTTCAATACGCATTGTTTCAGTACCAGCACCATGGATCTTAGCACCCATTTTATTAAGCACATTCGCTAGGTCAACAATTTCAGGTTCTCTTGCTACGTTATCAATTGTAGTTGTCCCTTTAGCTTTAACAGCTGCCATCATAATATTTTGTGTTGCGCCAACACTAGGAAAGTCAAGATAAATACTATTACCTTCAAGTTGATCAGCAACTGCTTCGATATAACCATTCTTTTGATGAATCGTAGCACCCAGAGCCTGAAATCCCTTTAAATGAAGATCTATGGGACGTTTACCAATAGCACATCCACCAGGCATTGCTACTTTTGCATGACCATTGCGTGCTAATAATGGTCCTAAAACAACGATTGAAGCGCGCATTTTACTAACATACTCATAAGGTGCTTCAATTTCTAAAGGATATGAAGCGTCAATAGTTATTTCTTTTTTATCTAAATCAAAATCCACTTTTGCATTCAAATGATGAACAACTTCTTTCATAGTAAATACATCTGAAAGAATCGGAACACTACTGAGTTTAGTTGTTCCTTCTTCTGCTAGTAAACTAGCAGCCAAAATTGGCAAAACTGCATTTTTTGCTCCTTCAATTTCTACGGTTCCTTTTAATGGATTATCACCATAAACGATAATCTCTTCCATGCTGTTCCCTCCAAATAAAACGCGTTACTTTTTTGACAAAATTCTTTTAAAGTATACCACATTCGTTTTTGATAATATAGTGAATTGCTTATTAAAGAAATGTTAAGAATATATTTTTACTCAATGTAATAATTTCCAAGAAAAAACTACTTGCTATATAACCGATCACAATGGAAAAAAGGACAATAATCATCCTTATTTGTGCGGTATGCAGAGATTTAAAAAAAGCTTCGATGCGTAAAGCGCCTAAAGACCAAAATGCTAAATAAATAAAAGCAAAATGACTAACTAATCGTATAATAGCATCAATTCCGAACGTTTGCATAAAAATAACCTCACTTATTAAATCTCATAACAATTATTACAATTATGTTAACATAAAAAATATAAAATAAAAAATAATCACCTTGCAAACATCAAACAATTGGAAAGTAAAAAAGCAAACTCATTATCTATCTTTGAAAAGATGGAGAGTGTCCTGCCGTTTCATTATCCGATATCTCAAAAATGGAGAGTGTTTTTAAGTTCCTTTATCTATCTTTAGAAGGACTGCACACAATCTTAAGAAATTTTTCCAGCTAAAAAAAGAACAGCCAGAGTTATTCCGACTGCTCTTTTATCATCTGTGTTTTGAAACATTGATGCGGTTAATTGCACGATGGAGTGCAACTTCAGCACGTTGTTGTTCATCGATATCAGATGTTTGTTTTGCTTGTTCAATAGTCTCTTCTGCCCTTTGCTTGGCTCTTTCAGCACGCGAAATGTCTATATCACGTGCTCTTTCAGCACTATCTGCAATGATTGTTACTACATTATCACGAACTTCAATGATTCCCCCATTAACAGCTATCCAATTCACGTGGTTTTCTGAATCCGTCCGTTTGACTCGAACTTCATCAATTTCTAAGGGGGCGACAATCGGAGCGTGATTTACTAAAATTCCCAGCTCACCACTTGTCGTGATCGCAACTACCATCGTTGCATGATGATCAAAAACCAAGCCATTAGGCGTTACGACATTGACCGTTAAATATTGCTCCATAAGGCACCTCTTTCTAGCTACCTACTTTTTTCGCTTTTTCAACGGCTTCTTCAATTCTACCTACACTTCTAAACGCTTCTTCAGGTAAGTCATCATGTTCGCCATCCAAAATTTCTTTAAAGCCTTTGACCGTTTCTTTTACTGGGACATAAGAACCAGGTTGTCCGGTAAATTGTTCAGCCACGTTGAAGTTTTGTGATAGAAAGTTTTGAATCTTACGTGCCCGTGATACTAAAGTTTTTTCATCATCAGACAACTCATCCATACCTAAAATAGCAATAATATCTTGCAATTCATGGTAGCGTTGCATTGTACGTTGTACTTTTGTTGCAACGTCATAGTGTTCTTTCCCCACAATTTCAGGTGCTAGAGCACTTGAAGTAGAAGCTAATGGATCCACTGCTGGGTAGATACCTTGTTCAGTCAATTTACGATCCAAGTTTGTTGTAGCATCTAAGTGGGCAAAAGCTGTTGCTGGTGCCGGGTCACTATAGTCATCTGCGGGTACATAAATTGCTTGAATAGAAGTAATAGAGCCTTTATCCGTTGACGTGATCCGTTCTTGTAGTTGTCCCATTTCAGTTGCTAGTGTTGGTTGATAGCCAACTGCAGATGGCATTCTTCCCAGCAAAGCAGAAACTTCCGTACCTGCTTGGGTAAAACGGAAAATGTTATCAATAAATAATAGTACGTCTTGCCCTTCAACATCCCGAAAGTATTCTGCAAGTGTTAAACCAGTTAAAGCAACACGCATACGAGCACCTGGTGGTTCGTTCATTTGACCAAACACCATTGCTGTTTTTTCGATAACGCCCGAATCCTGCATTTCATAATATAAGTCGTTACCTTCACGAGTACGTTCACCTACACCAGTAAATACCGAAATACCACCATGTTCTTGGGCAACATTATTGATCAATTCTTGAATTAGCACCGTTTTTCCAACACCGGCACCTCCAAACAATCCGACTTTTCCGCCTCTTAGATAAGGTTCTAATAAGTCAATAACTTTGATCCCTGTTTCTAATATCTCTGAACTAGTGCTTAATTCATCAAAACTAGGTGCTTTCTTGTGAATACCACTCTTTTCAGCATCTTCAGGAAATGGTTCTTCATTATCAATTGTTTCTCCTAAGACATTAAAAACACGTCCTAGAGTATCATTTCCTACTGGAACAGAAATAGGCCCTTGTGTGTCTATAACTTCCATTCCACGTTGCAAGCCATCAGTAGACCCCATTGAAATGGCACGAATCACACCATCACCAAGTTCCAAGGTAGCTTCCAAAACAACGCGTGTCTTATTTTCGTCATTTTTATATACAACTAACGCATTATTAATATCTGGTAAAGATTGATCTAACGAGAACTCTACGTCAACGACCGGGCCGATGACTTGAGCAATCTTACCTGAACTCATATCTCTTCCTCCATTCATAAAATCATTCTAAAGCAGCTGCGCCGCCAACGATTTCTGTAATCTCTTGAGTAATAGCCCCTTGGCGAGCTCGATTATACGAAGTCGATAAATCGCTAATAATATTATCTGCATTATCTGAAGCCGTCTGCATCGCTGTCATTCCTGCAGCATGTTCTGCTGTTTTCGCATCAACAATAGCTCCGTAGATGAGGCTTTCAGCATATTGTGGTAATAATTGATCTAAAATTTTTCCTTCATCAGGTTCAAAAATATATTCTTGTTCATATTCATTTGCTTCGCCAGGGTCTAAATCCGAAATAGGCAGCATCTTTTCCACTCTAAATTGACTTGTTAATGAATTTACATGGTGATTATAACAAACGTATAATTCATCAAATACTTCATTTTGATACATTGAAGTTGTTAAATTAACAATCTTTCTGACTTCTTCAAAACTTGGTTGATCGGATAGATTACGCAATTCATAAGCAATATCAATTCCTCTAGTTTTGAAAAAATCCGCTCCAGTAGCGCCGATGGTAATCATTACATACTCATCTGAAGAATCATGATCTTCTTGTAATGTCGCCATCATTTGCTTCAAAATAGAGCTATTATAACTTCCTACTAAGCCACCATCAGAGGTGATGACAATATAAGCTGTCCGTTTAACTGGACGATTTTCCAACATTGAATTTATTTGTTTTAATTCTTCAGCTGAATGCATCTCCGTTAATTGGCCAGCTACAATATGAGTGACCAATTCACGTACTTTGTTAGCATAAGTTTGAAAGTGTTTAGAATGGGCTTGTGATTTAGTAAGTTTAGAAGCCGAAACCATCTGCATCGCCTTAGTAATTTGTCCTGTTTTTTTTGTCGAAGCAATTCTGTCTCTTATTTCATTTAAAGACTCAGCCATAGACCTTCACCTCTTTTGCTTATTAAAGTGATTGCACACTATCTCTTAGTGAACCATTTTGTATTTCGTCCAAGAAAGTTTGCCTAAATTCTTTGATAGGTTCATCCATTTCTTCTTCAGCTGGAAGATCTTCTGTTTGCTTAATTTTATCCAAAACATCTTGGTGGTTTGCATCAAAATAATCAAATAGTTCATGTTCGAAATTTAAAAGTTGGTCCACTGGTATTTCGTCAAGAAAACCATGAGTCAATGAATATAAGATCAATACTTGTTTAGACATTTCTAATGGCTCATGCAGACCTTGTTTTAAAATTTCCACTGTACGACGACCACGATTTAATTTGGCTTGTGTCGCTTGATCCAAATCAGAACCAAATTGCGTAAATGCTTCTAGTTCACGGTAACTTGCAAGATCCACACGCAAAGTACCAGAAACTTTTTTCATCGCTTTAGTTTGGGCTGAACCACCGACACGAGAAACCGAAAGACCAGCATCAATAGCTGGTCTTACTCCCGAATAAAATAGATCACTTTCTAAAAAGATTTGTCCATCTGTAATCGAGATAACATTGGTTGGAATATAAGCGGAAATGTCTCCTGCTTGTGTCTCAACAAATGGTAAGGCAGTCAAAGAACCAGCCCCCAGCGAATTATTTAATTTTGCGGCACGTTCTAATAAACGTGAATGCAAATAAAAGACATCCCCTGGATAAGCTTCACGACCAGGTGGACGGCGCAATAGTAAGGAGAGTTCACGGTAAGCAGCCGCTTGTTTTGATAAATCATCGAAAACCACAAGGACATCCTTTCCGTTATACATGAACTCTTCACCTATCGCTGTTCCAGTATAAGGTGCGATATATAATAGCGGCGCTGGTTCCGAAGCCCCTGCAGCCATAACGATCGTATAATCCAAAGCGCCATACTGTCTTAATGTTTCTGTTTGTGCTCTGACAGTGGAATCTTTTTGTCCAATAGCTACATAAATACAAATAACATCCTGGTCTTTTTGATTAAGGATGGTATCAATGGCAATTGTTGTTTTCCCAGTTTTCCTATCTCCGATAACTAATTCTCTTTGTCCCCGACCAATAGGAACTAAAGCGTCAACTGCTTTTAAGCCTGTTTGCAGGGGTTGAGAAACAGATTGACGATCCATTACTCCGGGAGCTGGACCTTCCATAGGGCGTGTTTTTTCCGTTTTAATTTCCCCTAAGCCGTCTATTGCTTGACCTAGCGGATTAACTACACGTCCGATCATTTCTTCTCCTACAGGAACTTCCATAATACGTCCTGTTCGCTTCACTCTATCGCCTTCACGAATATCGTCGAAATCTCCCAAAATAATAATTCCGACATCGTTAGACTCTAAATTTTGCGCCATTCCATAAGAACCATTGGCGAATTCAAGTAGTTCTCCGCTCATTGCATTTTCTAAACCATGTGCTCGAGCAATCCCATCACCAATGTAAGTCACCGTACCAACTTCTTCTACAGTCAGCTTACTTTGGTAATTATCGATTTGTTCCTTGATTAAAGCACTGATTTCTTCTGCTTTAATGGCCATCTAATTCACCTCTGTTTTTCTATTTGCTCAATTCTTTACGCAAATTTTCAATACGAGTTTTTAAACTCCCGTCGATAACTTTTCCGTTTGTTTCAACGATGATCCCGCCTACGATCGCAGGATCAACTTTTTCTTGCAAATTTGCGATTTTATAACCAAATTTTTGTGCAATATTTGCTGTTAATTTGGTTTTTTGTTCTTTTTCCAAAGGTATGGCTGTTGTTACACTTCCTAAAAGAACGCCCATACTTTCATCATACCTATTTTCATATTCATCAATAATCAGAAGTAAATCATACATCCGTCCATATTGAAAAATAACTTCTAAGGCATTATAAATGATCCCATCAAAATGTTTGACCAATTCATCCATAATACTTCTTTTTTCTTGCAGATCTAAACGTCGATCGCTTAATATATCTCCTAAATCAGGAACAGCTTCAAAAATTTCACGTAATACAAGTAACTTTTGATAAATATCTTCGACTTGCCCTTTTTCCGCCGCCAGTTCATATAAGGCTTTGCCGTAACGTTTAGCTACTGTATTCTTATCTAGTTTCATCTTCTGAACCCAAACTTTCAATATATTGATCGATCAACGATTCATGCGCTTCTTCAGAAAGCTCTTTATTAATGATTTTTTCTGCGATTTGAACCGAAAGATCAGCGACATCTCCTTTAACCGAAGAAAGTGCTGCTTGACGTTCATTAGAAATATCATCTTGTGCTTTTTCTTTCATTTGTGATACTTCCTCTTGCGCATCGCTGACTATTTTTTGGCGGCTTGATTCTCCAGTACTTTTAGCGTTTTTGATAATGTCTGAAGCCTCAGATTTAGAAGCTGACAACTGCTCTTGCCGCGTATCCTCTAATTCTTGGGCTTTTTGGCGTGATTGTTCGGCTGAATCTAAATCATTGGCGATCTTTTTTTCACGTTTATTCATCATATCAGCAATCGCATTCCAGGCAAACTTTTTCAAAAGCGCCAGTAATAAGACAAACGATCCTGTCACAACAACAATGTTTGAGATCGTTGTGTTTTGCACATCTGCAACTGACAAAACCAATTGATTTAGCATAGCTTGTAACTCCTTTACAAATTATTTGTAATTAAAAAACTTCTATGACAAAAAAAGCAGAAGGACGTAAGAGACAATCACCTCCGCTTTTTTGCTCATTATAAGATCATAAGTAAAGCAATGACGATCCCTAAAATTGGCACAGCTTCAATGAAAGCTACCCCTAAAATCATAGTAGAACGTAATTGACCAGCCATTTCTGGTTGGCGAGCCATCGATTCTATTGTTTTTGCAATAACTCTTGAGTTCCCGTAGCCAGCTCCAATAGCTGCTCCAATAATTGCTAAACCTGCTCCAATAAATGACATAACATTTTCCTCCTAATATATTATTACTTATTCTTCTTCAATTTTATTGTCTAAGAAAACCATCGCTAAAACAACAAAGACATAAGCTTGAATCGCACCGATAAATAAAGAAAAACCGATCCAAATCATTTCAAGCGGTATAGCTAAAGGCAAAGTTAGCCAACCTAAGTTGTTTACTATTGAAACAATTAACCCTAAAAGAACTTCGCCGGCAAAGATATTGCCGTACAAACGTAGTCCTAATGTAATTACATTCGTAAATTCTTCCAATAATTTGATTGGTAAGACAATTCCCACTGGACGAAGGTAACTATTGACCAAATACTCTTTTGTTCCCATCTTTTTCACACCGAAGAAATGAGTCAACAAAATCACCATAAAAGCTAACCCTAATGTCACCACAGGGTCTGCTGTAGGACTTTTCCATAAAGTTAAATCATCATGAATGACGATTTTAGTCACAAGACCAAGTTCATTTGCCACAAATATAAATAAAAATAGGGCAAAAGCATAGAAATCGTAATCTCTCACTTCTTTTCTAGGTAACTGCGAGCTAGCAATTCCTCGTACAAAGTCAATTACCCACTCAATGAAATTTTGTTTACCTTTTGGTTTCATTTGTAAATTTCTCGTACAAATAAAAACGACTGCAAAAATAATAATACATGTAAGCAGCGTCATTAAAACGATTGTACCATCAAACCAAATGGGACCAATATGAAACAAAAGCGAACGTTCATCCAAATACTCTCACCTTCTTTCCCATAAAATCCCAAAACCATAGTCAAAATCAAATGACCGTGATTTATTCAACAATCGGTATCATACCACCATAAAAAGAAAATTTCAAAAGATTTTCATCAATAATCCCAGCAAATAAGACATTGAAAAAACAAATTGAAAACTTAGAATGCCAAAGTTTTATCAATGATAAAAAATAAGCCGCTATTTCTTTTTTTGCTAAGGGGTTCTTACAATCAAATATACCAAATCTTACCTTAAAATCAAAATAAAGACCATTGACAGCATAAAGTCAATAGTCTTTTAGTGCACGTTGTATCTCGCGTTCTTGATCTTTACGTTTTAACGTTTCACGTTTATCGTGTTCTCTTTTTCCTTTTGCTAGACCAACCAGCACTTTAGCATAACCATTTTTAATATACACTTTCAAAGGGATAACCGTCATTCCCTTTTTCTGTGATTCTTCATGTAATTTGGCGATTTGTTTTTTATGCATCAACAATTTACGGCTTCTTCGAGGTTCATGGTTAAATAAGTTCCCTTGGTCATAAGGGCTGATATGCACATTGAATAAAAAAGCTTCCCCATTACGAAAACGAACAAAACCATCTTTTAGGTTGATCCGATTATTTCTGATCGATTTAATTTCTGTTCCTTGTAATGAGATTCCTGCTTCTACAGTATCAATAACCGTATAATCATGTCTTGCTTTTCTATTTTGAGCAACTAGCTTTCCATCACCTTTTGGCACGTAGCAGGCCTCCTTGTTTTATTTCTTTTTCTTTGTTCCTTTTGGCACATCTTTATAGAAAGGCTTCTTTCCCTTATTCTTCCCTTTTTTACTCTTTTTATCTTTTTTTGATTTCGTTGTGTCTTCCTTATTTTTCCTACGTTGTTTACGATTTTGTTGTTTATTCGTTTGAACAGGTGTAACTTCTTGGGCATCCACCAATTCAAAATCCACTTCTCTAGTATCAGGATCTGCCTTTGTCACTCGTACTTTTACTTGTTGGCCGATCTTAAAGGTTTGATTCGTATGTTCTCCAACTAGAGCAAGCTGACTTTCAACAAATTGGAAATAATCGTTTTGTAGTTCACTTACATGAATCAAGCCTTCTATTGTATTAGATAATTCAACAAAAAAGCCAAATTTAACAACAGAACTAATGACGCCTTCAAATTCTTCGTCGATATGATCTTGCATAAATTCTGCTTTTTTCATCGAATCAACATCACGTTCACACTCTACCGCACGTCGCTCCATATCAGAGCTGTGTTGTGCAATTTCAGGAATTTTTTCAGCCCACTTTTCTTGATTCTTCTCTGATTTATCTTCACTATAGGAGCGAATCAAACGATGAACCAACAAATCAGGGTAACGACGAATAGGTGAAGTGAAATGGGTATAATATTCTGCTGCTAAACCGTAATGGCCCACATTTTCTTCTGAATAACGGGCTTGTTGCATACTACGTAACAACATCGTATTAATAACTTTACTTTCTGGTCTTTCTGCCGCATCTTCTACTACCTTTTGTAAATCTTTAGGGCTGATTGAACCTTTTTTACTCTTAACTAAAATTCCCAAAGTCGCTGCAAAGTCAAAAAACTGCTGCAGTTTTTCTTCTTTTGGCTCTTCATGAATTCGATAAATAAAAGGTAAATTTGCTTGTTGATAGTGCTTGGCGATCGTTTCATTAGCACACAGCATAAAGGATTCAATAATACGCTCGCCTATGCCTCTTTGCCTTAAAATAATATCTAGAGGATGGCCATTTTCATCAACAACGACTTGTGCTTCATTATCTTCAAAGGTTAAAGCTCCTCGTCTATCACGCATCGTTTCTAAGCATTCATGTAATTCTTTCATCGCTTGAAACATCGGCACTAATTCTTTATATCGTGCCATTGTTTCTGGATTTTCATCTTCCAAAATTTCATTAACTGCCGTATAAGACATACGTTCATTGGTTTTAATGACACTTGGAAATATATCATAGGAAACAACGCTTCCTTGTTCATCGACCTCCATCTCACAACTCATGGCAAGTCGCGGGACCTGCGGGTTTAACGAACAAATCCCATTAGATAAGCGTTGCGGCAGCATAGGCACAACTCGGTCGGTTAGATAAACACTTGTGCCACGATTTAAGGCTTCTTTATCTAATGGACTGTTTTCTGTGACATAGTAAGAAACATCTGCAATATGCACAGCTAAAAAGAAATGTCCATTTTCTAATTTTTCCACTGAAACTGCATCATCTAAGTCTTTTGCTTCTTCACTATCAATCGTTACAATCATTTGATCCTGTCTATCTTTTCGATCAGGATAGTCTTTAGGATCAATCGAATCAGGGACTTGTTCAGCTTGCTCAATGACTTCTTCCGGAAATTCTGTAGGCACATCATGCGCTGCTAATACTGTTAAAATATCCATGCCGGGCTCATCTTTATGGCCAATAATATTTTTTACAATTCCCTCTAAACTATCTTCATAACCTTTTTCAGGATAATGTGTAATCTCAGCAATTACAATATTTCCTTCTACCGGTCGGATACCTGTAGCGGAGATAAATACTTTAAAGCCGGAAAGCTTTTTGTTTTTCGGTGAAATTACTCCATACAAGTCTGTATCTGTAATTTCATCTTCAGAAAACAAATGAAACTCTCCAACGATTTGCGTGAGATTTCTTTGACGTACTTCTACAATACGACCTTCAGCACCCAGCTCATCAGCAGGATCTGACGGTTTAGTAATATCAATAGCGACCAAATCTCCATCCATGGCATAAGCAGTGTTTTCTTTAGCAATATAAACGTCATCTTCTTCTGGATCAATCGTCACAAAACCAAAACCACGTTCATTAGCTCGAAATGTTCCTTCCACTAGTACTTGCTTGGGTGGTAATTTTATTTTTCCTTTTTTATTGAAAACAACTAATTGTTCTCTTTCCATTGTTGCTACGGTTTGCACTAAAGCTTTGAAATCATCACTTTTACCTAATCCTAGATTTTCTGCGATTTCTTCCATTGAAAAACTTTTTTTAGAACTGTTTTCCATAAAATGCAAAACCTTAGTTTTTATCGTCTCTTTCATCTTCATTCCTCATTCCAGGGTAAGCTTTCCAGATAAGCAAGTACGTCTTTTTCAAATGCTTTTCTTTCAGGCCCCACAGTGACCACATGACCACTTTGTGGATACCACTGTAAAGTCATTTTAGTTTGTTTTAAAGCTTTAGCAGTTTTAAAAACGGTCGAAGCATCGATCATCTGATCTTGGCCCGATTGAGCCAAAAAGACCGGAACTTTAATCCCACTCAATTTTTTACTGACGCTTTCTGAAAAACTCTCTATTCCTTTTAATTGTTCTTTTGCACCATCTGCGATTTTGGGCATTTTTTCTCTAATTTTTTCTTCAGATAAATTAGTATAAGATAAAACTTTTTCCGCATAGCGATAAAAATTTTCGGCTACATTTGTTTCTGTTTTAAAGATTGGAGAACAAAAACTTCCTCCACCAATGATCGCAGAATCATTTTTCGTTAATGCATCCATTGACATGATACCACCCATAGATAGTCCAAATACAGCAAGCTGTTTATAGCCTTTATTTTTCAAATAATCAATGGCCGTTTGAGTATCTTGTGCCCAAGCATCAACTTTTTGGTCTAAAATATCTTGCGGGTCCAATGTTCCATGACCTTTAAACATTGGCGCATAAACTGTGTAGTTTGCTTTTTCTAAAAAACGACAAAGCATGCGGACATCATTAGGACTTCCAGAGTAGGCATGTAAAAAAATGACCGCTCTTTTCCCATGTTCTTCTAATAATGGTTTAGGTAAATTCATCTGCATTGTTTAACACCTCTTTTTTATTCTACCATAAAAAAAGAGTTTGAGAATAATGCTCAAACCCTTTGCTAACTATTTTCTATTGAGAAGATAACAATACTAAAACAAATAACAGAACCATCCAAATCGTACCTAGTATTGCTGTTGAACGTTTCATAACTGCCTCAAAACCTCTAGCCTTTTGTTTACCAAAAAGATTATCTGCACCGCCAGTAAAAGCACTAGCTGCACTATTTTGTTTACTTGGTTGTAGCATAATCGTGATAACTAAAATAACAGAAAGCACTAATACTGCACTTAATATTAAACTGTACAAGCTTTTATCCCTCGCCTTCGTCTGATATCGTCTAGTACACTCTAGCATAATTTTCTCCGATTGGCTAGTGTTATGTAAATGTTCAAAGATAAGAAATGAAAAACTTATTGAACGACCTTTAGTCAAAAAATATTTCCTTTAAGTTCTGGTTTGCTTAAATTTTTGAGACAAGTTACAAATGAGTAAAGCATTACTTTTTGTGGCAGACCAACATAGAGAGTCTATTAGAAATTCATTACCCATGTTTAAAAAGATGGAGAGTGTTTTGCTGTTTCATTATCTGATACCTCAAAAATAGAGAGCGTTTTTCTACTACATTACCTAAGATCCTAAATACAGGAATTGTTTTTAGCTTTCTAAAATAGCGAAATCAAGTTCTTTTTACTCGTCAAAAAAAGCTGAGACATTTTTTGTCCCAGCTTCTCTTTGATTCTTTAACTTATTTATTAGCTAAGTTGTAAAAGGATTGTAGTCCTTTGTATTGCGCAACTTCACCTAATTGGTCTTCAATGCGTAGTAATTGATTGTATTTAGCAATACGATCAGTACGTGACAATGAACCTGTCTTGATTTGGCCAGCGTTGGTAGCCACAGCAATATCAGAAATTGAAGTATCTTCAGTTTCGCCAGAACGGTGAGAAACAACAGCTGTGTAACCAGCTTCTTTTGCCATTTCAATTGCGTCAAATGTTTCTGTAAGTGTACCGATTTGGTTTACTTTAATAAGAATTGAATTTGAAACGCCCATGTCGATTCCTTTTTGTAGGATTTCAGTGTTGGTTACAAACAAGTCATCGCCAACTAGTTGAACTTTATCGCCTAGACGTTCTGTAAGTAGTTTCCAGCCGTCCCAGTCGTTTTCGTCCATACCATCTTCAATTGTAAGAAGAGGATATTTGTTTACTAGTTCTTCGATATAATCTGCTTGTTCAGCTGCAGAACGTTTAGCGCCATTAGGACCTTCAAATTTTGTATAGTCATAAACGCCGTCTTCATAAAATTCAGAAGCAGCCACGTCAAAACCTAGATAAACATCTTTACCAGGTGTTAAACCAGCTTTTTCGATAGCAGCAACGATTGTTTCAACTGCGTCTTCAGTTCCTTCAAAACGAGGAGCAAATCCACCTTCATCACCAACAGCAGTTTCTAAACCGCGTTCGCTTAATAAGCTTTTCAAAGCATGGAAAGTTTCTGCGCCCCAACGTAAAGCTTCACGGAAAGTTTTAGCCCCTACAGGTAAAATCATGAATTCTTGGAAAGCGATAGGCGCATCAGAGTGAGAACCACCGTTAACGATATTCATCATAGGCGTAGGCAATACTTTACTATTGAAACCACCGAAATAATGGTACAACGGAATTTCTAGGTAATCAGCAGCTGCGCGTGCAACAGCAAGTGACACACCAAGAATAGCGTTGGCACCTAATTTTCCTTTGTTAGGTGTACCGTCAATCGCGATCATTGCTTTATCAATAGCCGTTTGGTCACGAACATCAAAGCCAATAACAGCATCTGCGATTACGTTATTTACGTTATCAACAGCTTTGGTTACGCCTTTTCCTTGGTAACGACTTTTGTCGCCATCACGTAGTTCTACAGCTTCATGTTCGCCGGTAGAAGCACCTGAAGGTACCAATCCACGTCCAAAAGCACCTGATTCTGTAAATACTTCGACTTCAACTGTTGGGTTTCCACGAGAATCTAAGACTTCGCGTGCATAAACATCACTAATAATTGACATATAGTTGTCTCTCCTTTTAATTTTTTATCATAAGGGTTATCCCTTGCGATTACTTTTATCAAATGATCTTTTCAATTTTATTTGAAATAAATCATAAAATGACTTTATTTTGCGGCTTCAACTAAATCTAAGAAAGAATCAGCTTTCAAGCTAGCACCGCCGACCAATGCACCATCAACATTTTCTTTTGCCATATATTCAGCAATGTTTTCTGGTTTCACTGAACCGCCGTATTGAATACGTACTTTTTCAGCAGTGTCTTCACCAAATAGATCTGCCACTTTTTTACGAACAACGCCACAGATTTCATCTGCAATTTTAGCGTCCGCAGATTTACCAGTACCGATCGCCCAAATGGGTTCATAAGCAATAACCATATTAGCTACTTGTTCTTTAGACAGTCCAGCTAAATCTTTGTTGATTTGACCTTCGATCCATTCGCTTGTTTTACCTGCTTCATAAGTGTCTAAAGTTTCTCCGCAGCAAAGAATAGGAAGCATGCCATTATCAAAGATTGCTTTTGCTTTTTTATTGATTTCTTCGTCGGTTTCATGGAAATATTCACGACGTTCAGAGTGACCAATAATGACATAGTCAACTCCTAAATCTGCTAAAGCATAAGGTGAAGTTTCTCCTGTGAATGCTCCTGAATTTTCAAAATAGCAATTTTGTGCAGAAATTTGTAATTCAGTTCCTTGAGCTTCATTAACCAATGTTTCTAAAAATAGTGCGGGTGCACCTACAACAGAATCCACTTCTTCTTTAGAAGGAATTTTGTTTTTAACAGCTTCAGCAAAATCTTTTGCTTCTTTTGCTGTTAAGTTCATTTTCCAATTCCCCGCGATAATCGGTTTACGCATATTTGAACACTCCTTTATTTAACCTAACTAAAAGTTAAAATTTATTTATCGTTAATAGCCGCTAAACCAGGCAAAGTCTTACCTTCTAACAATTCAAGGCTTGCGCCACCGCCAGTTGAGATATGGCTGAATTTATCAGCAAAGCCTAAACTTTCAGCAGCTGCAGCAGAATCTCCGCCACCAATGATTGTGTTTGCATCTTTCAAACTAGCGATTGCTTCACAAACACCGATCGTTCCTTTAGCAAAGTTGGACATTTCAAATACGCCCATTGGTCCATTCCATACAACAGTTTTTGCATCTTTTAAGATATCGCTAAATTTATCCACTGTTTTTGGACCGATATCTAAGCCCATTTGGTCTTCGGGAATAGCTCCTTCATGAATTTCAGTCGGTACGTCATTAGAAAATTCTTTAGCTGTTACAGAATCTACTGGTAAAACTAACTTGTCTCCAGCTTTTTCAATTAAAGACTTCGCTAAATCAACTTTGTCTTCTTCAACCATTGAATTTCCAATGTCTTCGCCCTTTGCTTTATAGAAAGTATAAGTCATGCCGCCACCGATTAAAATTTTATCAGCTTTTTCGATTAAGTTTTCGATAACGCCAATTTTATCTGAAACTTTTGCTCCACCTAAAATAGCGATCATCGGACGCTTAGGATTGTCCACTGCTTCGCCGATAAATTCGATTTCTTTTTCCATTAAGAAACCAGCGACAGTTGGGATACCTGTAGAAGCAATCCCTACATTTGATGCGTGAGAACGATGTGCTGTACCAAAGGCGTCATTAACAAATACATCGCCTAATGAAGCCCAGTATTTCCCAAGCTCTGGATCATTCTTGCTTTCTTTTTTACCATCGATATCTTCAAAACGAGTATTTTCGAAAACGACGATTTCTCCATTTTGCATGTTGTTAATTGCTTCTTCTAAATCTTTTCCACGTGTTTCTGGAACAAATGTCACATTACGATCTAAAAGTTCACCTAAGCGATCAGCAACTGGAGCTAAAGATTTTCCTTCTTTATCTTCTTCTGTCTTCACACGTCCTAAGTGAGAAAACAAAATCGCTTTGCCTCCGTGTTGAACCACATATTTAATGGTTGGAAGTGCTGCTTTGATCCGAGTGTCGTCTGTGATAGCACCATCTTGTACCGGCACATTAAAATCCGCACGAACCAATACTTTTTTACCTTTTAAATCAACATCTTCAACTGTTTTTTTAGCCATGGATCTGCCTCCTAAATAACAATTTCTTAAAAAAAGCGGAGAAGCGCGTCGCTTCCCCGCTTTTATTTCTTAAATTCAAATGAATCGTATTAGCAAGTGAATTTATTCAACAACGGATTATAAAGTTGTTGCAAAATATTCTAAAGTACGAACCATGTTTGAAGTGAATCCATATTCATTATCGTACCAAGCAACAGCTTTAACTAATTGTTCTCCATTTTCACCATCCATAACAGCAGTTTGGGTAGCGTCAAAGATAGATCCAGCAGCATAGCCGATAATATCAGAAGAAACAATGTCATCTTCATTATAAGCAAATGCGTCAGATGAAGCTTCTTTCATTGCTGCGTTTACTTCATCAACTGAAACTTTCTTGTTCAATACGCCATATAGGTTAGTGATTGAACCAGTAATTGTTGGTACACGCAATGCAGTACCATCAACACGACCATTAACTTCAGGGACAACCTTACCTACTGCTTTAGCAGCTCCTGTTGATGCAGGGATGATGTTAGCAGCACCGGCACGGTTTTTACGTCCACCTGGAGCGTCTTGCAATTTTTGAGTAGAAGTGTAAGAGTGAACAGTTGTCATCAATGCACGGTCAACGCCAAACTTATCATTTAGCACCTTAACAACTGGTGCTAAGCAGTTTGTTGTACATGAAGCAGCTGAAACAATGTCATCTTCTGCAGTGATCGTTTCATGGTTTACGCCATAAACAACTAATTTAGTATCTTTTGATTTTGCTGGTGCTGAAATCAACACTTTCTTAGCACCTGCATCAATATGAGCATGAGCTTTTGCTGCATCAGTGAATAATCCAGTACATTCTAATACTAAGTCAACGCCGTTTTCTTTCCAAGGTAATTGACTAGGATCTTTTTCAGCATATGCTTTGATATCTTTGCCGTCCACAACTAGCGCATCTTCTTTAACTTCTACGCTGTATGGGAAGCGTCCTTGTGCTGTATCATATTTTAAAAGATAAGCCAAATCTTCGTTGTCAGTTAAATCGTTGATTGCGACAACTTCTAATTCATCGTTTGCTTCTAAGATACGACGTAAAGCTAAACGACCAATACGTCCAAAACCATTAATTGCTACTTTTGTTGACATAATATGATTTCCTCCTTATGAAAACCAAAAATTTATTTTAAAGGGTTTCCCCTCTTAAAATCTCGTTTGCTGCGGCTTCATCAGTGATGAGCCACGTTTGTTGCGGCGCATTTTCCATATACGCCCGAATTGCTTTTGCCTTAGACTTTCCTCCGGCAACCGCAAATATATAAGGAATGTCCCTTATATCTTTTAATTGTAGACCAACCCTCGGGATTTTGTAAACTATTTTGCCACCTTCGTCGAAAAAATACCCAAAAGATTCCGCGACTGCATTTTTTCTTTTCAACATAAGAATTTCTTCTTCCGTCATTTTACGGCGGGCCGCCATATGTAAAGCTCGCCCGATGCTGTGAATCACGCAGTTCGCTTGGTTGATCAAGTTAAGAACATCTACGATGGAAGGTTCTTTTAACAATGAATCATAGGTTACAACGCTCAATTGTTCTGGGACAAACAGCGCCCGGTAATCACCTTGTGAGCGAGTTGCCATTTCAGCACTTACTGAATTAGCCTGCACATTCACTGCTTCACCGATTCCACCTCTGGCAGGGACAAACAAATTTTTACGCTTAGCGCTTTTAAGATTCGTTAATTGCTTAGCGGCACGCGCCATGGTTGTACCGCCCATCACTGCAATAATATTTTCACCGTTAGGCAAATAATTATGCAAAGCTTCATCTAACAAACGACCAAATTCATCCACAACTTTTTTTTGCTGGTCTGAATCGCCGCTTACGATGATACAGCGAGCAATACCAAAACTTTCAGCTAATCGTCTTTCATTTTGTTGCATGCCAAAAAGCTGATCCATTGTATCGCCTAATTGTTCGTAGACTTCTTCACCTTTTTCCGTCAAGCGCATTCCGCTTTTAGAAGTGGCAATAAAATCAAGTTTTTTCAACAAGTCGGTTTCTGTTCGCAATACACGTTCTGTCAAAGCCAAACTTTCTGAAAGACTTCTTCTACCGATTGGTTGCATCCAATAAATACTTTGTAGAATCCGATATCTTTCCTGCAGTACATATAATATGTCTGGTGCGATTGCTTCAATCAATTGTAATTCACTAAGCATGGAATCCCTCCGCGGGACATTAATCGACCAGTATAGACTTAAAACGACCCGTATATTGTAAAAAAAATCAAGCTTGTGTCAAAACTCAATTCCTTACGTTTTATACTATCATTTTCTACATTGTTTAGCAACTAATTGTCGTTTATATTTCGAATAACTAGCAAAAGCCATGTTTTTCATCACATGGCTTTTTACCAATCAATCATACCTTTTTCGTTTTGAAGAGCCAGCAATGTTTAATACGTCCCGGTACTTAGCAACTGTTCGGCGAGAAATCGTGACCCCTTGATCTTTCATCAATTCTGTAAGTTTTTGATCAGATAGCGGCTTTGCCTTATCTTCTTGATCTACCAATTGTTGTAATAAACGTTTAGCATCATTAGCAGAACTTTCATTAGAATTTTCACCTATTTTTTTACTGAAAAAAGATTTTAATTCAAATACACCAAATTCTGTTTCTAAATACTTGCCATTTACTGCACGACTCACCGTGGATTCGTGGATCTCTAATTCCTCAGAAATATCTTTTAATGTCAAAGGTTTTAGTGGACGATCTTTATCTAAAAAAAAGTCCTTTTGATGAGAAACGATCGCCTTTCCTACACGATAAATGGTATCACCACGTTGCTGGATCGTCTTTTTTAGCCATTCATAATCTTGTTGTTTATCTTTTAAATACTTGAGCACTTCTGGATCTTGGCTTTTTTCCATTCGTTCAAAATAATTTTGTTGAAATTTGATTTCTGGAACGCTTTTTCGATTTGATAATACTTTAAGCTCTTGATCGTCTATTTTCACAGTTAAATCGGGAATAATAAACAATCCTTCAGTAGCGCCGTAGATAGCTCCTGGCGTAGGTGTTAAATTTTGGATATAATCAAAAATTTCTTGTACATCGCTCAAAGAAATGTCGAAATTTTTTGCGATTTTTTCCCATTTACGATCTACTAACTCTTCAAACATTTCTTCTAACACAACATAAGCTAAATGCGGAGCAGAATTATCCCGTTCTGTTTGTAACATTAAGCATTCTTGCAAGTTACGCGCTCCAACTCCGGCTGGATCTAGCTGCTGAATCAATGTTAAAGCATCTAGTAATTGGATCGCAGAACCACCCGTTTTTTCAGCAGCCTCTTCTAACGAAATTTTTAAAAAACCGTTCAAATCAATATATTCAACTAAATACAAAACCAGTTGTCGTAAATAAGTATCTCGATAGTTTAAATGGACTTGATCGATTAAGTGTTCAAACAAAGAAATAGAATTATCTGGAATTTGGTTAAGATAATTCATCTCTTCTCCGGAAGATTTACGAGGTTTAGAATAGCTGGAAGAATAAGACGGTTCCACAACTTCTAATAAAGGATTTTCTAATGCCTTATTATCGATATAATCAATTAAATCTTCTGTGTTATATTGCAAAATTTGAATTGACTGTTGCAATTTTTGCGTCATTGCTAATTTCTGTGTCTGGGTTTGCTTTTGAGAAAATTGCTGTTCAAATTTCATTTTTATTACCCCTTGTTTTTTTTCTTAAAATTCGCTAAACTATGTAAGGTGACTTTGCACCATTAGTGTAGTGGATATCACACAAGATTCCGGTTCTTGAGACGGGGGTTCGACTCCCTCATGGTGCGTAAGTTTTATTACTTTAAGTATACGCTATCTTGGAAAAGATTACAAAATGAAGTTTTATATACATGAAAGGATCAAGCAATGAGATTTTATATCTGCTTTGCTTGATCCCTTTTTTTCTACAGAAAAAACGCTAAGATATACTTCGTAAAGTGTATATCTTAGCGTTTAAAATTTAAAAGAAAAACGATATTTTACTAGACTTGTTCTTCATCCTCGTCATCGACTGTTTCTTCATTGTCATCATCATCGACAACGGTTAAATCCTCTTCGATATTTCCTGGTAACTCTTCTTCATCGTCGTCTGAATTATCAGCACCGATTTCTTGTAAATCCGAATTGTATTCAGCAATTTCTTCATCATCATCGTCGTCGTCATCAAAAAGATCATCGTCGTCAGCTGCTACTAAATCAGTATCTTCAGGGTCGTCAGCGTTATAATCAATAACATCTTGATCGCCACTGGCAAAGGCGTTAACCTTATTAGGCGTACGACGGCGTGTTTCATCTTCATCTTCTAAGCCATGAGTAACTTCTTCGTTGATCGAATCAAGAGCATACCATGAGCGCAGGCCCCAACGATTTTCACCTAATGAAATAAAACTTCCATCTATGTTCAAATCTGTATAAAATTGAGCCAAAGAAGCACGAATTTGACTATCTGGGATATCTAAATACTCTTGAGTGGCATTTACTATATCAGAAAAGTCCATGACTTCGCCTTCTTGTTCTAAAATAGCATGAGCAACCTCGACCATCGATAAATCACTTTTATTTTCATTTTCAAATACATTAATTTTCAAACAGGACACGTCCTTTCAAATCTAAAGTCAATCATACAAAACTGTCTTCAAAAAAGCAATTTTTTATGAAAAAAATTTACGAAATTAAGCAGAAAATTCTAGTAGCAAGTCATAACTGCCCACTTTTTGTTCTGCCATAAATAAATCATATGCAACTGTAACTTTCCCAGACATCGGACGATCATTTAAAGTAAAATGCAAATCTTTAGTATAAGTCGTTAGAAAAATTGTACCATAGGGAGTTTTGTAAGTTGTTTCAAAACTTTTTCCGTAGATAAACTTTAATCGTGAATGCGTTTCTCCCGAACGGGTCAGCTGAATAGCTCCATCAGGGAAAATCTTCATCGTAACAGGTACTGGCGGCCTGCCATCTTCTTGTTCTTCTTTGTAACGAATATAAAGAGTGTTTCCCATTCTAATCACTTGTCCACTGATATCAAACAAAAATTCTTCAGCTTCATTTTCTTGTCTTACTTCTGTTTTTAAATGAATTGAGACAGGAATACCTAGCTTTGATTCCATCTTCCATTCTCCTTTACGACAAATCAAGACTGAATTAAGTCGCCAGCAATAAAATAACTGTTGCTAGAAAACGACAAATATACCAGTCTCCTCTATTTTATTTTTCACATTTTTTTTAATTTGTCAATCAAACGACTTATTTTAACACAAAATCAGCAATAAAAATAGTCTAAACCGTTTGCTGATCTTTCTTTGTGGTATATAATAAGGTTATTATTAGAAAAGGACATATCAATGGAAATAAAACTACTTGATCAAGAAATTTTTACTAAGAAAAATGCAATGCTTCCCTTTGCATTAACAGACGTTTTAACCGAAACTGCAGGTAAAACCAATAGCAATTTGCTCCATTTTTGGCAATTTGAACAGACATTTATTTTAGGAATGAAAGATACGCGTGTCGATAACCTAGAGGCTGGCGTAAGGGTCTTAAAAGAAAATCATTATGACCTGGTGATTCGTAATGCTGGTGGTTTAGGTGTCATATCCGATAAGGGAATATTAAATATTTCCTGGATTTTTCCTAAGGGCAATACTTCTATCGACCAAGGTTATGAAAAAATGTTGACGCTCATACAAAATGCTTTTCCTGAATTAACGATTCAGGCTTATGAAATCAGCCATTCTTATTGCCCAGGAAAGTTTGACTTAAGTGTAGATGGTAAAAAAATCGCAGGTATTGCCCAACGTCGCCTAAAAGAAGGCATTGCAGTCATGATGTATTTAAGTGTTTCAGGAGATCAAAATAAGCGCGCAGAAATCGTACAAGAGTTCTATCAAAAAAGTTTAGCAGACAACTATGGTAAAAACGGTTATCCAGAAGTCTGGCCACTGACGATGACTACTCTTTCGGATGTTTTACATAAAACGATTTCTATTTCTGAAACTAAGAGGCGCTTTCTCCAAGCTTTAAATATTGACGAATCCGCCCAAAACGCACTAGATTGGGTGAAGGAAAATCAACAAGAAACACAAATTGAGAACAAATTGGTAAATATGACCAAACGAAATAAACAATTAGAGGAGCTTAACGATGTCTTTAGCTTATAAATATCAAATTCTACCGGTTGAGAAGGTTTTTCGTGACCCGGTGCATAATTATATCCATGTCAATCATCAAGTGATCCTTGATTTAATTAATTCAAAAGAAGTGCAGCGTTTACGCCGAATCAAGCAATTAGGTACTTCTTCTTTTACTTTTCATGGCGCAGAGCACAGTCGTTTTTCGCACTCTTTAGGCGTTTATGAAATCACCCGTCAAATTTGTGACATTTTCAAACAAACTTATTCTGTCGAAAAAATTGGAGAAGAAGGCTGGGATGATTCACAACGCTTGGTTGCTTTGTGTGCTGCTCTTTTACACGATATTGGTCATGGCCCTTATTCGCATACTTTTGAGCATATTTTTCATACAGATCACGAACAAATTACGGAAGCGATCATTACTTCACCGCAAACTGAAGTTTATCAAATATTGAATCGTGTGGAGGCTGGTTTTCCTGAAAAAGTAGCCAGTGTCATCACTAAAACTTACCCTAACCCGCAAGTTGTACAAATGATTTCTAGTCAAATCGATGCAGATCGAATGGATTATTTACTGCGTGATGCTTATTATACAGGCACAAAATATGGTACCTTTGATTTAACAAGAATCTTGCAGATGATTCGTCCTTGTAAAAGCGGTATTGTTTTTGCAATGGAGGGTATGCATGCGGTAGAAGATTACATCGTATCAAGATATCAAATGCATATCCAAGTCTATTTCCATCCAAGTTCAAGAGGAATGGAAGTTGGTCTTGAACATTTATTAAATCGCGCGCATGAACTTTTTTTCGAAGAAAAAGAAATGTTTCAAAATACAGCACAATTGCTGATTCCTTTTTTTAGAGAGAATTTTACATTAGAGGATTATCTACGCTTAGATGACGGGGTATTAAATACTGCTTTCAACCTTTGGACGGAGGCTAATGATCCAGTTTTAAACGATCTTTCCCGACGTTTCTTAAATCGTAAACCCTTAAAATCTTGCCGCTTTGCACCAGAAACGCAAGAAACTTTAATAGAAACAATGAGCCATATTGTGGAAAAAGCAGGTTTCAATCCTAATTACTATACAGCGATTAACTCAAGCTATGATCTGCCTTACGATTTTTATCAACCCAAACTAGAAAAACATCGTACCCAAATCGAGTTGCAACAAAACGACGGCACTTTAATCGAGTTGTCGCAAATCAGCCAGTTGGTAGCTGCTTTAGCTGGACAAGAGCAAGGAGATCACCGCTTTTATTTTCCTAAAGAAATGATCGATCCAAAATTACAAAACGATTCTGATCTGTTTGGCGAAACCTATCGCTTATTTGCTTCTCACATCCACAATGGCGAATTAATTTAACCAAAAAGAAGCTCTGTCATCACATACAGTTTAATGACAGAGCTTCTTTTTTATCTAATAATTATTTTTCATCCATTTTTGTAAGGCCCAACGATGACTTCCTCTTTTTAGTAAAAGCATCGCATCATCTGGTGTGACCCAATGAAGCTGATTATTTTTTTCAGTAGGTTCCCCTACTTTTTCCCACTGATCGGCAATATAAAAATATCCCGGATGCGCAAAATAAGTATCACGATGGCTAGAATAAAAATATTCCTTGGCTTCTCCCAAATAAGCCCCAATTTTTACCTTAAAACCGACTTCTTCTAACATTTCACGTGCGATGGTTTGTTCATGCGTTTCGCCTTTTTCAATTTCCCCACCAGGTAAAAAAAAGGCGCCATTGGGTGCTTGTACTAAAATAACTTCTTGTTTTTTATTACGATGAATAACAATATAGGCGCCATAACGTGCTTGATATTTCTTTCCTTCTTCTTTTTTGCCAAAAACAGCTTCTTTCATTTTTGCCTCCATGAGTAGTTTTCTTTGCATTTTACTTGATTTCACAAAAAGAAACAAGTTTTATCTAGCTTTTTATCATTTTCATTTAAATATAAAAATTTAATATGTTATAATACCTTTATCTAAACAGAAAGGATGACTCAAACAATGAGAATGGCACACACTTGTGTACGTGTAAAAGATTTAAATGCTTCAGTTGAATTTTATCAAAATGCTTTTGGTTTTGTAGAAAACAACCGTAAAGACTTTCCTGAAGCAGAATTCACGCTAGTTTATCTATCTTTACCAAATGATGACTATGAGTTGGAACTTACCTATAATTACGACCACGGTGCTTATGACCTAGGTGATGGTTACGGCCATATCGCAATCGCCACTGAAGATCTTCAAGCTTTACATGACAAGCATGCAGCTGCTGGATTCGATGTCACAGAGCTTAAAGGCCTGCCAGGCGTTCCTCCATCTTATTATTTCATTAAAGATCCAGATGGCTATAAAATTGAAGTAATTAAAGAAGACTAATTTTGGGATTTAAAAAGTTCTGCAGTTTTTTTGCTGCAGAACTTTTTTATTTAACAAAAAAATCTAAAATTGCTTGATAAACTAGTTCTTGATCAACTTCATTAATAACTTCATGTTTCATATGAGGAAAATCAAGCATCTCAACCTTATGATAGCCAATCTTATTTAAAGTTTTTTTAGTATCAACTAAACCCCTTTTTCCTCCAGTAATCGATACGTCCTCTGCACCAGTAATACTTAGAATAGGTAAATCAGGATTTTGGCAAGCAAAGAAACTGATATCTTTTAACCGCCGGATGCTCTCCCAAAGTGTTGTCACACCAATATTGTTATAACCTGGAAGCATACGTGGATCACGTAAGGCTTTTTCTATTTCTATCTCGTCATTTGTCAGCCAAGTTTTATCTGTTGAGCCAAAATTCGATAATTTTTTCAAAATCCAAGAATAACTCTTTTTACCTGCCAGCACATCCGCAAGAAGCGCAAGCATAACACCGTACTTGGCTTTTTTCTTATATTGAAGCGTTCCTGTCATTAACAATTTTGTAATTTTTTGATCATTGTTTTGCAAATATAAGCGAGCTAATACCGAACCATAAGAATGCCCGTATAGATAAACCGCCGTATTTGGAAAACGATCATTAATAAATTGTGTAATCTTCAATTGATCTTTTACCATTCGTTTTACACTCGGCATTTGTCCCAAAGGATTCTTCTTATCAACAGAATCACCATGTCCACGGTTATCGCTCAAAACAACGGCAAAACCATTTTTTGCTAGAAAGAAAGCTAAATGACGATAACGTAAGCGATGCTCTAATATGCCATGGACTACTTGAACCACAGCTTTTACTGTTTGATTTTTAGGTTGAACAACTGTTAAAGCCAGCGGTAACCCATCTTCTGTAATCAAGTAGGTGTCTTCTTGTGTCGTGTCGTCAAAAACTGCCGTATTCATTTTTTCTGATGCCGGTTCTTTTAAAACAATCGTTTCCGGCTGATTTCTAAATAATAAATAACTAGCAAGTCCTAAACTTAATAAACTACTTTTAAGTAAAGTTTTTTTCTTTTTCAAAATTTCTCCTCCCTTCACCGGTGTTTTTTCTTAGTTTTAATTATAACACAGTCAATCATCTCTTTAGAATAAGAAAGCGTCTTAATGAAAAATGAGGGGACCTCTTAAAAACTTCCCTTGATTTTTAGAAAAATGAAAGGAAGTCTAATAAAGTTCCCTTCTTTTTGTATAAAATCGAGGGAAGTATGTTCATCTTCTCTTCTTTTTATGTAAGACAGTTCATGATTTTAAAATAAAAAGATTCCAGATGAAATCAATCACCTGGAATCTTTTTAGTAAAATCTTACATATGAGAAGAAATCATTGCTTCCAATTGGTCTTTTGTTTGCACGCCAATTGCTTTATCCACGACTTCTCCATCTTTTTTCAAAATTAATGTTGGAATACTCATAATCCCAAAACTTGCGGGTACTTCTGGATTTTCGTCAACATCAATTTTTACTACACGAAATTCATCTTCGTCGTATTCTTGTTCAACTTGTTCTAAGATAGGTGCTTGCATTCTACAAGGACCACACCAAGTCGCCCAAAAATCGATCATAACCAAGCCTTGTTCAGTTTCTACATTAAAGTCTTTATCTGTTACTGTTTGTGCCATGATTTTTTGTACCTCCAATTCAATAGACAAAGTATAGCACCTTCGTCACTGCTTGCAAACTAACTTGCTCATTTAACTCCCTTATTTAAAATTGACCACTGTGGCTCCATTACCGCCTTGATTAGCTGGCGCGAAATCGAAGTTTTTTACACTCCGATGTTTTTTCAAATAATTGAAAACTCCCTTACGTAAAGCACCTGTTCCTTTACCATGAACAATAGTAACTTGTGGATATCCAGCTAAAATAGCAGCATCTAAATACTGGTCTAATTCACTTAAAGCATCCTCATAGTGTTTACCTCGTAAATCCAACTGACTGGAAACATGAGGTCCAGAAGAATTTAAAGTGGAGACATGACGTTTGGGAGCAGCAGCTTCTTTAGTAGGCGCAATGGCTTGTAAATCCTCTTCATCCACATCCATTTTTAAAATCCCCAACTGTACTTGCCATTGATTTTTTCCAATTTTGTCTAATAGCTCACCTCGCTGGTTATAAGGAACAACCAGCACTTCATCGCCAGCTTTAAATTGTTTTTCTTTTTTCGCCTTTTGTAAGACTTTGTTCTTTTTCAAGTGATCTTCTGGCTGTTGTAATTGATTTAGTTCCCCTTTAGCTTGAATCAATTCATTTTCTTTAACATTCTTTTGACCACTTTCTTGTTGCATTTTACGTAGATTTGCAATGATTTCGTCAGACTGATCTTTCGCCTGTTCTACGATATCATTAGCTTTGCTGCGTGCTTTATCAAATTCATTTTCTTTTTGCTCATAAAAATATTGGTAAGCTTCTTGCAAATCATTATGCAGCTGTTTGGCTTCACTAACATAATGTCTTAGCTCTAAATACTCTGTTTCAGCCATCTTGCGTCGATTTTCTAAATCAGTGATCATCTCATTTAAGTCCTGGCTTTCACCATTCATAATCTGCTTAGCAGAATCAATAAGTGTTTGTTCAAGTCCTAGACGACGGGAGATTTCAAATGCATTACTTCTTCCCGGAACACCAATTAACAACCTATAGGTAGGACTTAGCGTATCGACATCAAATTCCATCGAGGCATTTACTGTCTTTGGCCGATTATAACCATAGACTTTTAACTCTGGATAGTGGGTTGTTGCCATCACATAGGCTTGTTTAGCAGCCAAATCATCTAAAATCGCGATTGCTAAAGCTGCCCCTTCTTGTGGGTCAGTTCCTGCACCTAATTCATCAAATAAGACTAGGCTATTTTTATCAACTTGATTCAATACATTCACGATAGTCGTCATATGAGAAGAAAAAGTGGACAGATTTTGCTCAATGGATTGCTCATCACCAATATCAGCAAACACTTCATTAAAAATCCCCATCTGGCTATCTTCACCAGCTGGTATAGGCAAACCCGCTTGTCCCATTAGCTGCAATAAACCTAGCGTTTTTAATGTGATTGTCTTACCACCTGTATTAGGCCCGGTAATAACTACAGCTTGGTAATCTTCTCCAATCATAATATCATTAGCGATCACTTGCGTTTGATCCAAAAGTGGATGTCTAGCTTGCTTAAAGTACACATGATTGTCTTCATTAACCAAGGGAACGACCGCTTTTAAATCTTTAGCAAAACGAGCTTTGGCATTCATAAAGTCAAATTTTCCGATAACATAAGCATTATGCATTATCTCTTTACGACTAGGCACCAAATCTGCTGATAATTCTGAAAGAATACGAGCAATTTCATCTCTTTCAGCAATTTGATATTGTCGCAAACGATTATTCATTTCCACCACTTGCCCAGGTTCGATAAAAAGGGTTTGACCAGAAGAGCTTTGATCATGGACCACACCGCCGAATACATTGCGGTTTTCTTGCCTTACCGGGATGACATAGCGTTCATTTCGCATCGTTACTAGCGCGTCACTAAGATAACGAGCTTGTTTACCATGAACAATACCATCCAGGTTTTCTCGGATACTTTGTTCACTGCGCGTAATATTACGACGAATATTTTTAAGTTCATCTGAAGCTTCATCGGTAACGCGTCCATCTTCATCGATCGCACTTTTCAAACGTTTTCTTAAAACTGGCAAAGCGGTTAATTGTTCCTGCCAAGCGTATAAACGATTGAATTGTGTCTCATCTTCCTTAAATTCCTCCAAAAAAGTGTTCACTTCTGCTGTAGTCGTTAACACCCTTGAAATTTGAGCTAATTCGACACCATTCAAATCAGCACCGATCTCTATTCTTTTCATATGAGCTTGGATATTTTCAATTTTGGGGATTGGAATCCCCCCACGTAGGCGAAGAACTTTCATCGCGTCGTCTGTTTCTTCTAGATAAGAAGTAATGGATGACACATCACTTACCGGCAACAAACGACGCAGCTCTTCTTTCCCCTGATCAGTCACCAAATATTGTGCGATTTGGTTTTTGACTTGATTAAATTCTAAGGTATTTAAAATATCGTGATTCAATTCCTTCATTTTTTCACCTGCTTTCGCAACATTTTCTATTAGCGTGAAAATAGAGCAGTTTTGCATCGAGTCGCAAAAACTGCTCTACAATTTTTAGATAATGTTAGTTATCCATAGTTTATCCAGCATATTGGATAAAAACGGTGTTTTATCTACAATAAAATCAGCAGTAAAACTTCTGTTAAACATATTTTGGATGGCATCCACTGGTAACATCGTTAAAACTTTCAAAAATAATAAAATCGTTATATACATCAACACTGTATTTAAAATGCCTGCAGCTAACCAGTCGTCTTCCAGAATCCGTGTAAAGCGAAGGTTTCTAAGAAAAACCATAGCAAATTTTGTAACTAGCCAACCAATAAGCAGCCAGCCAATAAAAGCAATAGCCGCATAGTAAGCTTTGTCTAAGTCAAAAGATAGCTCTTGACTATAATAAACCATCTCTGTTTCTGGTGTTACTGATAAATAGGGCACGTATAGCTCAATCTTTTGTCCCCATTGTTCATAAAGACCCATAGCAAGAAAAAAGGAAAGAATACAACCTATAGTATATATTAGTTGTAAAGCTGTCGCCCGTCTTGCACCAGTGTAAAATGAAAATAATAGTAATAAGAATATTATAAAACCGATCATCCAGTCTTCCTTTCTGCTAGCCTTGAGTTACCTTTTTTTGAATACTCTGCTTGCGCTTTTCATTTAAGATTTGTTGTGCTTGTAAGTGATCATGAATTTGTGCATCGTTATTTCCTTGATCTTTCAGCACCTTTTTTGCTTCTTGTTCTATTTCTTCAATGCGTTGCATACGATCCTTGAGTTCCGTTACTTCACTTGCTTTTTTATGTAACGTTTCATTTTCTTCTTTTAAGTCTAATAATTCTTTTTGTTTTTTTAACTGATCAGACACCGCATTAACAGCAAGTAAAATAGCCGCTTGCTCACTATCTATCTCTGCAGACATTCCTTTAATTTCTTTCAGCTGATCGTTGACAAGTTCAGTCACCATCTTTAAATGCTTGGGATCTTCTTTGCTGATAATGGTGTAGTTTTGATTTTCAATCGTCGCTTTAAAACGATTCTTTTGCTTGACCACTTAGTTCAGCCTCCTATATCTACAAGTACTTTTTATTATAACACTTTCAATGTTTTTTATTAAAAATACCTTTCTATTATAAAGGAAAATATTAATTTTTTCCACGTATTCACTTATTTTACTACATTTCAATCAGAAACGCATTATGCTAAAATAAAGCAATAATATTAGAAGGGAAATTTTTCATGGGAACAACCGTTGTTAAACTAAACAAAGAAAAATTAAAAGAAGCAAAACAGTACTACAAAGCTTACACAAGCTCACGTAAAATCCCCTATGCTGCTTTTTTTGCCAAAAAAGATGGCATAACAATCACAGCTTATAACTCAGGAAAAGTCATGTTTCAAGGAGATAATGAAAAACAAGAAGCTTTACTATGGGAAAGTATGCCAACAGAAAATACTAAAAAAACAGCGACTTTGCCTGCGGATTTTGCGCAAAAAAGTATTATCGGCAGCGATGAAGTAGGTAACGGCAGTTATTTTGGTCCGCTAGTTGTATGTGCCGCTTATGCTGATAAAAATCATTTAGACGCATTAAAAAAATTAGGTGTAAAAGATTCAAAAATGCTTAACGACACACAGATTCTAAAACTTGCCCCTAAAATAAAAGCGCTCATTCCCTTGCAAAAATTGGTCGTTATGCCTAAGAAGTATAACCAGATACAACCGCAATATAATGCTGTTCACATGAAAGTAGCATTACATAATCAGTGTATTCATTTACTATTAGAAAAAATTAGTCCGCAAAAACCTGAAGCGATTCTAATCGACCAATTTGCACAAGAAACAACTTATCGAAAATATCTGAAAAACGAGAAAGATCCGGTAACCCAAAATCTTTATTTCATTACCAAAGGAGAACAATACCATTTAGCCGTTGCGGCTGCCTCAATTATTTGCCGGGCTGAATTTTTAAACGCTCTTAAGCAACAATCACAAGAAATAGGAATTGAACTTCCCTCAGGTGCCGGTTCACAGTCCGACAAACAAGCTGCCAAAGTCATCAAAAAAGGCGGCATTGAACTATTAACAAACTACGCAAAGCTTCATTTTAAAAATACGGAAAAAGCGCAGAAAATCGCACAAACAAAATGAGCTAAATTTAAGGACCTATTTCGCGAAATAGGTCCTTTTCTTATAATAATTTTTATTATCCGGCAAATTGGAAAACAATACCCACCAAAGCAGATAAAGCAATAAAAATAACTGGATGCAACTTTTTAAATAGCCGATGTCGCATGATAAAAAATAAGAAAATAGCTAAAACCAGCGACTTCCAATTAATAAATCCCTGCCAATCTCCTGCATCAATCAAGCTTGAAATATCAAATAAATCCATCCATACCACAGAAAAACCAGCGGCTGCAATCAGTGCAGTCGACGCAGGTCTCAAACCATAAAATACCGATTCGACATAAAAATTATTTCGAAATTTAGTTAAAAAGCGACCAATAATGATGATAAGGATAATAGCAGGCGTAACAAGTCCTACCGTAGCTGCAATGCCGCCGAAAGCGCCAGCTGTTAAATTTCCGGTATAGGTCGCCATATTAATCCCTATCGCTCCTGGGGTTGATTCAGAGATAGCGATCATGTCAGCTAGCTGGTCATAACTAAACCAGCCTGTTCGATCGGACATGTCATATAAAAACGGCAAAGTCGCAAGTCCGCCGCCCACAGAAAATAAGCCCGTTTTGAAGAATTCATAAAAAAGTTGTAAATAGATCATTTCTGCCGACGACTCCTTTCTTGCAGCTTAGCCGCAACTCCAATAAAAGCTGCTAAAATGATAAACATTACAGGAGACCAACTTGTAGACACAGATAAGATAAAAACAAGGGCAAAAATAAAAATCCCTATTTTATCTACAATTGAATTTTTCCAAAGTTTCAACACAGCATTTAAGATCAGAATATATACACTCACACGAATACCAGCAAAAGCATTCTGTATGATGGCTAATTCAGAAAAATTTTGCATAAACATGGAAATTAGCGTGATAATAATATAAGAAGGAAAAACAAAACCTAGTGTAGCTGTAATGCCTCCAAGCGAGCCTCGCTGTTTCTGACCGATAAAAGTTGCCGTATTTACAGCTATAATCCCCGGAGTTGTCTGTCCTATAGCATAATAATCGACAAGCTCTTCGTCTGTCGCCCAGTTTTTATTTTCTACCACTTCCCTTTGAAGAATAGGTAACATCGCATAACCGCCACCAAAGGTTAATACACCAATGCGGCTAAAAGTTAAAAATAAATCAATGAATATATTCATACTCTCCTCCTTGAACGCTAATGTTAATATATACACGACAAAGCGTTAAAGTTCTATTAAATGATATATTAACATTAAGATAACAACAAGACCAGAAATTATAAGAGAAGCAGCAAATCCGTCTCATTAAATTGACTAAAAAACTAAGAATAGAAAAGAAAAAGCAGATTCAACATTACTTTTAAAAAAATTGATGTAACTAATACATTAAACAAGCGACAAAAATAAGGCAAAAAAAAGAACGTTGATATATCAACGTTCCTAGTAGTAAGCGGGTGACGGGGATCGAACCCGCGACTGCAGCTTGGGAAGCTCTATAACCCTTTTTATTAGGTAAAAAAAGATAACAAAAGACGCTTATTTATCAACCTTTTTATCGTTTAGACCAATAAATCATAATAATAAATAAAACATAAGTAGTATTCAAATAATGGCGTACATAACAAACTTATCTTAAAAAGGTAGGATTATTTTTTTATCTTTTGTTCGCTTTACTTTGCGAACCTTAGTTCGTATTATAAAGTAAAGGAAATGTTTATATGAATAGACAAGATATTAAAGATCGCTTAGCAGAAGCATTAGGTATTAACTTTCATATGGTTTTAGAATATACAAAGTATTCTGAGGAAGATTACCAAGAAATAAGGGAATATATCGTAAATGTAGCTAAGAAGTATTTAGAAAATAAGGGGTGATTTTATGAGTACCCTCCACCCTTACCAAGACAGAAAGAAATTAAAATGGATGAGCTTTTACTTATCAGAACACACAGCTAATTTAGCGAAATTGGAAAAAGAAGAATTCTACGTTATTGAACCGAAACCAGAAATGACTTCAGAAGAAATTAATATGCTGTTAACTGAAGTAAGGATAAAAAATAAATCAATTGAAATTCAAAAAGCACTCTCGTTGATGGAAAACTTTTACCTGATATAGTTGGTTTCATCAAAGGCTATAATGAATTAGGTTTGTATATCGGAAACGATTTTTTGGAATACGACAGCATAAGAAACGTTGATTTTCACTAAGGAAAAATGGATTGATGTACAACAATAATAGTAAAAACTAATTTATCGGTCTGAAAAGATCGGTATTTTTTTATATTTTAATGCCAACATCTATCGGCAAATTATATCGCATACGGCATAATATAAATATAAGGTAAAGGGAGGTGAGAAAAGATGAATTTAGATGAATTAAAAAAGCTACTGAAATCGTCTTAGCGATTCTAACCAGCGCAAAGGTTTTACAAGAATTGCTGAAAGACAAAGACAAGTAGCCAAGGCGGGGAGGTGAACCTCCTCTTCATCTAAATTATATCATGATTATGAATAGAAAGAAAATAACCTTAATAGCTCTGTTACTTTTTAACATCGCGACAATCATTGTGCTAGTTACCAACAAAGCTTCTAGTGACTGGGGGACTTTCTCCGTTATTGTAAACACTGTTTATATACTTTTTTATAGTAGAAAGAAGGTAGAGTAAGATGACAGAAAAGAAAACTTCTGAGGCGCAATTACGTGCAAATCGTGAATATCGTAAGAGAATAAATGAAGATGAAGACAAGAAAAAACACCGTAACTATATGACATCTAAAAGAACAGCTAAATCCTTTATCAATAGTAAAGCCATTTGAATTTACCCAATTTACATGGAGGAAGTAAAAAAGGACGTTATTTTTTCTTTTTAACGTAACGTTTATCTTTTTTGGTCCGGCTAAGCTGTTTTCGGACACGCAAATAGCACGCATGCATGACATGCGTTTTTTAAAATATTTCGTTCCTTGTTCACACAGCTAAAGTAAGTTGTCGACAAGGTGGCCGTCGCTTCACTTTTTTATAGGCATAGATCCCGGTGCGGTCATATTTTAAGATCTCGGCCAATCCTCGTATTAAACGATATAGCTTAAAACGAATCTTTGATTCATCAAAAAGCGCTTTCGATCGATGAAGCACTTGCTTGGTATAGGTATGTTCTTTTTCCAATAAAAGCGTATGATGTCCGATTAAATCATTCACTAGTCGATAGATCAAACGTAAACTATTGAAATTTAATGTCCGCACCTGTTCCAAGTGATATTCTTGTTTTTGTACACGAAAAAGTTCTTCTATTCGCCAACGTGTGATATATCCTTTGACAATGGATAAAACATCCTCTTTGCTTTCGATGAGTTGGTTGGTCAATAGTTTCATAGGTTTTTGGCCGTAGCCATAAACCACCACCATCCGAAGAGGGACTTTGGGTAAACAAGGCAATTCTACATTGATATGAGAAATTTTCAACTGATATTTTTCGCCTTTAATCGTGGATGTCATGGCAATTTTTCCTTTACGACGGTGCGCAAGTTCCGGCACAAGGAAATTTTTATTTTGATATTTTAAATAACGTTGATCTTGGAGTCGAACAATAAAACGACTCTTTTGCTTATGCATAAATTGATAAATGTCATTACTGTCGTAGCCGCGATCCATGACAAGCGTATAAGTTTTGTCTCCGAAGAGTCTCTGCACTTTATTGAGTCCTTTGTAGGTTTCGACATTGGTACTGTCAAAATATTCTTCAGCCGCGGAAAATAAATGAGAATAAACAGGAATGGGGTGCTTCTTTTTTGTAGAAGCAATGGCCATATTGGCCGACATGTATCCTTTTTCGGTGCCCCCACGAGAACCATCATAAACCCGCTGTAAGTATTCAAACTGTTGATCAAAGGGTTTCGTAATGTCGGAGTTATCTACGATCACATACATGTCGTCACGAAGTTGTGGTTGGATCGCATTTAAATAATTCTGTTCCAAACGAGAGAAATCCGAAAAAGCCGCGGCACGATTGGAAAGACGTTTCACGGTATAAAGCAGACGCGTGTCTTCTTCCAAAGTACGTGCAATTTCGGTGAGGATAGGAGAACGACTTTTGATGAGCCCATAGATCATATCTAACAAAAATTTCCGATCAGGTTGGGACATGCCCATTGCTAATTTTTCAGTAAATTGAACGAGGTCTCGTTTCGTTTGATAGATGTCTGTTTTATCTGTTGTGTTCATGATATAATAAACCCAGCCTTTCGTTATTTATGGTTTGTTTTTGTCGACTTCATCATAACATAGCGTAGGGCGATTTTTATCCACAGATTTCAATCTGTGGATATCCAAAAACCGCGTCCGTTCCCGGTTTTCCACTGGGGATAACGACGCGGTTTTATCTTTAACTGGCGTACTTAAATTTTTTGGGTAAATTCAAATAAAGCCACATTAGAAGATATTGAGGAACTAGAACAATTAATCGAAGAACGTAAAAAAGCCCTGTCGGAGTGACGGGGCTTTAGTCTTCATCGTTTGTTAAAGTATTATAAACATTAATTGTCGGGATATGAATTTGTTCTATCCCAGAGATAGCTGACAATGTTGAAATATGCGCTCTAATATAAGGATAAGCTATACTTACCATATTTAAAGAAAATTTTGCTGCAACTGGACTATCTTCAGTATATTCTCCTTCATCATCTCTAAAGTAAAATTCCATTTCGACAAAACAATAAAATGGTTTGTCTTTTTCTATATATTCTTCGTCAAATATTTTTACCCCTAACAACAGTTTAGCTGTAGCAGGGTCATCTTTCTTTATCCCGATGTTGCTTTCAACTTTTATTTCTAATTCATTTTCATCCAAAGAGTACCATTCTGAAAGCTCCACATTATTATTTATCTTTAATATCGATTCACAAAGAATGTTTTTATTTAATTTTAAATCACTATTTTTATTATTTTTTCCCATTAAGCTGCCTCTATATAAGTATCAAAATTTTTATAAGCAAATGAAAAATTATTATTTTCAATAATAAAATTTAACTTAGGTTTTTGGATTTTTTTATCATCTACCTCATCAGTAGTTTTATTTAAAGGTATAGCAGAAGTTTTATTAGAAAACGTTTTGTATTCGTCGTCATCAAAAAAACCGAAAGTGTCCAATAGATCATAGACCTCTTCTTCAGTTATCCAGTTTCTTATTTCTTCTGCACTTGACTCTATTTTTAAAGACATTTTATTCATTCCTTCCTTTCTTTTAATGAACAAATGTTTCTTTTATTCCTTATGCACAATTCTAAGCTATTTGGAACATAAGAATGAAGACTTTCATCGCCATCCAAAGGTGTATAGGTCCACATCAAAACAGCATTAACCAGCTTGTTTTCATTTTTAAAAAGGGAATTAATAAACGACTCAATAATAATTCCATCCACTGAATGTTGTTTAGCAGTGTTTCTAGGCCTATCTAAATCTCTATAGATAGCATCTATATGCTTCTTAAAACTTTGTCTAAATTCATGGAATTTAAAACGTGTGTCCTCGTCTTCAAAGTCTAAAACTTCGTTTTCCTTAATGACAGTTTTAACTTCTATAATTTTATATGATTCACAAATTCTTGAAATAAACTGTTCCGCCATATTCTCAGGACGAATGAAAGTATAAAAGCCATAGCCTAAACTTCCTGGTGACTTAGGCTTACTTTTTCTTGATCCTTGGAAACTTCCTCCTCTATTGGAGTACCTCTTTTGTCTCTCTCGTGTTAAGCTAGTGAACTCTAAATTTTCCGCATCATACCTTATTTTTTTCTCTGCAACAGAACTTTCTGTTCCGTGAAAGCTTACATATTCTACCACCAATATTCTCCCACTTGCTAACTATAAATAACTCCTTATATAAGGAAGGATAGCACAATAAAATATAACTAGCAATGAAAAGAAAAACATTTTATCAAAAATGTTTTCTTAGAAAGGTAGTTTCGGCAAAATTTAACAAATTCTTATATAACCTATGTTATGTAAAAAGCCGCCCTCAATCAAGAGAGCGGCTTTAATCATTAATCAAGTACAGGGTAACTGTCTTTTCAGTTACCCTTTTTTACATATTTTTTATTAGCTATGACCAAGTTACCTCCAGATGTTACTAAGCAAGGACGACCATTTTTAGCATGTTTTACACCTTTAATTGGGATAACTATATCGGCTTTACGGTAGCTTAATTTCTTTTTGAGTTCTACATCGTCACCAGTAAAAACACCCGCGTTAAGTTTTAACTTAACTTTTCCGGGGTTGCTAGTGTAGTATTGTGTGGACCATTTAAATTCTTTAACGTAACTTCTGTTGGCAGTAACCAAATTCTCCTTAGATGTGACAAGTCGTGGAAGACCATTACCCACATGTTTTATATCTTTAATAGGGATGATCGTGCCTTTTTTGCGTTTACTTAATCGCTTGTTAAATTCCACATCATTACTGCTATAGACACCTATATTTATTTTCGCTTTTATTTTGCTAGGTGCACTAGTGTAATACTGTTTGCTCCAATTCTTACCACCACCGCCTGGTGTTGCATGTGCTTTCCAAGCTGCTTTGTCACCATAAAAGATATCTACGTCGATTGGTGCGCCATAGCCTGGAATAACAGTATTCGAACTGTACTGAAAGCAAGCTGCACCATTTTTAAAGCCACGAGTAGATGGCGGGTAGCATTTTTATTATAACCATTACTACGTTAATTAGCGCCATAATTAGCTACTCATAGCGCATTATCGTTATTAGCAATCCAGGTAAAATCATAACTATCAAGTACTCCGGTATAAGTGTAAAACCAAGGCTTAATACCTGTTTGACATTCAACTTCGTTCAACCAGTCTAGTGCCCACTGAACATTACCTTTATTAGAAGCTTCCCAGTCTAAAACTGGAATAGCGTCACCTTTAAGGTAATTCTTTGTATTTTTAACAAAGTAGTTTGCTTCCGCCTTTGCTGAACCTTCCAATCCTTTCCGTTAGCATAATGATATACACCTATTAGCTTTCGGGACTGTTTTGCTTGTTGAAAGTGTCTATCGCAACATATCCAATTCCTCCAGTAGCTTTAATAATCACAAAATTCGCTGTCATGTTTTTTACATTCATATCTGATTGATAACTTGAAATATCAGTTTCATGTAATGCCATTTGAATCTTCCATTCTTTTTTTGCTATAAAAAGAGATTATACAGATTATGTCTAATCTCTATACAGAACTTAAAATGTGCTATTGTTTAATGCTTATTGCATAGCCTTAACTACGTTACTACGTGGACTAATATGTCCATCTTGTGTAGTACCTAAATGAGCTTGCAAGGCTTGTACAGTTGCGGGACCAAGGTTGCCCTCTTGTGCTACACCAAGTGTAGCTTGTAAAGCACGGATAACATTAGAACCAATATTCCCTTGTTGCGCACTGTAAACATTTGCGTTTGCACTCGTGATAATTTGACCACTGATTACACTATCTTGCGTTGTGCCTAGATATTGTTGTAAACATCTGGTTGTCCCAGGACCCCATTGTCCATCTTCAGCAATTCGATTACTGGATTGGTTTTGATTAATTTTTGGAGTTTTACTTTCTGGCGCCGGTGTTGTTTCATTTGTGTTAATACCACCTACGCCATTATGCAAATCTTTAGCTAGTTTGCTCTTGCTAACACCGTGCTACGCTAAACAATCGTATGGATCTGTGTGACCCCCCAAATATTTTGAGTAACCCATAGATGAGATTTAACACCACGTCCAGAACCATCTAAGGTAAGTGGGATATCATATTTTTTAGTCATATCTCGTGCTAAACCACTGTAGGCTTTATAGCCCTTTTAGGTTGCTTGGTTATTAGTTCGTGCCAACTCTATTTAGGCCGGGCTATTTTGGTTGGCATAACTATCAGCGCCATATTGTACTTGGTTGATGGTTGTACAAATCGACGGAGAAGCTTTTATAAAGAAAGTATATCTTGAAAAGGATAACTTACGTTTGTTATCCTTAAACCAAGATTACGACGACATCTTAGCTGACGGTACAAATAACATCAGCATAGTTGGTAAAGTTGTATTCTAATCCTTGCAGGACTTCCCTGCTTGGACTTATTTATAAAAGGAGGTAAAAGAAAATGAGTATTAAAAGCAAGGCAGAAAAATATTTAGCAAAACGTAATCTTAGCGGGCCAGATACAGATGCGCAAGATCAAGTGTTTAATATCAGTACGGATTTAGCCGGAAGTGGACTAATGAAGTTTGGTATAGGTCTATCAGGAAAAGCCGAAGATAAAGCAAAAATTGGTTATTTATCGGCATTAGTTGAACAAAATTGGATTATTATTAAGCAACAAGATGAAAATTTAAAAGAAATAAGAGAACAAAAATAGGAATAAAAGGGGTAAAAAATGGATTATTTGTTTACGATAGTGTTTATTGCTGCTGCAGTTGGTATTTGGTACTTTATTAAAAAGTCACCTAACAAGAAAAACAGGAACATATCTATAGCTTTGCTTGTGGTGAGTTCTTTACTTGTATATGTGTTTGCAGATGATGAAACAAAAGAAGAAGCAACTGCCGAGTATGATACTGAGGAAACTAGCACTATAGAAAGTACACAATTTTCTTCAGAGATACAAGCATCTAAAGAAAAAGAAGCTAAAAAATCTGAGGAAGCTGAAGAGTCTAAAGAACAAGAAATTCAAGAGTCCAAAGAAGCAGAAGAATCTAAGGAAAAAGAAGTTGAAGCATCACGAGAAAAAGAAACTGAAGAGTCAAAACAAAAAGACTCCAAAGACAAAGAACAAAAACAGCAAGAAAAAGATAATGAAATAAACGAAAAAATAAATGAACGTTTAGAAGAAAATCGAGGGTTTGCAGTTGGCGAAGATACAAGTGATGGACTACCCAACCCAGAATTTGAGTATGCTTTAGCTATAGACAAAGTGGAATACGATGTGAATTTATTGCGAGTTTATGTAAATGATAACTTTTTAGATTATAGTAAACCACAAGCTTCCGAAGAGTTGAAGAAAGTACAAAACGGAGCTAAATCATCAATTGGAGAAGTTGAAGACTGGGATACAGACGAGTATCAGCAAGGTTTGCCTGTTTATGTTTACTACGGAAGCACTGAATTAGGAAAAACAAAAATGTTTGATTCAACTGAATTTAAACGGAATGATTAAATAAAAAAATAAGCACGCTCTCCCCACTAAGTAGCTATGTAGCGGTGCAAGTCCGCTATGGGGATTTAAGCCTACCTTTTGTTATGTACGCCAATACGGCACAAAAGGAAGAAAAACATGGCTAAAATAAAAGAATATACGAAAAAAGACGGATCCACCGCTTATATGTTTAACCTTATATGTTTAATACGTATTTGGGTATTAATTCAAAAACGGGGAAGCCAAAACGAACTACTCGTAGAGGTTTTAAGTCAATAAAAAAAGCCAAGCTTGCATTAGCTCGGCTAGAACTAGGAGAGGATGAAGCCACCCTTAAAAATCAAATGCAAAAGAAGTATATCACATTTAAAGATGTGTACGAAATGTGGTTGCCAATTTATAAAGCAAAAGTAGAGAATTCAACACTAAATTTAACTGAAAATTATTTCTTTTATTATATTCTACCTGATTTAGATGATAGACTTATCATCGGTATAACATATAATGATTGTCATCAGTCCATTCTACGATGGTCCAAGCATACAAGCAAGTTCAGAGCAATAAGGGGTTATGCGCAACAAGTTTTTAAGTACGCTAGGAAAAATGGCTGGATGAATGGAGACCCGTTTGAAGATATAGAAACGCCTGTAACTCAACCTCCAAAGAAAAAAGAAACGGATAAGTTTTACACCAAAGAAGAGTTTAATGCTTTTTTGCCATGGGCTAACCAAAACTTATTTTACGGTGATTTTGCAGCTTTTAGAGTTATTGCTTACGCAGGGTTACGTTTAGGTGAACTCCGTGCTCTTACTTGGGAGGATGTTAATTTTAATGAAATGTCTCTTGATGTAAACAAAGCTATTAAACGCAATGAAGTATTGGGAGCACCAAAAAATAAGAGTTCTTTTCGAAAAATTAGCCTAGATTTAGAAACAATTTCCATTTTAAAAAATGGAAACTTGAACAAAAAAAATACTTTATAAAACATGGTATATCACTTAAGGAAAAACAGTATCTGTTTACGGATGAAAAAAATAAAAAAGTTATGAGCCCAGAACGTTTACGTCGTCCAATGAAAAAAATACAGCGGAGAACGTATTTCTTCTCATGGTTTTAGGCACACTCATGCAACTTTGTCTTTAGAGTCGGGCGTAAATTATAAAGATGTTCAGCGTAGACTAGGGCATGCATCATCTGATATGACCATGAATGTTTACGCTCATTCTGTGGGTAATGATAAACAAACAAGTTTAAAATTTGCCACTTACCTGTCAACTTAAAAAAATAAAAATGGTGTTCAATTTGGTATTCAAAACAAAAAATAAAAAAATCGCCGACTTATTAAAGTTAGCGAAATCCTGTTACAAAGGTTTATATAACTAAGCGGGTGACGGGGATCGAACCCGCGACGGAAGCTTGGGAAGCTTCTGTTTTACCACTAAACTACACCCGCATAACAAAAACTATTATAGTTCAATGCACTAAAATACACAATAGGCATTGGGATAAAATTTACTTGTTTTTCAATGTATATATATGTATCTCTCTACTAATCAAAATTAACGGTCTAATTAAAAGTTGAAAACTACCGATCACAAATAAAACTGTTCCATAAAAAGTCGTTGATTCTTTAAAAAACAGGAAACTGCCCACAATAAAAAATAAAGCTAAAATAATATCATTCATTTGATACAAAAAATTATAGAAGGCATCAATTTTTATATCATGGTGAAATAGAGTAAATGTTAATTCTCTTCGATTATTTTGTTCCATTATAAACACCTCAATACAAAATTTTACTAATAAAAATAAAAAAGATAAAGTATATTGCATTTTTCAATTAAAAAACAGGAAAAGGATTGCTCCTTTTCCTGCATTATGCATTGAATAGAATTATTCCTTCCATTCTTCAACTGTATCTTCGTTATCTTCGATCCATTCTCTTGCTGCATCTTCTGGATCTTCACCGTCTTCAATGTCTAACATTACGGAGTTAATATCTTCTTCAGTCCATTCGAAGTTATCCAACATGCTGTATACTTCTGGCATATCGTCTTCTAGTCCTTCACGAACCATTGTATGAATACTTTCAGCATCTCCCATTGTTCCTTCTGGGTCATCTAGATATTTAAGATCATATCTTTCAAACATCCAGTGTGGAGACCAACCAGTAATTGCAATTGGATCTTCATTTTGGATGGCACTGCCTAATTGTGAAGTCATCGCACCACTAGAAGATGGCGTTACTTCCCAATCGGACAAATTATCATAAGTATCAACAGTCTCTTCTGCTGCTGCAACCACACCAGCACCTGGTTCAATACCAATAATTTCTTTTTCGGGTACTTGATCATCTAGATCTTCGATAGAATCAACATCCATGTATTCAGGTACCACAATGCCTAATTTCGCTGCATCTGGCAAGTTTGGTCCTAAGTCTTCAACATCGTCGCCAAACTTTTCATATTGTGCTTCATGTGTAACTGGTAACCAACCAGCGACCATACCATCTGATTCGCCGTTAGCAACTGCTTCCCACATAACAGAGTTATCTAGAGGGGTAAGATTTACATCATATCCCATATCCTCTAGCACCTGACCAACAACATTGGTAGACGCAACCTCTGTATCCCATTCAACATATGATAATTCGACAGTATCTCCACCGCCGCCATTTCCGCTACTTTCTGAATCGTTATCGCCACCGCCATTACTGCAAGCAGCTAATAATAGTGCTGAACTTAATGCCAACATACCTACTAACTTCTTCTTCAAAACAAAACATCCTTTCTTAATATTTTAAAAATTGAATAACAATTTTTATTCACTAATCATAAGGAGACACAAAAGATAAACATAACGATTACGCTCTATCCATCTTTTTGTCGTCTCAAATTTTCAATCAACTTTCACTATATAAATAATATTTCTTCTTTACAAAAGCTGATTAAATCTAAATCCTTTGACATACTCTTTCACTTTCTTGTATGCCTTCTTTAATCTTCACTTGAAGTATTTGCATTAGTATTTAAGTTTTGTGTGAAGCGGTCCATAATAATCGCTAAGATAACGATGGCAATACCATAAACAAATCCGTTACCTACTTGTGAACGTTGTACCGCTGATAATACCCCTTGTCCTAAACCAGGTGCGCCGATCATAGAAGCAATAACCACCATAGATAAGGACAACATTAGCGTTTGGTTAATACCTGCAAAGATATTTCCTTTAGCTAAAGGCATTTCTAACTTAAATAATTTTTGCCAACCGGTACCCCCGAAAGAATCGGAAGCTTCCACTAATTCCGTTGGCACTTGGCGAATACCAAGGTTCGTCATACGAACTGTTGGCGGCAGTGAGAAGATCACTGAAGCAAAAACCCCAGGTACCATACCGATACCAAAGAAGGCAACGGCTGGAATCAAGTAAACAAAACCTGGCATCGTCTGCATGAAGTCAAGAATCGGCGTAATGATATTTCTGGCAATTTCACTTTTTGACATTAAAACACCAGCCGGTACACCAATAATGACAGAGATCAGACTTGAAATAATTACTAAAGTAAGGGTACTTAACAAGTCAGACCATAAATCTTGGTTATAAATCAATAACAAACCAAGCAGTGTAAATGTGGGCAATTGCCATTTTTTTCCACCAAGGAAAAAGGCAGCTACTGTAACTATCAAAATAAACAATAGAGGATGAATCATGTTTAACCCATTAGTCATAGCATCCATGATGTTTTGCCCTATGGTTTGTAAGAATGAGAAAAAGGCAGACCAGTGTTCGGTTAACCAGTCAACACCGGTATCGACCCAATCCGAAAGGGGAATCTCATTTTGTAAAAAATCAAGCATTTGCATTCACCTCTTCTTTATCAGCTGACGCTGTTGCTTCATCTGTGTTTTCCTCTGCAGCTTCTTTTTCATCTGCTTGTCCAGTATCGGTATCAGTCATCGCGCCAATTACACTACCACGGACGACGACACCTACCACACGATCCTCTTCGTCAACAACAGCTAAAGGTGCAGCGGAGTTTTGAATCATATTGAAAATATCTGTGACTAAGGTATCTTTTTCCACTTTTTGCACGTTTTTATCTAATACTTCCTTAAGTGGTTTTTCATTTTTACGTGCATCCAAAGCATTTTCAGCTGTTAAGCTTCCTTTTAAATAACGTTTACGGTCAACAGCTAGTAACATACTGATTTCTTCTTTACGCATTCTTTGTAAAGCCACATTAGGTCCGTCTGCTTCTGCATTAATGGTCAAAGCAGGCTCCATAATATTTTCGGCTGTTAGCACCTTGGAACGGTCGATATCTTCGGTAAACTCACGAACAAAGTCATTGGCTGGATGCGTCAAGATTTCTTCACCCGTGCCGATTTGCATCACTTCACCATCACGCATTAAAGCGATTCGATCGCCGATACGTAAAGCTTCGTTCAAATCGTGAGTGATAAAGATGATGGTTTTTTGCACGCGTTCTTGTAAGTCCATCAAATCATCTTGCATATCCCGACGAATCAAGGGGTCCAAAGCAGAAAAAGCTTCGTCCATAAGCAGCACTTCTGGATCGTTAGCTAAAGCACGTGCTAAACCAACCCGTTGTTGCATCCCACCAGATAATTGGTTAGGATATTGGTCTTTAACTGAAAGCAAACCAGAGTTATCTAAAGCCGCTTCTGCTTTTTTACGACGTTCTTCCTTAGGTACGCCTCGTACTTCTAGACCATATTCGGTATTTTGTAAAATGGTCCGTTGGGGGAAAAGCCCAAAGTTTTGAAAGACCATATTCGCTTTCGTACGACGAACTTCACGCAAGTCTTCTTTAGACATCTTCGCTACGTCTTCATCATCGATGTAAACAGAACCTGAAGTAGGTTCAATCAAACGATTGATCATTCGTACTAAAGTCGATTTCCCACTTCCGGACAAGCCCATAATCACAAAGACTTCTCCTTCATTAACATCAAAACTTACATCATGTACACCGACAGTAGCGCCAGTTTCTTTTAGGATTTCTTGTTTTGATTTTCCCGCTTTTACTTCTTCGAGCGCTTGTTGGGTTCTTCGACCAAATATTTTGGTTAAATGTTCTACGCGAACTTTTTTACTCAAAAGTTAACACTCCTTCTTTTCTCCTTTTTTCAGAAAACTACCATGAAAGTGACCATACCATAGTATCATCATGTTGTCACTTTGTCAAAAAAGAATAATACTTTTTCTTATTTCCTACTAAAAACTTCCAATCATTAGAAAACTTTGTACACTTAACTAACTGACATTAGGGAAATTATTTTTACGTTGGACTTAGTACACAATCTAAGAAGAAAAAACTTTACTTTTATTGCGAACTGACAATAGACTACTTATGTTGAGTGGGCAGTTCAGGTAAACTTTGTAAAATGATATCATAATAACTGTTAGACTTAAACCCTTAATTTTTAGAAAGTTTTAGAAAAAAGGAAAATAAAATCACAATTGTCTATCCTTTTTGCAGGTGGAGCTTTTTTGAACGACAAGCTTATTGATACAACTTTTCAATTCTTGAAACCTCCTCCTTTCTCACATTGTGTCCTTTTTCTTAAGTAACAAATCATTTGCGCATTACAAGCAACAACTACCTAACGGGTATACTATTAAATATATAGTCAACAGGATTAAAAAGCAAATACTATTTAACCGATATCATTGAACCTTTGATATAATGAATAATTGAAAAAATCTAGCAACTAAAGGATAATAAAACTTAAGGAGGCTTATTTTATGCAAAAAACAGCCATTATTGGCGGTGGCGTCATTGGGATTACTTTAGCCAATTATTTGGATACAACAAAATATGATGTAACTTTATTTGATGATGAAAATGGACAAGCAACCAAAGCGAGCGCAGGTATTATTTCCCCCTGGCTATCTAAACGTAGGAACAAACGATGGTATCGTTTAGCTAGAGACGGAGCAGCTTTTTTCCAAAAACTAATATCTGACATGGATATTTCTGAGAAGATATATGCCAAAAATGGTACGATCCTTTTACGCACAAAAGGATTGGAAGATTTAGCAGACTTGGCCGAACAAAGAAAAAAAGACGCCCCTGAAATTGGCGAGATCAACTTACTTTCGGCTAAACAAACAGCGGACAAGCTGCCTTTATTGGCACCTCAAGAATCTTTGTATATTTCGGGCGGCGCTAGACTAGATGGCTTATTATATTTAAATCATATGAAAAAACTAGCGGAAGAAAAGCAAGTTCATTTAATTCAAGAAAAAGTAACGATAAATAAGAAAGGTGAGCAGTGGCAAGTTAATACAAAAGGACAACAGTTTTTAGCCGACTATGTTATATTAGCTGCCGGTCCTAACTGTAAAACATTACTAGAACCTCTTGGTTACCAAGTAGACCTTCGTCCGCAAAAAGGACAGCTTATTGTTTTTAAAACACAACAAGGCCAAAGCAAGCAATGGCCAGTTGCAATGTTGGATAACGAAGCCGACTTGATCCCTGCTAATGATGGACAAATGATCATCGGCGCAACCCACGAAGATAAGGCGCAATGGGATCTTCAACCCACTTCTGCCGCCTTTGAAAAATTAACCAATAATAGTAAAGACTTTTTACAAACTCCTGAAAAACTTTTAGAAAACTCTTTTACTTATCGCGTTGGAACACGCGCTTATACTTCAGATTTTGCGCCTTTTTTCGGTTCATTACCCGACGATCCAACACTTTTTGTCGCTAGCGGACTGGGATCTTCCGGCTTGACGACCGGACCTTATATAGGTTATTTGTTAGCAGAATATTTCAATGAAGGAAGCTGGTCTACCGAAGATTACCAAAAAACATTAGATACTTATATAAAAACTCACTCTTTTTAAATAAAAGCAATCGAAATAGCTACAGACTCTGTTTCGATTGCTTTTTTATTTATTTGCTTTACGCCAAAAAGTTGGATAATCTTGTTTTTCATTAAGATTAAATTGAATAATGTCATACAGCAGTTGATAATCTATCGCTTTGTCCCACTCTATACGAAAAGTGCCTTTACCCATTGGATACCCACAAGCCGTTATCCTATCAAAGAATTGTTTTATACCTGCAATCTCGGGTGATACCGTGATATGCTTTTTGGTTTTGCTAAAAGAAATGATAAATGTTTCTTTGTAAACAAACATGGGTTCATTCCACTTAAAAACTAGCTGCAACTGAGGGAATTTGCTGTAAACAGCGTTGATCAGTGTAGTGAATTTCTCCTGATGTTCTTTATTTTCAATACTTGCAATATAATCTTCTAAATTCTGCATTATTAACTCCTTTTTATTAGAATGGATTTCCATACTTCTCACAATAATTATAAAAACCATATCTGTTCATAAACATCATCATCGGCAAATTCATCTAGTAAAAGAAACAAAGCCTTTTTCATGATAAAGTTCCTTTTGTTTCATTGTAACCGAATACTAGAAAAAGTATACAAAAATGCTCGCAAAGTTAGTTTGGACTAGCTTTACGAGCACTTTTTTTAAAATAGTGGTACAACTGCGCCTTGGTATTCTTCATCAATAAATTCTTTCACATCATCACTGCGCAATGACTCCATCAAAGCTTCAATAGCTGGGTCATCTTCGTTTCCATTTTGAACGGCAACAATATTTGCATAAGTTTGCGCCGCTTCGGAATCTTTATCTTCGATTTCTAAAGCATCATCTTCTACATCAAAACCTGCATCTACTGCGTAGTTACCGTTAATCACAGATAAATCTACGTCTTGTACTGTGCGCGGAATTTGCGAAGCCTCTAGTTCTGTTATTTCTAAATCTTTAGGGTTTTCTTCAATGTCTTTAGTTGTAGCTTCAATCCCTTTATCCTCATCCAGTTTGATCAAGCCAGCTTTCTCAAGTAACAATAAAGCACGAGCGCCATTTGTCGCATCATTAGGAATCGCAATTTCTGCCCCATCTTGTAAATCATCGAGTGTTTCAGTTTTACCAGGATATAATCCTAAAGGTTCAAAATGAACTTCTCCGGCAGAAACCAAATCCGTACCATTTTCTTCATTAAAATTTTCTAAGTAAGGTTCATGTTGATGGAAACTAGCGTCAAGGTCTCCTTCATCCAATGCTTGGTTAGGTAATACATAGTCATCGAAAACCTCAACCTCTAACTTATAGCCTTTTTCTGCCAAATCATCTTTTGCTTGTTCTAAAATCTCAGCATGAGGCGTAGGACTAGCACCTACTGTTAATGTTTCATCGCCGTCACCAGAACCACTACCTTCATCATTACCACTTGAGCATGCCGCTAAACCAAAAACCGTTAGTCCTAGTACACCGGCATATAATATTTTTTTCAAACTTGTTCTCATTTTAACCCCTCCAAAATTTTTTTCATTCGAACAAAAAGTTCAATAACGCCAAATAAAAAGCCCTTTTACCAATATAAACTGATAAAAGGGCGAAATTTTCACGGTACCACCTTGTTTTAGAAGCTAAAGCTTCTCTTAACCCATCTCAAATAAAAGAAATGGCATTCAAGATAACGATTGAACCTTTCGAAATCATCTACCTATCGATGACTTATCCTCCGAGACCATCTTCATTTCCTATCTCATAACCTTTTTCACCCAACAAGGCCTCTCTAAAAAAAGATCAGAAACTACTCTTCTCATCAACGGAATTCTCATGTGTTTTGTTGTAATGTAATTTACACTAGAAAACAGGGATTGTCAAGTGTTTCTACTTTTATACCCTTTGAATGGGAAATATTTCTCTACGACGATGCATGAAACGTAAATTTCCCTCAATAATAAAAGAACCTATAGTAAAAAAGGGATCCCGTGAAAAAAAGTTGCTATAACCAGCATCCTGCTTTTTCCCACTCATTTTCCTCCTCGCTTTTCATCTTTAATGTTTAATTATAGTAGCTATTATCAAAATTTTCGAAAATAAAACAACGGCTGATTTTTATTTAAAACTAAAAAATCAGGCTAAACTCTTAACTAGCAAGAGCTTAGCCTGGTTTTAACTATCTATTCTTCTTCTTCAGCCATAAATGTATTAAATACTTCTTCAATCATATCCCATTCTTTATCCGTTTCGATTTGTTCTAAATCGCCTTCGGTACCTGCTTCATTTTCAACATAGGCATAAGCTTGCAATTCAACTTCTTCGTCTTCATCAGCACCTGCAGGATATAATAGTACATAATTGCGACCAAATTCTTCTTGTCCATCGATGGTAAGTAGAATTTCGTATAGTGTTTCATTTCCTTCTTCATCAACTAGTGTAATATGTTCATGTTCTTGGTGATCATGGTCATGATCATGTGTATGTTCTGCCATTAATTCATTCTCCTCTTTAAAAATTAGCTGTTTAATTCATTATTGTATCTAAATAATTCTGTAAAATCACTACTGCTGCTAACTTATCAATGACTTTTTTTCGTTTTTTCCTAGAAGTGTCTGCTTGTTCAACTAACATCCGCTCAGCTTGAACCGTTGTTAGACGTTCATCTTGATAAATCACCGGTAGTTGATAGTACTCTTCTAATTTTTTGCCATAACTCATGGAAGCTTGAGCTCTAGGCCCAATTGAATTATTCATATTTTTAGGCAGACCCACAACGAACTGTTCAACTTCATATTGTTCAATCAATTCATTGATTCTAGCAAAACCAAATTCGCCTTCTTCTTCATCAATTGAAACAATTTCAATCCCTTGTGCTGTCCATCCTAACGGATCACTTATTGCTACACCGACTGTTTTTGAGCCGACATCTAATCCCATAGTGCGCATTATAAGTTAACTCCATGATTTTCTAAGTAAAAACGTATCAAAACTTCTAATACTTCATCTCGTTCATGGCGACGAATTAAATTACGCGCATCGCGATAACGCGGAATGTACGCCGGATCGCCCGACAACAAATACCCTACGATTTGATTAATCGGATTGTATCCTTTTTCTTCAAGCGCACGGTATACGATCGCAAGTGTTTCGCTAACTTCTTTTTTGCGGCTGTCATCAAAATCAAAACGTACCGTTTCGTCTTTATACCCCATTCACTTGACACCTCTTTCTCCTAGTTGTTCACACATTCTCTTTTATATTGTACTAAACAAACTGCCAAACTACAAACATATACATTCAATTATGACAAGTTTACCTAAAATCTATGACTATTTTGTGAATTATAAGTAGTTTTTCATTTATTTTAGTAGAAAAAAGTCCTGATTTTTTCTATCCATTGCCAAAAGCAAGTAAAGAAAAAATCAAGACTATGGTTCATTCCACTTCTTCAGTTGATACATCCAAACGATCATCACTGTGCAAAAAGTAAATCAAGGTTTGTAACTCATTGGTCAAATCAACGTTTTGAATTAAAACATCGGATGGTGCTGAAATACGTACTGGCGTAAAATTGAGAATTCCTTTAATCCCTGACTCAACTAAATTATTTACCACATCTTGTGCAGTAGAAGCTGGAACTGTCAAGATAGCAATCTCAATCCGTTGAATCTCTATTTGTTCTTCCATATCAGACATGGGATAAACTGGAATACCATCAACAATACGTCCCACGATATCTGAATTTACGTCAAATGCAGCACTTACACGAATGCTATTGCTTTGGTGAAACTTATATTTTAACAAGGCACTCCCCAAGTTTCCTACACCTACAAGGGCAACGTTTGTCATTTCGTCATCACTTAAAGTCTTGGAAAAAAATTGCATTAAACTTTCCACGTCATAACCATAACCACGTTTACCTAATTCGCCAAAATAAGAAAAATCACGGCGAATTGTGGCACTATCCACTTGGACCGCCTCACTTAATTCAGTTGAAGAAACTTTAGCCTTTCCGGCGTCATTTAAAATTCGTAGATAACGATAATACAAAGGCAACCGTTTGGCAGTTGCTTTAGGAATATTATTTTCTTTCACTTTCTAGCCCTCCATTGTGAACATTTCACTTATAACATGTAGTATCATAACAGATGAAAACAAAAAAAAGCAATTTGATTGCTCAGTTTACTGCAAAATTTTATAAAAAATAACTAAAAAAGCCTAAGCTGCTCTTTCTTTCTAAGATTATTAAATTGTGATAAACTAACATTTACACAAAAAACAGAAAAAATCGGTAAACGTCAATCAACATTTAAAGAGAGGATACTATGATTTTATTACAAGCCAACCAAATTGCACGCCAGTTTGGTGCAGATACTTTATTTGAAAACATTCACCTAGAAATCAGCAGTCGAGCACGTATTGGCCTTGTAGGACGTAATGGTGCCGGCAAGTCGACTTTGTTAAAGATCCTCGCTGGCATCGAAGCGCCTGATAAGGGAACCATCGCTAAAAATAAAAATGTTACATTAGGCTATTTAGCACAAGATACTGGTTTAGACTCTGATAAAACAGTGTGGGAAGAAATGCTTGAAGCTTTCTCAGATGTAAGACAAACAGAAAAACGTATGCACGAATTAGAAGTAAAAATCAGTCAGATTTCTCCAGAAGATGAGAATTATGAAGCTGTTCTTAAGCAGTATGATCAATTACAAGAAGAATTTATCGAAAAAAATGGTTACGGTTATGAAAATGAAATGCGAGCAGTTTTAAATGGTTTTCAATTCGATGAGTCTTTTTATGACAAGGCGATCCAAACTCTTTCTGGAGGACAAAAAACCCGCTTAGCTTTAGCTAAAATGCTTTTACAAAGCCCCGATATTTTAATTTTAGACGAACCGACCAACCACTTGGATATTGAAACACTTAGTTGGCTTGAAGGTTACCTGCAAAATTATCGCGGCGCCTTATTAATTGTTTCTCATGACCGTTATTTCTTAGACAAAGTAGTCACAGAAATCTATGAAATTAGTCGGAGTAAAATGCGTCACTACAAGGGAAACTATAGTCGTTATTTAGATTTAAAAAGTCAACAACTGGCCAGTGAGTGGAAAGCTTACGAAAAGCAGCAAGCTGAAATTAATAAATTAGAAGATTTTGTTGCTAAAAATATTGTTCGTGCCTCGACCACCAAACGAGCGCAGAGTCGGAGAAAGCAATTAGACAAAATGGAACGTATCGAACGACCACAAGGAAAAGAAAAATCAGCTCATTTTCTTTTTCAAATCACAAAAGCTTCAGGAAACATTGTCTTTCAACTAGAAGACGGTGCAATTGGCTATGATCAAAGCGTCGTTTCTGAACCTGTCAATTTAGATATCAAACGGCAAGATGCGATTGCTTTAGTAGGTCCTAATGGTATTGGAAAATCTACTTTATTAAAATCGATGATCGGCGAAATTCCCTTTATCAAAGGAGAAAAACGCTATGGAACTAATGTTTCGATTGGATACTATGATCAAGGCCAAGCCGAGCTAAACCAGAACAAAACGATCTTACAAGAACTATGGGATGAACATCCTGCAACACCTGAAGTTGAAATTCGCAGAATGTTAGGTAGTTTTTTATTTTCTGGTGATGATGTCGATAAACCGATCTCTTTATTAAGTGGAGGCGAAAAAGCGCGTGTCGCTTTAGCAAAACTAGCGATGGATCAAAAAAACTTTTTAGTTTTAGACGAACCGACTAACCACTTAGACATCGATAATAAAGAAGTATTGGAAAATGCTTTGATTGATTATGAAGGTACCCTATTTTTCGTATCACATGATCGTTACTTTATTAATCGACTTGCTACCAAGGTTGTCGAGCTTTCAGAAAATGGTTCTCGCCTTTATTTGGGGGATTATGATTACTACTTAGAAAAAAAAGAGGAAGAAGAACAGCTGGCTGAATACGAAAGACAACAAAATGAAACAAGCCAAGAAAAAAAGACTACAACAAATAAGCAAAATTTTGTGCAATCAAAAGAACAACAAAAACAAATACGATCATTACAAAGAAAAGTGTCACAAATTGAAGAAGATTTAAACGCAGTAGATGAAAAAATCAGCCAGCTTAAAGAGGAAATGACGCTGCCAGAAAACCTAGATGACCACGTGAAATTAACTGAGCTGGACCAGTCTTTACAAGATAGGCAAAAACAACAAGATGATCTTATGGAACAATGGGAGAACTTAAGTCTACAATTAGAAGAATTAGAAACAAAAACTTCATAAAGCAAGGATAAGCTTTTTCGATCAAATCAGTCGAGAAAGCTTATTTTTTTTATTTTAAATAAAAAAATTTTTGTATAATCGTCGGCTTTTTTGTATAATTAAAGTATTCTAATAGATGGAGTGATTTTTATGAAAATCGGAATACCGAAAGAAATAAAAAATAATGAAAATCGAGTGGCTCTACCCCCTTCCGGCGTTTATGAACTGGTTCAAAGCGGGCACGAAGTTGCAGTGGAAACAAACGCAGGTTATGGTTCGGCTTTTAAAGATGAGGCCTATAAAAATGTAGGGGCGACAATCGTTGAAACTCCTGAAGAAGTTTGGGCACAAGATATGGTAATGAAAGTTAAAGAACCATTGGAAGAAGAATATCAATATTTCCGCCAAGGACTCATTTTATTTACTTATCTACACTTAGCAGCAAATAAACCAGTAGCTCAAGCACTACAAAAAGCTAATGTTACTTCAATTGCTTATGAAAATGTCCAATTAGACAATGGCACGCTACCTTTGCTTTCACCTATGAGTGAAATCGCTGGTCGGATGGCAGCCCAAATTGGTGCTGAATTTTTGGAAAGCCCTAAAGGTGGTAAAGGAATCGTCTTAGCGGGTGTACCGGGCGTGCGTAAAGGAAATGTTGTCATCATCGGTGGCGGCGTTGCTGGTACGAATGCCGCAAAAATCGCTTACGGACTGGGTGCCAATGTAACAATTTTAGATGTTAACATCGATCGCTTGAAAGAATTAGATACCGAATTTAACGGAAAAATTCAAACCTTAATGTCTAACAGTTTCAATATTAGTGAACAAATAAAAACTGCTGATTTAGTTGTCGGAGCTGTCCTTTTGCCTGGACGTAAGGCGCCCACTTTAGTAACAAGAGATATGGTAAAAGAGATGCCAGATCATTCTGTTGTTGTAGATATTGCGATTGACCAAGGCGGCATTTTCGAAACGGAAACAAGAACAACTACCCACGATGACCCGACTTACACTGAAGAAGGTGTCACTCACTACGCAGTGGCTAATATGCCTGGAGCTGTAGCGCAAACAGCTACTATCGCCTTGAGCAACTCTACCCTACCTTTTGCTAAAAAGCTAGTTGCAGCGCCAATTGAAGAAGTACTACAAAATGAAGCTGCATTATATCGTGGTGTGAATACCTATAAGGGACAACTAGTACATCCGGCCGTCGCTGAAGATTTAGCAATTGAACATACACCACTAAAGAATTTATTATAAATACTTCGGACACTACGGTCGCCCTAGTACTGTTCATCACTTCGCTTACACTTCGATCTCATCAAGGTCTAAGCAACAAGTTACTAAGGTCTTGAAGGAGCTACTCTCAACTCCCCTTGGTCGCTGAATCGTAGTGATTCGAAGATAGAAGACACTACGCCTCGCTTTCGCTCGCCCTAGTACTGTTCATCTCTTCGCTTTCGCTTCGATCTCATCAAGGTCTAAGCGACAAGTCGCTAAGGCCTTGAAGGATCTTCTCTCAGCTCCCTTTGGTCGCTGAATCGTAGTGATTTACAGCAAAAAGAGGACAGCAAAAAGTTGTCCTCTTTTTTTTATTTCAATATAGTATAAAAAGTTATCACAAAATCAATCTGACGTTAGTTCGATCAAATTTCCTTCGGGATCTTGAATAACAGCTTCATAGTAACCATCTCCTGTGGTTCGTGGTCCATTTAAAAGTGGATAGCCATCTTTGACAAATCTTTCAGCAAAATCATCCACTGCGCTTTTATCACCTACTGCAAGTGCAATATGTGAATAGCCTAAACTATCTGCTACACGATTTGATAAGTGCTGCTTTGTTGTTAACTCAATTCGACTACCCTCTTCAAAAGTTAAAAAATAAGAACGAAAGTCCGTTTTTTGATTATGGTATAGTTCCGTACTGCCAACATTAAAATATTTCTGATAAAACGCTTTCATTTTTTCAATATCTTCTACCCAAATAGCGATATGCTCTACTTTCATGCAACTTCTCCCCTTTTTTCATCAAAATAAAAATATATTAACCTGCTTTTATCTTACCAGAGTTTAGCTCCTTTAGATAATATAAATACTATTTTTAATTTTTACCTTTTGTATCATTTCTTTTACTAGCGACTGAGCTCTAAATATTATCAGCAAAATTAGAAAATATGTTATGATAATACTATATAAAAATTAGTAAAAAATTACATAAAATATGATTGGCAAAGGAAGGATAAGCATGGAAGATTTTTTAGCTTTTGAAGTCACACAAACAGAAAATGTATTTTCACGTGGGATTGTCAAAAAACAAAATGAAAAATTAAAGAAAGATTATGTTCGCGTTCAAGTAGAGTTTTCTGATATTAATTACAAAGACGCTCTTGCAGCTAGCAAAAATGGTGGCGTTGTTACAGATTATCCCAAAATTGCCGGGATTGATCTAGCCGGAACTATTCTTGAAACAAATGCCGAAAACTGGGATATTGGTCAAAAAGTTTTGGTCACAGGTTACGGTCTAGGAACAGATTTAGACGGTGGCTTTAGCCAAATTCAAGATGTACCCGCTGAGTGGTTAGTCGAAATCCCCGAAAAATTAAATAGTAAAGAAGCGATGATGTTTGGCACAGCCGGCTTTACAGCAGCTTTAGCAGTCCAAGCTGTAGATCAAGAAATTAACGCAAAAGATGCCCCTATACTTGTAACCGGAGCAACAGGCGGCGTCTCCAGTACCGCAATTTCACTTTTACAGCAATTAGGTTATAGTAATATCACAGCTCTTTCATCGAAAAAAACACAGACCGATTGGTTAACAAATCTTGGAGCTAGGGCTATTAATACGCCAGAAGAAATCCTACCAGAAAAGAAACGTCCTTTAGCTAAGCAAAAATTTGCAGCTATCATTGATACAGTAGGTGGCGATATCTTAGCAAGCCTGCTTCCTCTTATCCAATACAATGGTTGTGCTGTTCTTTGCGGAAACGCTAGCGGTATAGCTTTGAAAACAACTGTTCTACCCTTTATCTTACGTAGTATCAAGATGATTGGCATCGATTCTGTTTATGTGGAAATGGAAAAAAGAAAGCAAGTTTGGCAATTTTTAGCTGAAAATAAAAACGTGTTAGAAAAACAGACTTATCACGAAGTTGCTTTAACCGACTTGGATGAAACAATCGAATCCTTACTAAATGGTAGCCATATAGGTCGTACCATTGTCGATATAGGAGGAAAGAAATGAGAGTATTAATTACAGCTGGCGGCACTTCAGAAAAAATCGATGATGTGCGCTCCATTACAAATCATTCTACCGGGCGATTAGGTTGTTTTTTAGCAGAAGAATTTTTAAAAAATCAAATCACTGTCGATTATGTCACCACAACACAGGCCAAACATCCAACAGAAAATCAACAGCTAAATCTTTATGAAATTGCAGGAACGCAGGATTTAGCCGATCAATTACAAGAATTGTTGCAGAAATTTTCTTATGATGCCGTTATTCACAGTATGGCAGTTAGCGATTTTGCCCCTAGTCAAAGCTACTCCCAAGAAGCCTTTTTAGAGGCAATCAATCAGCTATTTCAAGAAAAAAATGGACCTTTAGACAAAGATGATCTTGCATCTTTAAGTCTAGGAGAAAAAACGAATGAAAATAAAATTTCTTCTAATACTGATCAGCTCTATTTGGTTTTGCAAAAAACGCCTAAAGTTATCCAAAAAATTAAAAAGATCCAAGCTGGAACACTACTGATTGGGTTTAAATTACTCGTCGATGTTTCTAAACAAACATTACTGACAACAGCCAAACAAAGCCTTGCAGCTAGCCAAGCAGATTATATTTTAGCTAACGATCTAGCAAAAATTAAGAATAACCAACATCCGGGCTACCTTATTAATAAAGATGGAGAAATCGTTGGGGAAGAACAAAATAAAGAAGGAATTGCACAACTACTCGCACAAACAGTGATGAAACATCATCGTTAATTTTATAGGAGGCAAAAAAATGGGAAAACATATTCTATTAGCAGTTACTGGCAGTATCTCTGCTTATAAATCAGCTGATATTGCAAACGAATTAACAAAAAAAGGCTATACAGTAGATGTCCTGATGTCAAAAAGCAGTCTGGAATTTATTACGCCGCTGACCTTACAGTCTTTAACAAAACGCAGAGTACATACTGACGTTATGGATGAACCGAATCCTAGTAAGATTAACCATATCGAATTGACCAAGCCAGCTGATTTGTTTTTAGTTGCTCCCGCAACGGCTAATATTATAGGGAAATTAGCAAATGGTATTGCCGATGACTTAATCAGTACCCTAGCCCTTGCTTTGCCTAGTGATCGAGCAAAATTAATCGCTCCGGCAATGAACACTAATATGTACGATCATCCTATCGTCCAAAGAAATTTACAAACATTAAAAGAAATTGGTTATAAAGAAATTCAACCACGTGAATCATTGTTAGCTTGCGGTGACTTTGGTTCTGGTGCATTAGCTACCGCTGATACAATTATAGAAAAAGTGGTGAATACACTTGAGGGCGAGGAGGCTTAAGACCCTATGCAGCAAAAACAAAAGACTTTTCGGCTAGTTTTAACCGCATTCTTCCTAGCGATTTTGTTATTACTAGCCACCGTTCCTTTTCTTGGCTTCATTCCTATTGGACCTATCAACGCGACGACCTTACATATCCCTGTAATTATCGCTTCGATCGTTTTAGGCCCACGCTTAGGAGCTTTCTTAGGAGCTAGTTTCGGTTTAATTAGTATGATTCGTTCGACAATTATTGTAACCCCGATGTCTTTTATCTTCTCTCCTTTTATTGCTCCTTTTGGTGAAAGCGGATATGGCAGTTGGAAAGCATTATTGATCACATTTATTCCACGAATCTTAATCGGCATCGTCCCTTATTATTTCTACCGTTGGTTTGAAAAGCGAATGAAAAATCGTAAAGCAGGCTTAGGACTTTTCATCGCTGGCTTATTAGGCGGCATTGTAAATACCGTTGTTGTAATGAATATGGTTTACTTTCTGTTTCAAACAGAATACGCACAAATCATCGGCGAAGCAGGGAATGCTGTTTACGTCGCTATCCTTTCGATCATTTTTGCTCAAGGTGTTCCAGAAGCCATAGTCGCAGGGCTCGCCACAGCAGGTGTCGCCGCCGTGCTGTTGCGGTTTTTGGACAAGCGGACATAAATGCCTTTTACTTAATTATATTAAGAGTAGCAGTTAGATATGGTCTAACTGCTACTCTTTCTAATACTGAGTATTTGTTTTATTGTTTCTTGCAGTTCGTCGCTAAACTCTTCAAGGTCCTCAAAACTGATCACTTCATCCATGATAAGTGAAACAATATTCATTATTAACTTTGAACGGCTCATTTCTAATTGAACGCCAACTCTTTTTTTATCCTCTGTTATTTTCTTAGATAAATTCCAAAATTTCTCTGAAGCTTCTTTATCTTCACTTAATAAATCGATATATGATCTATTGAGTTTATCCATGTATGCTTCTTGCCAACCACCAATTTTCTTCCTAAAAAGCTTCCAATCTTTTTCGGTAAAATTACTATTTCCCATACAAAGTGACCTCCTCCCCAATGCTTTCTTATTTTTACAATAGGACAAGGAACATACAAAAGCAAGAGTATTTAATTTCGAATGAATTAAATTGTGATAATGATACCAAAAAAGGCTTTTTCCCTTTGTTTCATCAATAAATATTACTCAGAATTCCTATACATCTACTTACATTATTCCTTCTATGTTGTATACTAAATAAGTATTCATAAAATCAAGCATAGAGTGCTTGGACTGGTTCGCAAACTTCCCAGGATAAAAAACCAAGAACTTCACAAGGAGGTAGGAAAGTGAATACAAAGAAAAATATTATTATTGACTGTGATCCAGGAATAGATGATAGCTTAGCATTACTCCTGGCTTTACAGTCAAAAGAATTGAACGTACTTGGCATCACTATTGTCAGCGGTAATGTGCCAGCAAGTATTGGCGCACAAAATGCATTAAAAGTTTTGCAACTGGTCAATCGTTTGGATATTCCAGTATATATTGGCGCTGAAAAACCGCTAAAAGTTCCCTTTGAAAGTGCGCAAGACACCCATGGTGAAGATGGTTTAGGTAATAGTCAAATCCCATCTGTCTCATCGGCTTCCCCTCAAGAAAACGCAGTGTTTTTTATAAAAGAGACCCTCCACCAAAATCCCGAAACGATAGTGTTGGCTTTAGGTCCTCTTACAAATATTGCCCTTGCTTTAAACGAAGATCCTAGTTGTTTTGACCAAGTCTCACGTTTTGTTGTAATGGGGGGCAATTACCGCTCACATGGGAATTGTTCACCTGTGGCTGAATATAATTTTTGGTGTGATCCCGATGCGGCAAAATTTGTTTTTGAACAAGAATTCCCGGTTCCAATTGAAATGGTCGGACTGGATGTCACTAGAAAAATTGTCTTAACCCCCACAATTCTAGAATATATGAAACATACGAACAAACAAATTTATTCTTTTATTCAGCAAATTTCTCGGTTTTATTTTGATTATCACTGGGAACATGAAAAAGTTTTAGGTTGCGTAATCAACGATCCTCTAACTGTTGCTTATTTGCTCGATTCAACACTTGCTCAAGGTTTTAATAGTCATGTGGAAGTAGCAACATTGGGGCTCGGCCGCGGACAATCGATCGTAGATGATCACAACTTTTGGCAGTTACCCAATAATTGCTACCTTTTGACCGAGGTCGATCCAGCCATTTTTTGGCACATATTTTTAACACGAGTTTGTAAAGCAGAAGAAACCAAGCTTGCTCAAATTCTTCCTCAGTTATTGGAGGGAAAATTACGAGAAAAAACAAGACCCGATCCGTTGTTCTTATGGCAATCTGTATCGTTTTAAATATTGTTTGTAGTAATTTTATCTTAATGTTAAGAGTACCAATTTATTTAGATGCTGTAGGTACCATTCTCGCCGCTAGCTTTTTAGGCCCGCTCGCTGGAATGATTGTCGGAGGAGCAACTGGCGTACTTATGGGCGTAACTACAGATGTCTTCTCTTTATTTTTTATGCCCGTACAACTAGTTATCGGTCTAATTGCTGGCCTATTATATAAACGAAAACAAACAACGCAAATAAAAAATAGCTGGTGGTTAGCTCTAGCCATTTCTTTACCAGGAACCATTCTTTCAACCATTATCACTGTTATATTATTTAACGGTATCACTTCCTCAGGTTCAAGTATCGTGGTTCAATTATTAACCGGTATAGGAATGAATCAAGCTCTTTCTGTATTTCTAGTTCAAGTTGCTACAGATTATTTAGATAAATTATTGACAGTTATCTTTGTTTCGTTTGCGGGACGTATATTGGGAAAACGTTTATTCTCTGTCCGCTAGCAATTTTTTAGTAATTTAGTATAACGATTTTTATTCTAGAAGTTTGAATATGAAAATAAGAAAAGCTAAAAAAGCTCTCTCACTTGAGGGCTTTTTTGTTGATTTTTGTATACTTATATATTGCATTTTTAAATATTGTTATAACACTCTAAAACTATGTTAAACATATCGGAACCAATTTCAAGACCTGAAATATTTTCAATAGCGTCTTCAATCCCATTTTTTTGAATATAATTTTGCATTTTTACAGCTTCGTCATCGTCAGAATTATCGTATTTAAAAGCACAAGCAGCCCCGTATAGTAGATATTTATTTGATAAATTATATTCAGAAGCCATATACGCAGGGCCCATTATCCTATCGTCGGATGACAATTTTCGAATAGGCTGACGGGCAACTCTTCCAATTGGATCTTCAATCCCAGGTTGATTATAATCATCATAGCGCTTTATAATCATTTCATTAATATAATCATCCATTTCTTCATGAGAAAAGTTAAATTTCTTTTCCAATCCAGCAGCAGACTCAAATATTGCTTTTTTTACTATTTTCTGAATATCTTGATCACGGAGAGCATCGTTAACCATTTTATATCCATGTATATAACCAATATAACTAGTTATAGCAAGCCAGCAATTTACTAAATATATTTTTCTCTTAAGTACTGCTTCTAAATTATTTACGTATTCCGCTCCTTTAATAGGTTCACTATCGAGGTCGTCTAATTTTTGACGTTCAATTGCAAGTTCGTATGAGTCACTTACTGCAGTGCCCTCTTTTCCATTATAAACACCACCGAATACAAACCTATCAACGCCTGTATTAGGATAAACACCAATTTTGTCAAGTTCATCCATTGTAACAGTTCCCGTATCAATCATAAGTTGTACTAGAGTATCCGTTCCTAAAATGGCATTTTCACAAGCCATGACAATTACTTTATTTTGCCCCTCTTCTAACCTTTTCTTTAGCCCTTTAGCAAGAACGGGGGCAACCCCTGTTAAATTTGTTTTTAGTACAGAAGTTGTGATAATGTCTACTTTTGTAACAAGTTCTATTATTTCTTCTTGATCTTTCACTAAAGAAAGAGCAGAAACATTATCAATAATCTTTTCTTTATAATTATGATTTGTCAAAAATAAATGATAACGATTATTTTTGTTAATTTCCTCAACTAATTCATCTGAAACATCAGCAAACACAATTTCATAGCCATTGTCATGTAAAAGATCTCCAATAAAACCTTGACCTATTTTACCAGCACCAAAAACCAATGCTCTTTTCATATCTATAAAAAACCACCTTTCTACAAAACTTTTTTTATGAGATATTCAAAAACTTCTTCATTTTTTACACTTTTTCAAAACTTACTATCCAATATATTTTTGTTTATGCAAAGCTTTATACCTACGGTTTTTCCTATTAGATTTTTCTTAAGATGGCTACAAAAACAATCTTATTATTTTACAACATTTATTTATTTTAAATTATCCATATATTTTTCATAAAATTCACCAAAAGTACTAGGGCTTTTAAGAATTTTTGAAGCACTTCCCACAACGAAACCATTTGCACCATTTTTAGCCATATTAATGCTATTTTCAGGTGTTGTGTTACCATCGACTACTAAATCAATTTTAGAATCATACGAATCTAATAGATTTCGAATTCTTCTGATCTTGTTGAAAGTATTTGGTACCAAGGTTTGTCCCGCAAATCCAGGATTTACTGTCATTAAGGTCACATAGTCTAATTGATCAATAGATTCTTCTAAATAGGAAATTGGAGTCCCCGGACTGATCACTAAGCCAGCTCTACATCCTAACTCTTTTATTGTTTGTAATAACCTATATGGATGATCAGTAGTTTCTGGATGAAAGCTAACCCAATCGTCTTTTTTAATATTAAACATGGAAATATAATTTTCAGGTTGATGGACCATTAAATGAATATCTAAAGGAATATTAGTCATCTCTTTTAAATCATCAAAAATCGAAGTGCCTAACATAATATTTGGTACGAAATGACCATCCATCACGTCAAAGTGAATAACAGAAAGATCATACCTATCAAATTGTTTTATATATTCAGCATATTCATAAATCTTAGGAACCATAATGGATGGAGAAATAAACTTACTCAGTGCCATCTTTAGCACCCCTTTCTTTACGCTTTTAATATTTTTATAAAGGCAGAAATAAATTAAATTTATCTACGAATAGATGGATGTTACTGACTTATTACGATGAAACCATTAAATAAACGGTTATTAAAACATTGTCTGAAGTTTCAAACATTATTCATTCCTTATGTAAGAATAAAAGAAGTGACAATTTCAAAATACCTATATAGTTTCTTATCTTTTATCCTAAGCTTATAAGTTCAGGTAAACTTAATTTATTCAACACCAATTTTAATTCCATATCAATTTCATCTTTTTTCTTTTCATTTAATAAAATACTAACTAAAACTTGAAAAATTATTTTTTATTACTACTCTTGATATACCGATGTCTTTAAGTCAAAAACTATCTTTGTTAGGTATTGCTTTGTTTTTTGCTTCATACTTTCATTATTTAAGAAGTTGTGGAAGAATTTGCCAGGAAAAACTACTTAGCCCTTTTCGTTTTAGATATTAAAATATAGTTTATCTCAATGTAAGTAGCTTTTTAAAAAATACCAAAGATGGCCCCTACTGCCGAAATAACAATTAATACTAATAAAACACTTGTAGACTTTACTTTTTTATTCAATAAATATAAAGACAACATAGTTACAGCTAGAGGTAACATTCCTTTTAGAAGTTGGTCTAAAATATCTTCTTGAATGTTTAACTCTAAGTCGCCATATTCGAATACAAAAGGTGTACCTAACTCAACATAATTTGCAGTTAATGCACCAATAATTAATGCCCCCATAATTTTTGCACCGAGCATAACTTTTTTTAATAAATCACCGCCCATTAGTTTTTGTATTCCTTCTTTACCATAGTTATAGCCCTGAAGCCATAAATTATAAGCAATGCCTAACATAATTGCGAACATAGCAACGATGTAAAAAACTGGACCAAATAAGTTACCTTCAGCTCCAATACTAACAGCAATTGATAAAAGAATTGGAACTAAGGTGGCTTGCCATAAGGTATCCCCAATGCCCGCTAACGGTCCCATAAGCCCAGTTTTTATAGAATTTATGGCGTCGCCAGTAATAGGAGCTCCATTAGCTTTTTGCTCTTCCATCGCAATAGTCAGTCCACCGATGATTCCACCAAAATGAGGCTCTGTGTTAAAAAACTCTAAATGACGAGTATAGCTATTCTTTAATTCTTCACTTTCTCCTTCATAAAGATTATTTAAAACAGGTAACATAGCATATAAAAACCCAGAAGCTTGCATCCTTTCATAGTTATAATTAGAATGCGAAAAAAAGGTCCAACGCCAAAAACTTTTTTTAATTTGCTTTTTTGTAAGCTTTTTTTCTTCATTATTTTCCATTAAACTAAATTCTCCTTTTATTTTATTTAAACTTTTTCAAACGAATTAAAAGGGTAGTTCTATAAACCTTCACTATTAGCTAAAGATTTGATTTATACCTCAGAACTATCTTTAAATAATAGTTGAGTATAGATAAATGCGATAATAAATCCAATGATAGAAACAGCAATAATTGGTAATTCCATATATACTGCCAATATAAAACCTAAAAAGTAAAATACTGCGGTTTCTTTATTCATAACAGATTTTAATATCATAGCAATACCAAGTGCTGGAAGCACGCCCCCAATAACTTCTAAAGCATGTAATGGAGTCCCTTCTAAAGCATCTAATACACTTGTAACTAAACCTGAACCAAAATAAGTGACAATAAAAACAGGAATAACTGTTATAATAAACAAAAAGATCTGAGGGGCATACATGTGAAGTCTCTCAATCTTTTTATAATTACCTTCTGTAGCATTTCTATCGATCATATGTTGAAATGAAATATCTACTGTCATATGAGCGATCCAAATAACTGTTCCTAATAAACCGATAGGAACTGCTAATGAAACAGCTACTTCTGGAGAAGCTCCTGCAGCCATAGCTAAAGCCGTTCCTAAGGTACCCGCTAACCCCGGGTCCATTGGAAGAGATCCTCCAGCCGATATATAAGCTAAGTAAGGCAAAGTAATCGAAGAACCTATAATACAACCTTGTATAGGATCACCTAATACTAAACCAACTAAAGTACCACAAATAATCGGTCGAGCCAGAACAGTGCTTCCTAGCAACGTAAGCCACGGTGTACCATTTACACTCAAATAGTAAATAATAGCAATTAGTATCGCTTGCAATACATTGATATTCACTTTTCTTCACCTCACAGATAATTTTTTATATTTGCTTTTTTCTGGTCTGGTGTAACCTGAACAAAAACATCTACATTCTCATTAAGTATATTCTTAAAACTATTTACTTCTTCCTCGTTAACAGATATATTTCTGAATAATTTGAATCGATCCTTTCTAGCGCCCATTCCTCCTACATTAACTGAATCAATCCTTACATTTTGACTAATCAAATACTCTATAACTTGAGGAGTTTTTACCAAAATTATTATATTTTTTTCGTTATTTTCACTTTCATTAAAAAAGTTAACAGCTTCAACTTGACTAAATATTTTTACATTAATACCTTTAGGAGCAGAAGAGTCTATTATCATCTTTAAGAAATCATCCTGCGCAACTTCATCATCAATTATAACTATCTCATTACCCTTTGTTTCATGTACCCAAGCTGTCATTACCTGTCCATGTATCAAACGATCATCAATTCTTGTCAATACAATTTCACTCATTAGTTTCACTCCCTCTTACTGTATCAAATAACTCTTTTATACCTTCCTTGCCCATTTGCTGTACGTGTTGAGCAAGGGCATCTAACGACATATTTTCCCTACAATAAACAGCTTCTATAATCATTGGTAAACTAACACCAGTCACAGCTCTATAACGAACTATATCCTTTAAACTTTTAAAATTTTGAGCTGTTACATTATAAGGACTAGCTCCAAAAATATCGCAAAAGACTAATACACCTTCTCCTTGGTCCATGTCTTTTATTTTTTCTTCCACAGTTTCCTTATACTCTCCGATATCAGTCTCATGGAAGAGTCCAATGCCTTCAATTTGTCTTTCACTTCCTGAAATTAACTTTAAAGCAGATAAGAAGCCTTTAGCTAATTCCCCATGTGTAAGTATTAAAATTCCTATCACCTTATCATCACCTCCTACTTATTTATTAGCAATAACCATGCCAAATAAAAGAAGTCTATTATTGCAAGGGACTATCCTTCCTTGCAATAATAGACTTCTTTGTGTGTCGTTCTATATCTGAAGTGTGCTATTAAACTGTGCTCTTTCTCATACAAATTTCTATTAACTCCATTAAATAGCTAAATTCACTATCCTCAATCTCAATAGCAAATCTATTTTCTATAGGCACAAAACTCTTTTTTAAAAATTGATATAATTCAGGATCTTGGTTAATAAGATACGACGCTTTTTTCCTCCAAAATTGCTCCTTACGTATCGCTCTTTCAAGCATATTACTTGTATGGAATAAAAATTTAATCCAGAAATCATCAAAATTTTCAATCGGGTAGTTACTAACAATGACTTGAGCTTGTTCCTCTAATAAATCATAAATAATAGCACTATCTAAAAATGTTAAGTTTTCTTCTAAAATGTACATTATTTTTCTACGTTGGTCATTTTCATCTTCTACTGTAAGAGTTAAAGAATCTTGATCGTCTACAGTTTGTACACTATTGCCGATAAATGCACTTTGTTCAATAATATCTTGTTCCAATTTTTCTAAAGACATTTCAGGTAATAGTGCTTTTCTTGTTGCTTCAACAACCATAGGCGTTGTTACCATTTTAATTGTTTTAGTTTGTATGTCTAATTTGTTCATTATTATTTCACCAAACATGTTTAATGAACCCATATCACTTAGTAAAATAACCCCTTTTCCTTGATCAATTTTTCTAACAATATCTGTCGCCGCTTCGAGTGTTTCATTTACTGTTTTCGATAAGGACATATCCAAACCTACTGCATGGTCAACATTTAGTAATTTATTAGCGGTCCAAGCTAAATCACTCGCTGCATTTTCACCGTGCATCAAAACCAAAACCCCTATTTTCTGTTCCTTATGTTTCTCATTCATTGCCTTCAAATAAAGGGAAAGGAAGTATGTCTCACTTTCAGGTAATTCTACTTGTAAATTATTCGAAACTTCTCGATAAATTTCTTTAGCAATTTGGTATTCTTTGCCATTTTCTATTTGGTTTTTTCTTTTATGCTCTAAAAATTTCTCATCATGAAAAGAGTAACCTTCGCTAACTTTTTCTATTAAAGTATCTAGATGTAGCGCTAAGCTTTCTATATTTTGGTTATCAAAATAATATTCTTCTTGAAGTGCTACTTTTTTTAAGATGTTTAAAGTAATTTCAAAATTTTGTCTAGATACAATTTTAAATATGGGTTGTTGATTGAGTTCTTGGCTTTCGTTTCTTTGTTGTTCATACTTATGGATCTTATTTTTTAAAGAAGCTAAAGTTCCTTCACTATCAATATAATCCTGGTATATACTTGGAATGCTTGTAGACAAACCATTAGCATCATTAACCAACAAGAAAGGATCTTCTTTGCTATTTTCATCTGGCGTAATTTCTAGATCGCCAATTTTTAAAAACTTCAATTTTTTTCGTATTCCTGAATCTGCTTTTTCATCGGAATGACTAAAATAAAATTGATCAATTAAATACGGAGATAAATGAGATAGCTTAACTTTTATTAATTTTATACTACTTGAAATATTATCAACTAAAGCATTAGCACATAATAATTGTATATCATTCTTTAATTCACCAATATTTCCTTTAGGTTCGTATTGAAGAAAGAAGCGAATGACATCTTCATTCACTTGAACAATTTTGCCAATATTTTTTGCTTCTTGCTTAAAACAAAAATAAATTAATTGGAGTCTTTCCCCTAAATCTCTATCACTAATACTAGGCAAACTAATTGTTAAAGGAATTCTTCTTAAGAAAGTGGTTAAAATATTATCTTGAATGTCTTCAGTTGTTGCACCAATAATTAATAAGTTCACTTTTCTTGGTTTTTCTGATTCTCCGAGACGATAAAACTCACCGCGGTCTATAATTGAAAATAACATTTCTTGACCTTCTGGCGGTAATCGATGTATTTCATCAAGAAATAAAATTCCCCCATCTGCCGCTTCAACCAATCCATTCTTGCTTTCTTCAGCTCCAGTAAAAGCATGTTTAGAATGCCCGAATAAATGGTCGAGCAATAAATGTTGGTTATTCGAATAATCAGCACAATTAAAAACAACATATGGCGCGTTTGAATAAAGCTGGCCTACTTGTACTGCATATTGAAACATAAAACGTGCAAAGGTAGTTTTTCCTGAGCCTGAGGGACCTGACAACAACGTATGCAGACCATTTGGCGGATATAGTAAGGCTGCTTTTGCTTGACGAACAGCGTTAGCAAGTGAACCGTCGTATCCTATTAATTCGCTAAAAGGATAATCTTTAGCAGATTCGTCGTTAGACTGCGTAAACATTTCCATAAATTGTTCCAAATCTGTAAACTTTTGAAAGGATAACCTCTCTCCTATCTTCTCCTCTACTACATTTCTATAAATAAATAATACAGGCCTGCTTGCTATCTTTAATACTTTATTCTCTTCGTGTAGTTGGTTCAAGTCTCTACTAATATTATATCTTGCAATTCCTAGTTCTGAAGAAAGACTAGTTGCATCAAGATTGATTACATCATTATTGTTAAGAAAATCTCTAGTATTTTTATCTAGTGTCTTTAATATTATTTCTTTCCTTTTAATTTTTTACACCTCCTAATTTACTTCTATTGCCATTATAAATCGATTTCATTTTTGCTCCTAAGTATAAAGTAATTCGTTAATAAAATAAATCCAATCTTCAGAAAAAATAACTTCAACTAAATTGTGGTTTCTTATACTTTGGCCTCTTCAAAACTCTCTTTCCTTTATTTATTTTGATTATAACATGTTATATCCATTAAGGACGAAACTAGTTGGTTTTAAAAGCAGCAAAAACTAAAAACTTACCATCTACCCAATTTTATTTTGATTATCACTGAGAACATGAAAAAGTTCTCGGTTGTGTGATTAATGATCATTGGACTATTGCTTATCTTTGATCCCACACTTGCCAAAGGCTTTAATAGTCCAGTCTTTTAGACTCCGTTTCTGGATTGATAGTCGGAGGTACAACTGGCGTCCTTATGGGCGTAACCACTGATATCTTCTTCCTATTTTTTATGCCCGTTCAATTAATTACTGGTCCGTTGCAGTAGCCTTATACAGACGAATACAAGGAAACCAATTAAAAAACAGTTGGTGGTTTGCTTTTGCCATTTCCTTACCTGGGACCATTCTTTCAACAATTATCACAGTCATCCTTTTTAACGAAATTACGTCTGCTGGATCAAGTATTATCGTACAACTACTTTATGGCGCCGGAATGAGTCAGTCACTTGCAATGTTTTTAGCCCAAGTAGGCACAGATTATGTAGATAAATTACTGACAGTAATTTTTGTCTCTGTTGCAGGTCGATTGATTGGGAAACGATTATCGGTTATACGTTAGGAACTATCATCATGAAAACTTTCGATTAAAAAAGTCCTCACTTGAGGACTTTTTTAACAATTTTCGCTTTTATTCTTAGTTAACCTTACTCCAATATTTTTCAAATTCTGTTTCGTTTATAATTATATTAGAGATCAATCTTTTTCTAGATCAATAACTACTTTAATATCGTTAGCAGCTATTGAATTTTCAAAACCATCTTTCCAATTTTCCAAGGGAATAATTGAAGTAACAATTCGTTCTGGAGAGACTATTTGATCACCTAAGAGTTTCATTGTTTTTTGCCATGAAGAAGGTTTTTGTGACCTTGATCCAAGGTAATCTATTTCTTTTTGTAAAATAGATTGTGTGTCTATCTCATTAAAATCTTTGGCAAAAACTCCCATTTGAACAACTGTTCCTCTTTTTTTAGTTATTGTTAATGCTGTATTTAATGCTTTAACCACCCCTGAACATTCAAAAGAAAAATCAACACCTTTTTCTTGAGTATGTTCATCAATAATCGCTTTTAAATTTTCCTTCTGCTGATCAACAGATATAAAACCTAATTTTTTTACTAGTTCTAATCTTTTTTCATCTTTCGTGACACCTGCCACTATTACTCTAGCTCCTTTTGATTTAGCCACCATAGCTAGTAATATCCCTATTGTCCCAGGACCAAAAACACAAACAGTATCACCTTTTTGAACTTCCACTTTTTCTAAAGAAGCATGTACCCCACACGATAAGGGTTCTGATAAAGCTGCTGATAAATAAGAAACATTTTCGTCTAAAATATGAACGCTTTCTTCTCTACTCAAAACATAAGTTGACATAGCACCATTAACTTGTGTTCCTAATCCTTTACGTTTAGAACACAGGTTATAGTTTTTAGTTTTACATTGTTCACAATTATTACATGTTGCAAAGGTTGTTTCACTAGTTACACGATCCCCAATATTTATATTTTGAACTTTTGGTCCAATATCTATAACTTCTCCAGAAAATTCATGTCCTAATACTACAGGCGGAATTGTACTTGGATATGTTCCTTGATAAGCATGTAAATCACTTCCGCAAATTCCACAGTATTTAACCTTAATTTTAACTAGATCATCTTTCACTTCTGGTTCATCGATATCTATAACCTTCATGTTGTTGAAACCTTTTTCCAATTTCATTAAAGCTTTCAATTATCTCATCCTTTCAATAATTAAAAAATTGAATTTAATAGTTGTGTTATCTGAAGTATTATCCAATTTAAAAGACTACCACCTGAAGTAATACTTGACATCTGACTAACTCCTTGTGGAATATTAAAATTGGCCGCATTCATCATTTCTGTATATACAGAAGCAAAATTAGTAGCCATATATAAAGTTAAAATCATCATTATAGTACCTGTAAGTACGGTCTTAAAAATATTTCCTTTATTATGAGCGGTTATAAAAGCAACATAAAAAGGAATTGAAGCAAGATCTCCAAAAGGTAGCACTTTGTTTCCAGGTAAAATAGAAGCTAGAATTATCATTATTGGAACTAAAATTAGAGCGGAAGATATTACAGCAGAATCACCTAAAGAAATAGCAGAATCTAATCCAATAAATAGTTCTCTGTTTTTAAATTTATCACGTAAAAATACTTGAGCAGCGTTAGAAATAGGAAGTAACCCTTCCAATAGAATTTTTATCATTCTTGGCAAAATCAGCATAACAGCGCCCATATTTATTCCTAATAGCCATGCTTGGCCCATATCATATCCAGCTAGAAAACCAAGTATTATACCAATGACAACACCTATTACCATAGGTTCACCAAAAACTCCAAACTTTTTTTGAATGGTTTGATAATCAACATTAATTTTATTTATGCCTGGAATTCTATCTAATATCCAATCTACAGCAAAACCTAGCGGTACCCACATTAACGAAGAGCCGGTCGGTAAAGTAACATTATCAATTTCAAAATAATCTTCAACATAAGGTTGCAACATGTCTCCCATAACTAAATGAACTACCATCAATAAAATAGCCGCTATAGAAGCTGCTAATAAATTGTTTGTAATCGTATAAACGACAGATCCAGCAAATAAAAAATACCAATAGTTCCATATATCAACATACATTGTTTTTGTCACTTTAAATATAATTAAAATCACGTTTACTAATAAGCAAACCGCTATTAATAGTGCCGATATAGGAGAACCCCAAGCAGCTGCTGAAGCGGATGGCCACCCTCCATCAATAACAGTTAAATTCAGTCCTATACGTTGAACCATCAATTGAGCTGCTTTACCCACTTCGCTCGTTAATAGTTCGATAACCAAATTAATTCCAACAAAACCAATTCCAACGGTAATTCCTGCTTTAATAGATTTTCCCAAACCTAATCCGAAAATTAATCCTAAAATTAAAAGTGTTATAGGAAGGATTGCGCTAGCGCCCAATCCAATAACGTAATTAACTACATCGGTAATAATCCTCATCGTTGTCCTCCCTCATATACCCTTTTTAATTATTTTGTAAAGCATTAATAATATCTTTATCTGTTTGTTCATCATTAATACCCGTAATATATGAAGTAGCTTTTATTGTAATCGCTTTAAATTTTCTAGGGCTTTTTCCAGAAGTAATGATTAAGTCTGCCCTATCTTCGTAACTTCCCACTTCGGGTACTTTACATTGAATTAGCTGATATTCTATATTATTTTTCTTACATAAATCTTCCACCCTATTAGCAATGACTGTTGAAGTTGCTACACCCGTTGCACAAGCTATAACAATTGTTTTCTTCACGTAAATCTCACCTCTTGTATTTTTTCTATTATTTTTTCTCTATTGTTTTCATTTAGTATAGACAATATCAATTTGTGATTTTGTATTAACGAAATTAATTCCACTAAAACTAATGGACTCTTCTTTCCATCTTTTAATCCAATAAAAAAGCATAAATCCACAGGTATATTTTTATCATTATCTTCCATTAAGGAAAACATTATAGGGAAGCTAGGTCTTACTACAGCAATAAAGTCTTTTTTTACTGTTTCAGAGTCTGTATGCGGGATACTAACACCGTAGTCTTCCAATTGTAGCCCGGTAGGAAAATCTTTTTCACGACTTATTAAACCATCATAATATTTTTCATTTACAAATCCTTTGTTTTTAAGATCGTCTGCTATTACCTTAAATAATTCATTTGCGTTAGATGATTCAATATCTAAAAATACAAGTTCTTTATTAAATAAATTTTTCATACTTCACCTCATCAATATATGAAGATATAAGATAATTATCTTATCCTAAACTCTATCGTAATCTTCTAAGCGGATGGCTTCCAACTCATCTTCAGTAGCATCGAACTTATCATCTACTAGTTTTTCTACCGCTTTAATTAAAGATAACGCATCTATCCCATATTTTTTCATTAAATAAGGTTTTGCAGCTCCGTGAGTCCACTCATCATTAATACCTATTTTTATCAATTCTTTATTAACCCTATTTTCTAACATTACCTCGCCAACTGAAGTACCTAAACCACCAATCACACTATGATTTTCCATAGTTATTACGCCATATTTAGCCTTTTCTAGTGTTTCAAGCACTAGTGGATCAGTGAATGGTTTTAATGTAGTAATATGAACATGCTGCACTGATAATCCTTGCTTTTCAAGATAACTAGTTGCTCGCATCGCTTCTTCAGTACAAATACTACTAGAGAATAAGGCAATGTCTGTTCCTTCACTAAGAAGTCTACCTTTATTAAATGTTGTTGGTTCATTAGGATCAAATAAACGTGGAACCGCTCCTCTTAACATACGAACATAAATTGGAGCATTTATTTCCCTACAAATTTCCAAAGCAGACTCAACATCAGTAGCATCACCACAGTCAAAAATATTCATATTAGGAATTGTCCTCATAATACCTACATCTTCAATTGACTGATGAGTAATACCTCCAGGCGTAGTAATTCCCGGTACGAAGCCTAATAATGCTACTGGTAAATTAGGATACGCAATCGACATTTCTAATTGATCAAGTGGTCTCCTATACAAAAAAACAGCAAATGTATGAAGAAACGGATGAAAACCTTCTTTGGCTAAACCAGCGGCCCATCCCAACATATTCTGTTCAGCAATTCCCATTGATAAATATCTTTCGGGTAGTTTCTTAGCAAATTCTCCAACTTCACACGAAGTTCCCAAATCAGCAGACATTACCAATACTTCTTTATGTTTTTCAGCGAATTGAATGATGTTGTTCGAATGTACGTTTTTTTCTATTTGCATGCTATTTCCCCCTCACATATTTTGATAAAACTTAAGATATTCATTGTATTCTTCATCTTTAAAACGAATAAAATGCATTTGTCCTTTACGATGCTTTAACAAAGGAATTCCCTTTGTCGGATCTGTATAGCATAATACAACTAACGGTCTTCCTTTTTCTGTCATTTGGCAAGCTTTTTGTAATTCCTCAACATTATGACCATCAATTTTTGCAGTTTTTGCACCAAATGCTTTAAATTTTTCTTCGAGTGGTTCAATATTCATAATATCTTGAGTAAATCCTTCAACTTGTTGCCCATTAACATCAACTAGTAAAACTAAATTATCTAATTTATAAAAGACTGCTGCTTGAATAGCTTCCCATAACTGTCCTTCCTCCAGTTCACCATCAGACATAAAGACAAATATCCTACCATTTTGATTTTTTAGTTTTCTTGCATAAGCGGTTCCACTTGCAATACTTATTGCTTGGCTTAGTGTCCCTGCAGCATTTTCAAATCCGGGAGTATGATTTGCACCAATCATTTCCATACTATAGCCATCTTTATTGAAAAATTCTAAAGCTTCTTCAGATAATCTACCAACTTCAACAAGAGTTGAATAAACCGGTGCTGCGTAATGAGCTGGCGAAATAAATAACCGATCGTAAGGTGCATCTGTACTGCCGTTATATGCAGAGCCGGGAAGATAGTCCATATTGTGTTTTGAAGGTGTTCCAGGGAATTCTCCAGGTATTTTTGGCCCTTTACTTTCCGAAAGATTTAGAATATTCATATAAAGAGAAGCTAAAATTTCTGATGAAGAACAAGTTTGAGCTAAATAACAACCATTTCTTTCAAGAGTAATTTTTAAAATACGTTTACGAATATTTTTTGCAGCTTTTTCAATCTGTAATTGTGAATATTGTTCTGACATTTTAAAACTCCTTTGTTTTTTTATATAAAAACAGCCCGAATCCGATCCATATATTCATAGATCCAAATTCAGGTTAAGCCTCACGTTACCCCCTTAATATTATTTTTTAGCGCTTTCAAAATAGTTTGACATGTCAATTCACTATCTTTTAAACCATGCTAGCTAAACACAGTTTTTTAAAATAGCAGCAATAAATCCGAACCCAGGCTTGCTTTATTGAAAACAATAAAAAAAGAGCTACCAGACAAAACTGTCCAATACCTCTGACATAGTTAAATAAGCATACTTCGTTCTCTTTCAAAAGCCAAAAAATTAACAGAAAACACTAGAAAAATGCTTTCATATTGGCTATAATAAAGAAAGTCGATGCATTGCATTGACTATGGCAACTTGATCAGTCAGTTCCGTAATTCATGATTGGTCAAGGCTCCTTGTGTCAGTTCCCGCTGATACAGGGAGTGCCTTTTTTTATTCGGATTTATTACTACAAGATAAGTGTAAACGAAACGGTTACAATTTTCAAGATAAAACATGTGATTTAGAGAATTTTTGTTAGCTGTATCGGCAACAGCGGCTGTTATAACAAAACTTCTTCAATTATTTGTCTATCATGTTCTTGTGCTGAATTTTGTATACTAGTAATATAATAATTATCTTTTATATAATCCAGTATATTGCCCTCCATACGCAAATATTCACTATGCAAGTTTGAAATCTATATTTATTACGCATCTTCACGATCAACTAATGTAGGGTTTGACCCACTTCTATATATAATGACCTCCTTTAAGGCAATAACTATTTTGTCATCTTTATCTAAGTCAGCAATTCTGAATGTTTTTTCTTGAGGAAAATAGGCAAAAAATACTAACATAGCTATAGTTAAGCAGATTGCAGCTCCTAAGACAATAACAATTGAATTGTCAGGTGTTGTATTTATTTTTGTTAATTGCCAAAGCTCTCCACCCAAGGAAATAAAACCAGGAATAAATAAGCTTACAACTATAGTACGCTTATTTTTGCTTTTTTCATTTTTTATTGTTTATTTAAATCGCTATTATACGTTAAATAATCAATAAAGTTATATATATGGTTATTTTTTTCGATTCCTTGTGAAGACAACTTTTCATCAAAACTTTTTAATTGCTGTTTTTTTCTTGTAAATATTCTTCGGATGTTTGCATGTCCCTTTTCATAATACAAACAGGGGCTAAAAAAGAAACTACAAGACAAACTAATACAAATATTGCCAACCGCCATTTTTGAACAGACATGAGAGCGCCTATTGTCGGGCTTGTTGTCACTAAAACAATGAATAAAACTTGTGCGCTTTTTCTCCAACTTAAAAATTCTTTTAGAAAACTTTTTTCAGGAAAGCATTCATCATATAACATTGTTATAATTTTTCTATAATTGTTCAATTTTTCCACCTTCATTGATATTTATTTTTACTTATTTATAAATTTGAACTATCCTATTTTTAACGTATTATACAAGATGGTTTTATCATATCAAATTCTTAGTCCTCTTCACTATCTCTAGATTCCAATACAATAGTTTCTGTGTCGTCATCTGACTCATCATCAATAGGCGTAAAAGTAATATTATCGTCTTCCTCAGAAACGTCAAATATATTACTTTCATCTTCATTATCTGTATCTTGTAGCGTAATTTGATCATCATCTAATGTGTATTCGAATTTAAAATTCATTTCACTGGCTAATTCTTTAGCAAAATCTTCTCCCATTTGTTCCCACTCATCCGTAGCCGTTGATTCTATACTGTCTACATCAACATTTATCGTCATTACATGGTAAGAAAAAGAAGCAATCATATTAGGCACATCTTCCTCGTCAGGTTCGATCGTCCAATCATTGGCTTTTAAATCGTCTTCTGAAACATTTGCGCTACACCCAGCTAAAAATACTATCGATAATGTTCCCAACAAAATTCCTTTAGTAAACTTTTTCAATTTAAAACTCCTCTTTTTATCCCTTTTAAATTCTGTTTCTCTAATTTTTTGCAGATTTTTTATTCACTATCAGTATAGAAGCTCTTCAATTTGTATGTAGTAACCTCTTCCACATAATAACGATATTTGGCAACAAGATCACAAATTTTATCCCCATTAATTAACGTAATAATCCGTGTTCCTGATTTTGCAACTCTCATAGCCTCTCTAGTAAAATCTGATGTTGTAATAAAAATACCATATTCAGCATTATATTTATCCATTGCTCCTCTGAATTTATCAATCTCAGGCGATGATACTTTTCTATCCCAACGTTTTGCTTGAAGTGCAACCCTTGTTGTTCTAAAATCATCGGACGTGATATAGCCAAATCCATCCAATCCACCATCAGAAATATATTGAACCCCTACGCTTTCATCTATATCTACTCCCATCTTTGTTAATAAACCTCGAGAGAAAAGTTCAAATTTTTGGGGATGCATTTTGGATAAAGCTTTTAATAATTCTCCCCGCCAAGATTCTTCATCATCTTCATGTAAATGAGTCTTATCAGAACTTTCTTTTTCTACCATAAAATCTGATTCAGAAATTGCACGGACATCTCGAGAAGCATCAAACTGATCTAAATCAACACTCCGTCCTTTTCCTGAGAGCTCTAAGTTACGATTATCTTCAGTATTTATAAAATCAGCTGCAATCAGGTATTTGATTGCAAAATTAAAGCGATAAAGAAATGGATGATACTTAAATCCCGACTTTTTTGACGTTCTTTGTTCATCAACTATTTGTTCTGAAATCTTATCTGAATGTTCCCGGATCTCTCGTCTAATCTCTTTTCGAGTCGTTTGACCACCTAAACTACGCATTGCGGACAAAGCTTCATGCATGATTAAGTTCTCTCGTTCAATCGATTTGCTTGCCATGGTTTTTCCCTCCTTTGCAAGTTGTAAAAATATAGGAAGTTAGCTGGATGAAATATATTTCAGACTTTAATAAACACTTAATTATTTGGGCTTCATCAGTTAATGATACAAATTAAAATTTGTTATTTCTTTTCATAATGATTTGAGCATCTTTTAAAATACTTAGAAAATCCTCTTCTTCCTCGAAAGCTTTATCTTGAAAATAACTCAAAAATCCTAAAACAATCGAACCACCTATTACAATAATGTTAGTGATGATCGTCAAAAAACCAGGCCTTTCTGAATAAGGCAATTCATCTGCTAAAAAAGTCCATGCGAATACAATGGCTATTCCTGTAATAAAAAATATGACAATTCTCGACACATTATCAATAAATTTTGCTCTTTTCTCTAGTTTATAGTTTAAACTTGTTTCTAAATTTTGTGTTAATTTCTGTAAAGCCCATAAAGTAATCTCTATTTTTTCAATCTTTCTACAAAATTCTTTAAGACTTCTAAACTCATGATAAAGTTGCTCACTCGAAAGTTTTACACGCTTTTTTCTTTGTCTACTTTGTTTTCTTTTTTGAGGAAAAGTTTCAACATAAATCTCATATATCATATTAAGTAAAACACTGTCATCCATTGTAAAAGCTCTCCTTTCTACAAATCAAAAACTACTGTCTCCTTAACGGCAATATCTCCTCTTTCATTACCTTATCCAATTCTTTACGCATCGTTTTCCCATATTTCAATTTGGACACGGGTTCTTCTGCTTTTTCTTTATAAGTTGAATAATCAGCTGTCCGTTGTAATTCTTGTTCTCCATTTTGATGTTTCTTTTTTGGATTATAATTTTCCATAACGTAAGCTAATTCTTCTTCGTCTACTTGCCATTTATCTGAAAATTCTTGTTGTACTTCATAGCTTGTTCCTTGAATCATATCTTCCAACAAATTTGATACGTTTTGGTCACGATAGTTTTCTGGTTCTTGCTGGATATTATTCCATAGATGACGCATTAACCGAGCTAATTTTTCATTACTTTTTGCTAACTGATCTATATACTGATCCACTTCATTCATTGCTTTTTGATCTACTTTGGAGATTAATTCATATTCATCATCACCGCTTGGAACAAATGCTTGAATTAAGTTCAAAATATACTCGTAGTTTATTTCTTCTGTTTTGACCGACTCTAGTTCATAAAAAATATCAATAGGTTCTACTTCTTCGTCAATATCTGGATCATCTTCTTTTATTTCTTCTAACGCATTTTTATATCTTCCGTGAAATTCTTCTATTTCATCTTCATCGATAGGAAATACAGTACCCATTTTATCTTCAGTAAAATCTGTATATACTTGAACAGACGAATAAGCTCTATCCAATTTTTGGTATGCTTTAATAAACTTCTTCAATTCCGCCATATTCAAATCTTCTACCTCTGCAGGTGAAGACACAATTTCACGCATCTCTTCAATGGCTGTAATAAAATTATCTGTAGCCTCTTCCCAACTAGGTGCTAAAACTTCCGTTTCACCACCATTTGAATAAAGTATTAATGCGTTTTTTACTTCCTCTTCAAAGATTTTCGGCTTCTGGAAGGTAACTATTTGTCCATATTTTTTACTTTTATCAAACAGACGATTCGTCCTAGAAAATGCTTGGATTAGATCATGTGGTTGCATTGGTTGACGATCAATAAATAATGTCGATAAACAAGGCGCATCAAAACCAGTTAATAACCGGTCAACAACAATCACTACATCCAGTTGTTCTGAACGAGCTAAGTACTTTTCTTTTTTACGAGACAACCGATCATTAATATTACGGTTATAAGCACGCATTGTTTCTAATGTAAAGTTTGTGCCAAACTGTTTATTATAGTCCTCTAAAATTTCCTTCATCTTATCTTGCTCTTTACTAGAACTTTCTTCATTTTCACTAATTGAATAAGTAATCGCAATTTTTGGAAAATCAGGTAAAACTCTCTTTGTTTTTTCTTCAACACGTATATCTGTTTCACCTGATTTTACTTTTTTAATCAGGTCATAGTAATTAAGTGCCTTGTTAATAGAGCTAGTCGTTAAAATAGCATCGTAAGTTTGCCCAACTCCCTTAGAAAAGCCCAACTTCGTTCGTGAATTATTGACTATAGAGTCAATTACTTCTAACATATGGTCTTCCCGTTCATAAACATCTTTAGGAAGTAACTCTTCCTTTTCTTCAAGCAACATTTCATCCAAATTAAATCTTTTTTGTGGATGACTCTCTTCTATAATTTTATCTAATGTATTTTCAGCAAAAGTTGCTTTATATTCCACTTGAAAACCAAGAACAGCTTGATCGTGAATCGCTTCTTTAACTGTGTATTGGTGTAGGCATTCACCATATTGCTGTTCAGTTGTTTGTGGAAGGTCTCCTAAAACACTCTTCTTATTTTCAACGAAAATAGGCGTACCGGTAAAACCATACCATAAAGATTGACGGAAGAATGCCTCAATTTCACGTTTCTTTTGTGGGCTGACAGCACGATGACATTCATCAACAACAAATGCTAATTTTAACTGTGTTATTTTCTCATAGCGCTTCGTTCCTTCTTTATCAGCAAAACGTTTCATCACATAATTTAACTTCTGGATAGTGGTCACAACAACTGTACGATCATCAGAAAGTAACTTTTTTATCAAATCGTTGACATTATCAGTCTCATCAATATTGACCACATCATTTTCTGAATAGGATAAGAATGAAGCTGTCGTTTGTTGGTCTAAATCACGTCGATCCACAATAAATATCGTTTTTTGAATAGAAGGAATTTGTAAAAGATTTTTAGCTACCTTATAAGAGGTCAATGTTTTACCCGAACCAGTCGTATGCCAAACATATCCAGATTTTGACTGCATAGAAGCTTGCTTTACTGCTTCAATCGCATGAATTTGATAAGGTCGTAATAAAATTAAAGACTTTCGGTTATTGTCAATAACAGTGTATTGAGTGACCATCTTATGTGCCATAGGAATAGACAAAACTTCTTGCGCAAATTCTAAATAATCAGTGATGGGTTCATTTTCATGGTCCACCCATTTAGTCAAAAACTGTTCATTCAGTTTTGTATCTATTGCCGAAGCGATATAGCGAGTTTCCGCCCCATTTGTTATCACAAACATTTGTAAAGTAGAGTAAATACCCGTGAACTTTCCCTCTTTCAGATATTTACGAATTTGACGAAAAGCATCCATATAAGGATGTGCACGATTTTTTAATTCAATATGAATCATAGGTAAACCGTTAATCAAAAGTGTCACGTCAAAACGACGATCATTATCATCTAATGAACGTTTATTTGACTTAAATTGATTGATCACCTCATAAGAAGACGAACCTCCTGCCACATCTTGACGGTTAATCACACGCAAGCGAATCGTACCTAAGGCAGCATCTTCACGTTGAACTTGAACTTTTGCAATCCCATTTTCTCCACTTAACCAGCGTGCAGCTTCATAAAAATTTGGAAATTGTAATTGATTTTGTATTTGACGAAATTCTTGCTCTGTCAAAGGCACACCATTCAAAACATCTTTATTATTCGCTTCCAATTTCTTACGAAAGTTTTCCCAAAGTTCATCTTCTGTACGTAGATCTTCGCGGTATGTCCATTGGGATATTCCACTGATTAATTGTTTAATTAAATTATTTTCTAACTCTTGTTCTGCTGTAAATTGTACCAACTACCTCACCCCATCTAATTCCTTAAAGCTTTTTCATTTTCAAAGGTTATGTAAAATTTTATTTGTTGTTTTACAATTATTAGTTTATCACAGCAAAATTCAAGAACAATAGTCGCTTTAAAAAAATAAGTAGAAAATCTATTTGAAAGCGGTTCCTACGTGGAAACAGCGTAAGTTGGGAGAGTTGGTCGAAAGAGTTACACGCAAAAATAAAAATTTAGACTCAACTTTACCATTAACAATTTCTGCCCAAGATGGTCTTGTAGATCAAAACGAATATTTTACCAAAATCGTCGCAAGTCGAAACGTTAGTAATTATTATCTGCTAAAGAAAGGAGAATTTGCATATAATAAATCATATTCAAATGGTTATCCTTTGGGTGCTGTTAAACGTCTTGAAAAGTATGAAAAAGGTATATTATCCACTCTTTATGTCGTTTTTAATCCAACTTATGTAAATTCTGACTTTCTTGCAAAGTATTACGACTCTACTCATTGGTACCACGAAGTATATAAACATGCGGCAGAGGGAGTGAGGAACCATGGCTTATTAAACATTTCGCCTTCTGATTTCTTTTCAACCGATTTGAAAGTTCCTAAAAGCTATGAAGAACAAAGTAAAATTGGTATATTTATTAATAAATTAGACAACACTATCGCTCTTCATCAGGAGAAGTTATCTAAACTACAGTCATTAAAAAAAGCAGCGTTACAATTTTTGTTTCCCAAAAAAGATGAAATAGAACCGAAAGCAAGATTTACTAATTTTAATGATATATGGAAACAGCGTAAATTAGGTGATGTAACTCCTCTGAGAGGTGGATCTGCTTTTCAAAGTTCACAATTTAAAAAAACTGGTATCCCAATCGTACGAATTTCAAATATTCTTTCAGATGGTTTCGTTGGAGGAACGTATGCTTATTATCAAGAACAAAAAAGTGATGAAGGCTATGTTTTATATGATGGAGCAATTATACTAGCAATGTCTGGTGCAACCACTGGAAAAGTTGCTTTATTAAAAGATAGGACAAATAAAAAATTTTATCAAAATCAACGTGTTGGTTATTTTACAGACTTAGGCATAGTTGACTATTCATTTATTTCAATTGTTGTTCAGTCCTTTTTATTTAATGTTCAATTGAAAACAGTTTTAGTTGCTGGTGCTCAACCAAATATTTCTTCAAAAGAAATAAATGATTTCAAATTTTATTTTCCAATAAATAAAAAAGAACAAGCTAAAATAGGTGCTTTCTTTAAAAAGTTAGAAACCATTATTTTACTGTATCAAACTAAATTAGATAAGTTACAAATGTTAAAAAGCGCACTCTTACAAAAAATGTTCATATAGGAGGGTTCCAATAGAGTACACAAAGAAAGTACTCTATTGGAACTTTTGCTTTTATATCAACATAGCTAAATGTCGCATAATCTTATCATTATCCTGATTTTCCAATTCTTGAATAATATGCAAATAAGTTTCTTGCGTGGTTGCCATACTAGAATGACCTAGTCGAGTAGCTACACTAGCGATAGATACTCCAGCAAAAAGTAACAGTGAAGCGTGTGTATGTCGCAATCCGTGTACAGTTATCACCGGAACATTTGCTTTATGACATAAAACTTTTAAACGATTATTTACTGTTGAATTAAAGACCCTCTTACTAGCAAAGATTGGTTCACCTTCATTAGAATCTTTTATTAATTGAGAAAGTTGCATAGCGATTTGCCAATCTAACTGTACTTTTCTATTCGAAGATTCGTTTTTTGTCGGTTGAAATTCACCTTTGGAAGTCTTATAGTTCCAAGTCTTATTTATATTTATTTTTTGTGTAGAAAAATCAAAATCGTTAGGAGTAAGTGCGAGCGCTTCTGAAAAACGTAAACCAGTCTTAGCCAGTAGCAAAATAAACCAATCCCAGTTTACTTCATTTTTTAAATCTAATTTTTTTAGCAATAGTTGCAATTCAAATTGATTCAAAAATTTTGTGTTTTTTTGTGCAGCTTCTTTTCCCTTAATTACTATTTTTCTAGTAGGATTTTTATCCAGTATTCCTTCGTCTACTGCATCTAAAATTGCTCCCTTAATTTGATGATGGAAATCCATTGTTGTCTGTTTCTCATGAGTTTTAGCATATTCATTTAAAAGCAATTGATAACTCTGTCGATTCAAATTTTTCATTCGTAATTTTGGTGCTAGTTCAATAATTCGTTGGTTAGTCATACGATATTTTCTTAACGTAACTGTTCTAACTGCACCTACTTTATATAAATCGATCCATTCCTCAAAATACTTATGAAATAATTGTTCTTTCTGCTTATTTCTTACCATAAAAAAACCTCCTAATAATATTTGATGACTATTCATCATTACTATTATTGCGAGGTTTTGGTAAATATGAAAGGATAATTTTAAATAAACATTTTTTGTAAAAAAGATTTTTTACAATTTTGTAGTTTTTCTAATTTTTGTTGATGAAGAGTGATAGTATTGTCAATTTTTTTTAAAAACAACCCGACATGCTTTTGCTCTTCAAGAGTTGGTATTGGAATTGTTATCTCCATTACTTTCTTTTTAGATATATTATAACGAGAAATCCCTTGAGCTAAAAGCATAAGTTTTTTTCTAATAACTGATGAACGTAATAAAAACGCAAGATAATAAGGATCATTTTTAATATTAAGTCTATATCCAAAACAAAAGCTATTAAGATACACATTCTCAGTATTTTCAAGCCAAATTGATGACATGCCAACTTCTTCTGGTGTTTCAGAGGACGTTGTAAAAAAAATGTCTCCATATCTAACTTCGGTTTGTTTATTATCAATTTCTATGCTTTCAGTTCCCTTAGGGTCAGAAATAGGGTTTTTAAATACATTTACATATGTAATAAATTTCGTATTACCATGTCCAAAATCCTTTTTTGTTTTCCCAGATAGACCCGCAAATGTATCACCCATTTCTCCAAGCTTACGCTGATTCCATAGACCGCTAAAGTTAGCAAACCTTACTTTAGGCATTAATTCATCTTTTTTAGGAAAGAAAGACTGCAATGCTGCTTTTTTAAGTTTTTGTAACTTTTCCAATTTTCGTTGATGAAGAGCGATAGTACGATCAATTTGTTTTAATAAATTTCCAATTTTAGTTTGTTCATCGCTACTAGGGTACGGAACCGGCATTTCTTTAAAAACTGAATCTTTAATAGCAAATCTGTCCGCTCTTGCTCCAGTATCACCATTTAATTTCATAAATCTATGCCAGTAACTTGTATCAAAAAATTTTTCTAGAAAAGTCAAGTCTATATTCTTTGTTCTAAAAACATAATATAATGGCGACATAACACCAACTTTATTAAGTTTATTTCGTTTTATTGGTCCAACCGGTGCAAAATTAGAAATCCTCGGATTATAAATGAAATCATCGTTTTGGACTATATAATAGTTACTAATATTTTTCGAATTTGAAATTACCTTATCAAAAAAATCATTTTGTGGGACGATCCCATATTCTGCTGAATTAGTAAATGTCTCTGTAAATTTTTTATCCTTATTTTTTTCTGTAACTTTTTCAGAAATATCTCCCAACTTACGCTGTTTCCAATCGTCATGAAACCCTTCAAAACGCACTTCTGGCGCTCTTTTTTCTTCTTTACTCATGATTAAACACCGCCTTAGCTGCTTCAATAAACTCTTTTGAGTCTTCAGTTACAGCAAGCTCATCAATCATAGAAGAAATATCAGCTTCCGTTTTTTCGATTTCTTTATCAAGATCAATGATTTCTTGACTAAGAGCTGACATGTCCACTGGCTCCTCTTCCTCAAAAGTATCAACGTAACGTGGTATATTCAAGTTGAAATCATTTTCTTCAATTTCATCGTAATCTGCCACGTGAGCAAATTTATCTACATCTTCCCGCTTTTTGTAAGTGTCAATAATTTTATCAATATGTTCATCTTCTAATACATTCTGGTTTTTTCCTTTAGTAAATTCATTAGATGCATCAATAAACAATACGTTTTTATTATCACGGTCTTTTTTTAATACAATAACGGTTGTTGGAATACTTGTATTAAAAAATATATTAGCTGGTAACCCAATCACAGTGTCAATCGAGCCATTTTCAAGTAAGGCTTTGCGAATTTTTCCTTCCGCTCCACCACGAAATAGAACACCATGCGGTAATACGATTGCCATCACACCAGAATCTTTCAAATGGTAATAGCCATGTAAAAGAAAAGAAAAATCGGCTTTAGACTTTGGCGCTAAAACACCATACATAGAAAAACGTGGATCGTCTAAAAATCCTTTATCTGCCGACCACTTCGCGCTATATGGCGGATTCATAAGCACAGCATCAAAGTTCGTTGGTTCTTCTGTCGGCCAGTCTGCATCTAACGTGTCGCCGTTATGTAAATGATGATTTGCAGCAGATACGTTATGCAGAATCATGTTCATACGCGCTAAGTTATAAGTAGAAGTATTAAGTTCTTGCCCAAAGAAATTAACGGTTCCTGGTTCATTTGTAAATTTTTTGACATTCAATAATAATGACCCAGATCCCATTGTAGGATCGTATACACTAAAGCCTTTTTGATCTTCTTTTCCTTGTAATACAACCTGAGTCATCAAACGTGAAACTGCTTGAGGCGTATAAAATTCTCCGGCTTTTTTACCAGAAGCTGAAGCAAATTGACCGATCAAGTACTCATAAGCGTCGCCCAACGCGTCCCCCTCGTGAGCAATATCTAATGTATCGATTTCTTTCATTATTTCAGCAATCGTTTGATTTTGTTTTTGTGCGGTTGATCCAAGTTTTCTTGAATACAAATCCACATCTTCAAATAAGTTCTCGTACAATTCGCTACTTTGTTCAATATTACGAAAACCTTGCGCTAAGTCCTCTAATTGAAAATTTCCTTTATGTATCGCTTCAACTAAAGCTGTAAATGTTAGTTGTGGTTCAAGCGTATAATAAAAATCAAACATTAAGGCATCCATTAAATCATCTTGTGTTTCTGAGTCATTATAAGCCTCAGTATATATTTTTTGCGCTTCTTTTAGATCAGTTGGTTCTTCTTCTAATAGTTCAGCAGCATGATATAACATTGTATCTGAAAGATATTTGTAAAAGATTAACCCTAATAAATAATCTTTATAATCACTTGCGTCCATTTTCGAACGTAAGATATCAGCACTATTCCATAATGCTTGATAAATTGTAGTGGCTTTTTTCTCTGACATATAACTCCTCCTAGAATTTTACACAAAAAAATAACTTCATCATTTTTTATCCTAATTATATCCAAACTTACGCTGTAACACAACGAAAACCAAATAAAAAGATTGCGCCGCATCATTGAAAATACAACACAATCTTTTTAATTGAAACTTTTACTGGGTATTAAATTGTAGCTTTACAAAATAATTTATCTTTCATCTTCCCCAAAGAAAAACAAAGCAACGTCCATATCTTTTTGCTTGATCTTTCCTTTCCACTTGTTTACTTCATTCATCAATTTAGCTTTTTCGTAAGGGGTTTGTTTAAATATAATATTTTCATCTTGCAGTATCATATAATGAGCATCTTTTGTAGGATCATCAGGTCTTCTGTACGACAAGCTCCCAGGGTTAAGCCAAAGCTTATTATTATTAACGTAATGTATGCCTTGTCTATGAGTATGACCAAAAATAATTCTTTTTTCGAAATTTCCCTGAAGTCTTCCTGTATAATGCTCTTCCCAAAATTGATCAAAATGATATTCGCTTTGAATGGTTTCATAGGAATTTTCTTTCCATTGGTGTTGAAGTACGTAACCTATGTTACCTAAATCAAAAGAAATTGTTTTAGGAAAACTTCTTAAAAAGTCAATATCTGCTTGATTTAAAATATCCGCGTTATGATGAATCCATTTAAATTCATCTTGCTTTACACCTTGTTTTATTTCTTCCCAAGTTTTAAGCATATGATCATCATGGTTCCCTCTAACACTGGTAATATTGTACCCAGCAACCATTGACAATACTTCCTTGGGATAAAGCCCATAATCCACATGGTCTCCAGCACATAAAATTTTATCTACATCTTTTTCGTTTTCTAAAACTTTACGTAACGAAACAGCATTGCTATGAATATCTGATAGCAAAAGTATTTTCATATTGCACCTCTAACAACGATAATTTTCTATTTTTTTTATTTTCAAGTATATACTATCATAAAAAATCATTTCATTAACTTTCATCTTCAACTATCTCGTCAAAAAATTCTCTTACTTTCGGCACATCTAACCCTACAATTACCTGAATAGCCGTGCCATTACGAACAACGCCATGGGCACCCCCACTTTTAAAGAATGCGTCATCCAAAATCTTACTTTCGTCAGCAACTGATACACGAAGACGAGTTGCACAATTATTAATATCTGTGACATTTTCTGAACCGCCTAGTCCTTCTAAAAAGTGCGTCGCTTTTTTAGCGTTAGGGTTATTACTTTGTCTTACTGGCGAAGTCCCGCTAGCTATTGGTTCTTGATCGTTAGTAGCTTCTGCAGCCTTTTTCGCTTTACAGTCTTTTTTGGTATGCAACTTCACTTCCCCAGTGACATCTCGACCAGGTGTTTTGATGTCAAATTTCAATATTGACCAGCGGAAAATAAGGAAGTACAATGCTGAAAAAGCTAAACCAACAATAAAGAATATAATAATGGCATCCATATGATTGGTTGATAAAGGTATAATGAACCTTGGGAAAAACGATATGAGTCCACCACCTAAGACTAATGAAACACCAAAAGCATATACTGTCATCGCCATTGCCGCGGCTAGTAAACAATAAACAACATACAATTGCGGTGCCAAGAATAAGAAGGTAAATTCAAATGGTTCTGTAATTCCAGTTAAAACAGCAGTTACAGCTGTTGGTACAACTAGAGCGATCGTTTGTTTTGTTTGTTCAGGTTTAGATGTTGCAATAAATGCTGCGCCAATTCCAATCGGAGCAAACACTTTCGGCATACTATTTAAACCAAAACCAGCTTGAGGTACAAGATCTCTTAAAGTACCACTATAATCTGAAATATCAGCTAAATTTTCAAACCAAAAATTGGTGAGTCCACCATCAACAACTGCTGGTCCATATTTAAATGGTTGGGCAATAAAGTGATGAAGTCCTGTTGGAATAAGTATTCTTTCTAGAAAAACAAAAGACCCAACACCAGCTGTGCCACTGCCTGCTAGCAAGTCTTGTAATTGGAACATGTAACCTTGTAACATCGGCCATAACCAAGCAGTTAAAAAAGCTAAAGGCAGTGTCACAAAGAAACCTATGATAACCACAAAAGCAGATCCTGAGAAAATTCCAATCCATTCAGGTAGTGGTGTATCATAAAATTTATTATGTAACCAGATAACCATACCAGAAATTAAAAGGGCACCAATAATATTGGTATCTAATGTTTCGATACCTCCGATTGCTTTTACACCAAGAGCTTCAGTATCATTAAGGTCTACACCAAAGTTCCAAACTTGTAATATAGCATTAATAAATGCATTCCAAGTCATATAAATGATAAAAGCTTCTAAAGACGCGCGTGCGTTGGCTTTTTTTGCTAAACCTATAGGTAAGCCTATAACAAATAGTAGTTCCATGTGGTCAAAGACAACCCAACCTCCAGCTTCAATAACGGACCAAAGATCCGTCCAAAAAGTCCCTTCAGCCGCTAATCCACCCATAATTTCAGGATCCTGAAATACAATAGCAAATGCTAATACAATACTATTAAAAGCAAATCATAAAACTGGAGCGATCATTGCTCCTCCGAAACGCTGAATCTTTTGCATCATTTTTATTTAACTCCCTTTTTCGTACAATAAATAACAAAAATTTATTGCGATCGATATATTTGAACAAATAACTCATATAAACACTGCTAAAATAATAAATTACTATAATAATTATTATCTATAAACCTATAACATGCTACTAAATTCACTTAAATCTCTTTTTTAAAGCGCTTTATTAATACCTCCTCTTTTTTGTTATATAAAATTAAATAACGTAATCTACTAAATTTCTCGTTAAAACGAAATCGCTTTTATATTTATACTATACCCGATATAAAATGTCAAACGTTTATCAAAAATAGTTTTTACTAATAAAAATCCCCAAATTATAAAGTTTTGTAGCCGTCTTTTATTGTTAATCATCAATCATTTAACTAGTTTTTAAATAAAACTAATTTGATAAAGATACAAAAAATTATCAAAATGTAACAAATAGCTCAACTCACTAGTGGTGCATGAAACATTTTAAATTCACTCATTATGTTTCACACTATTTCCATCCATAAAAAAATCCTTTATACTGAGCTTGGATGACTTATCCAAGACCAATACAAAGGACAACAACATGGATAAGTATAAAACAATTTCAGCTTTTAATAAATGGCTTTCGAACATAAATTTCAAAAATTTACCTTTTTCTATTCGTGAGAAAATTTCGCAAGCCGACAAGTATCATAAAAAGTTTGATTTTGAACACTTTTTGAAAGTGTTTCTCTATGGCATCGACAATGAGTGCGAAAGTTTACGTGAAATAGATACAGCGTTTGTTTCGCCTGATCTACAACAGACCATGGCGTTAGATGCCATTAGTCATTCGCAGCTTTCCCGTGAGCTCGCCCAGATGGATGACGAAATTTTGTGGGCGATCTTCGCCCAATTACTGGAGAAAGTACGGTCAAAAATACCGGTGACCAAACGAAACGCACTCTATCTCGTGGATTCTTCCACCTTTCCGTTAAATACCACTCGGTACCCTTGGGCGGACTTTCGCTCAACCAAAGCGGGGATCAAACTGCACTTAAAACTCTGTTTTATGGATAAAGAACACTTGTATCCGGATCAGTTTGAAGTCACGAATGCGGTTGAACATGATGACAATCACTTAGAAGTTTTTGTCAATCAACCGGAAGCGACCTATATCTTTGATCGTGGCTATATTGATTACGAGCGACTGGACGAGATGGAAGCTGACGGCTACTTTTTCGTCACAAGAGTGAAGAAAAACGCCAAAGTTCATGTCCTAGAAACTTATGAACCTTCTCAGAGTAAAAACATTTTGCGTGACCAAATGGTAGTGTTAGGCACTCAGGTTTATTTAACTTCCCCGTTTCGCTTGGTCACGATTCAGGATGAAAAAGGAAAACAATTACGCTTTGTCACCAACCGTTTTGATGTGACCGCCCAAGAAGTGGCCGACATGTACAAAGCGAGATGGCAAATTGAACTATTTTTTAAGCATATCAAGCAACATATGACGATTAAAAAGCTATTTTCACACAGTGAAAAAGGGGTAAGCAATCAAATCATTCTCGCCATGATTGCCAGTCTATTGACGTATTTACTCAAAGTAGAGACAGGAAGTAAGAAATCCCCGTTCCAAATCAAGCGCCTATTAAAACATCTGCTTTTTCAACCTTTTGAAGAATTGTGGGTATTACTCGTTCCTACGTGACGAAATAGCATTTGTCGTCGTTGCAACAGTATTCAGATAAATAATGAAAAAATTTTTTCTGGAAAAGTCATCCCTTGCGTAAGCATTTGATTTTTTTGTCATTTTTTAGAAAAAGTTAAAATCTGAATATTCTGATTATATTAATGCACCACTAGTGAGCTCAACTATTTCTAAAAAAGAAACATAGCTGAGCTATTTTTAAATATCACTACTGACCATATCAAGTGAAGGAACTTTTGTCAGTCTTCCCACTCTTTATTAGTAAGTTTATTTTACATTTTTTTCACCCTAAAAGACATCCCATATCGCTTAGCAAAATATCCTTCCAAACGTTGTTGAATCGCCTGAATTACCAAGCATAGAACCCAATAAATAATAGCTACTAAGACATACATCGACATAAAATCAAATGAACGTCCTCCTACGATTTTGGCATTCTGAAAGATATCGGGTATGGTAATCATCGCAGCAAGTGAAGTTCCTTTTAATATATCCATTGCCACATTGCTTAACGCTGGTACTGAAATTCGGAAGGCTTGCGGCATAATAATCAAACGCATCGTTTTCGTGAAATTAAAACCTAAAGCGTAAGCAGCATCCCATTGGCCCGAGTCAATTCCTAAAATAGAACCCCGATAAATTTCTCCCATAAATGCGCTGCTAGTTAAAGTAAAACAAGTGATCGAAGCAGTTAAGGGATGAAGTTGATAAGGTAATCCAAAATAGAGAATAAACAATAGTACTAAGGCCGGCACGCCTCTAAAAAAGGAAAGCCATAAACGAACGATTCCTCGTAAAATCTTACTGGGAATTAAGTTAAGTAATGTTAATAAAAGTCCTAAAAAATTTCCTAGAATGAGTGAGGCAAACGCAATCCCTAAAGTATAAGACAAACCTTGTAGGATAAAAGGGAGCGATTCCCACATCAACGCAAAATCAAGTCCTGGAATATACATTATTCAACATCTACCTGTTCAATATTTTCCACATCCGGCTTTTCTGAGACATCCGCATCAAAATATTCTTCTGAAATTTCTTTAAGCGTGCCGTCGTCTTTCATTTCAGCTAATACTTCATTTACTTTTTCATGCAAAGCCTCATGTTCTTTATCAAATAAAAAGCCATTATGATCTAAGTTAAAATAGACATCATCTAAAATTTTTACTGGAATATCATCCAAAGTTTCCGTGGTCATCTTTTGCAGATAATAATCATTAACGACCGTATCAGTTCGTCCGTTAGCAACGTCAGTCAAATATTGCTCATTTGTAGCATTATCATAAGTAACTAATTCAGCCCCGTATTGCTCGGCTGCTCTCATATAACTAGTATTAGGCTCACCCGCAGCTTTCTTTCCTTCTAAATCTTCTAAAGAAGCAATTCCTGAATCATCTTCTTCTCGCACAATTAAACTTGCAAATGAATACTTTATCGGTGAAGATAAAAGGAAATTTTCTTCCCTATCACTGTTCAAGCTAAAATCATTTGCCGCAAAATCAGTGTTTTCATTCTGAAGTGAAGAAATTTGTCCATCAACGTTGTATTCTTCAAATTCAATATCAACATCTAACCGATCAGCTACCTCTTTCGCAACATCTACATCGTATCCTACTAACTCGTTATCATCGTTATAAAATGAAGAAGGGTACAAGGTCCCAGATGTTGCTACTGTTAATTGACCTTCTTCTTCCACATTTTGCCAACTGTTATCCTCTTCTGCACTATTTTCTTCGTTGTTAGTACAAGCGGTTAATACTCCTCCTAAAAGCAGTAATAAAACAATAAAGTTCTTTTTCACTAATTGCCCTCCTTATATTTAAACAGTTTTTTTAACTGTTATAATTTTAACGCTTTCAATTGTAAAATAAAACGACTGAAAATACAATTGATTTTGAATAAACAACCGAAATTATACTTACTTTTTAGCAAAGAGGTTTAGATTATTCTGTAATAATTTTAACAAGATTGCTGTTCTATTAAATTTCTTACTCTTTTACTATTCTTCATCCAAAAGCCAATTAATAACATTGACTTGTTCAATGCCTTCATCATTTGCATAACCTGGATCAGCAGTCAATAAAATCTTTCGGTAATCGTCTTTGATTTTCTTTAATACAGATACTTCCCGATTGTACGTTTCATCGTCAACTACTGTATAAGAAACTTGATAGTATTCCTTAACACCTTGCTTAATTGCCACAAAATCAACTTCAGTATTTTCAATCGTTCCTACATAAATTTCATAATCGCGACGTAATAATTCTAAAAATACAACAGTTTCTAAGCAACTATCAATATTTACTCGTTTTGTTCCTAAAAGTGCATAACGTAGAGCCATATCGACAGGATAATATTTGGAATTAATAGATAGGTACTTTTTCCCGGAAATATCATAGCGATCACACCGATAAAACAAATAGGCATCGAGAAATGCTGATAAGTAAGACAAAACTGTATCACTAGTTGTTTTTTCTCCCATCGAAGTTAACGTATTCGCAATCTTTCTAACAGTAACTAAGTTGCCAGCAGTATCTGTTAAAAAACGAGCCATTTGTTCAACCAAAGTGCTATCACTACGTTGCTTACGTTGTAGGACATCTTTAATTAATACAGTATTAACAATACCATCGACATAATCTTCAAATGTTTTTTCATCTTCTAATTGGACAGCAAAAGGAAAACCTCCAAAATTAAGATAATTTTGAAAATCTGTAGTCACATCTCCGTTAAAGGCACTATGATATTCTTTAAAGGATAAAGGATGAACACGTACTTCAATATAGCGTCCAGAAAGTAATGTAGCTAACTCTCCAGATAACATAAATGCATTAGAACCAGTAACATAAAGGTCCACGTTAGAACGAATAAAGAAACTATCCAATACTTTTTCAAAATGAGGCACTGCTTGAATTTCATCTAAAAAAATATAATATTTCTGATTTTTATCCATAAAATTATCCAAGTAACGATGCAACTCATGATAATCTAGATATTTTTCATTCGCTAAGTCCTCAAAATTAATAAAAATAATCTGAGATTGTCCAATTCCTTCATCAAGTAATTGTTGCCGAAACATTTGTAAAATTGTGGACTTCCCACAACGGCGTACACCCGTCAATACTTTAATAATTTGCTTATCTTTGACTCGATTTAATTTTTCTAAATAACTCGTTCTTTGTATCATATTTCCACCTACTTTCGAATTAATTCGAAACTCATATATATTTTACCATGTATTTCAAATTAATTCGAATATATTATAATTTTTCTATATATTTCTAATCATTTGGTTTTTATATTGTAATTTAAAAAATACAAGCAGTCTAATTAATACATTTATGGATAATAAGGGCTGGCGGAAGTTCTCTTTATCTATGAAAAAATAGAGGGAAGCTTCATAGCATTCCCCCTATCTTTACCTTTTTTATATACTTTATCTCAAATAATTCAATACAAATACTGAATGTCACTTGCTATTGTTGGGTAAGCAAAAGGCGTTTGGCTGACATCTTCTGCGGAATATCCGTGTTTAATTAACAACGTTAGATAATTAATCATCTCATCAGCTTCCATACTCAAACAAGCAGCACCTACTACTTGATCGTTCTTTTGATCGATAACTAATTGTACCAGAGGTTGTTTTTCATGTTGTCGTTTATAGGTAATCCAATCCTCCATAGGAACAGTTTTTACTTCATACCGCTCTGTGTCTTCTTGCGCTCGATTTACCGTTACGCCTACTTGAGCCAATTTCGGCAAGGAGAAGATGATGGTTGGAATATATGGATACTCAATTTCCGCGTGGTCTCCTAAAATTTGTCCTACTACATAGTTCGCCTCATATCCAGCAACAGGTGTCAGCTTAGGCACGGGAGAAGCTGCTGAATCGCCGATTGCGTAAATATGTGACACGTCTGACTGTAAATGTTCATTTACCTTAACACCTTTACTTGAATATTCAACGCCAATCTGATCTAGTCCTAGTTGATCCACATTAGCAATTCGACCCACTGCAGCAAATACCTTGTCTGTTTTCTTATCAAAATCATTGCCTATTACTCGATAACTTGCATTGTCCTCTTGAACTTCCGTGATTTCTTTATCAAAAACGATTTCCACGCCATTTTCGGACAACTGATCACAAAGTTTCTTCACTAATTTTTTTGGAAAAGCCTTCAAAGGACGATTATTATGATGAATCAATGTGACTTTTGCTCCTGCAGAAGAGGCAATTCCAGCAAGTTCAAAAGCAACATATCCGCCACCTAGGATTGTAATACTTTCTGGCATTTCATCTAAATCTAAAAAGTCTGTACTTGTTTGTAAAAATTCTTTGCCTTTGATGTCTAAAATACGTGGACGCAAACCAGTAGCGATAATGACGTTTTGAGCTTCAATTGTTTGTTGCCCAACTTTTAACGTGTGTGGATCGACAAAATGCGCATGACCATTAATCGTTTCAATCCCATTATTTGCAAGGCTATCATGGGTACCCGGACTTATTTGTTTGGTATAGTCTCGCTTATTCGCCATTAAGTCTGCCCAATTGATCGAATTTTGCGTATTTAATCCTTGCCCTGCTAAAAGATCCGCTTTTTCTTTTGCTTCTACTGCAGCATATAAGATTTTTTTAGGATCACAGCCACGATTTGGACAAGTACCGCCCCACAGATCTTCTTCCACAATAGCTACTTTTTGTCCCTGAGCTTTCAAAGAAGAAGCCGCCGCCGTGCCAGCTGGACCCGCACCAATCACAACAGTATCGTATTTCTCTACCATGAATTTCACTCCTTATGTCCTTGATATCCAAATATTGACTACAAAATTTCTAAATTTTTTAACCACAATTTATATAAACGGAAAATCATAACGTCGCATCTCAACATGCCACTGCGGTTTTTCCAATTTAATTCTTTCCTTAAGTGAATCCAACGTTTCTTTCCTAATATCTCCTCTTTTATACAGAAAAGTATAGAACTTTTTTAAACTTGTAGCATTTTCATTGATTTGTTTAACGCTTGACCACATCGCTTTTTTAATAAACCAGTAACCCAGAAACTCTCCAATAAACAAAGTTCCTTTTTTGGCTTCCACGAACTCATCGTAAAGCAGAAAAGTATTAATATAAAAATCAATATTATTCACATGTTTATAAATAGTTTTCGCACTAAGCTTTTTATCAATCAACTCTTGTTCAAATTCATCTAGTAGCTGTTTGTTCTGCTTTTTTATCTCCTCAACGTTTGCTTCTTCTTCCATCACTATCACTCACTCCTTTGCGTCCATTTTACCATATTCTCCGAAATCTTTTTTCCTCTGAATTTTAACAAAAATGTCCAAACCAAGGTAACTTCAGCAAACTTCCCTTTATTGTAAATAAAAGGAAGGGAAGTTCTATGTACTTACATTCATTCACCACAAAATGAAGGGACTTTTTATTGACTTCCCTTCGTTTTTAGACTCTTTTTCAAGATAAATTCATTAATAAATTTATTAGACTAAATAACAACTCAAAAAATAGACTATTAATAAGCTATAAGTCTTTAATAGTCCTCGGCTAGTGTTTATATGTCTTCATATCATATCAAATCTAATCTCCGTTTAACCTCACCTCTAGATACAGTTTCACCATGACTCTCTTTTAAATTTTGAACCGCTTCATAATAATCATTCTCATTTTGTACTCGATCTAAAATCGTTCGTTTCATGAATTCGGTTACATAAACACTCTCAAACTCAGCTAATTCTTTAATTTCTCGATATTGCTCATCTGTAAAATATAAAGAAGTTAATACCATGCCAACACCTCCCAAATCAGTTTTAACACACGCTGAACTTTAAATGAAGTTTATCTAAATTTTTTAACAAAACAACACTAAAAAAATAATATGCTTTTTAGAATGCACAACGCTTCTAATAAAGCATATTATTTAAACTTATGAATTAATTCTTCAGGCGTATAGACAATTAATCCACTGTTAAGATAGTCATCAACATTTCTAGTAACAATGCTTTCTACACCGTTACGAGTTGCCGTAGCTATAATCAAATTATCTTCATAATCTTCCCCGCTTAATTCCAACGCATTGATACAATCCAATTCTGTTACAGAAAGCACTTCATTTAATTGTAATAACTTTTTAACTTCGTTCTTTGCGTTTTCCGAACCATATTTTTCTAGAATATAATAGATATCTGTGATCATATTTGCGGTTATATATCCCTTAATCACGCCATAGACAGATAACATATAAACTTCTTTCGATTGTTTATAAAATTCTTCTCTTTTTGCTAGTACATCTAATATTACATTAATGTCAATGATGCAATTCATGTTTTACCAACCGTTTCTGTTTTCTTTCTGCTCTTTCTGTTTTCACATCTAAATCCTTAGGTAAACTAACAGTACCTACTAAATCTTCTAATAATTCTTTTTTATCTTCTGTCACATCTTCAATAACAATTCGCTTTTTCCCATCAGGCTGTGTTTCCACTGTTATATTGACATTTTCAATATTTTTTAAATCGGCATTAGACAAAATCGCTTTAGGTAAAACAATTCCTTTAGTATTTCCCCACTTCTTAATTTTACCGCGTTTTCTCATAATTTCCATGATTGCTCACCTCTTTTATTTATTATAGCATAAATTATACATAAAGTATAACCTAAATTATACATTATGTATAATTAATTCTAGAGTTTTATATTATAA
>NZ_JAKEIT010000001.1 GCF_021474685.1 Tetragenococcus halophilus | reverse complement strand
ATAGTGCGGACGATTGTATCATTCTAGTACGGAGTCGAGCAAGTGCAAACCGCGTGTTGCATTCGATCACACACTGGCTGGAAAATAAGTTAGGGCTTAAAGTCAACGGGACGAAATCGAAGATCACTCGACCTCGCAAGTTAAAATATTTAGGCTTTGGCTTCTATTATGATTCGAAAGCCCAAAGTTGGAAGAGTCGCCCCCATGAAGCGTCTATACGCAAATTTAAGAGAAAACTCAAACAGCTCACTCAAAGGAATTGGTCGGTTCATTTTAGAGATCGACTAAAAAAGTTGAACGAAGTGATCCGAGGCTGGATTAATTACTTCTCAAAATCGTCCATGAAGAAGAGAATGAGCCAGATTGATGCCCATTTGAGAACACGGTTGCGTACTGTGATATGGAAGATGTGGAAAGTTCCTTCTAAAAGACAATGGGGATTACAAAAATTAGGAGTAAACAAAGATTTGGCAAAACTAACATCTTATACAGGAAATCACTATCAATGGATAGTGAACCAGACCTGCGTTAAAAGAGCCATATCTAAACAAAAACTAGCCCAAGCAGGACTAGTAAGTTGTTTAGATTATTATCAGGCAAGACATAATAGCAATTCATAATGGAGTCGCCGGATACGGAACCGTACGTCCGGTGACGTGAGAGGGCGATTAAATTCGCCCTACTCGATTAGTAAAAATGAAAAAAGCGTAATATTAGACAAATTGATTTAAACAAGAGAAAATGGACTTAAAGAGGGTGAGTAAATGTTTAAACAAACAAAAAATAATTTAAAAGAACAACTTTCTTCTACTGCCTATGCAGTGACACAAGAGAATGCGACAGAACGTCCCTTTTCAGGAGAATATGATGATTTTTATGAAAAGGGAATTTATGTTGATGTAGTAAGTGGAGAACCACTTTTTGCTTCATCAAAAAAATATGATGCAGGGTGTGGCTGGCCGTCCTTTTCTCAACCAATACCTGGCTCAAGCATACAGGAAAAGGCAGACTTTACTTTAGCCCAACCACGAACTGAAGTAAGAAGTGAACAAGCTGATTCACATTTAGGCCATGTTTTTAATGATGGTCCAAAAGAAGATGGTGGCTTGCGTTATTGTATTAATTCAGCTGCTTTATCATTCATTCCTCTAGCTGAAATGAAAGATAAAGGTTACGAAGATTACGTCAAATACGTAGAATAAAAATATCATTTATAATCGCTTCAATTTGGAGCGATTTTTTTATTTTATATGGTTTTGTGTTATAATAAGGGAACATACGTGCAGAAAGGAAAAACTATGTACGAATATATTATCGGTAAATTAACAGAGATCCACCCAGCGTATATTGTTCTAGAAAATAATGGCGTTGGTTATCAAATTGCTGCAGGAAATCCTTATCAATATAGCAGTCAAGTTAATCAAGAAGTGAAAATTTTTGTACATCAAGTTATTCGTGAAGATGCGCATACGTTGTATGGTTTTAATACCCTTGAAGAAAAGAACCTATTTTTACGATTAATCAGTGTTTCTGGAATTGGTCCTAAAAGCGGTCTAGCGATTATGGCAAATGAAGATCATGAAGGTTTGATTACAGCAATAGAATCTTCTAATATCAATTTTTTAACTAAGTTTCCTGGTGTGGGTAAAAAAACTGCACAACAATTAATTTTGGATTTGCAAGGAAAGCTTGGCGAAGCACCAGCAACAAATCAAAATACTGGCCAATCCCTTTTAGAAAACCCCGCTTTAGAAGAAGCTATGGAAGCTTTACAAGCGTTAGGTTATACTGAAAAGGAAGTTAAAAAGAGTTATAAGGTGTTAAAAGAAGAAGAGGCTATGACGACAGATGAATATTTGAGAAAAGCCTTGAAGATCATGATGAAAAAGTAATTAGCGTTTATTTGAATGAAAGGAGGGTCTTGTATGGCAGAACGGATGGGATCACCAAACGCAAGTCAGGAAGAAGAACTTTATGAAAAATCATTACGTCCCCAGTTATTATCACAATATATTGGGCAAGATAAGGTAAAAGAAGAGTTAAAGATCTATATTCAAGCGGCTAAAAATAGAGAAGAAGCGCTTGATCATGTCCTGTTATATGGCCCGCCTGGTTTAGGAAAAACGACGATGGCAATGGTGATCGCCAATGAAATGCAAGTACATATACGAACAACAAGCGGCCCGTCTATTGAAAAACCAGGAGATCTAATTGCTACATTGAATGAGTTAGAACCTGGTGATGTATTATTTATAGATGAAATCCACCGCCTACCAAGAGTTGCTGAGGAAATGTTATACTCTGCCATGGAAGATTTCTATGTTGATATCATGGTTGGTCAAGGCACAACAAGTCATCCGGTGCATTTTCCTTTACCACCTTTTACTTTAATTGGTGCTACAACTAGAGCGGGTATGCTCTCAGCTCCTTTAAGAGATCGTTTTGGAATTATTTCTCATATGGAGTATTATGAGGAAAAAGACTTAAAAGAAATTGTTTTACGTTCGTCCTCTGTTTTTCAAACAGAAATTGTTCACGAAGGGGCTATAGAAATTGCCCGTCGCTCTCGTGGCACCCCTCGTGTTGCTAATCGTTTACTAAAAAGAATTCGTGATTTTGCGCAAGTGCAAGCTGATGGCGTGATTGATCAAAAAATAGCGGATAGAGCTTTATCCTTGTTACAGGTGGATAATGAAGGACTGGATTATATTGACCAAAAGTTAATCAAAACGATGATTGAATTATATGAAGGTGGGCCGGTTGGTTTAAATACCTTATCGGTAAACATTGGAGAAGAACGTGAAACTGTAGAAGACATGTATGAACCATTTTTAATCCAAAAAGGTTTCTTAAAACGTACACCGCGAGGAAGAGTTGCTACAGCTCGCTCTTATGAACATTTCCAATATCCTTATCAAGATAAATTTGTATAAGAGATAAAATAAAGGAGAAATTTATGCAAAAAGTTTTATTTGTCTGTTTAGGAAATATTTGTCGTTCACCTATGGCAGAGGGGTTAATGAAACAATATAGCAAAGAAAGAGGACACATATTACCCATTGATTCAGCAGGGACTAGTAGTTGGGAACAGGGAAATTTACCGCATCCCGGTACTCAAGCGATTTTGAAACGCGAAGGTATCGATTTTTCTTCAATGCGTTCACGACCGATAACGGATGAAGATTATTATGTGTTTGATTGGATTATTGGAATGGATAATCAGAATGTAGCTGATTTAGTTGCTCGAGCACCACAAGGAACAGCGGACAAGGTTCATTTATATATGGAAGTTGTTAACGGAAAACAAAAGCAGGAAATTCCAGATCCATGGTACTCGGGTCAATTTGAAAAAACATATCAAATGTTGATGGAAGGTATGAAGCCATGGTTAAATCGGTTTAAAGAAGGGTCTTAAGGACAAGAAAGGAAGATAGGTTATGGAAAAAAAGCCTAAAGTTTTAAATAAACTGGGAAAATTTATCCAACTATATTCTGCCACATTATTAGATACTTTTTTAAGTGATGACCATGATAAACGTGTAGAAAAAGAAAAACTAGCTTATATTCAGTTAAAATTACAAGAAGCTAGGGTACAAAATAGTTTATTAGTACTACAATTAAAAACGGAAAAAGTTGATAAATTTGAAGTGCTGGTCGGATGGGTTGTGGGGAAAACGATAAATAAAGATCAAATTGCAATAAAGTTAAGAAATAATACGCAATTAACTCGTATGATCTCATTGGATAGGATTGATAAAATCAGTATTTTAACGCCGACAGGAGAGAACGTAAAATTTGCAAGATAAACAGATGATGATCTAATTTATATTTTTTAATAATGTTTTATCATAAAATCTTCACAACTGTACTTTACACTATAATCATAGTTGCAAATAAACTTAAACAACTTTTTCACTTTTCATTTAACTCCGATCCCGCTGGTTAGTAGCCAACGGGTATTTTTTTATAAAAAATTCCCCACCAAAAATTGATGGGGAAAAATAGAACATTTGTTAAATTATTAAGCATGCTTGTTTTTATTTATTGCATACCAGATTAGACTGATAATAAAACCAATTAACGCTGGTAAGACCCATCCCATGCCGATTGCAAATAGAGGGAAATATTGTTCACCCAACTGAATAAGCGTTTGAGCGATTCCTGTTTGACTTACAACGGCTGGTGCAGCATTTAAGCCATCAATAATGGAAGCCACTAAGGTAAATAAAGTGGTAATTTGATATACACGAGGATCATTATTAAATAATCGACCAATAATGGCTAGGATAATCAATGTCATTGCTAAAGGATATAAGAACATCAAGACAGGCGTAGCCAGCTCTATGATTTTTGTTAAACCAACGTTGGCAAATAAACAAGCCATTGCACTAACTAACACAGTAAAAAACATATATTTTCCTTTAGGAAACAGATCTGAAAAAGTTTCGGAAAATGAGGTGATCAAACCGATCCCTGTTTTTAAACAAGCGACAATAACGATCAACGCTAAGATAATGCTACCGTAAGTACCTAAGTAATGTTGTGAAAGTTGTGCTAAAGCAACACCACCATTTTCACTAACAGAAAATCCTCCTAGACTCATCGTTCCCATATAGGACAAAAGACTGTAAATAATTCCCATTAATATAATACTAATAGTTCCAGATTTTATCGTATCTACTGCAACTGTCGAAGGATCTTTGATACCACGGTTTTTTATTGCTTCTATAATTAGAATCCCAAAAGCTAATGAAGCTAATGCGTCTAAGGTATTATAGCCTTCGATAAAACCACCTGAAAAAGCACCGCTCTGGTAACTAGCTTGTACTGGAGCGCTAGTAACGTCTCCTAGAGGGTTGGTAAATGCTAATAGTAGTAAAATTGCAAGTAAGACTAAAAAGACTGGGTTTAAAAACTTACCAACATAATCTAAAATTTTTGAAGGCTTTCTGGAAAACCACCAAGCTGTTATGAAAAACAAAATACTAAAAACTGCTAATACTAGACTTTGCTGGCCATTTGGAATATGAGGTGCAATCCCAATTTCATAAGAAGTCGTAGCTAAACGCGGTAGCGCAAAGAAAGGACCAATGACCAAATAAAGCAAAATGGTAAAGATATAAGCATAAGGCTTATTGACCCTTGAGGATAATTCAAACACACCGCCACTTTGCGAAATCCCCATTGCAATAACGCCTAAAAAAGGTAAACCAACACCTGTAACTAACAGACCTAAGTTAGCAGCAGTGACATTTGCGCCTGCTTCCTGACCCAAATGAACGGGAAAAATCAAATTTCCTGCGCCAAAAAACAAACCGAAAAGCATGGAACCAATGGTTAAGTAATCTCTAAATAATAGCTTTTTTTCCACATAAACCAACTTCTTTCACGTTTTATAACTAACAACTTAACAAAACCAACAAGAAATAGCAATTAGAAAAGAAGAAATTTTTTTTATTTTCTAAATTATTTGCTTACAAAAAAGAATTGAAACATTAATATTTTCTACAATATTGCAGATTTTTGTCCCAATTCTTTTTTGTTATTTATGAACGAATTCGTTTTAAGAATTTTTGTGTTCGTGCTTCTTTTGGATGATCAAATAACTCTGTCGGCTCTCCTTCTTCGGCGATAACCCCTTGATCCATGAAAATCACTCGATCAGAAACATCTCTTGCAAAACTCATTTCATGCGTAACGATGACCATTGTCAGTCCAGTCTCTGCTAGATCCTGGATCGTTTTTAATACTTCACCGATCATTTCTGGATCAAGTGCTGAAGTGGGCTCATCAAAGAGTAAAACATCTGGATTCATAGAAAGGGAGCGAGCAATTGCTACACGTTGCATTTGCCCTCCTGATAGTTGTGCGGGTTTAGCGGCAACGAACTGATCCATCCCTACATTTTTAAGATTTTGTAGTGCAATTTCTTTAGCTTCTTCTGGCTTTCTTTTCAAAACGGTTGTTTGTCCGGTCGTACAATTTTCTAACACGTCCATGTTGGCAAATAAATTAAATGATTGAAAGACCATGCCTAAATGTGTACGATATTCAGGCAGTTTATAACCTTTTTGTAGGACGTTTTCTCCCTTATAAAGGATTTGTCCGTCTGTCGGTTTTTCCAATAAATTAATGCAACGTAATAAGGTAGATTTTCCAGAACCGGAGGAACCAATAATGGTTAAAACTTGTCCTTTATTTACAGTAGTTGAAATATCTTTTAAGACTTCATTGGCGCCAAAATTCTTTTTTAAATGTTTAAGTTCAATAATCGCTGACATGTGTGACCTCCTATTCGTGACCTGTGGTGCTTTCTTCTACTTTTGTATAGGAATTGGGACTATCCATTTTCTTTTCCATAAGACGTAATAACCCGGTAGCTGCTAGGGTCATAACTAAATAAATTGCGCCTACGATGGTAAAGGTTTGGAAAAACAGTAAATTTGTTCCAGCAGCAGCTGAACCTTGGAAGAAAAGATCGCCTACACTAATAACACTTAGTACGGCTGTATCTTTGATATTAATGACGGATTCATTACCGATTGCTGGTAAAATATTTCGAATTGCTTGTGGCAAAATGACTTTGCGCATGGTTTGTCCATGGGTCATGCCAATCGCTTGTGCAGCCTCGAATTGTCCATCATCGACTGCAAAAATCCCACCACGTACAATTTCAGACATATAAGCGCCCGTATTAACAGATACGATCAGTAAAGCCGCTACAGTTCGGTTCATATCGATTGAAAATAGTAGGGCGACCCCATAAAAGATAACCATGGCTTGTACCATCATAGGCGTACCACGAAAGATCTCTATATAGATACGTAAAATACCATTAGCAATTTTTTGTAATACAGCTAAAAGAGGACTTTCCGAATCTGGTAGAGATCGAAAAATTCCTATTAATAAGCCGATTATTGTTCCGGCAATTGTCGAGAAAACAGCGATGAGTAATGTCATACCAGCACCTTTTAAGAAAAGCGTACCGTATTGTGAAATAATATCGCCAAATGTTGCAAACAATCCACCACTAGATTCTTTTTCATCGTCACTATCACTTGAAGATGAAGGTTGGTCTTCTACTGCTTGATCCATGATTTGGGTTCTCTCATCCTGAGAAATCCCGCTTAAAATGTCGTTTACAGTGGATACATCAGGGTCGCCTTTACGCATACCAACAGCTACCTGAACATCTTCAGGTGCAGTTTCAAAGCCTTCTCCTTCATCAAAATCGATCATCGTCAAATCGTCATTTACATTGGTTGCAGTAATCCCTTCAGGACGTTCACTCACATATCCGTCAATAATTCCAGAAGACAAAGCGACTCGCATAGCAGAAAAATCATCTTGTGCTTGTTGTTTGTCTACACCGGGAATTTGATCAATAACAGAGTAATGAAAGGTGTTTAGTTGGGCTGTGATTTTGGCGCCGCTTAAATCATCAAGTGATTTTGCGTCGGCATATTCACTATCTTTACGAGTTACGGTAACCAAATCTGATTCATAATATGGATCGGTAAAGTCAATTTCTTCGCGCCGCTCTTCGGTAGGTGACATACCGGCTACAATGCCATCAATTTTTCCAGATTTTAAAGCGGGAACTAAACCATCCCATTGGATTGGTACAACGACTAATTCCTTATCCATTCCTTCAGCGATTTTTTTAGCTATTTGGACATCATAGCCACCTGCGTAAGAATTCGAATCACCGCTTTTAGGCACGGCCTCATTTTCATCACTGGTTTGCGTCCAATTAAAAGGCGCATAAGATGTTTCCATTCCTACTCTAAATTGATCGTCAGGCGTTTTCTCATCTGCATTTGCAGTAATTGCGCCTGCAAATAACACCATAAATAAAGAAACTAATAATAGCCAATAATTTTTCCTCATATTTTCATTCTCCCTCTTTTTTTGTGCAATATATTTGAAAATATACAAGCAACGCAAAGAAAAAGCAGCCGTACTCCATGATTGGAAAACGACTGCAGACAATTTGTCAACAAACTTCTCACAAAACATAGCGCACCTTAGCTTATGCTAAGACAGTACGCAAGCTGTTTACTTACGCCCCAACGATGATTCAAAGCAATGAAAAACCGTTTCGGCCAATTTCCCTAGTCCTATTTCTACATGTTGCTTCACTCCATAGGGTTAATGAAATTTGCGACCTCTACCTGTTCAAAGGTAACTATTATTCAAATTTTGACTCGTTCTGATTTTAGAAGAAAAAATGGTAGTTGTCAACTGAAAATCAGCCCAAATATTAAACACTTTTATAACTTATGCCGTTTTTGGATTTTTGGGTTCACGTCCCAAAATAGCTTGTATGACTGTTAATCCAATCAAAAGACCTAAAATCAAATAAATGAGACTTGAATATTGTGTAATACCCCAGCCCCAGGTGTGATAAATTAACATTGTGACCCAGAGCACAACTGCTGAAAGAACATTCAAAAGTCCAAAAGCCCATAAGTTTCCATTTTCTTTACGAACAAGATAGAATATAGAAAAGTATAAACTAAGTGCTAACCAAGCAATATTAATCAAAATAAGACCCCAATATATAAAAGCTGCTAACATAATTTTGCTCACCTCGCTTATTATTTCAATCAAAGTAATTTTATCATGTTTTATATGAGTTGTCACAAAAATTGTGAACTTTTTCATCAAATTTGCTTGGTTAAAGTCCAAGACAAACGGATTTCGTTATTGTATGATAGATAGAGAAATTGTAATTGAAAAACTTTTATATAAATGATTGATGGGAGGAAAAGATGCCAGAACGTAGTGAAAAAGAGAAAATGATTGCTGGAGATTTATACTTTTCAGCCGATCCAGAATTAGCTACAGATAGGAAAGCAGCCAGAAAGAAACAAATTTTAATTAATCATGAAGATGATGCTAAACTTCGCAATCAACTGGTAAAAGAAACATTTGGTAGTACTGGCGATCACGTCCATGTTGAACAAACAATTCGTTTTGATTATGGTTATAATATATCTGTGGGCGAAAATTTTTATGCGAATTATGACTGCGTGTTACTTGATATTTGCCCTATTACTGTTGGTGATAATTGTATGTTAGCGCCTAATGTTAAACTATATACAGCTTCTCATCCACTGCATCCTATCAAAAGAAAAAGTGGTCTGGAAGATGGAAAACCCATTACTATAGGAAATGACGTGTGGATCGGTGGAGGCTCTGTCATAATACCGGGTGTCACTCTAGGTGATAATGTCGTTGTGGGTGCAGGCAGCGTGGTAACCAAATCTTTTCCGGATAATGTAGTGATCGCCGGAAATCCAGCAAAAGTTATCAAAACAATTGAATTAGATCCAGAAGAAGTGACGCCATTAAAGCAACAACAAGATGTAATTGATGGATTAGATTGGCAAATTGTTGAATTGTTAGAAAAAAGAATAGCAGCTGTAAGTAATATTTTACAGACAAATACTAATGATGACACAGATTTTTTTGCATCAAAACGTTACGAAAAGATATTGTCACAAGTCCAAAAAGCCGTGACCAATCCTGCATATGAAGAGATAATTCAAGAGACTTTCAAAGATCTTTTGAGGCATACGCAAGAGATGAAAGAAAAATTTAGAGATTAATATTGACATTCCTTTTGAGATACGATATATTGTTCACATTAATAAGAAAAATAATATCTGTAGAACAGGGAAGTAAATTTGGATTCTTTAAAGAGAGACTCTGGTTGGTGAGAAGAGTTAAGTATGAAAAGTTGAAAATGGCCTGGGAGGATAGTATGTCGATAAGTAGGCGTACTCGGAGGTTCAACCGTTAAAAAGAACACCGATCTTTCGAAAAATTCGAAATGTCGGAGTAAGAGAAGTTTAACTTCTGAACAAAAGGTGGTAACACGAACATTCGTCCTTTTACTGGCAAAGGCTGGTAAAAGGACTTTTTTTATTTTAATAAGAGATAACAATGACATGGTAAGTAAATAGGCGATTTTTTTACAGAAAACTCCGACAGCTGAGAAGGAGAAAAATAGCTTATTGAAAATGGCCATCGAGTGATTCATCTTTAAGTTAATATAACGAGAAGATGACGGAGCAACCGATATTTTGCTAGTGTGTACAGACATGTACAGGTGAGAAGAAGCTGTTTATGCAGCTTAATTGAGGTGGTACCGCGCTTTAAGCGTCCTCAAGAAAACAAGGAATTCCCTGTTTTCTTGAGGACTTTTTTATAAAATACAAATGAATTTCATCAATGAATGAGGAGAGGATAACAATGATCGAATTAAAAGATATATCAGTAACTTTTCGCCAAGGGAACCGGGAAATACCTGCAGTAAAAAATGTAGACCTTTCAGTGGATCAAGGGGATGTGTATGGCATTGTTGGTTATTCGGGAGCTGGTAAAAGTACCTTGGTTCGAGTGATCAACTTATTGCAACAACCTACAGAAGGAACAGTCGAGGTAAAAGGAACAGATTATACTTCTTTACAACCAAAAGAATTGCGTGCTAAACGCAAGAAAATGGGAATGATCTTTCAACATTTTAATTTAATGAACCATCGTTCTATTTTTGATAATGTTGCTTTTTCTTTAAAATATGCTGGTGTTTCAAAAGAAGATCGTCGGCAAAAAGTAAATGAATTGTTGGATTTAGTGGGACTTTCTGCAGAAATCAACTCCTATCCCAGCCAGTTATCTGGGGGACAAAAACAACGGGTGGCAATTGCCAGATCTTTAGCAAATGACCCAGAAATTTTATTATGTGACGAAGCCACTAGTGCATTGGACCCCAAAACTACCTTGCAGATTTTAGATTTATTAAAAAAATTAAATAAACAATTAGGTTTAACTATCGTTATAATCACCCACGAAATGCAAGTTGTTAAAGAAATTTGTAATAAAGTAGCGGTTATGGAAGATGGAAAAATTATTGAACATGGAGAAAGTATTCAAATTTTTAGTAAGCCGGAACAACCGTTGACTAAAGATTTTATTCGAACAGCAACACATATTGATCAAGCTTTAGACACTATACTGGGAAGTGCTAGTTTTTCAGAGTTGAAAGAAAATGAATGGCTAGTTGAGCTTTCTTATGTAGGCGACCAGACAAGTGAACCGCTGATTGCGGAGTTATATAGCCAATTTCAAGTCACTACTAATATTTTGTATGGTAATGTTGAAATTATTCAAGATACACCTCTGGGAAGTTTAATTGTGACCCTATCAGGGACTTTGGAACAAAGACAAAAGGCTTATGAGTATTTAGTCAATGAAGGCGTATATGTCAACGTGCTAAAACAAACCGAAGGAGGACTTTAATATGCAAGCGATACTTGAAGAATATTTACCTAATGTCATGGAAATCCCTGATGAGTTTATTGAAGCAACGCAAGAGACCATATATATGACTGTTTATACATCCTTAATTGCAGGTGTCTTGGGCTTGATTTTTGGTATTTTGTTAGTTGTTACCAGACCTGGAGGAATATTAGAACAACGCGCTTTTTTTAATATTTTAGACCAAATCGTCAATATTGTACGTTCTATACCTTTTATTATTTTGTTAGCATTATTGGTTACTGTCACACGTTTTATTGTAGGGACTTCCATTGGTGCGACTGCCGCTTTAGTCCCATTGATTGTCGGTGTAGTTCCTTTTTACGCGCGACAAGTGGAAGTGGCTTTATTAGAAGTTGATCCTGGTGTAGTTGAAGCTGCAGAAGCGATGGGAACGAGCCCGTTTGTCATTATTTTCCGAGTGTATTTACTAGAGGGGTTACCTGGGATCATTCGAGTTTCAGCCTTGTCAATTATTAATGTTATTAGTTTGACAGCTATGGCAGGTGCTGTTGGTGCTGGGGGACTAGGGAACTTAGCCGTTACTCGAGGTTATAATCGTTTCCAAACAGATGTGACTTGGGTCGCTTTGATTATCATTTTGATCATAGTGTTTATCAGTCAGGCAATTAGTAATTGGTTAATCAAAAAAGTGAGTCATTAAATGGGGAGGAATATTAAATGAAAAAAAGGAAAAGTTTGTTAACTTTAGCTTTTGCAGCTCTTTTTATTATTGCTGGTTGCAGTAGTGGACAAGGTAATTCAGAAGCAGCAGAAAGTGATTCAGAAGATACGACAGTTAAACTAGGCGTGGTCGGTGCAGATACGGATGTTTGGGACGATGTAAAAGACCGTTTGGCAGATGAGGGAATAGATATAGAATATGTAGAGTTCACCGAGTATAGTCAGCCTAATACAGCCTTAGAAAGCGGTGATATCGACCTTAATTCTTTCCAACACCAAGACTTCTTGGATAATTATAATGATGAACGAGGAACCGATCTGGTATCTATTGGAAATACTGTAAATGCTCCTTTAGGGATCTACTCAGAAAAAATTGAAGATGTGGAAGAACTAGACAATGGCGCAGAAGTTTCCATCCCTGATGATGTAACAAATGGTGGGCGCGCTTTGAAACTTTTACAGACGGCTGGTTTGATCAAACTTGATGAAGATGCGCAAAATCCGACAGTTTCTGATATAACCGCCAATCCTAAAGATTTAGAAATTACGGAATTAGAGGCATCGCAGACCGCACGTGCAATGGAAGATGTTGACGCGTCAGTGGTTAATAGCGGTATGGCAGTGGATGCCGGTCTTTCACCAAATGATGATGCGATTTATCTAGAACCGGTAGATGATACCTCACGTCCTTACGTGAATATCATCGCAGCAAGAAAAGAAGATGAAGACAACGAAGTCTATCAAAAAGTTGTCGATGCTTACCAATCAGAAGAGACAAAAGAAGTGATCGAAGAAACGTCAAATGGCGCAGATATTCCGGCATGGGAAGAATTTGGCAGAAAATAGGAAAGAAAATTTATTTATCGTTTATTTTATGACTTAGCAAGATAATTTTTAGCTAGAAACAGGAAGCTAGAATAAACGATAAATGACTTATGTTAGCTTTTTACGAACCAACAGTTAGGAGCTACGGTTCTTTCTTTAAGTGACCTAAGACAAATTTTAGCTAATGAGGCAAAAATTTGGTCCCAAGATACTTTGGAGTAAGGGCCCAATAGTAAGTGTCTTGTCCCTTAGTTTAATTGCTTTTGGGCCAACAACTTGGTTTGTGGGCCTTTATCAGGCGAAGTTAGGACCGATTCTTTCTAGAAACAACAAAATATCTGACATTAAAAAAAGACATCAACCGCTAAACTTATTACGGTTGATGACTTTTTTTATTCAATAACTAGGACACCTTCATTTAGTGCAAATGGATTTTCTTCGTTGATGTGATCATAAAAAAGAACGCCATTTAAGTGATCAAGTTCATGTTGTACAACAACTGCTGGATAGTTTTTCAAACGAACTTTTTTCTTTTCACCTTCGGCATTATAATAACGTAAAGTAATTCTTGCTTGACGCACCACATAGCCAGGAACATCCCGATCTACTGACAAACAGCCTTCACCTTCGCCTAAGCAAGCGCCTTGTACAGAGTGGCTTAAAATTTTTGGATTATATAAAATATCCTTAAATTCAGGTTCTTCGACATTAGGGTCCAAACTTGGAACCAAAACAGCGGTGATACGTTTTGAAACATCAACTTGTGGAGCAGCCAATCCAACACCACCTCGTAGTTCCAACTCTTCAGCTTTTTGGGGGTCTTGACTATTTTCTAGAAACTCCATTAATTCATTACCTAATTTTTTATCTTCATCACTTATAGGTAATGTGACTTCTTCGGCCACTTTTCGTAAAGTAGGACGACCTTCACGAATAATATCATCCATTGTAATCATTGATGACCAAACTCCTCTCAACTATATCTTCATATGTAGGTTTTTCTTTGCCCAAGTGTTAGTTTAACACAAAAAAATAGTAGTGGCGTGAAAAATGTTTGAGCCAAAAAGTAAAAATTGAAGCTAAACTCACTCTTGATGTTTAATTATTTTTTAGTTGGCGCTGTCTTTATTGGTCATATCGTGATAATCTAATTGTAGAATAGTAAACAAGCATATCATAAAAGGAGGTAGCAGCAGTGAAAATTATTGCTGTAGAGGATGCAGTAGGAATGACCCTGTGGCAAGACATGACCCAGATTATCCCTAAAGAAAAAAAGGGGCCACGTTTTCGCAAAGGCCATGTTATAACCAAAGAAGATGTAGCAACATTATTAAATATGGGGAAAGCTCATATTTATGTCGGTGAAAAACAGGAAGGGATGATTCATGAAGAAGAAGCAGCACAATATCTTTTTCAAATGTGTAATAGTGAGCATTTGACGCCTTCTGAAATAAAAGAGGGAAAAATTGAAGCTATCGCTGAAAAACAAGGAGTTTTAACAGTTGATCAAAAACGTTTAGAGATGGTGAATTCAACTGGAAAAACGATGATTGCGACCAAACCTAATTTTTATTCTCTTGAAAAAGGAGAGGTTGCTGCAGGTATGCGGATTATTCCGCTTGTTATGGAGGAAAATAAATTAAAGGATCTAAAGCAACATATCGGAAAAAGACCTTTACTGCAATTACATCCATTTACTTTTAAAAAAGTTGGCATTATAACAACCGGTAGCGAAGTCTATCATAAACGTATCGAAGATGGCTTTGAACCGGTACTAAGAAAGAAAATTGCCCCTTTTCCAGCTGAGATTATCGCAATTAAAATTGTTGATGATCAACTAGAAATGATCGAACAAGCGATCAAAGAAATGAAAAATAAGGGATGTGATGTCATCTTGTGCACGGGAGGAATGAGTGTCGATGCCGATGATCGTACACCGACAGCAATACAAAATACAAGTAAGCAGTTCATTTGTTATGGCACGCCTGTTTTACCTGGATCTATGTTTGCTTTGTCTTATTTAGATAATGGAGCAACTGTGATGGGACTTCCCGGAGCCGTTATGTTTTCAGCCAAAACAGTCTTTGACTTGATTTTGCCACGTGTGATGGCTGATATTGAGCTATCCTTTACAGATATTGCTTCACTTGGTTGCGGCGGTCTGTTGTAGAAAGGAAGCTTTTTTTATGTCACCATTTATTATCTCTATGAGAACCGCAGCTGTATCTGGTGTTATTACTTTTTTTCTAGGTATAGTTGCTGCTAAATTAGTAATTTCAATGAAAAATGATTATTGGAAAATGACGATTGATGGTATTTTGACGCTCCCTATGGTTTTGCCGCCTACTGTTGCTGGGTTTTTTCTGTTGTATATTTTCGGTGTTCAAGGACCTGTTGGTAGTTTTTTCTTGGAATACTTCTCTTGGAAGATTGCTTTTTCCTGGAGTGCAACGGTATTAGCTGCCATCGTGATTTCATTTCCTTTAATGTATCGTTCTGCTCGTGGCGCATTAGAACAAGTGGATAAAAATTATCGTTATGCGGCACAAACACTTGGTTTATCAGAGAGTTATATTTTTTTTAAGATACAATTGCCGCTTGCCACGTCAGGTATTCTTTCTGGCGGGATCCTATCTTTTGCTAGAGGGTTGGGCGAATTTGGTGCAACAGCGATGATTGCAGGCAATATTGCAGGAAAAACTCGGACATTACCATTATCAATCTATTCATCGGTAGCTGCGGGAAGAATGGAAGATGCTTACCAAGAAGTAGCTATTATTGTATTCTTTTCTTTTGTAGTCGTTGTAGCAATGAATTTAATTACTTTAAAAAGTAACAAAAAAGAGGTAAAGAGGAAAAAATTATGAGTTTGGAGATTAATATTGAAAAAAAATTAAATTCCTTTACTTTAAATAGCTCTTTTTCAATGAAGTCTAACCATACTGCTTTGTTAGGAGCTTCAGGCTCAGGAAAAAGTATGATTTTAAAGTGTATTGCTGGTATTGAAACCCCTGATAGAGGGGTGATAAAAGTGAATGGACGTACTTTATTTGATGATAAAAAGGGAATTTACATAAAACCGCAAAAACGTAAAGTAGGCTATCTGTTTCAGGATTATGCTTTATTTCCAAATTTTACTGTTCGAAAGAACATTTCCTGTGTGAAAAATAAAGGGGATAAAAAAACAAAAGTAGCGTCTCTTCTACAACGTTTTGATATAGAAGAAATTGCGGATTCTTATCCCGCAGAATTGTCTGGAGGACAAAAACAGCGAGTGGCTTTAGCTCGTTTACTAGCTAGTGAACCGGAGATATTAATGTTAGACGAACCTTTTTCAGCTTTAGATACTTTTTTAAAGGAAAAAGTAGAAATTGAAATGAAAAATTTTTTAGCTGAGTTCTCAGGCGATGTCATTATGGTAACTCATAATAGAAGCGAAGCGTATCGCTTATGTGAAAAGTTAGTTATTTTAGATGAAGGACAGACAATTGAAAAAGGGGATTTAAAAGAGATTTTTGAACAGCCGCAACATTTGGCAACTTCAAAACTAACAGGATGTAAAAATTTTTCCCGCATAAAGAAAATAACTGAGCATCAATTGTTTGCTCGGGATTGGGGAGTGCAGCTGCAAACTGAAAAAACAATTACAGACGATATTGGGTGGATCGGCGTGCGTGCACATGACTTTTATGATCCTTTCGACCAAGAAGTAGATAACGCCTTTTCTACTACAATGATTGACACTGCTCAGACGCTTTTTGAACGACAGCACTTATGTCAAAGCCAAGAGGCTAAAGAAACGATTTGGTGGAAAGTTGATAAATCACAAGCACAAGAGACATTTTCAGGTAGATTGGCGGTATTGCCAAAAAATATTCAGTTATTAAAAGTGAGGGAATAATAAATGTATAGAGTAGCAGTTATCGTTTCAAGCGATAGTGCTTATGCTGGCAAACGGGAAGATACTAGCGGGAAAAAGATTGTTGAACTTTGTCAGCAACAAAACTTTGAGATTAGTAAACAATTGGTGTTACCTGATGATAAAGAACAACTGATCAAAGCTATGAAAGAAATTTGCGATAAAAAACATGCCGATTTAATTTTGACAACAGGAGGCACTGGGCTAGCGCCAAGAGATTGTATGCCAGAAGCTACCCAAGCAGTTGGACAAAGGAATGTACCAGGGATTTCTGAAGCAATGCGTAATTTTTCTATGCAGATGACCAAACGTTCAATGCTGAGTCGAGGAGTATCGGTCATACGTCAGCAAACATTGATAATCAATTTACCAGGAAGCCCTAAAGCAGTAGAAGAATCATTAACTTATATTATTGATCAGCTAGCTCATGCAATCAGTTTGATACAAGATAGACAAGATGAAGCTTATAAACATTAGTTAAACAATTATAAAAAAGAGATTGGAAAAATTTTCCAATCTCTTTTTAGGTGTGTTAAAACTAACTTATATTTATAAAAATTATTGTGCTGCAGTAAAGCCATAATCTTCAAAAACTTTAACGGCTTTATCAGTTTGCAAGAATGTTAAAAATTCCTTGGCTGCTTCTGCGTTCTGGCTGTCTTCTAACTGAGCAACTGGGTAAAGGATGGGGTCTTTGACACTGTCTTCTGGTGCTTTATCAATCACGGTCACGTCATCGGTCGTTTTGGCATCTGTCTCATAGACCAAACCTGCATCTGCACTATTTTCAGCTACCCAATTTAATACTTGGGTCACATTAGTTCCCATACTGAAACGATCTTCCAGTGAATCCCATAAGTCTAAATTAGTTAGTGATTCTTGAGCGTATTGTCCTGCCGGAACACTTTCTGGATCCCCAATTGCGATTGTATCTGCGTTTTTTAAATCAGCGAAGTCTTCCAATTCTTTAGAATTATCCGCTGGCGTGATTAAGACTAATTTATTTTCTAATAAGTCTATTTCTGAGTCCTTATCGATTAATTCTTCTTCAATTAATTCATCCATTTGCTGAGTAGCCGCTGAAAAGAAGATATCTGCATCCATTCCTTGTTCAATTTGTGTTTGTAAATTACCAGAACTATCATAGGTACCTTCGATTTTTACATTGTCATATTCCTTTTCATACATTGGAATTAATTCTTCTTCAAATGCATATTCCAGGCTTGCTGCTGCTGCTAAATTGATCGTAGTATCAGCTTCATCATCTGTCGTTGCTGCGGTAGCATTTTGTGAGCCATCGGAACTAGCGCATCCTCCCAAAAATATTAATCCAACAGCAGCGGTCAACCCAATTTGCCATTTCTTCATTTTTTAATCTCCTTTATTTCTTACTCATGCTCACCTTATCACGATATGTATATAAAAGATAGCGTTTTCGATAAAAAGTAATGTAGGCTAAAAATATTTTATCCTCTAGTGAAAAAGTATAAAAATTTTCATGAAATTTGAAAGCAATTTTCTTGCAAACTTATATCAACAGCGTATAATGACATATTGTCATATGACAGCGTGTCATAAATAGTCAGAGCACAAAGGAGGGGGACTTACTATGCCTAATGAGACCTTTTTTAATCTCCCGAAAGAAAAACAAAAACGGATTTTAAAAGCAGCAAAAAAGGAGTTTTCACAAAGTGCGTTAAAGGATGCTTCGATTGCTAATGTGGTAAAAGAAGCGGATATCTCCAGAGGTAGTTTTTATCAATACTTTGAAGATATGGAAGATTTGTATTTGTATTATTTTCATTCCTTAGGAAAAGATAATCATAAACAATTTCTTATTCGCTTGAGACAACACCAAGGAGATTTGTTCACTACTTTTGAAGAATTCTTTTCAAATTGGATCGAAGAAATATTTAATGGTGAAAATGTGCTTTTTTATAAAAACTTATTTACAAGCTTAGATTCTCGCGCTATTCATCGCTTTATTACTTTCAATGAAGCAAATCAACAAGAGGAATTACAGAAAACCAGTTATAAAGAGCATGAAAAAATGAAAGAAATAACTAAGTCAATGTTAAAAGAGATCGATCAGACAAAATTGGCAGTTGTTAATGATCAACAATTGGAATTGCTCTTTCGTTTATTGATACATATTACTTTTTCAACAATTGCTGATGGTTATCGTAACCATTTTGAAAATGGAAAGTATGATATTCAAAAAATTAATGAAGAATTCCATTTAAAATTAAATTGGTTACAAAAAGGGATGGAAACAAACGAAAGGGGGAATCATCGATGATAAAAGTAGCAAAAAAAGCATCTGTTATTTCTGCTTTGTTAGCAGTCATTTTTATGGCATTTCAAGTACTTGCTGATTTATATTTACCTAATATGACATCAAACATCATTGATAATGGTGTTGCTAAAGGAGATATAGATTATATTTGGCGAATCGGCGGTATTATGATGGTGATCTCAGTCATAAGTATTATAGCAGCTTTTGGGAATGCTTTTTTCGCAACAAGAGAATCACAAAGGTTAGGAAAAAAATTACGTAGTGAAATTTATAAAAAAGCTGAGAATTTTTCAATTAATAAGTTTGGTGATTATGGTGCAGCTTCCTTAATTACTCGGACGACCAATGACGTAGAACAAGTTCAAAGAGTGATGCAAATGTTTCTGCGTTTAATGATCCAAGCACCTATTATGTTGCTGGGTGCAAGTTTTCTAGCTTACCAAAAAGATGCACAGTTAACAAAGGTATTTTTAGTGGTTGTTCCTTTAGTAATTGTTGCTGTCGGGGGTATTATGTATTTTGCTGTTCCTTTGTTCCGGAGCATGCAAAAAAAGACAGACCGTATTAATTTAATATTTCGCGAAGAATTAACAGGCGTTCGTGTGATACGGGCTTTTAACAAGGAAAACCACGAAACAGATCGTTTTGACCAAGCTAACCGTGACTTCACTCATACAGCGATTAAAGTCAACACAATTGTTGCTTTTATGATGCCTTTGATGACACTGATCATGAGTGGTACAAATATTGGAATTACTTGGTTTGGTGGTCAATATATTGCTGACATGCAATTACAAGTGGGGAATATGATTGCTTTTATTACTTATGCTATGCAAATATTGATTAGCTTTATGATGCTTTCCATGATATTTGTTATGGTTCCAAGAGCACAAGCTTCAGCTGATCGGATTAACGAAGTGTTAGAAGAAACCCCTGATATAACTGACAAAAAACAGCCGGAAGAAATTTCTTTGAGTAAAGAAGAAGCTACTTTGACATTTGACCAAGTGGATTTTCGCTATGCAGATGCGGACAGTTTGGCCTTAGAAGATGTTAATTTTAAAGCAAAAGCTGGCCAAACCGTAGCAATTATTGGTGGTACAGGCTCTGGTAAAACAACTTTTGCCAATTTATTACCCCGCTTACACGAAGTTTCTTCAGGAACAATACGTTTAAATGGTCATGATATTCGAAATATTCGACAACGTGATCTGCGAGAACTTATCGGTTTTGTTCCCCAAACAGCAGTGTTATTTCGCGGAACGATTCGAGAAAATATGCGTTATGGCAACGCAGAAGCTTCAGAAGAACAAATCTGGCAAGCATTAAAAATAGCACAAGCACAAGACTTTGTTGAGAAAATGCCAGAGGGCTTAGATAGTCATGTTGAACAAGGCGGCGGCAATTTTTCCGGGGGTCAAAGACAACGCTTGGCTATCGCACGTGCATTGATTAAAGCAGCTGATTTGTATGTATTCGATGATTCTTTTTCAGCTTTGGACTTTAAGACTGATGCCAACTTAAGACAAGCACTTCAACAGGAAATACAGAATGCAATCAAAGTAATTGTCGCTCAACGTGTAAGTACGATTATGGATGCAGATATTATTTTAGTTTTAGAAGCAGGTAAAGTCGTGGGTAAAGGCACGCATAAAGAATTACTGGACAATAATAAAACCTATCAAGAAATTGCTTATTCGCAACTAAGAGAGGAGGATTTAAAATGAGTAAAGAACAAGAAAATGCAACAGAGAAAGAACCTACTCCTCTAAAGAGGCGAAAACCTAAGAACTTTTGGAAGACCGTTCGCCGTCTCATACGTTATTTGTCTAGTCGTTCGATTGCCATTATATCGGTTTTTATCTTGGCTATTGGTGCCGTTATTTTTCAAATTCAAACGCCGAAAGTCTTAGGTCAAGCAACGACTGAGATATTTAAAGGGGTAATGGCCGGTGTTAAACAAATGCAAGCCGGTAAACAAGTGAATACACTTCCTATTGATTTTGATGCTATAGGACATATTTTACTAGTGGTTATTGCAATGTATTTAACTTCAGCAGTTTTTAACTTTTTACAACAATTTATCATGACACGAGTATCACAGCGCTCTGTCTATCAAATGCGTAGAGATTTGGATCAAAAAATGGACCGCCTTCCAATGTCTTACTTTGATACGCATAGTAACGGTGATATTATGTCACGTGCGGTAAATGATATGGATAATGTCGCTGGTATGCTACAGCAAAACTTAACACAATTTGTTACTAGTGTTGTAACATTTATCGGTGTTTTAATTATGATGTTAACTATCAGTTGGCAGTTAACTTTGGTTGCTTTAGTGACTGTACCTTTAAGTTTAATTGTGGTTACGATTATTGCTCCCAAGTCACAACGTTTTTTTGCTGAGCAACAAAAGCGTATGGGTCTTTTAAATGACCAAGTGGAAGAAACTTATGGGGGACATACGGTTGTTAAGACATTTAATCATGAGGCTGCAGACCAAGAGGTTTTTGAAAAAGAAAACCAACAATTATACGAAGCTGGCTGGAAAGCGCAATTTGTTTCGGCGATTATCATGCCCATGATGAATTTTATTAAAAATCTAGACTATGTGTTTGTTGCTATAATCGGTGGTATCAAAGTTGCTAACGGCAATATGCCTTTGGGGAACGTGCAAGCTTTCCTACAATATACGAACCAGTTCTCACAACCGATTAGACAGTTATCCAATTTAGTCAATACGATACAGGTTACTATTGCTTCAGCAGAGCGCATTTTTGAAATTTTAGACGAAAAAGAGATGGTAGACCAACCGTCTAATTTACCAGTAGAAGAAAATACGCCTTATAAAGTCCGCTTTGAAGACGTACAATTTGGTTATAGTCGTGACCAATTATTGTTTACAGGCTTTAGTTTGGATGTGAAACCAGCAGAAACGGTTGCGATTGTGGGACCGACTGGCGCTGGAAAAACTACATTGATCAACTTGCTAGAACGTTTTTATGATGTCTCTGGTGGTAGTATTCGATATGACGGCGTAGACATTCGAGATATGTCTAAAAAAGGATTGCGTAGTAAATTATCAATGGTTTTACAAGATACCTGGTTATTTAGCGGAAGTATCTATGAAAATATTCGTTATGGTAATGATCAAGCAAGTCCTGAGGAGGTCAAAGAAGCAGCTAAAGCAGCACATGTGGATGGCTTTGTTCATCAATTACCCGATGGCTATGATACGATCTTAAATGAAGATGCCAGCAATATTTCACAAGGGCAAAAACAATTAATCACCATTGCACGGGCCTTTTTAGCAAATCCAGAAGTTTTGATTTTGGATGAAGCAACTTCTAGCGTGGATACGCGAACAGAAACTTTGATTCAAAAAGCGATGAATCGTCTCTTAGAAAATCGTACTAGCTTTGTCGTTGCTCACAGGCTTTCTACGATTCAAGGAGCAGATAATATTGTTGTTATGAACCAAGGTTCTATTGTTGAAACCGGAAATCACAACCAATTGATGGAAAAAAATGGGTTCTATGCTGATTTGTATAATAGCCAATTTTCTTCGGGAGAGTTAGCCTCATAGTTTTTTAAAATTCGAATGGGATTTTATCGGCTGCAGTCGATCCCTTCGAATTTTTTCTATACGCTATCCATGCTATAATAAAAATAGAAAAATTTGGAGGAAAAAATATGACCTTACGCGTAGAAAACCTAACAGGCGGCTATAATCAAATCCCTGTGCTAAAAGATTTAAATTTTACGATCAATGATGGAGAATTAGTTGCTTTGATCGGATTAAATGGCGCAGGCAAAAGTACGACGATTAAAGAAATTATCGGCTTACTACAGCCTCAGCAAGGACGTATTGAATTAGACGGACTTACTATCAACAAAGATCCGGAAAGCTATCGGTCAAAGATTGGTTATATACCCGAATCTCCACTTTTGTATGAAGAATTAACCTTAAAAGAACATTTAGAAGTTACAGCGATGGCTTACAATATTGAGGAAAAAGAAGCGCAGAAACGAGCTGAACCACTACTTAAAACATTTCGCTTAGACCAACGTTTAGAGTGGTTTCCTGCTAATTTTTCCAAAGGAATGAAACAAAAGGTAATGATTCTATGTGCCTTTTTGGTAGAACCAAGTCTTTATATTATCGATGAGCCATTTCTAGGCTTAGATCCTTTAGCTATTCATTCATTACTGGAATTAATGCAGTCTTGGAAAGCGCAAGGTTCTTCCGTTTTGATGTCTACGCATGTTTTGGCAACGGCGGAAAAATATTGCGATCGATTTATTATGCTGCATGACGGACAAATAAAAGTTCAAGGGACTTTAGGAGAACTACGTCAAGAATTTAATATGCCCCAAGCGTCATTAGATGATATCTATTTGGCGCTGACAAAGGAGGCTTAACAATGAAAGCTTTCTTTCAGGCGCGTTTGAAAAAACATCAAAAGCGTATATTGCGCTATATGAAGTATGTGCTTAACGATCATTTTGTATTGATGATGACTTTTTTATTAGGCGGCATCGGATTTTATTATTCTAACTGGTTAAAAACTTTATCTCCAGGTTATCCTCTAGGCAGTGTACTTGTTTTAGCAATTTGGATCGTTTCACTACATATGGGTCGTTTTGTGAGTTTAGCCCAGCCAGCAGATCAAATTTTCTTATTACCTAAGGAAAAACAGATGCGATCTTATTTGTCTGCGGCTTTTTCTTATAGTTGTATTTTTCCATTTGTGGTTATTCTACTGATTTTGGCCTTTACAATGCCTTTAGTAGTGGTGTCTACAGGAAATTCCTTTGTGACTTTTTTCTTTTATTTACTTAGTTTATGGGGCCTTAAAATTAGTCATCTAGAAATTCAACGAATGAGCATCTTTCGGGATATGAAAAAGGCCAAAAAGAATGCTTATTTCTTATGGATTATTTTTACGCTGATTACTTTGACAATTAGTATATGGTTTCAACCGATTTTGGCAGCAATTATCTCTGCGATACAAATCATTTTGTTTCATAAGTTATGTTGGCAGTCGATGAATGTGGCACTAGACTGGGAAGAAATGATCAATGAAGAACAAGATCGACTGCATCGGATTTATCAATTTATTAACCTATTTACGGATGTACCTGAAATTGCGACTAAAATTAAACGTCGAAAATATCTTGATTCTTTATTAGCACGTATCTCTTTTTCACAAGATAATACTTATTTGTATTTATATGCTCGTCGTGTGTTACGTAGTAATGAATATAGCGGCTTATATTTACGGCTAGTTCTTTTAGGTGGCGTTTTACTTTATTTTGTTGCTGAACAGTGGTTTGCTTTAGGGATCGGTGTACTTTTTATTTATCTTATTGGTTTCCAGCTTCTTCCGTTGTATCAGCAGTTTCAATATGTACCTTTAACGAAATTATACCCAGTTAAAAAAGAACAGAAACTGCTAGCTATGCAAAAATTACTATTTTTACTTCTAATCTTTTGTGCTGTAATATTTGCAGTTATTAGCTGGTTTTCTTTATCTGACTGGAATGAAGGATTGATTGTTACCTTTGCTTACCTATTAATGGTGCTTTTCTTTGTAAAATTTTATCTTCCTTACCGACTCAAAAAAATGGATAATTAAAGAATATTTTTGCAATGAAAATCGAACATACATGTGCTTGACGATATGAAATTAGCAAGCTAAAATAAGAATTACTGCGATAAAGGAGGTAAGCTTTGATGAATATGCGTATGGATAATGACTGGCAATTACGCCCGATCAAAGGGGATACGGGAAAAGCATATATTGGATTAAAAGAACAAGACAAAATATTTATCAAACGTAATACAACACCAATGCTTGCTGCTTTATCAAAAGAAGGTATTACCCCCAAGTTGATTTGGACAAAGCGAACAGGGGATGGAGATACGCTTTCGGCTCAAGAATGGTTGGAAGGGCAACTATTAGATCCTGAAGAGATGGGTCAAAGAAATGATGTTATTGATGTCCTTTATCATTTGCATCATTCAAAGTCTTTAAAAGACATGCTAAAAAAAATGGGCGGTATTATAAAGCCGCCCAAAAAAATGCTGGAAGAGTATGAAGAAACTTTACCTGATACATTAGCCAAAAATCAATTTCTAGGGATGGTTGCACATTATCTTAAAAAAAATATTCCCCCCTTCAAATCATCAGAAAAAAGTGTCGTTCATGGCGATGTAAACTATCGTAACTGGATCGTCTGTCAAAATTATTTATATTTGGTAGATTGGGATTCTGTGATGTTTGCTGATCCAGCTGTAGATATTGGTATGATTTTAGGCAATTATTTACCGATCTCTAGTTGGAGTCAGTGGTTAATGAGCTATGGACTGCAAAGCACTGAAGAAAACATTGAAAAGGTTTATTGGTATGCGCTACTTAGTATGCTACAAGAAATAAAGAAGTGTTATCTTCAAGGTGATTTAAAACAAATGAATGAAGAAATTCTACAATTAAAACGAATTTATACAGGATAAAAGGGTGGCTGTGTCTATGAGGATGACAACCACCCTTTTTAGAAGGAGTTAAGTATGAGAATTAGAAAACGACCGGGTGCTGCCGAGATGGTTGCTGACAATCCGCAATTTGTAGTTTTTGATCCCAAAGCTTGGCGTGGACACTGGAAGGAACGCTTTGGCAATGAACAAGCATTACATATCGAAATTGGTATGGGAAAAGGGCAGTTTATTACTGAAATGGCTAAAGCGCATCCTGAGATCAATTATATCGGGATCGATTTAGAAACAACAGTCGTATCTTTTGCCTTAGATAAAGTCAAAGAAGAAAACCTTAGTAATGTACAGCTTCTTCATGTTGATGGTTCAGCTTTGACAGAGTATTTTTCCGATAATGAAGTTGATCTAATTTATTTAAACTTTTCCGATCCTTGGCCTAAAAAAAGACATGAAAAACGACGCCTTACTTCAAAGAAATTTTTAGCTGTTGATGAAAAGATTTTACAACCACAAGGGCAAATTCATTTTAAAACCGACAATCAGGGAATGTTTGAGTATTCTCTGGCAAGTTTTTCACAATATGGCATGACTATAAAGCAGGTGTGGCTCGATTTACATGCTAGTGAATTTGCTGATAATATCATGACTGAATATGAAGAAAAATTTGCCAAAAAAGGTCAACCTATCTATCGTGTGGAAGTAGAATTTCCAGATAAGCGGCAAAAGAATAAGTAAGTATCTTATAATAAAAGAGAAATCTTTACTTTATAAAGAAGTAGTAGAGATTTCTCTTTTTATATTCTACCGTTAGTTGTATTTATTGGAGCTACATTGTCTGAGGTCCCGCCAAAAGTATTAATGATAAAAACTGGTCTGGTAAGGTAACTTTTAAATGTAAGGATTATTTTTAAAAGTTGACATTATCAGACGACCATCTTATGATTTTTATAAGGACATAGAAATGAAGGAGAGATTAAATGAGTTTAACAGATACGTATACTTTAGCAAATGGCGTAAAGATTCCTGTAGTTGGTTTTGGTACTTGGCAAACACCGGATGGAGAAGTTGCTGAATCTTCTGTTTTAGCAGCTTTAAAAGCAGGTTATCGTCATATTGATACAGCAGCGATTTATGGGAATGAAGAATCTGTGGGACGAGGTATTGCTAAAAGTGGCGTCCCCCGTGAAGAATTATTTGTAACGACTAAATTATGGAATGCAAATCATTCTTATGAATTGGCACAAAAAGCGATTGATGCGTCATTAGAAAGACTGGGCTTGGATTATGTTGATTTGTATCTTATCCATTGGCCTAATCCAAGTGAATTTAGAGACCACTGGCAACAAGCCAATGCAGATACTTGGCGTGCAATGGAAGAAGCTGTAGATGCTGGCAAGATTCGCTCACTTGGAGTGTCGAACTTTTTAAGTCACCATATTGATGCTTTATTAGAAACAGCAAGAATAAAACCTGTGGCTAATCAAATTTTCTTAAATCCAAGTGACCAACAAGAAGATCTTGTTGCGTATAATAAAGAGCATGACATTTTAAGCGAAGCATACAGCCCGTTAGGAACAGGTAAGGTTTTTGATGTGCCTGAATTAAATGTTTTAGCTCGTGTTTATAATAAGACAATTGCTCAAGTTGTTTTACGCTGGAGCTTACAAAAAGGCTTCTTGCCGCTGCCTAAATCTGTACATGAAAAACGTATTATCGAAAACACGCAAATTTTTGATTTTGAATTAAGTGATAAAGATATGCAAGCAATTGACAGGTTAAAAGGCACTGCTGGGGTAGGGCCAGATCCTGATAATAAATAAAAGAAAAAATAACTCTGCTATTAATTTTTAACAGCAGAGTTATTTTTTTACTTTAGACCATTCATCGATTGTTTTGCCGTTATTATCCTTTAATACTAACCAACTGTTCGTTCCACCAAAGTAAAGGAACAAACCAACTTCATTGACACTTTTTAAAATGATGTCTTCTGTCGTGGTAAAGTTTTGTATATTACTTTTTTGTTCATCACGTAATTGCGTCCCCATGCGTGCACCTAAGCCCACGGAACCATCTTTGTTTAATGGATAAGATGGGCGTAAATGTGCTCCTTTTTTAATAAGAAATTTATTGCGTTTTTGCCAAATAACGGTAGCTTGACTTTTAAAATCGTCAACAAAAAATTCAATTTCACTTAATGCTTTTTTCCAACGGTGCTGAGCTTTAGTAGATGTTCTTTTTTTCTGGGTAAAAGTAAAGCCAAATTTTTCTAAAAGTAAAAGCAAATTGGCTAAATAATCATACATTTCTACTTGCTCTAGCTGGCTTGCTCCTGCTGATTTTTGTAAGCTTTCTCCTTTTCCTACTTTAATAAGAGATTGTTTTAAATACTCATTGTCTGATAATTCGGGCGGAATAATTTGAACCACTGTATCTGCAATGGGAATGTTATCTTGATCTGGAGTGGATTGGATCGTCTTGAATTGCTTGTCTTTAAAAAATAAGAAAAGACCATGTTTGATATCAGTAAATTCATTTTTATCATAAAAAATAATAACTTTACTATCGAAATCTGTCAGTGTTATTTCAGCTTTTTTATCATCTAAAGCAAGTTCAGCATTTAAAGTCATCATCGTTTCCTCCCAGAATCATTTTTCATTATTTTGTTTGTAGTATACAACATATTCCTTATAAAAAGTAGCAGAATGATTATGGAAAAAAGCTTTTTTATAGCTGTGAAAGATTCTTTTTCATTTGCTGCTTCTATTAAAGACTAGTAGACTGAAAGTATAGTAATGATGAGGAGGTTTTTGCATGGAAACTGTTACATTAAATACGGGGATAAAATTACCTATGATCGGCAGCGGTACTAACACTTTTGGTAAAGTCGACCATGCTTATAAAGGTGAAATTAACGGTGATACCACAGAGATTTTGATGGCAATCGATGCTGGTTATCGTCATTTTGATACAGCAATTTCTTATCGTAATGAGTCTGTTGTAGGAAAAGCACTAGAAGAAAGCAATAAAGAGCGTAGTGAGTTTTTCATTACCTCTAAAATTCCTGGAAGACAAGAATATTATGCGGATGAAGAAGCTGTAAAAAAGGGTGTTGAACAAAGCTTGCAAGCACTTAATACCGAGTATATTGATTTGTATTTGATTCATCATCCTTGGGATAATTTAGAGCAAATGTTGTCCATGTGGCAAGTATTAGAAAACTATGTAGATCAAGGGAAATTAAAAGCTATTGGCGTATCTAACTTTAATGAAAAAGAGTTAGGTTATTTAATAGAAAACGGACGAATTAAACCAGCTGTAAACCAAGTAGAATCTCATCCAGGGAATTGGAACGATGCAATTATTAATTATTCACTAGCGCAAGAAGTTGTTCCAGAAGCTGGGGGTCCCCTAACTAGAGTGAGTGATCAAACCAAAGAAAAATTGAGTAAAATAGGCGAAAAATATAACAAAACTTGGGCACAAGTTATTCTGCGTTATCAAATTGAACGTGGTGTAGTTGTTATTCCTAAATCACATAACCAAAAACGTCAAGAACAGAATCTAGAAATTTTTGATTTTAAACTTTCAGATGAAGACAAGCAATTAATTAGCACACAATAGAAATTGTAAAAAATAAAGCTATATAAACGATTTATATAACTTTATTTTTTTATAGGAGATTGCAACTACTATACTTTTCCGCTACTATGTAAGCAGTTGTAAAATTTGGAGGTAAACGATGACAATTAAAGCAATTGCGATGGATATGGATGGCACATTACTTAATGAAGGAAAAATCATAAGTAGTAAAACGAAAGCGGCCTTGCTTGAAGCACAAAGACAAGGAATTAAAGTAATCTTAGCATCAGGTAGACCAACTCCTGGTTTGTTCAAATATGCAGAAGAACTAGCAATGGAGGAATATGATGGTATTGGGCTTTCATTTAATGGCGCTCATGTACTTGATTATCAAACAAATGAGGTCTTATTCGAACAACCTTTACCATTAGAAACTTCCAAAGCTATTTTAGAACATCTAAAAAGCTTTGACGTTAAACCGATGGTATGTCATCAAAACTATATGTACGTTAATGATGTTTTTGACAATAGAATTCATTTTGCAAATGAAGAGATAAATATCATTGAATACGAAGCAAGAGCTGGTGGTTACAAGCTTTGTGAGGTTAACGATTTAGCAGGATTTTGTGATTTTCCTTTGCATAAAGTCCTGGTAGCAGCAGACCCTGATTATTTAAAGAAACATTACCAAGAGATGATGCGGTCATTTGAAGGCCAAGTCAGTGCACTTTTTTCAGCACCTTTTTATTTTGAATTTACTGACTTGGGTATTACAAAAGCCAAAGCGATTGCTGCGGTTTTACCTAAGTTAGATGTAAAAAAAGAAGAGTTAATGGCATTTGGAGATGGTCAAAATGATCAGGCAATGATTGAATATGCTGGCATTGGGGTTGCAATGGGTAATGCTACAACAGAGCTAAAGCAAGTAGCTGATGAAATAACTTTGTCTAATAATGAAGATGGCATTGCTCATACCTTAGAAAAGTACCTTTCTTAAAATAAAAGCTGGAATTTAGAGTGAATCTGCCGAATTAGCCCTAGAATTTGTAAAACTAGAGCAAGTCTGATCAACTAACCCTAGAATTTATAAAACTAGGGTTAATTAGCCGAAGTAACTCTAATTCCGCCTTTTTGTTATAACTTAATAGAATTTTTCTAAAGCTAGTAAAAAAATGAATGCTTTACTAGCCTTTTATTCAATTGCTCGTAAATTATTATGCTAAAGTAATATATAAACATAATAGAAAAGCGACTGCTGATAATGGCGTCATAGTGTATTTTTCTTTTTTACTTTGTGATATAAAGTTTGCCAGAGTCATTAGACCTAAAGCGATTGTGATTATCCACATTAGTACATAGCTAGGTAAAAAGTCTAAACCATTGAATATCTTAGCATGTTTTAGAACAACTACCGCCATGAATAAGAGAAGCAAAGAACTAAACGCACTGATAGCACGTAATTTTTTAGGCAAGACTTTATAATATCCACCTAATGTAAACTCAGCAAGGGGAAATCCGAGTGTCAGTAATTCCTGAAAAATTGCCAGAGATACAAAGATGATTGCGACAATGATTGAAGATAGGGTAACCAAATTATTTTCCATTACATCACCTCTTTACAATATGTTAACTTAAAAAACCAAGCGAGCTATTATTGAGCTCGCTTGGTTTTTTATTCGTCTTCATTATATGTTCTTTTATTTTCTACGTCCGTGCGTACGATCAAAACATCGCATGAAGCGTTACGTGTGACGTATTCTGAAACAGAACCGATAAATAGACGTTCAACTGCATTTAACCCTGTTGCTCCTAAAATAATTAAATCAACGTCTTTATCTTGCGGGATTTGTTTAGCAACAATTAACTTAGGTGAACCATATTCGATTACAGTTTCAACTTGTTCAACACCACTTTTTTTGGCATTTTCGCTATAATCACTCAAAGATTGTTTTGCTAATTCAGTCGCTTGATCTGCTAACATTGAATCAAAGGAGTTTACATCTTGGAATGCTCTTGTGTCAATCACATGTACTAACAATAAGCTTGCTTCATTCCGCTTTGCAATGCTAACTGCTTTTTGAAATGCCAGCTCTGCTTCGTTAGAACCATCAACGGCGACCATAATTTTTTGATATTGTTGTAACATCACACCACGACCTTCCATTTATTTCTAATTTTATTATACCTTTTTTGACTCGAAAAATAAAAACTTAATGCATTTATGTCATCTTTTTAGCAAGTAAGAAACTAAAAATTCCTGAAATAACTAACATAAAACATAAAAAAACGATAGCCCACTCTAATTGGTTAAAAAAACCGATCAGTAAACATACAATACCTAGAAAAATAAATATTACACCAAAAGTTGATAGGAATGTTTTATTCTGCGAATTTTTAGTGATTAAGGAAAAAAAGATTGTTTGTTTGATACATAATATGACGCCCATAGCGACTAAAATTATCGCCATGATAGACAGTAAAGTAGTGATCATCTAATACTCCTTACATGTGAGTTTGATTAAATTATAAGGGAAGAGGTAGAAAAGGGCAACTCACAAATAGAAGTATTTAAATTGTTTTTTTGCAAAAAATAATTCTTTTTATCTTCTTTTTATAATATAATAACTGTACACCTTTTCATCAATAAGTAATTTAACTTTTTCTTGTTTTTGTTAGTGAAGAGTATCTTAGTTTAGGAATTTGTAAAACTGTGATGATAAAGGAGGTTTTAGATGAAGCGATTTGATAGTTTTGCAAAAATAGTAAGTTTGATTGTTGATCTTATGCTAGCGATATTAGTAATTGTTGTTTTAATTGCTATGGCAGCAGCTATTTATGACATTTTTACTCATGTATTAACAATGAGCTCAATGAGCGAACTTTATTATGTTATTGAAGAAATCGCCACTTGGTTTATTCTTCTAGAAGTATTCTTAATGTTATTGCGTTATGTAAAAGAAGGTCATCATGTGCCGGTACGTTATCTTATTTTAATTGGTATTACAGCTGTTTCACGTAAGCTTTTGTTAGAGCATGGCGGAGGATTAGATGCTTTAATGTTAGCATTAGCGATCTTAATTTTAGTCCTCGATCTGTTTTTACTAGAAAAAATTAATGCTTTTCATACACGTAAATCTTCAGAAGAGGAAAAGGATATTTTTTAATTAAAAAAGATAATAATATGAGCTTGAACTAAAAAATCCCTTATCAAAAATGATAAGGGATTTTATCTTTAAAAAAAGGGTAATATCCGTGGATGCCGTTTATTGTCCTGGAGTATTGATCCCGCAAAGTCTAAGCAGGTGGGTTCCATGGCCAAAGTCTCGAGCTACCAAATGATAAGGCGTGCTGCTAACATTGGCACCTAACGGATCCCAATATATCAATAAAAATGTTCGGTCAATACTAAAAATGGATAACTCGTACATCACAGAATTCCCAAATCCATAGTAGCACAATCTTTCAAATGTGGCAATAGACAGACTCAACAACTAGAGCTGTCTATTAGCATAGTTTTCAATTTTTATCGAAATAAATCCATTGTTTTAGGGATTTTATGAGATAAACAGCAATTAATCTCATTACTTATATATTAACGAGTTTAATACAGAACAAAGGACATTATTTTTTCCAATCACTTAGTTGTTTATAACGCATTGCTAATGCTTTTTCGTATTTTCCAGTAGTCTTAGGGTCATAGTAAGTCGTGTTTTTTAACTTATCTGGGAGATACTGTTGATCAACCCAGGCTTCTGGGTAATCGTGAGGATAATGATAATTTACACCACGATTTAAATTTTTAGCTCCTTTATAATGACTATCGCGTAGATGAGCGGGTACGTCTCCAGATTTTCCACTTTGTACATCTGCGATTGCTTGGTCTAAAGCTGTATGAGCAGAATTTGATTTAGGCGATAGACATAAATCAACAACAGTTTCAGCTAGCGGGATACGTGCTTCAGGCAAACCAATTTTTTCAGCAGCAAGGACTGCTTCGACGCAACGAGCGGCAGCTTGAGGATTGGCTAGACCAATATCCTCATAACCAATAACCATTAAACGGCGACAGATAATCGCTAAATCACCTGCTTCTACTAGTCTTGCTAGGTAATGCAAAGCAGCATCCACATCACTGCCACGAATAGATTTTTGAAAGGCTGAGATGACATCATAATGCGCATCGCCGCCTTTATCGTGTGTTAATGCCTTTTTTTGAATACATTCTTCAATAATAGTTAGGGTAATGTGAATTTGCCCATTATCATCAGCAGGCGTAGATTTTACAGCTAATTCGAGGCCATTTAACACACTGCGTAAATCGCCGTTGGTTGCACGGCATAAATGTAACTTAGCATTTTCATCTAAAACCACAGGATAGTGTCCTAATCCACGCTCTTTGTCTACTAAAGCAAACTCAAGCGCTTGTGCTAAATCGGTTTCGGTTAAAGGTAAAACCTCAAAAATCTGTGTCCGGCTTCTGATGGCTGGATTAATTGTAATATAGGGATTTTCTGTTGTAGCACCAATCATGATGATTCGTCCACTTTCTAAATGAGGCAGTAAAAAATCCTGTTTGGTTTTATCTAAACGATGAACTTCATCCAATAGTAAAATGACCGTCCCACTCATTTTTGCTTCTTCAGCAACAATTTGTAAGTCTTTTTTAGTGTCAGTTGCGGCATTAAGCATACGAAAAGCATATTGAGTTGTCCCAGCGATGGCACTAGCAATACTTGTTTTTCCAGTGCCTGGAGGGCCGTATAAAATCATAGATGAAAGCATTTGGGCGTCAATCATTCGGCGGATGATTTTACCTTCTCCAACTAAATGTTGTTGACCCACAACTTCATTTAAATTTTGCGGGCGCATCCGATAACTTAGTGGCTGCTGCATGTTTATCCTTCTTTCTTTTCTCATTGTTGATAGTATAACATATGAACATCTATCACTTAATTTAAATGAGTTCATCTCAATAAAATAAAAGGATGGCGTGAATACTATGTTTTGTGTATGATGGCATTAGGTGATGGCAATGAAAGAGACAATAAAAATTTTTGAAACAGCCTCAACGGTCGATATTGCTCGGTTTTTAGTGGGTATGTATCTTGAACATGATACTCCAAAAGGAAAACTAGGTGGATATATTGTTGATTGTGAGGCATACCTTGGCCCGGATGATATGGCAGCTCATAGTTATGGGATGAGAAAAACGCCTAGACTAAAAGCGATGTATCAAAAGCCCGGCACGATTTATTTATATACTATGCATACGCATTTGATTTTAAATATGGTTACACAAGCTGAAGGCATGCCACAAGGGGTAATGATCCGAGCAATTGAACCTGTAGAAGGAAAAGAACAGATGGAAGAAAGACGAGCTAAAATAGGTCGCGAGGTCTCCAATGGGCCAGGAAAATTAGTGGAAGCTTTAGGAATAACTAAAAACCTTTATGGCCAATCTATTTTCTCTAGTGATTTACATTTAGTACCCGAAAAGCGAAAAACGCCTAAAAAAATAGCAGAACTTCCGCGTGTGGGAATTCCAAATAAAGGCGAATGGACAGATATGCCTTTGCGTTTTGTCGCCAGTGGCAATCCATATATAACAAAAATCCGGCGCCAACAAATTGATCCTGACAGTGGTTGGCAAGAAGAAAATGATAATAACGATTGATTGGAGGTTTCTTATAAATGAAATGGAATGAAGTAAGCGTTGAAACTGCTAGTGAAGCGGTTGAAGCTGTTGCAAATATTTTAATGGAAGCAGGAGCCAGTGGCGTAGCTATTGAAGATAGTAAGGATATTGAAAATTTTCATACTGACAGTTTTGGTGAAATGATTGATGCTGAAATGATTAGTTTTTTAAATGAAGGGGCTTATGTTAAAGCTTATTTTCCAGAAACGATCTTTGTCCCAGAAATTTTACCTGCTATTAAGGAAAGAATTACGGAGTTACCAGATTTTGGGCTTTCGGTTGGTAAAAATGAAGTAGAGGTAACAGAAGTTGAAGAAAAAAATTGGGCTACAGCTTGGAAAAAGTATTATCATCCCGTTCGGATTTCGCGTTTTTTAACTATTAAACCCAGTTGGGAAGATTATCAAACGACAGATCCAAAAGAGCAAGTGATCGACTTGGATCCAGGAATGGCTTTTGGCACAGGTACTCATCCTACGACACGCTTAAGCTTACAAGCTTTAGAGACGGTTTTGCGTGGCAATGAAACGGTTCTTGACGTAGGTGCAGGTTCTGGTGTATTAAGTATTGCAGCCAGTTTTTTAGGCGCAAGGCAAATTATAGCTTATGATTTGGATGAAGTCGCTGTTAAAGCAGCCAAAGAAAATATCGCGCTTAATCCATCTGCACAAAATATTCAGGTGCAAGCCAATGACTTATTGCAAAATGTGGACAAAGAAGCTGATATCATTGTTGCCAATATTTTAGCTGATATTATTATTAAAATGCTACCAGATGCTTGGCGCTTATTAAAAACAGATGGCACATTGATCGTCTCAGGAATTATTGAGGCAAAAAAACAAAGTGTGCTGGAGGCAATGCAGGTACAAGGCTTTGTTTTAAACCAAACTTTTCAGCAAAAAGACTGGTATGCTTTAACCTTCAAAAAAGTGGAGGAAGTTTAAATGCAACGTTACTTTACCAATGAAATTTATAAAGAAAAAAGTTCCTATGGTATAAGTGGAGAAGATTATCATCATATCGTTCATGTAATGCGTATGAAAGAAGGTTCAAAATTCTACCTCGTTTTTTCCAACCATGTGACGATCCAAGCTGAAATTACAGCCGTTAACAATCAAGAGGTGATTGTTAAAGAAATTGCTAAGGAAAAACAAGAAAAAGAACTGCCACTAGCAGTAACGATTGCTTGTGGTTATTCTAAAGGAAATAAATTTGATTGGCTGGTACAAAAGGCAACTGAGTTGGGTGCAGCTGAATTTATTGGTTTTCCAGCAGAAACTTCGGTGGTTAAATGGGATCAAAAAAAGTTAGCGAAAAAACAAGAACGTTTGGCTAAAATTACACAAGAAGCTGCTGAACAATCCCAGCGAAACCTTCTTCCTGAGGTTACACTTTTAGCTAGTATTCAGGAGCTGTTGGCAGCTTTTTCTCAATTTGATCATATTTTAGTTGCCTATGAAGAATCGGCTAAACAAGATGAAACAGCAACCTTAGCTCGTTTGCTAGAAAAAGTACAAGCTAACAGTCGGGTGCTTGCTATTTTCGGGCCTGAAGGTGGATTTTCCGAAAAAGAGATCGAAAGCTTTACACAGAATCAAGCAGTGCTTTGTGGATTAGGGCCTAGGATCTTACGAGCAGAAACAGCGCCGTTATACTTATTAAGTGCAATCAGTTATCATTTAGAACTACTTAAGCAATAGCTTGAATATTTGAAAAAACTGTATTAATTATTGTATAATATAGTCGTTAAATGGCAAGAGCGCGCCCTATTTAATGAGGGTGTTTGCTTTGTTGTCTTTTCTTCTTTTGTATATAAATAAGCAAAGTGTCTGGGTTAAAGACCCAGACCTTTTTAACAAGGAGGGTCAATATGGCAAAAGATAGTGTGATATCAGGAGCTAGTGTGATCAAATTAGTTTCCTATTATATGAGTGACGAACATACTGCTTTTGTAAGAAAAGCCTATGAATATGCAGTAGATGCACATAAAGATCAATATCGTAAATCAGGAGAACCTTACATCATTCATCCTATTCAAGTAGCGGGTATCTTAGCTGAGTTACATATGGACCCACATACAATTGCAGCTGGTTTTTTACATGATGTCGTTGAAGATACTGATGTAACTTTAGATGATCTGAAAAATGAATTTGGTAATGACGTGGCGATGATTGTTGATGGTGTGACTAAACTGGGAAAAATTAAATACAAATCGCACGAAGAACAGTTGGCAGAAAATCATCGGAAAATGCTTTTAGCTATGGCACAAGATTTGCGTGTGATTATGGTGAAACTAGCTGACCGTCTTCATAATATGCGTACGCTAAAACATCTTAGAGATGATAAACAAAGAAGAATCGCTAGAGAAACCCTTGAAATTTATGCTCCTTTAGCTGACCGTCTAGGGATCAGTCGCATAAAATGGGAATTAGAAGATTTATCCCTGCGTTATTTAAACCCTAAACAATATTATCGTATTGTTCATTTGATGCAATCTAAACGAGACGAACGAGAAAAATATGTGAAGCAGGCAGTAGAAGAAATCCGGGTTGCTACTGAAGATTTAGATATTTATGCTGAAATATATGGTCGGCCCAAACATATTTATTCTGTTTATCGGAAAATGGTCGATAAGAAGAAGCAGTTTGATGAAATTTATGATTTATTAGCGATTCGAGTGATCGTTGATTCGATCAAAGATTGTTATGCTGTCTTAGGTGCTATTCATACAAAATGGAAGCCGATGCCTGGTCGTTTTAAAGACTATATTGCTATGCCTAAAGCAAATATGTACCAATCGATTCATACTACAGTTATCGGCCCTAACGGTAACCCAGTTGAAATCCAAATACGAACACATCAAATGCATGAAATTGCTGAATTTGGTGTCGCTGCGCATTGGGCATATAAAGAAGGACACACAGAAGAAATCCAGCCGGATGAAATGGCAAAACAAGTCGGTTGGTTTAAAGAATTGTTAGAGTTACAGGATGAAAGTTTTGATGCTGCTGATTTTATGGAAGGTGTCAAAGGAGACATTTTCAGTGATAAGGTGTATGTATTTACCCCTAAAGGAGATGTTTCTGAACTACCGAAAGGTTCGGGTCCTTTAGATTTTGCTTATCATATTCATACAGATATTGGTAATAAAACTGTAGGAGCAAAAATTAATGGAAAAATGGTGCAGCTGGATTATAATTTAAAAAACGGAGACATTGTAGAAATATTAACGTCCCCTAATTCTTTTGGTCCTAGTCGAGACTGGTTAAAATTTGTTGCGACAAGTAAGGCTAAAAATAAGATCAAGCGTTTCTTTAAAGCGCAAGATCGTGATGAGAATATCGAAAAAGGGCATAATCTATTGGTCAAAACATTACAAGAAATGAATTTCTCAGCCAAAGAGGTCCTTTCAAAAAGCAAAATTCAAGAAGCTTTAGAAAGATATAATTATCATTCAGAAGATGATTTATACGCAGCAATTGGTTTTGGTGAAATGAGTCCAACTACCCTAGCGAATCGTTTAACTGAACAAGAGCGGCGTCAACAACAAGAAGCAGAAGAAAAACAACGTGTACAAGACATGGTCAATAATGGCCTTACAAAAGAAACGGAAAAAATGAAGATTCGTCATGACGGCGGAGTAGTCATTCAAGGCGTAGAAAATCTGTTGATCCGTATCAGTCATTGCTGTAATCCAGTACCAGGAGATGACATCGTTGGTTATATTACCAAAGGCCGTGGTGTTTCTATTCATAGAAAAGATTGTCCTAATGTACAAAATTCATCGCAAATGCAAGACCGTCTAATCGAAGTAGAGTGGGAAGATACTAGTAACACTAGTAAAGAATATGATGCTGAAATCGAAGTTTATGGTTACGATCGTTCGTCATTGTTAAATGATATTTTACAAGCAGCAAGTTCACAAAACCATCGAATTATTAATGTAGAAGCACATTCTAATAAAGAAAAAACAGCAACGATTCGGATTACTGTTTCGATTAAAAATCTTTCACATTTACAAGCCATTGTAGATAAAATTAAACAAGTTCCTGATATATATAGTGTCCATCGTTTGAAAGGATAGAGGTATGCGAGCAGTTGTTCAAAGAGTAAAAAGTGCGCATGTTACGATTGATGACAAAATCGTAGGTGAAATCAATCAAGGCTTTATGATCCTTTTGGGAATTCATGAAGAAGATAGCCAGGATGATGTGGCGTATCTGGTAAAAAAGATATCAAAATTGCGTGTTTTTGAGGACGAAAATGGAAAATTAAATTTAAGTATTGATGCAGTTGGCGGTAGTATTTTAAGCGTTTCACAGTTTACTTTGTATGCAGATACGAAAAAAGGTAACCGTCCGAGCTTTATTAAAGCTGCACGGCCGGAAACAGCAGTTCCTTTATATGAAGCTTTCAATGATGGCTTAAGTCAACAGGGGATTCCTGTAGTAACGGGTGAATTCGGCGCAGACATGCAAATTTCTTTAGTAAATGATGGTCCAGTCACTATTATTTATGACACTAGAGAAAAGACATAAGCAGGCTTTAAAATAAGAACTAGTGTTGATAGTCTAAGGAAGACAGTTTCTTGCTATCAACACTAGTTTTTTCTACCAATAAAACGTGTATTTTTTACGTAAAATCATTTGTAAGCGCTTTGTAGTTATGAGATAATAAAATAGCAGAGGGAGTTTCCCTTTACATAAACGTATTGATAAGTATTTATCTTATTTACAGTGAAAGGAGTTTTGATTATTTATGGCAACTATTGGAAGGTTTAACCGCAGTGAAGTTAAAAAAGAAAATCAATTATTTTCACGATTTAAAACATTAGTTGAGACAGCTTTTTATGGAAATAATGTAACAAATGTCACAAATTTGCAAAAAGCTTATTATTTGGCTACACAAGTCTCTGGGACGGTTGTTACGGATTTGCCAGTAAAGCATACTAGTGATTTAGGTTTACCTGAAGAGGCTAAGATGCTTATTTTTAATGACGGAAAAATCGTGGGAAGAACAGCAGCAGCGCGTGTAATTATCGGACACCCTGGGGTTGATTCTGATTATTATCAAGGGATATTAAGAGAAGCACTATATCAATCAAGAAAGCAAAACTTTTATACAGCCGATGTTGTTGTTGGTCTTGATGAAAAGTTCATGGTCAAAAGTCATCTGATGTTGCCAGAAGGATTCGAAAACAATCTCTATTCTTATTTATTGAATTTCCAAATAGCAAATGAGCAGTGGCAAGAACGTTATGAAGACTCTATTTCTTATGATGAAAATGACATCTACCTTTTTGCTGATCCTAACTGGCAACATCCAGATTTTCCTTTTGGCTTGGCTTTATTTGACCCTGAACATAATGTAGCCGCTATCTTAGGTTTACGTTATTTTGGTGAATTGAAAAAAGGCACGCTGACACTTGCCTGGGCAACTGCCCACCGGAATAACTACGTAGCTTGTCATGGAGGAATTAAGCAGTATCAGCTCCCCGAAGGTAATAAATATACAATGGCCGCTTTTGGTCTTTCTGGTTCAGGAAAGTCAACGATCACTTTAACCCAACATGGCGGAAAATATAAGGTTGATGTTTTGCATGATGATGCTTTTGTTATTAACAGAGATACAGGATCAACAGTTGCACTAGAGCCTTCATATTTTGATAAAGTGCAGGATTATCCGTTAATTCATAATACAGTTGATTACTATTTAACTATGCAAAATGTCGGGGCAACAAAGGATAAAGAAGGTAAGACGGTTCCTGTTTTACAAGATATTAGAAATGGCAACGGTCGAACAGTTAAATCGCGTTATGTCACAAAAAATCGAGTTAATGCTTTAGATGAGAAATTAGATGCTATTTTTTGGATTATGAAAGATGAGAGCTTACCGCCTGTAGTAAAAGTGGAAGACGCTATTTTAGCTGCAGTTTTTGGTTTAACACTTGCAACCAAGCGGACAACAGCAGAAAATGTCGTAGGTGATGTCGATTTAAATCAATTGGTTATTGAACCTTATGCTGACCCATTCCGTGCCTATCCTTTAGCCGAGGATTACCGAAACTTCCGTGATTTATTTAATAAAAATAAAACTGCCTGCTATATTTTGAATACAGATGCTTTCCATGGTAAGAATATCACTCCACAAGTCACTTTAAGCAGTATTGAAAAAATTATTACGGGTGAAGCAATTTTTGAACAATTCGGTCCAATCAAAGAAATGTCTTACTTACCAATTGAAGGATACGAAATGGATTTTAATGACGAAAAATATATGAATGATATTCATGCGCGTTTACAAAATCGTTTAGATTTTATTTTAAAAGAAAATAATACAAACGAAGGTTATGATGCTTTACCTGAAGAAACAGCAGAAATGATGCGTCATGTAATAAGCGAATTGTAATTAAAGTATTAGTAAACTGATGATTAACTTTAATCGTTAATTATCAGTTTTTTTGTGTCAAAAAAAAGCTTTTGTATATTACCACTTAACATTTATCTATAAAAATAAACTCACACTTTACAAAAGAGTGGAGAAATGTTAAGCTGTACTTAACCAAAAAATGAAGGGAGGCAAGATGAGGGTTGAATATGGATATTGGAAAGCGAATTTATGAATTGCGTACAAATCAGAAAATGAGTGCAAAAGATCTTGCAAAAAGGGTGGGGGTCTCGGCTGCATTTATTTCAGCATTGGAACATCATACGACAAGTGCTTCGATTACAACCTTGGAAAATTTGTGTAATGGATTAGATGTTTCCTTAAGTGAATTTTTTCAAGAGGAGGAAGCACCATTAGATGTTGAGTTATTTCATAAATTTGCAAATATGAACACTGAACAAAAGACAGCTATTCTAAATTTAATTGAAGTTTTTTGCCCTTTAAATTCCGAAGACGTAACTAAAGAAAACAAGGAGGCTAATGAGTGAAAGAAGACTATCAGGTATCAGTTAAGGAAACAATAGAAAAATTTGATACAAACCGAAAAGAAGGACTCACACAGCAAACTGTCGATAAGCGTTTAGAAGAAAATGGGCGTAATGAGATCCAGGAAGGAAAGAAAACTTCGCCTTGGAAATTATTGTGGAATAATATAAATGACTTAATTGTGTATTTATTATTAGCAGCTGCAGTTATTTCCTTTCTTATGGATGATCTAGCAGAAACCATTGCGATATTACTTGCTCTGTTACTTGCGGTACTCACTGGTTTTTTTACCGAGTTACAAGCACAAAAATCAGTTGAATCCTTACAGAGCATGATTTATACCACTACTACGGTTATTCGAGATGGAAAGACGCAAACAATCGACGCAGGAAGTGTCGTCCCCGGAGATGTGCTCTTATTAAGAGAAGGTGATGCTATTGCTGCAGATGGTCGAATTATTTCTAGTAACAACTTTGCCTGTATTGAATCAGCCTTGACGGGAGAGTCAGAAGCGGTTGAAAAAAGCGCAGATGATATTTCTGAAGAAGAAGTACCCTTAGGCGATCAGCAAAACATGGTTTTTTCCGGTACAGCCGTGACTCGTGGATATGCTTATGTTGTTGTGACTGAAACTGGTATGGAAACTGAAGTTGGTAAAATTAGTGGTATGTTAGATGAAGCAAGTGACGAAAAAACACCACTAGATATAGAATTAGATAAATTAAGTAAGGCTATTATCGTTGCAGCTTTCATTGCTGGAATTGCAGTGCTTGTTGCAGGTCTTATTACTGATAAACCCTTTGTTGAAATGATCCATATCGCTATTATTTTAGCTGTTGCTGCGATACCAGAAGCAATGCCAGCAGTAGAAACAATCACCTTATCAAAAGGTATGAACACTATGGCTCAACGCAAAGCTTTAGTGAAGTCACTGCCAGCCGTAGAAACGCTGGGAGCAACCAGTGTAATTGCTAGTGACAAAACGGGTACGTTAACAGAAAACCAAATGATGGCTTCTGAATTAGTGCTAGGCGAAAAAACGCACTATGAAGTTACAGGGGAAGGTTATGACCCACATGGTTCTGTCAAAAAAGATGGAGAAGAAATTACAACAGAAAATAACGAAGTCTTAATGCAATTTATTCAATCCGGTGTTTTATGTAATACTGCTCATATAGACCAAAATGAAGATGGACAATATGAAGTTGTGGGTGATCCTACAGATGGTGCCTTAGTTACTTTAGGTAAAAAAGTAGGACTAGATCGTGAAGACTTAGAAAAGCAAGGATTCGAAAAAATTGCTAAAGTGCCGTTTTCTTCTGAAAATAAATATATGATTGTTGTCTATGAAAAAGATGGTCAACGTCAGTTAATTATTAAGGGCGCTTTTGATGTTATTTTAGGTTTGGCTGACCAGTCACAAGAAACCAAAGATAATTTGCAAGAACAAAATGAAATGTTTGCTGAAAAAGGACAACGTGTAATTGCAATTGCAAATATCGAAAACTACGAGGGTGGCTTGACCGAAGAAGAATTGAAAGATTCCTTGGATGGTTTAAAAATACAAGGATTGGTCGGCATCATTGATCCACCGCGACCAGATGCATATGAATCCGTCGAAAGTGCACAAAATGCAGGTATTAAGGTGAAGATGATTACTGGAGACCATCCAAAAACAGCTTCCATTATTGCTAAAGACATCGGTATAGCTGATTATGAAAGGATTATGACTGGTAAAGAAATCGATGAACAAGTAGATAATGAAAATTTTGCTGAATTAGTGGATGAAACGGCAGTCTTTGCTCGTGTTTCTCCAGAAAATAAAATGCAAATTGTATCAGCACTTAAAAAAGAAAGCGAAGTTGTTTCAATGACCGGTGACGGTGTAAATGATGCACCTGCTTTAAATGATGCTAACATCGGCGTTGCTATGGGAATTAGAGGTACTGAAGTTGCTAAAGAAGCTTCGGATATGATTCTAACAGATGATCGTTTTGGCACGATCGTAGATGCAGTTAAAGAAGGAAGGATTATTTTTGATAATATTAAAAAATATGTTTCTTTCTTATTTGCTTGTAACATGGTGGAAATTGTCGCGATTTTCGCAAGTGTCGTCTTTTTACTACCGATGCCGATCGCGCCCTTACACATTTTATTTTTAAATTTGATTATTGATATCGCCCCTGCAATGTCATTATCTTTTGAACCAGCTGAGGATAATGTAATGGCAAGAGGCCCACGTTCCAAAAAAGATAGTTTAGTCAACCGCCACTTTTTAACACGTATTGTTTTTAGTGGAGTAATTATTGGACTATCAGCTTTTATCCTATTTTGGGTACTGCTAAATGGTGACCAGTCAGGCGAATATCTACAAACGGCTGTGTTTACTTTTATGGCAGTTGCACAATTAATGCATATTTTTAATGTAAGAAAGACGAATTCCTTTGGTCTTGACCGTAGCTTTTTCCAAAATAAAGCTTTAATAGGTTCAATTACACTATCTATTGCTTTACAATTGGTCGCGGTTTATGTGCCATTTATGAATGATCTTTTAGGTACTGAACCACTAAGACTTGTTACTTGGTTAGGAATCCTTGGTGCAGCTATCATATCTACAGTAATTGTAGGATTGTTTAATAAAATAAAATATCATCACTAATTCGTGTTTAATAACCTTTTTTCGGTTCTATAACATTTTATAAATTGATGGATAAAATAAATTTTCCCCTCTGTATTTAACGTTGAAATTTGATATAATGATTTCAATAAGTGAAATAAAAGGCTTACAAAAAGCTATTAAGAGGGGAAATTTTTTTATGGGAAAATTGATAGATTTGCAAAATGATTCAGATATCCGCGGCATTGCTATTGATACAGAGGAATATCAAGCAAATGTGACGGTTGCTGCAGTGCGAAAAATTGCTGTGGGTATCGTGAATTGGCTACATGAAATGGGCGTTGAAGATAAATTAACCATTGGCGTTGGTAGAGACAGTCGCTTAAGCGGCCAGAAATTGCAGGAAGCACTCATTGAAGAGTTAGTTTCTTGCGGAGTGGATGTCTATGATTTTGGTTTGGCTACCACCCCATCTTTATTTATGAGTACACAGTTTATTCAATTTTCATGCGATGCAGGTATTATGTTGACTGCCAGCCACTTGCCTTATTATTACAATGGTGTAAAAGTGTTCAGTCAAAAAGGTGGGGCGGAAAAAGAAGACATTACTTATATTCTGTCCCATACTGAAAAGAAGGAGCAGGCTAACGTGGGGACGATAACAAAGGCCGATTTACTTACTGTTTATGCCAACGACCTGGTTGAAAAAATACGTGCAGCTAGCAAGCAAAATATAGAAAAACCACTAGCCGATTTTAAAATTGTAGTCGATGCAGGGAACGGAGCGGGCGGCTTTTTTGCTGAAAAAGTTTTACAGCCTTTAGGAGCTGATACTACAGGCTCCCAATTTTTAGAACCTGACGGTAATTTCCCTAACCATGTTCCTAATCCTAACAATCAGGAAGCTATGGAAAGTATCCAAAAAGCAGTTTTAGCTAACCAGGCAGATTTGGGCGTGATTTTTGATACCGATGTGGACCGTTCGGCTGTAGTAACCAAATCAGGCGATTTATTGAATCGTACGAACTTGGTTGCGGTATTAAGTCGTATTATTTTAGCCGAACATCCCGGGACGAGTATTGTCACAAACTCACCGACTACTGACCATGTAAAGGTATTTATTGAGTCTTTAGGCGGGAAACAGGTTCGCTATGTTTCTGGTTATCGTAATGTAATCAATAAAGCACTAGAATTAAATCGAGCAGGCGTTGATAGCCAACTAGCAGTTGAAACCAGTGGCCATGCGGCTTTTAAAGAAAATTACTTTCTAGATGACGGTGCTTATATGGTCGCCAAAATTTTAATGCTACTACCAGAATTACAAGCAGAAGGAAAGACTTTGGAATCATTGATTGCTGATTTAAAACAACCACTTGAAGTACAAGAAGTTCGTTTTAAATTAGAAGCAGAGGATGATCGTGCATTAGGTAAAAAAGTTATTGAGCAGATTGCTGATATCGATGTAGCTGGTTGGGAAATCGATCCCGAAAATGAAGAAGGTATTCGATTTCATTTGAGCCAGCCCTATGGCCAAGGTTGGTTTTTATTACGAATGAGTTTGCATCAACCTTTCTTAGTATTACAAATTGAAAATGATGAAAAAGGTCATATCGTTCCTGTGCTAAAAAGGTTGCAAGAATTTTTAAATAACTATCCAGAAGTCAATCAAGATAAATTGTTATCACTAATATCAAATAGTTGATCTTTAGGAAATAGAACCACTCCCAGCAAATTGACGAATGTCGTGTCTTTGCTGGGAATTTTTTATTACAATGAGTCTAGAAATAGTAATAGAACTTTGTTTGAAAATGAAAAGAAAAATCTATATAATAGGCAGCAATTAAAGAATGGAGGGAAATGAATGGAAATTTTCCGAAAAAGACCAATTGAAAAAAATTCATTCAATACATTAAAAAGAGAATTAAAATTAAAAGATTTAATTATGCTAGGAATCGGCGCCATTATTGGGACAGGGATTTTCGTTGTCACTGGACAAGCGTCGGCGGATTATGCAGGTCCAGCTTCTATGATTTCCTTTATTATTGCAGCTTTAGTTGTTATTTTAAACGGTATCTGTTTTGCGGAATTTGCTTCACGCGTACCCGTATCAGGCGGACCTTATAGTTATATGTATGTGGTCTTTGGGGAATTGACAGCTTGGATTGCTGGTTGGTTATTGATTTGTGAGTATATGTTAGCTGTTTCCTCCGTTGCTTCAGGTTGGTCTGGTTATTTTCAAGGTTTTTTGAGTAATTGGGGCATTCAGCTGCCTCAAGCATTAATTGCTGGTTATAATCCAGAAGAAGGTACATATATTGATTTGATTGCAGCTTTGGTCATGATTTTAGTGACATTATGGGTCACACAAGAGGCTAAAAAAGCACTACGATTAAACAATGCGATGGTATGGGTGAAATTTGGTGTGATTATTTTATTTGTTGCCGTTGGTGTATTTTTTGTCCAGCCTGATAATTGGCAGCCTTATATGCCTTATGGTGTACAAGGGATTTTTAACGGTGCAGCTTTAGTATTTTTTGCCTTTTTAGGTTTTGATTCAATTTCCATGGCGGCTGAAGAAGTTGAAAATCCACAAAAAGACGTACCGCGGGGGATTATTGGCTCCATTTCAATTGCTACGATTTTATATGTAGCTGTTACTTTAATTCTGACAGGGATGGTGCCTTTTTCAAAATTAGGCGTTGCAGATCCAGTGGCTTTTGCTATGCGCTATATTGATCAAGGCTTTATCGGTTCTATCATTTCAGTTGGGACGATTTTAACCTTATTAACTGTTACGATATCGATGCTTTATTCTCTAGCAAGGCTGATTTATTCTATTAGTAAAGATGGTTTGTTACCGAAATATTTACAACAGATTGATGAAAAAAGAAAGACACCTAAACATGCAACCTTTTTCGCTGGTGGTATGGGCTTGTTCTTTGCGGCCGCTTTTCCATTGAATATTTTAGCCGAACTGACAAATATTACGGCACTTACATGTTTTGCGTTGATGGCTTTAGGTATGATCCGCTTACGTAAAATGCTGGGTTCTCCACAAAAAGATGAGTTTAAAGTTCCATTGGTGCCTCTACTTCCAATTATCTCGGTACTTTCTTGTGTATTTTTAATGTTACAATTGGACAAAATCACTTGGATAGTTTTTATTATATCGCTTGTTTTAGGATTAATTATTTATTTTGGTTATGGTTATCAACATAGTGATTTAAATGAAAAAAAGAGCTGATGTAAAATACTCCCTGAAAGAATTAATCTTTCAGGGAGTAACATTAGGCTTTTTTTATTGCTCTTTTTTAGTGGTTAATTCGATCAACTTTTGTTTTAAACCTTCTTCCATTTCGCCAAGTTCTAGTTCTGCATGACGACGATTTTCTTTACCTTCTTTTTGAATACGTAAAGTTTCTTCAATCGTCTCTACTAGGTCATTTTGAGTTTGTTGCAAAGTGTCGACATCAACAATACCACGTTCGTTTTCTTTTGCCGTTTCGATGGCCGAGACTTTCAACATTTCAGCGTTTTTCTTCAATAAGTCATTTGTCGTTTCTGAGACTTGTCTTTGAGCAGTTACAGCATCTTTTTGGCGTAACAGCGTTAAAGCAATAACGACTTGGTTTTTCCATAATGGGATAGCTGTATTGATCGAAGACTGAATTTTTTCTGCTAAAGCTTGATTTGTATTTTGAATTAAGCGAATTTGTGGCGCTTGTTGCAAGGCGATTTCACGGGTCAAGCGTAAATCATGTGTCCGTTTATCTAAGCGATCTAAAAATTGGGCGTAATCATTTGCCATTTGTACGTCCATTTGTTCGCCTGTTTGTTTTGCTTTTTCCATTGCTTCAGGAATAGTTTTTTGTTCTAATTCTTCCATTTTAACTTCACTAGCAGCAATATAAATATTTAAAGCATCAAAATAATCCTTATTTTTTTGATAGAGTTGCTCAAGCATTGCATGGTCTTCAAGCAGGCCTTCTTTTTCCTTATCTAATTTAACGGCAACCTTATCCACTTGTGCACCGATTTTTTGATATTTTGCTGTGATTTCATAAATCGACTGTTTAACTTTACCAAACATACGTTGGAAAATGTTGCCCTCCCCGGCGCGAAGTTCGTCAGGGTTGGCTTCTTGCAAACGGTACATTAGATCGTTAAGCGTATCTCCAATCGGTCCAATATCAGACGTTTGTACTTGACTTAACATTGATTGTGAGAATTCACTCAATTTTGTTTGCGCTTTTGTCCCATAAGTTAACACCGCTTGTTGATCTGTAGCATCAATCTGATCGGCTAATTGCTTGGCTTGCTGTTGCCTTTCTTCTGATAATTTATCAACTAAACGAGGTGCTTGTTCTTGCGTATGTAGATCGGCGATTTCCTTTTGTTGAGTGGCTGTTAATTGATTTAAATCGGGTGTAAATGAATCATCCATCAAATCTTCTAAAGTCTTGTCAACAGAAGTTGGTTGGTTCGAGCGGTCGGACATAACAATTTCCTCCTTCAATAGTTTGAAAAACAGAAGAAGATAAAAGTTCAACTTTTATCTAGCTTCATGTTGTTTGTAATCACCGTTTTGTTTTAAACTTTGTTTAGCAATAGTCATTTCTACATCTAAATCGTCTAAATCATCAGCGACAAATTTCTGATAATCGATTGTGATTAAAGCAGCCATCTGATCGATGATTTGAATACTTTCTTCGATCTTATCATAAGTATCACGATTTTTTATTTCATGTTCGTTGATTTCCATAAATTTGTCGGTTAAATCTACTAAGTTTGGTAGATGAGTGTATAAAAAGTGGTTAGCTTCAGGCATTCGTTTAGGAGAGTCAACAATTTCTTTAAATAAAGCCTTAGCTGCTTTGATGGTATCATGACGTAAATCAACGGCTCTTAGTTTGCCGCTTTTATTCATGGTTGCTTGTAAGTGGTCAATTTGTTTTTTTGTTTGATTCATCGTTTGACGGAACATATCGATTTCACTGTCAGACATGCCAGCATCAATATAATTTTGCTCTCTTTTTTTTGATAGAGTAGGTAGTTCACTTTTTTTAGAGTGCTTCGATCTTCCCTTGAATCCATAATAAATTAAAAAGCCGCCAGCGACAAAAAACAGCAATGGGAAATAATCGAATGAGCCATTTCTGGAAAAAATATTAAGCAAAAAAATGACTCCTAAAATGACGCCAATCCATAATGCCCATTTTGAATTTTTCATTTCTAAACCTCCTAAATTCCTTCTATATAAACGTCTTATGTTATTTCTCTACTCTTTTAGTTTATCATGATATAGTAAATAAAAGAATCCGACTTACGGTGTATTTCCATAATTTAGAAAAAACATAATCTTTTTTTATGTTAAAATAGTAAAAAATTGTGTAGGATAAAAAAAGAAAGATTGGTGAAATAATGCTGAATTTTGAAGATTTCGTAGAAAAAACGATTACTAGAAAAGAGATATATAAAGGAAAAATCATTGATGTGGCTTTAGATGATGTAAAGCTTCCCAATGGCCAAACTTCTAAAAGAGAATTAGTTTTCCATGCTGGAGGCGTGGGTATTATTGCTTTAACACCAGAAAATAAAATGGTGTTTGTGCGTCAATTTAGAAAGCCTATGGAAAAAGTTATGTTAGAGATACCCGCAGGTAAAATCGATCCAGGCGAAGGTGCGCATCCAGAAGATACAGGAAAAAGAGAATTAGAAGAAGAAACTGGCTATAAGTGTGGTTCTATGACTTTTCTTACTTCAATGTATTTATCACCTGGGTTTTCCAATGAGATGATGTATATTTATCAAGCTAATGATATCGAAAAAACATCTCATCCTAGATCGCAAGATGAAGACGAACTGCTTGAGCTTTACGAATTGACATTAGAAGAAGCCGAGCAGGCTATTAAAGACCAAACGATTTGTGATGCTAAAACGATTTATGCGATCACTTGGTGGAAGTTGTTGATCGCACAAGGGAGTGTTTAACATATGGCAAAAGGTCCGCTTATTTCTCGTTCGCAGTTGCGCAAACATAGTGTTGAAGACCAAAAAAAGCAAGAAGAACAAAGACAAGAGGAAACGCAATATCACGAAGAGGAGCAACGAATCGATAATTACTATCGTAAACAATTGAAAAAAAATAAGCCTCTTAACGCCACACGATCTAGTCAAAACCAGCGCTCAAGACAAATGAACAGTTTCTTGATGAAATGGATCGTTATTGTATTTTTATTGTTGGTACTGGTGTTAATGATGGTCTTCTTTATATAAATTTGATGAAAAGGTAGGAAAGATATGAAAATAGGAATTATTGGTGCAATGGCGCAAGAAGTAAAAGTTTTGACTGAATCCTTCAAAGAAATAAAAAAATGGGAGAAAGCTGGCGCCACTTTTTATTCCGGCGAAATGGCTGGCAATGAAGTTATTGTAGTACAGTCTGGTATTGGTAAAGTATTAGCTTCACTAACCGCAAGCCTTCTGATTCAACACTATCAAGTCGATCTTTTAATTAATACCGGATCGGCTGGCGGGATTGGTAAAGGATTGTCAGTTGGAGATGTGGTGATCGCAGAAAAGCTAGCTTACTATGATGTAGATGCTACAGGTTTTGGTTATAGTTACGGTCAACTTCCAGGTGGCATGCCTCTGTATTATGAAACAGATAGTAAGCTGGTGGCACAAATTGCTGATGCAGCAGAGAAATCAAACCTTTCTATAAAAAAAGGTTTGATTGTTACGGGGGATTCTTTTATTGATGATCAAGATAAAATCCAAGAAATCTTAAGTCATTTCCCAGCAGCCTTGTGTTGTGAAATGGAAGGAACAGCAATCGCGCAAACAGCTTATCAATTTGATGTACCGATAGTTGTTATTCGAGCAATGAGTGATACAGCAGATCATGCTGCGACTCAAAGCTTTGATGAGTTTATTGATGAGGCAGGTCAACGTTCAGCTGAGATGGTGTTGACTTTTATCCGTTCTATTTAAATAAAAACGAAGACGACAGCTTTTCTTGTCGCCTTCGTTTTTTTGATTACCAAATTTTCACTCGGTTTTCAGGCTTGCGGTACATACCATCAGTAGACTTGATGTCAAAAACAGTAAAAAAGTCATCTAGATTTTGTAGCTGAACATTGGCTCTTAGTTTTGCTGGTGCGTGTACATCGATAGCTAACAATAATTGTTGATATTGTTCTTTTGCTTTGGTGCGCCAAATTTTGCCCCAGTTATAAAAGAAATCTTCTAAGTTGTTTTGATCTTCTTTTTTTGCTGCCTCTAAAGCACAGCTGAGCCCTCCAGCATCTGCGATATTTTCTGAAACGGTTAGTTTACCGTTGACTGTACCACCGGCAAATGGTAAACCATCAAACTCTTTGATCATTTCTTGCGCCAGTTTTTCAAAGGAAGCCAAATCTTCTTCTGTCCACCAATTGTTCATATTTCCGTACTCATCAAATTTCGCGCCGTTATTGTCAAAAGCATGAGAAATTTCATGGGCGATCACAGCACCAATTCCTCCATAGTTAGCACTTGCTGATTGTTCAAGACTATAAAAGGGTGCTTGTAAAATAGCTGCTGGAAAGACAATGATATTTAAGGAGCCATTATAATAGGCGTTTACAGTAGAAGCGGCCATTTCCCATTCGTTCCGATCTACAGGCTTTTTGAATTTCTTAAAGTTATCTAGTATTGCTAGCTTTGAAAACTTTCGAACATTAGCAACCAGAGATTCTTCTGTATTTGTTACTAATTGTTTATAGACAGCCGGAATTTTATCCGGGTAACCTACGTTAATTCCTATATTATCTAATTTTAAAATCGCCTTTTCTTTAGTTGCTTCTCCTAGCCAATCGTTTTGTTTTAAACGATTTTTATAGATAGCAATCATGGAATGAACCATATGCTCTACATCTTGTTTTGCTTTTTCACCAAAATAATTTTGTCCATAATAAAGGCCAATAATTTGGTCAAATTGATTTAAAGTCAAATGGAAAGCGGCTTTTTCTTGACTGGGGATGTTTTCAATACCAGACAAAGCACGGCGATATTGGCTGGCTGCTTGACGGAAATCTTCGCTTAAGTATCTGGCATAACCGACTACAGTTAATGCAAACATCCAACTTTTTAACAAAGGTAAGTGTCCCTCTGTGATAAAAGTATTAAAGTTTTCGAAATATTCAGGTTCGGTGATGATTACTTGATCAACAGTGTCATCGAATAATTGATCAAAAGCTTGTGTAAAATCAATTTGATCAGAATAAGTAGTAACAGTTTCTCTATCTCTAGGGTTGTAGATTTTCGTATAGTCAGCATTTTCTTCGGCTGTTCGTACATAAGGGACTAAACTTCGATCAAAAGCTAGCGCTTGTTCTGCGATTGTTTCACTTTCTGATTGACTACATCCGGTCAAATTCAACAGGTCAACTACCATATCAAAAAAGACCTGTAATAATTTTTCGCCTTGCTCACTATCATAATAGGTTTTATCTGGTAAAATCAAAGCGGTTGGAGCCAAGTATAAAGCATGTTTTTGCGTATCCTTCATATCCGCATCGACAAAAAATTCAAAGGGTAAGGCAAGGCCATCTTTTATCCAACTAGCTAATTGCTGATTAAGATCTTGATAACTATCGATAGCACGAATCCGATCAAGCAAATCTTGGATCGGTTCGGATTTGAGCGAATTTCTTTTGTCATAATCATTTGCTAAACGATAAAAAGCGATGGCTTCCTTCATTTTACCTTCAGGGATTTTGCTTTCATCTGCACTCATTTCGTTTAATTGCTTGATTAAAAGTTGTTCAATATTTTCTGCTATATCTTGAAATCCTCCTGTAGCAGGTTTATCAGACGGGATTTCTGCAGTTTTTAACCAATCTTGGTTAACAGCTTCATAAAAATCATCTTTTATATTTGTCATTTTTAACCTCCATTCATATCATCAATTATGATACAAATAAAAAGGAGAAACAAGTTTCTTATTTTATAAGCTTTAAATAAGAGCCAAAAGGTAACCATTTGTACTTAAGTTAGACAGATGAGGGTCCAGTAAAGAAGTTTGTGGACTCAAGTGCGCAAAAGTAAAGGGGATATTAAAATAAGAAGTGCAAAATGATTTTTGTTGAATAGTTATAGTACAATATTAAAAAGAGGGGATAGTTATGGATAAAAATCAGTGGGTCGGCTTAACAGCAGATAAGTTCAAACCATATAAAAATTGGATCACTTCTGAAAGTGGGTTATGTGGGACAAACGCGGCTAGCGTGTTCATAGCTTTCTATCAGGATAATTTAGATGAGACGATTGTTCCAAGTTTTATTCGGGAAAAAAATAGTAAAGATAATACGCACTTAGTACATTATTTACGTTTATTTATTCAAAAACGGGGCTGGCCTACAATTGCTTTTCAGCTAGCTCATGGGCTATCAAGTTATTTTTCTTACTTTGGTCTTAGTTATCGGGCGCGTGCGACGATGATCGGCGGCTGGCAGCGTGTGACTAAAAGAATTGATCAAGGAAAGCCTGTAATTATTGGGCTGAATAAATATTTAGGAAGTAGTTATGGCAATCATTGGGTAGTTGCTTATGCTTATAAGGAAACAGATAAAGGGCAACGTTTTGTAAAAGTTCATGACAATTGGGGGAGTTATCAGAAAATTATTCCCGCAAAGTGGATAAATGGAACGATTTCTTTACCTTAAACATGATGGAAAATTAGAATAAAAATATGTTAAAATAGAGAAAAAGTTTAATTGGAGGCACACATGGTCGCAAAAAATGAAGATGAATCGTTAAAAATTTTTAGTTTGAATGGTAATATTCCACTGGCAAGAAAGGTCGCTCAAGTTTTTGGCACAGAATTAGGCGAGTGTTCGATCAAAAGCTTTAGTGATGGGGAAATTTCTATCAGTATCGAAGAAAGTGTACGAGGGGTAGATACCTTTATCATCCAGGCTACCAATCGACCGGTGAATGATTATTATATGGAATTATTAATCATGATTGATGCGATGAAACGTGCAAGTGCAAAAACTATTAATGTCGTTTTGCCTTATTATGCCTATGCACGACAAGACCGCACAGCGAATCCTCACGAACCTATTACGGCAAAATTGATTGCTAATCTTATTGTCGAAGCGGGGGCTACTCGCGTATTAACGTTAGATCTTCATACAGTACAAGTCCAAGGTTTTTTTGATATTCCTGTTGATAATTTGTTTACCATGCCTTTGTTTGCACAATATTACCGGAAAAAAGGTATGACAGATGATGACTATGTTGTTGTTTCACCTAAAAATAGCGGCGTTCAACGTGCACGAAGCTTGGCAGAATATTTGGATACAACGATTGCAATCGTTGACCAGGGAGAGACAGAAGCAGACGAAGGTTACGTGATTGGAGATGTTCAAGATAAGAATTGTATCCTTGTTGATGATATTTTGAACACTGGAAGAACTTTAGCCAATGCTGCAGAGCTTTTAAAAGCAAACGGCGCGAATGAGGTTTATGCGTGTGCTTCTCACGCATTATTTTCTGATGGTGCAAAAGAAGCATTGGAGCAATCAGAAATCCTTGACATTTGTGTGACCGATTCTTGTTTAACTGAAAAAGAGCAACAACCTCAAAACGCCAGCTATATTACTTGCTCAAAACTGCTAGGCGAAGGTGTTAAAAGAATCCATGAAAATACGCCGATGAGTCCTTTATTTAACAAAGTAGATAAAGATTTTTTGTAAAAAAAGAAACCAATGAAAAAATGTTGAATTTTTTCATTGGTATTTTTCTCAATAATGGTTTAAGTTGTAAATAAAAGAAGGTGAGAAAATGACTTATTTAGATCATGCAGCAACGACTCCTATGCATCCAGCTGTTATCGATGAAATGAGTAAAGTGATGACAGAAACTTTCGGTAACCCTTCTAGTATCCATCAATATGGACGTAACGGGCAAGCAAAGTTAGAAAATGCTAGACAAGTTATCGCAGATAGCTTGCAGGTAAAACCGCATGAAATTATTTTTAATAGTGGCGGTACAGAAAGTGATAATACAGCGTTAATTGAAACAGCTTTGTCTAAACAAAAACAAGGAAAGCATATCATCACAACCGCAGTCGAACATCCAGCGGTTTTGAATACAGCAAAATACTTAGAAAAAATAGGTTTTGAAGTGACTTATTTAGCAGTAGATGAAAATGGACAATTGTCTGTTGATGAGCTAAAAAAAGCTTTACGTGATGATACTATTCTAGTTTCAATTATGATGGCAAATAATGAGACGGGTAATCTTTTCCCTATTGCTGAGATTGGCGAATTATTAAACGATCATCCAGCGATTTTCCACACGGATGCTGTACAAACTTATGGGAAAATTGCAGTTCATCCAAATGAATTACAGGTAGATTTATTGAGTGTATCTGCTCATAAGTTTAACGGTCCTAAAGGGATTGGCTTTTTATATAAACGAGATGATGTCAGCCTTCCTGTTTTTTTGCATGGTGGAGAACAAGAAGAAAAACGACGCGCAGGCACGCAAAATTTGCCAGCTATTTGTGGGATGGCTAAAGCAATTGAGCTTTTACCCCCAGAAGTACAAAGGAGTAATCAAGAAAAGTATCAAGCTTTTTCCACTCAGTTATTGGACGCTTTAACAGCTGAAGGGATTGAGTATCATGTAAATGGGAACACAGGAAATAAATTATCTCATGTGTTAAATCTACAATTTGTAGGCATTTCTAATGACTTGATGTTGATGCACTTGGATTTAAAAGGGTTTGCTATTTCTACTGGTTCAGCTTGTACGGCTGGCAATGTCGAACCTTCACATGTGCTTGAAGCAATGTATGGAAAAAATTCGCCAGCTATTGGGGAGTCTGTGCGCGTAAGCTTTGGCTATGGTAATACCAAAGATGAGGTAGATCGTTTTGCACAAACGATTATCGACACTGTTCAACGTTTAAAAAGAAACACTAGAAAAACCGGATAAAACCCTTTATAATAATGCTAAAAGTATTAATGAGGTGAAAAAATGGCTTTTCAAGAAGCAACAACGATTTTAGGCGCGCAGACCAGCTATAAACTAGCCCCTGCGGCTAAAAGATATACCTTGCGTGATAATGGCTTTAGTGAAACATCCAGTGGGAACTTTCAATTGATTCGTCCTCTTGAAGCAACGCCGCAAAGTAAAGAAGGACTTAAGCTGAAAATTACTGTAGATAAAGATATCCAAAAAATGAAGATGTCAGTGACCACAGCTAATGGTTTAAAAGCAGTGAACATTTTTAAGATGAAAAATGAATTGTTGCAGGAAAAATTTTATTTTTTGATGGATGGATTTATCGACCGCGGATTATTTGAAAAAGCTTAAAATAGTTTATTATTCAAAACTTGCAAATCTTTTTTGCAAGTTTTTTGTTATGGGAAAATTTATTCCTAACTTTATATTCTCAGGGAGTGTTTTTCGTGTGATTTTATTCTCCAACTTTTCAAACACGGGGAGTAAATCAATGTTTCGCTCCCTCATATTTATTCTTTTAATTAATTATTGGCTTTAAGAATCCTTGCGTGAAATTCTTTGGGTTCTGCTGTATAATGGCAAGTACTGGAAAGTTGCGACCTTCAAATCGTAGATATTTCAGAATCTATATTGAAATGATGGTGATAGCATGGCTGACAACAGCAACATACGCGTTGTCGTCGGAATGAGTGGCGGAGTAGACTCGTCTGTCACAGCCCTTTTGATGAAAGAACAAGGGTATGATGTCGTTGGTATTTTTATGAAAAATTGGGACGACACGGATGAAAATGGCGTTTGCACTGCAACTGAAGATTATAAAGATGTTGCAAAAGTAGCAGATCAAATTGGCATCCCTTATTATTCTGTCAATTTTGAAAAAGAATACTGGGATCGTGTATTTGAATACTTTTTAGCAGAATATCGTGCAGGACGTACGCCTAACCCAGATGTAATGTGTAACAAAGAAATTAAATTTAAAGCTTTCTTAGATTATGCAATGGACTTAGGTGCCGATTATGTAGCAACAGGACACTATGCTCAAGTAGAAAAAGACGAAAACGGTGTAGTACATATGTTGCGAGGCGCTGATAATAATAAAGACCAAACTTACTTTTTAAGTCAATTGTCTCAAGAACAACTTGCTAAAGTGAAGTTTCCTCTAGGAAATATTGAAAAGTCAGAAGTTCGTGAAATCGCTGAAAATGCCGGACTTGCCACAGCCAAGAAAAAAGATTCTACCGGTGTATGCTTTATTGGTGAACGGAATTTCAAACAGTTCTTAAGTAATTATCTACCAGCACAAAAAGGTGATATGATGACACTTGATGGAGAAATTAAAGGACAACATGATGGATTGATGTATTATACAATCGGTCAACGTCAAGGTTTAGGTATCGGCGGCGGTGGTAAATCTAGCGCACCTTGGTTTGTCATCGGAAAAGATTTGTCCACTAATACTTTATATGTAGGGCAAGGTTTTGAAAATCCTGCATTATATGCTGACCGTTTAGATGCAAGTGAAATTCATTTCACAACTGAAGAAGTAAAAACAAAAGAATTTCGTTGTACAGCAAAATTCCGTTATCGTCAAAAAGATACGCCAGTGACAGTACGGTTATTAGAAAATGAACGTGCTGAAGTCATTTTTGACGAACCGGTACGGGCAATCACTCCGGGACAAGCAGTTGTTTTTTATGATGGAGATGAATGCTTAGGTGGCGGTTTAATCGACCACGCATATAAAGCAGCAAAAACATTGCAATATGTTTAATAATAAAAGGCAGGATTGCTTCCTGTCTTTTATTATTAGCAATACAACTTTTCACAAGCTGATTCATTGCAACTTTTTTTAAAACTCACTACCATTATTCTTAGAAAATACTTTATAGGAGTGAGTCTATGTATCAAGTAATAACCATGTATGGGGATAACGAACCATGGTGGTTTTTTGAGGATTGGCAAAATGACATTCAGGAAGAGACTAGTTTTTTGTCATTAGATGACGCAAAACTCTTCTTTCAGGAAAAATGGGATTTGATTTGCAATAATTATACATATATTAACTCTAAAACTAACTTCTTAAGCGCTTTTTGGAATGATGGTGAAGAACGTTGGTGTGAGGAATGCGATGATGATTTGCAACAGTATAAAGGACTGGCACTATTAAAAAATTATCAACCAATTACAGTTGAAAGCGAAAGGAAATTTTATGAAGCAACTAATTCTAGCGGAAAAGCCAAGCGTTGCAAAAGACCTGGGCAGAGTATTAGGAGCTAATAAAAAAACAAAGAACTATTACGAAGGCCCTAATGTGATCGTCACATGGGCCCTCGGTCATTTATTGGGCCTAAAAATGCCAGAAGATATCAATAAAAATTGGCAGACTTGGCAAATGGAAACATTACCTATGATTCCCAAAAACATTGGGATCAAACCATTACCAAAAACTGGGCAACAATTAAAAGCGATTAAACAATTAGCTCATAGAAAAGATATTAAGGAATTTGTTATTGCAACCGATGCGGGGAGAGAGGGAGAGTTAGTAGCTCGCTGGGTTCTCGAATGGGTTCATTTTGACAAACCAGTAAAACGTTTGTGGATTTCTTCGCAAACAAATAAAGCGATAAAAGAAGGATTTAAACAGTTAAAACCAGCCCAAGAATATGATGCACTTTATGAATCCGCGCTAGCTAGGTCTAAAGCAGATTGGTTAGTGGGATTGAATATTTCACGGGCTTTAACAGTGAAGTATGAAGACAGTTTAAGTGCCGGAAGGGTTCAAACACCGACATTATCTTTTGTAAGACAGCAAGAAAAACAAATTGATAAATTTCGGCCGCAGACCTATTATGTCATTGAATTAGAGGTAGCTGGTCAAAAAGCAGCTCGCATGCAAAAAAATCCTTATGAAATAAAAGAACAACAAGAAGCGCAAAACTTGATTACGCAAATGAGTCAGCATGCGGGTACTGTAGTGTCTGTGACTGAAAAAAACAAAACAGAAAACGCGCCATTGCCTTATGATTTAACTGAAATCCAACGCGAAGCTAATCAGCGCTACGGTTTTTCGGCTAAAAAGACGCTTTCTTTAGTTCAAAGTCTTTATGAAACGCATAAGGTAGTTACTTATCCACGTACTGATAGCAAATATCTAACAAGCGATATGAAAAAGACGATGAAAGAACGTTTACAGGCGGTAGCAAATTTTTCTCCTGAAGTAAAAGACTATATTAAATCAGGAGCTAAGGTACAGCAAAATGCGGTATTCAACGATGCAAAAGTATCTGATCACTCTGGTTTAATTCCTACTGAACAAGTCGCTAATGCAGCAAAATTTTCAAATGACGAACAAAAAATTTACAATATGATCGTTACACGTTTTTTAACTTTGTTTGCCAAAGCTCATAAAAAATTGCAACAAAAAGCGACAGTTAAATTTGGTGAAGAAACTTTTGTATTTACTCAAAATAAAATTATTGAAGCTGGCTGGAAAGGTCAGGAAGAATCCGAAAAAAATGTTAACAAATGGCAAGAAGGACAAAAGATTCAACCTGATTTTTCTATAAAAAAAGAATTGACCAAGCCGCCAAAGCCTTTGAATGAAGCGACTTTGCTGGCTAAGATGGAAAAATTCAGCTTAGGGACACCAGCTACACGAGCAGAGATCATTGATAAATTGCTTCGTTCGGAGCTGATGGAAAGAACACCGAGCGGTTTGCAAGTTTCTCCTAAAGGTAAGCAATTACTCGATTTGGTAAATCCATCGTTAGTAACTCCTGATTTAACTAAAAAATGGGAAGAAGAACTAGAAGCTATTGCACAAAATAAATTCTCGAGCAAAAAGTTTTTAGCACAGATTGAAAAAGATACAAAAGAGTTAGTCAATGAAGTAAAAAACAGCCAGAAAAAGTACCAAGATTTTTCAATAACACAGAAGAAATGTCCGGAGTGTGGTTCTTTCTTAAGAGAAAAGAATACGCGTAATGGTAAGATTTATGTTTGCTCAAATTCAGAGTGTAGTTACCATCGTCGTAAGGATCCTAAAGTAAGTAACCACAGATGTCCTCAATGTCATAAGAAAATGGAAATCATTGAAGGTAAAAACGGGGCCTATTTCCGTTGTAAATTTGATGGTATTACCGAAAAAATCCCAAATAAAAAAGATCAAAAGAAAAAAATGTCCAAGCAAGAAGAAAAACGTTTGTTAAAACAATATTCAAAACCAGATGAGCCGGAGGAAAGCCCACTGGCGATCGCGATGAAAGAAGCGATGAATAAAGAATAGCGCTTATATTAGAATAATGTTTAAAACACCAGGTACTCAACCTGGTGTTTTTTTAATTGATTAGTTAATAACGGCTAGAGGCTATTTGTGCGCCAAAAGGCATTAATGCTAGACGAGCAAGTTTAAAAGATTGTCGAGCAAAAGGAATACCAATGATTGTTATACATAAAAAGAATGCACTTATTAGGTGACTAATAGCCAGAGGCAGACCGCTTAAAAGCAACCAAATAATATTTAACAATAAAGAAGTACCGCTATTATAATAAATAACTTCTTTACCAAATGGCCAAAAACTCATGGTGGCTAGTTTGAAACACTGCAGTCCAACAGGAATACCAATGATTGTGATAGACCATAACAAAGCAGCGAATAACCAGCAAAGCCCGCCGAACAAACCGCCAAAAATAAACCAAATTAAATTTCCTAAAAGATTCATCTTTTTCCCGCTTTCTGATAAATTTTATTTATTTTACTATAACAAATATCATGAAAACAAGAAGAAAAACGACCTTTTTGCTCAATAGGTTTACAAAAAGGTCGGATGGTTTATTAAAAAAGCTATTTAATAACTTCTTCTGTTTCTTTGTCAAAGAAATGGGCTTTATTAAGATTAAAACTCAAATCAACCATTTCTCCTGGTTCATGAAAGTCGCGAGCATCTACTTTTGAGATAAATTCTGTATCACCGATTCTTGTATACAACATGGTTTCTGCGCCTAGTAGTTCAGATACCACCACTTCAGTGTGTACAGTAGTTTCTGGCGCGGCATCGATAACTACTTGTTCGCCGTGAATATCTTCTGGACGAATACCAAAGGTAATTTCTTTTCCATCATAGCCATTTTCGACTAACGCTTTGTTACGGCCTTCAGGAACACGTAATTTTAGTCCATGGCCATCTTCAATTACGCCGTTTTTTAGAGTAACATTGAAAAAGTTCATCGCTGGCGAGCCGATAAAACCCGCAACAAACTCATTTATAGGAGTATCATAAACTTCTCTAGGCGTACCGATCTGTTGGACGATACCGTCTTTCATAATAACGATTCGATCTGCCATTGTCATGGCTTCTGTCTGGTCGTGGGTCACATAAATTGTGGTAGTTTCTAATCGGCGGTGTAATTTAGCAATTTCTGCTCGCATAGCCACCCGTAATTTAGCATCTAAATTAGAAAGGGGCTCGTCCATTAAAAAGACTTTAGCATCACGAACAATAGCACGCCCTAAAGCTACCCGTTGACGTTGTCCACCAGATAGTGCTGCAGGTTTACGGTCTAGGTATTCTTTTAAACCTAAAATTTCGGCGGCATTTTCTACCCGTTTTTTAATTTCATTTTTATCATATTTACGTAATTTTAATCCAAAAGCCATATTATCAAAAACCGTCATGTGAGGGTATAAGGCATAATTTTGAAAAACCATGGCAATTCTACGATCTTTAGGAGCAACATCGTTCATGACTTTATCGCCGATTTTTAACTCACCTTCTGTAATATCTTCCAAACCAGCGATCATACGTAATGTAGTAGATTTCCCACAACCAGAAGGACCGACAAAAACGATAAATTCTTAATCTTTAATATTTAAGTTAAAATCAGTAACAGCAAAGTGTTCTGCATTATCATATTTTTTTCCTATATCTTTTAATGACATTTCGACCATAATTTTATTCCTTCTTTCAAATCAATTTGTTATAAATAATATAATTGAAAGCGGTTTAAAAGCGCAATATAATTATGCACAAAAAAGCAGCTACTTTTTGTGGCTACTTTTTGTGCATATTGTTAAAGCGCTTTTACTTATTAAAAGTTAAAATCAGTAGATAACATAAAAATAAATCATCCATTTTTTTTAAATTTGTTTTGGTCTGTTCTTGGAATTTGTCTACTTTATATTGTAGTGTATTGCGATGCATAAATAATTCTTTGGCGGCTGAACTAATGTTACCTTGCATTTTCCAAAGTTTAGAAATAATTTTTATGAATTCTGGATTGAACCATTCAATAAAAAGACTCTGCATCAAGTAGCTTTTACTAACATCCTGATGGGCGAAAAATAAAATAGAGTTTTTAGCTATATCAAAGGATTTATCTTTAGTATTATCATTTAATGCGTGAAGAAATAACTGCTCTTCTTCGTAAAAAAGTTGCGTAAAATTTTTTTCAAAAGAATGGAATGCTCCACAAAAAAACCGTGTATAACTATTAAAATCACTATCTAAGGCTAGAAAAAGTCCTTCTAATTCTTCAGTGGATAAAGCATCTTCACTAAAAGATTCGACAATGACACCATAACTTTTACTAAGGAAAAATAAATCGACAGTATGAGGTAAAATCGTGGTCATTTCTTCTTGCAAAGCTAAAAGTTCGTTTTTTTCTAAAGTATGGTTTTCGAATTGAATCAAACGAAAGCTTCCTTTACTTGCTGGAATAACTTCATTCAAAAACAAAGCAGCATACCAAGGGTGATCATGCTTTCCATCTTGGAGATTATTTGTTAAGTCAGTATCAGCTATGCTTTGTAATAACTTTTCTTCGCTTGGAGATAGATTTTCCTTTGGAATCCACAAAAAACCGTGCGTTACAGCGATGGATAAATAATCCTCGCTAATTGTAGGAAAAGAATGTAAAGAGGACGCAGGATAAATTTCTTGTAGTTTTTGCTGATTCATGTTTAATCTGCCTTTCAAATATAACTGTTTTTTTCATTGTAACCAAAAGTTGTAATTTCGCCAAACGGAAATGCGGACCCACCTGTAAAGAACTAGGGTCAGCAAATAGAGTTTTCTGACCCAAGTATAGCAAAGAAGGGTTAGCAAGTTAGATTTCCTGACCTAAGTTTGGCAAAGTAAGGTCAGCAAATAAGATTTTCTAACCTAAGTACGGCAAAGTAAGGGCCAACTATTTGGCATCTGTCCCTAGGTCAAGCAAAAGAAGGGCCAATTATTCGGCAATTGTCCCTAAGTACGGTTAGGTAAGGGCCATGGATAGAGTAACTATCCCAAAGTTTGGCAAAGAAAGGGCCATGAACGGAGTAATTGGTCCGAAGTTCAAACAAAGAAGGGACCGTTAGCATAACTTTTGACCTAAGGTCAGCAAATAGAAATCGAACTTTTAATTTTAACAGTGCTTTACAATAGTTGAAACAGAGAAATTTTTCCAACAAAAATACTTGACATTTTTGTCTACTACACGTAGACTAGGCAACAACTTAAATAAATGACATCGAACAAGAAGAGTAACTTTAGTTTTGTTTTAAGAGAGTTTCTGTCTGGTGAGAAGAAACAATAAAATTATGGTGAACCACATCTTGGAGTCGTCTTTTTGAATGAAGTAGAAAAGTCCGGGCAGCCCGTTATAGCCAAAGTTATTGATTGATGACTTACTGAGTTTTATTCTGTAAAGAATGAATAAATAAAGGTGGAACCGCGTAATTTACGTCCTTTAGCCGTTTGGCTAAAGGACGTTTTTATTTTTCGATTGATAACTTACTGAGGTCTTTTCTGTGAGGAAAAGATAAATTGGGGTGGAACCACGTATTTTTGCGTCCTCTGGGTAAAACCAGAGGATATTTTTATTTTAAAGGAGAATGTATATGGAGTATTTAATTTCTATTTTTCCACAATTGTTTAATGGAATGGCAGTCACTTTTCGTTTATTTGCTTTAACAATTATTGGTTCAGTTCCTATTGGTATTATCTTAGCATTTGTATTGTGTAGTCGATCGAAAATTTTCAAACCTATTATTCAAATTTATGTCTGGTTGATGCGCGGGACGCCACTTTTACTACAACTGATTTTTGTATTTTATGGTTTACCACTTATAGGTTTGGTTTTTGACCGTTTTGACGCAGCATTGATTGCTTTTATTTTTAATTATGCCGCTTATTTTGCCGAAATTTTCCGGGGAGGTATTCAATCCATACCTAACGGTCAATATGAAGCAGCCCGAGTTCTACGCTTGACTTACGGTCAAACTTTACGGAAAATCATTGTTCCTCAAGTGGTAAAAGTGACCTTACCTTCTGTAGGAAATGAGATTATTAACTTGGTGAAAGATACTTCATTAGTTTATATTCTAGGATTACAAGACGTAATGCGGATTGGAAAGGTAGCGATGGAGCGTGATGTTTCATTAGTTCCGCTGTTAGGAGTAGGGATTTTATATCTTCTTATGACAGCAGTTTTTACACTCATTCTTCGTCTTTTGGAAAAACGCATGAATTATTATCGTTAGGAGGAAAAACACATGTTAGAACTTAAAAATATCAGTAAATCTTTTGGTTCAAAAAAAATCATCAACTCATTGGATTTAACCATTCCTGATGGATCGATTTTAGCTATCGTGGGTCCCTCTGGGGGAGGGAAAACGACACTATTGCGGACCTTGGCAGGTTTAGAAACGGTGGATAATGGAGATTTTTTATTAGATGGAGAAAAATTTGATCCTATAAATTCAAAACAACAGGAACAAGTCGTAGGTGTTGTTTTTCAAGAGTTTGAGCTTTTTCCTCATTTAAGTGTATTTGAAAATATTGTATTGGCGCCTAAACTAGTTTTAAAAGAAGAAAAAGAAGTTTATACTCAAAAAGCAAAAAAGATTGCTAGTCAGCTAGGTATAGAAACGTTAATGCAACAATATCCTTACCAGTTATCTGGTGGGCAAAAACAAAGGGTAGCAATTGCTAGAGCGATGGCGATGAACCCTAAAGTTTTAGCTTATGATGAACCTACCAGTGCATTAGACCCAGCTTTACGGGAACATGTTGAAAAAATTATATTAGATTTAAAACAACAAGGCGTGACTCAATTGGTGGTTACCCACGATATGACCTTTGCTGAAAATATTGCTGATAATTTATTAGAAGTAGAGGATATCAAATAGGGAGGGAAGAAAATGAAAAAGTTCAAAGGATTCGCTCTTATGTTAATCAGTATTTTTCTATTGAGTGCCTGTTCATCTGGAGAAAATAATGATGCAAAAGATGCAGATGTCGTGATTGGTTTAGACGACACATTTGTTCCTATGGGATTTCGTGATGATGATGGAAATTTAACAGGCTTTGATATTGATTTAGCTAAAGCGGTATTTGCGTTAAATGACACTACGGTTGCTTTTCAAACCATTGATTGGTCTATGAAAGAAACAGAACTAAACAATGAAACCATTGATCTGATTTGGAATGGTTATAGTCAAACACCAGAACGCGAAGAAAAGGTAGCATTTTCTGAGCCTTATATGAGTAATAGCCAACTGTTAGTTACTACTAAAGACAGTGGTATTGATTCTGTTGAGGAAATGGATGGAAAGATACTAGGCGCACAAGAAGGTTCTTCTGGCTATAACTCTTTTACACAAAATCCTGAAGTATTAAAAGACAGAGTGGATAGTGAGGATGCTACACTTTATGATAGTTTCAATGAAGCTTTTATTGATTTAGAAAACGGTCGTATTGACGGATTGTTGATTGATAGAGTGTATGCTGAATATTACTTGAAACAAAATGAACAAACGGATGACTTTAATCTTGTTGAAACACCGTATGAAGATGAGAATTTTGCTGTAGGTATCAGAAAAGATGACGATGAGTTATTAGAAGAAATTAATAACGGCTTTAATGAACTGCAGGAAAATGGTGAATTTGCAGAGATTTCAGAAAAATGGTTTGGTGAAGATGTTTCTATGGATTGATAAAAAAGTGAAAGAAAGTAGGGAAGAAACTTTTGTTCCCTTCTTTTTTTTTGTATAATGGTTAAGAGTGAAAGGAGGGATCACATGGCACAAAAAAAGAAACGTTCAAAAAAACGTAAAACAAAAAAGCAGATGCGTCAGCAAGAAAAGTTAACGCTGATTGCTTTTGGATTTTTATTTATCTTATTTGGTGTATTTGCATTATTTCAACTGGGCTTTTTAGGAACGTTGATCGCTAATGGTTTTCGTATTATCGGCGGTAATACTTATCCTTTCCTTTGTGCTTTGTTAATCATCTATGGTTCATGGGTAATGTTTAAAAATAACGAGCCAAGAAAGGGAAAAATCTCCTATGGAGGAAAAATTTTTGGCGGGATCCTCATTTATTTAGGTGTATTAATTTTTTTCCATGCGCAATTATTCGGCAGAGTCCAAACCTCCGATCCACAGTTTTTAGCAACGACTTGGCAGACTTTAGTCAGCGATATTCAAAATAGTCAAGTGAGTGCTAATGTGGGAGGCGGTATGCTAGGTGCTTTACTTTATCAGATGACCTTCTTTCTTGTTTCCAAGGTAGGTAGTTATGTAGTTGCAGTCCTTCTGGTTATTTTAGGTGCTTACTTTATAAGTTCAATGGATAGCCAACAATTATTAGAACTTTTACATGGCTTAAAGGAAAAGATACAAAAGTTCATTGAAGGGGATCCAGAGAAAAAAGCGCAAAAGCAAGCAGATAGAAAAGCAAAGAAACAAGCAAAAAGAGAACAAAAAGAGCAAAAACAGGCACAAGAAAGAGAAGCTGCTTTACAGCAAGTAAAAGAGCAGGAAAAAAACCAAGTTCGCTCTTTATCTGAGGCAGAAAAATTAGCTCAAGACCAAAAAGATGAGGCCAGTGGTGAAGCAGAACAGTTAAGTTTTGTTCCTATTGATAGCTATCAACAAAGTCAAACGACAAACAAAAAAGCAGAAAATGAAAGAAAAGATGAAGCTTCAGCCGAAGAAGCAGAAGATGATGGTAAACCACTTGAATTTGAAATCTCACAAGAAGTTGAGGATGAAGATTATGAATTACCGCCGTCCTCTCTTTTAACTGAAGTGAAATCGACAGATCAAAGCGATGAATATAAAAAAATTGAAAAAAATATCACGATTTTGGAAAAAACATTCAAAAGCTTTGGTGTGAATGCTAAGGTTGTTAAAGCTAGTTTAGGACCTTCTGTAACAAAATTTGAAATAGAACCGGCGATCGGAGTTAAAGTTAGTAAAATTGTTAATCTTTCAGATGATATTGCTTTAGCCCTTGCTGCTAAAGACATTCGAATGGAAGCTCCTATTCCAGGTAAATCTCTCATAGGTATCGAGGTCCCTAATGAAACTGTTAGCACCGTAGCCTTTAAGGAAATGATTGATGAAACGCCCGCTCATCCTGACCACTTACTTGAAGTGCCATTAGGACGAGATATTTCGGGGAAAATACAGACCGTTGATTTGACGAAGATGCCCCATCTACTTGTTGCAGGATCTACTGGTAGTGGGAAATCGGTGTCTATTAATGGCATTATTACTAGCATTTTAATGCAGGCCAAACCACATGAAGTCAAATTGATGATGGTTGATCCAAAAATGGTAGAGTTAAATGTTTATAACGGTATCCCTCATCTTTTAACGCCTGTTGTAACTAATCCTAAAAAAGCAGCACAAGCTTTACAAAAAGTCGTGAAAGAAATGGAAGAACGTTATGAAAAATTTGCGGCAACAGGGGTACGTAATATTACTGGTTATAATGAAATGATTAAACAAAAAAATCAAACGGAAGATCAGAAGTACCCGACAATGCCATTTATCGTGGTTATTGTAGATGAGTTGGCTGACTTGATGATGGTCGCTAGTAATGAGGTAGAAGATGCTATTACCCGTTTAGCACAGATGGCCCGTGCTGCGGGGATCCATATGATTTTAGCAACACAACGCCCAAGTGTGGATGTCATTACAGGGATTATCAAAGCTAATGTTCCTTCGCGAGTTGCTTTTGCGGTATCTAGCGGTACGGATTCGCGTACTATTATTGATTCCAATGGTGCGGAAAAATTACTTGGACGCGGAGATATGTTATTTTTACCAATGGGTGAAAATAAAGGAATCCGGGTACAAGGAGCATTCATTTCTGATCATGAAGTAGAAGAAGTTGTTAAATTTGTGACTGATCAGCAAGGGGCAAATTACGAAGAGAAAATGATGGTCAGTGACGAAGAGATCGCCAAAGATAATAAAAAAGAAGAATCCGAAGATGAGTTGTACGATCAAGCCAAAGAATTAGTCGTGGACATGCAAACAGCCAGTGTTTCCTTGCTTCAACGACGCTTTAGGATTGGTTATAATAGAGCTGCTCGCTTAGTGGATGAACTAGAAGCCAATCATGTTGTAGGAGCTTCAGAAGGTAGTAAACCACGTAAAGTTTTAGTAGACAAAGCTCAAGATCCGGCAGATGATAATTATCAAGGGGAACCTCAGGAATAAAAGTAATCACTAAGATTGTATTTAAAGCTGTTCATTCGAACAAAAAACAATACCTAGCAGTTTCACATAAAAATGTGGAATGTTAGGTATTTTTACTAGCTAAAAGTAGGGTATTTTTGTTATATAGGAAATAAGTACAATGGAATCAATTTGTTGACAATTGTAAACTAAAAGACTATTATTTTAGCAAACAAAAAGGAAAGGAGGATGTAATATGAGACGCCAAATTATTGGTATTTCCGCAAATAATATACTGGATTCTGGAGAAACGTTACATCATTTGCCTATCAGTTATACACCGGATGGTTATGTTAAGGCGGTTCAACAAGCAGGTGGTCTGCCTCTTGTTTTGCCGGTGGGGACAAAAGATTTAGCTAAGGATTATATTTCTCAAGTTGACAAACTAATATTAACTGGCGGCCAAGATGTTTTACCGAAGTTTTATAAACAAGAAAAGACTGTTCAAGGAAACTATTCTGAAGCACGTGATCATTTTGAATTAGCATTGTTAGAAGAAGCCTTATTACAAAAAAAGCCGGTATTTGCGGTTTGTCGTGGAATGCAGTTAATGAATGTATTTTTCGGTGGCGATTTAAAACAAGAATTATCCTCTTTTACTAAAATTTTACATATGCAAGATCCAGTCCCTAGAGAGCAACCAACGCACCAGTTGCTTACAAAAGGTAGTAGCATTTTGCAAGAAATTTATGGAGAAAGGACCAGTGTTAATTCTTTTCATAACCAAGCGCTAAACCGTCTTTCTAGTAATCTTACAGAAACGGCTCTTTGTCCTGACGGTGTGATTGAAGCGGTTGAAAATAAAAAACAGCGTCTATTAGGTGTTCAATGGCATCCGGACTTTGCTTTTGAAGCACAACCAAACGAGATGAGGATATTTAACTATGTGGTAAAAAACTTATAGAAAAATATATAAACAAAATTCTCAGATAAACATCTGAGAATTTTTGTTTAAAAAAGCTGATAAATAGCGCTTTTCAAATAAATGATAAGTATTTCCTTATTTTATTTTCAATTTTCTCTTGCTTTTTTAATAATTAATAATTACAATCTTATATAACTTCAGAAAAAGGTGATAATTCTGAAAATTTCCAATAAAAAAGGAGCAAGTGGTGTGAAAAAGAAATATGTTTATAGTTTATTTGCGGTGTGTTCCTTGGTACTTGCTGGTTGTACGACAGGACAAACACAAGATTCAAGTGAAGGTGGGGGCGAAGGTGCTTCTGGTACTTCAGGAAATGAGTATACTTTTATTGAAAGACAGGAAATGCCAACAGCGGATTTATCACAGGCTACAGATACAGTTAGTTTTTCGGCCTTAAACAATGTTTATGAAGGGATGTATCGTTTAGATGAAAATGATGAACCTCAACCAGCTGGTGCTGCCGAAGAAGCAGAAGTCTCAGAGGACGGGTTAACCTATACTGTTCAATTGCGCGAAGACGCAACTTGGTCAAATGGTGATCCAGTAACAGCTGATGATTATGTTTATGGTTGGCAACGTACGGTTGATCCAGAAACAGCTTCAGAGTTTGCGTATATTTATGAACCGGTTGAAAACGCGCAAGCTGTAATGGACGGCGATGCAGATCTGGATGAACTAGGAATTGAAGCCACTGATGAATATGAATTGGAAATTACCTTAGAAAGGCCGACAGAATATTTTGACAATTTATTGGCCTTTCCAGTCTTCTTCCCGCAAAATGAAGAAGTCGTAGAAGAAAATGGCGATGATTACGCACAGACAAGTGATAATATGGTTTACAATGGTCCATTTGTTTTAGCTGATTTTGACGGTCCTGGATCAGATACTGAATGGGCTTATGATAAAAATGAAGATTACTGGGATGCAGACAATGTTTCTTTAGATCGAGTGAATGTGAATGTTGTTAAAGAAGCTTCAACTGCTTTGAACTTATTCCAAGATGGGCAAGCAGATGAGATTACATTAAGTGGCGAACTTGCACAGCAAATGGCCAATGATCCTGATTATCTCACAGTTCCTCAAGCATCTACCTTCTATATGGAGATGAATCAAGAGGATGAAGATTCACCATTTGCAAACGAAAACTTCCGTAAAGCGATTTCTTACTCTATTGATCGTGAAGCTTTAGTTAACTCCGTTTTAGCTGACGGTTCGATTGAACCTTCTGGCTTAGTACCAAGTGATATGAGTGAAAATCCAGAAACCGGAGATGATTTCACTGAAGATGCAGGTAGCCAGATAGAATATGATCAAGAACAAGCGCAAGAGTATTGGGAACAAGCCCAAGAAGAACTAGGTGAAGATTCGTTAGAAATAGATCTATTGGCAGATGATACGGATAATTCTAGAAGAGCGCAAGAGTTCTTACAAGAATCTATTCAAGATAGCTTGGATGGAGTAAGTGTTTCATTAAGTCCGGTACCTTTTTCTGTTCGTTTAGATCGTTCAACTTCTGGAGATTTTGACATGGCTCTAAGTGGCTGGGGTGCTGACTATGCTGATCCAAGTGCTTTCCTTGACTTATTCCAAACGGATACGTCAAATAACCATGGGCATTACAGTAATGAAGATTACGATCAACAAATTGATGAAGCAACGAATGAAAATGCCAATGATCCTGAAGCACGTTGGGATAATTTGGTAGAAGCTGAAAATATCATTATGGAAGAACAAGGGGTAGTTCCATTGTATCAAAATGCTGAAGCACACTTAAGAGCAGATCGTGTAAACGGTCTTGTCACCCATCCTACAGGTGCACAGTATGATTACAAATGGGTAACTATCGACGAATAGTTTGTAGGCTAACTTGAAGATAAAAATAGACTGAGACAACTAACTGCTTTATTGCAGTGTCTCAGTCTTTATTGTTAGAAAATTGCCAATAGTAAAGTCAACAGGCTTAATAAAAGTAGTATTCCGGCAGGTTCTAGCCAGAAACGAAAGCTGGAACGACCGACTTCTGACAATTTCATACCTTCTGTTTTTGTTTTTTTATTTTTTTTCTTGAAAGATCGTTGAAAATTATCAAAAAAACCAGAAGAAAATACCCAGAGAAAACCGCCAATGATCAGAAAAAATAAAGTAAATAAAAATAAATTATCTGATAAAGCAGTAAGGGAAAAATCTTTTTGGATGATCGTGAGTAATATACCAACTAACAAACTTGTTAGGCTGATGATCCAAGAACTTTTTTTAAATCTCATAAGGAGGTACCTCTCTTAGCTATAAAAATAAAGATAGATTTAATGTATAAAAATATTGTTTAGAAGTCAAAGAAATAGGAGGAAAAAACGTGAACGATTTTATAAAATATTTATTGCAACGTGTGTTTTTCATGGCAATTACATTGTGGTTGATTGCAACCATCACGTTTTTCATGATGCAGTTTTTGCCAGGAACACCTTATACTAACGCTGAAAGATTAAGTCCAGAACAAATTGCCTTATTAAATGAACAAATGGGACTAGATCAACCGATGATCGTACAATATGGAGAGTATTTGGTAAATATTATGCAAGGTGACTTTGGGATTTCTTTCCAATTTAAAAACCAAGCTGTATCTAGTTTATTAGGTGGACGTATTGGTCCATCCCTTCAATTAGGGATTCAAGCCATTGGACTTGGAACGATCTTTGGAATTGTTTTAGGAACGATTTCTGCAATGAAGCAAAATACTTGGGTGGATACTTTAAGTACCTTGGTTGCTATTTTAGGACGTTCTATTCCTAACTTTGTGTTTGCTGTATTATTGCAATACGTATTTGCGATTAAATTAGAAATTCTACCGATTGCAAGATGGGATAGTTTTGCCTATACGATCTTACCTACTTTAGCACTAGCAATGTCACCGCTAGCGGATTCAGCTCGTTTTATACGTACTGAAATGGTCGAAGTGTTACATAGTGATCAAGTTGAACTAGCGAAATCAAAAGGTCTAAGTCGCTGGGAGAGAGCGTTTAAACACGGTTTACGTAATAGCTTGATCCCAATTTTGACTTTACTAGGACCATTAGCAGTTGCGCTAATGACTGGATCACTTGTTGTTGAAAATATTTTTGCTATACCAGGTATTGGAGAGCAATTTGTTAAATCAATTATGACCAATGATTATCCGACAATCATGGCAGTAACTATTCTTTATTCTACGATGTTAGTGTCGATTATCTTTGTTGTTGACGTATTATATGGTATTGTTGATCCTCGTATCCGTATTTCAGAAGGGAGTCGTGGATAATGGAAGATAAAAATTATACAAATGACCAAATCACACAAATTCCAGCTTCTGAATTTGAGCCTTTAGAAAAAAGTACTAAAGTGGAACGTGAAGCTATTACAGCCCCTTCGCTAAATTTTTTACAAGATTCATGGCGTCGGCTAAAGAAAAATAAAGCGGCTGTTTTTTCTTCTATTTTTCTTATCATTGTGCTGCTCATATCAGTCGTAACTATCTTTGCTACACCGCATGATCCAACCGAGCAAAATTCTAGTTATATTAATTTACCGCCTAAGATACCCGGAATTGACATTAATGGTTTAAATGGGGTATCTGAAGTTGGCGGAGAAATGGTGGATCGTTATGAAGCTGCTGATGTACCAGAAGATGTTCATTTTTATTTAGGAACAGATGGTCTAGGGCGTGATTTATTAAGCCGTTTATTTATGGGTGTACGAATTTCATTAATGATCGCTTTTATTGCAGCAGCGCTAGATATTCTCTTCGGGGTCAGTTATGGCGTCATTTCGGGTCTATTAGGTGGCAGAGTGGATAACTATATGCAGCGAGTCATCGAAGTTTTAGCCGGAATTCCTAACCTTGTTGTAATGATTTTGATGTTAGTAGTGTTTAATCCTGGGATTTTCTCAATTGTTGCGGCAATGGCCATTACCAATTGGATACCGATGGCCAGGATTGCTCGAGCCCAGACACTTAAATTAAAAGATCAGGAATTTGTTTTAGCGGCAACAACTTTAGGAGAAAGTAGGACTAAAATTGCTTTTAAACATATTTTACCTAATATCTCTAGTGTGATTATTATTCAAATGATGTTTAGTATTCCAGAAGCCATTTTCTTTGAAGCCTTCTTGAGTTTTATCGGAATTGGATTAACACCTCCGACTGCATCTCTTGGGACATTGCTCAATGAAGGATATAAGACTTTCTTATTCTTGCCTTATCAAATGGCTATACCTGCAGTAGTTCTTTCTGTCATTATGATTGGATTTAATTTACTGGCAGATGGCTTACGAGATGCGTTTGATCCGAAGATGAAGGAGTGATTATGGTGAAAAAAGTTTTAGAAGTCAAAGATTTAGAAATTTCATTTACCACCTATGCTGGAAAGGTTCAAGCGATCCGTGATGTAAGTTTTGATTTATATCAAGGTGAAACGTTAGCAATCGTTGGTGAATCAGGCAGTGGAAAATCAGTAACGACTCGAAGCATCATGGGTCTATTAGCTGAAAATGCAGTTGTTGAAAATGGCCAAATTTTATTTAATGATGAAGATATTTTAAAAAATTCGGAAAAACGAATGCAAAAAATTCGAGGCAAAGATATCTCGATGATTTTCCAAGATCCCATGACTTCATTGGATCCAACAATGAAGATTGGAAAACAAGTCGCTGAATCATTATTAAAACATACCAAAGTATCGAAAAAAGATGCTTTACAAAAAGCTTTAGAATTATTAGAACTTGTAGGGATACCTAATGCGAAGAAACGATTAAAGAATTATCCCCATCAATTTTCTGGTGGCCAACGTCAACGGATCGTCATTGCAGTTGCTTTAATTTGTTACCCGGAAATATTAATAGCAGATGAACCAACGACTGCTTTGGATGTGACAATTCAAGCACAGATCTTAGAGTTATTGAAAGATATCCAACAAAAAGTCAATTCTTCCATTATTTTTATTACCCACGATTTGGGAGTAGTAGCGAATGTAGCAGATCGTGTAGCTGTTATGTATGCAGGTAAAATCGTAGAAATCGGGACAGCTGCTGAAATCTTTTATAATCCGCAACATCCATATACTTGGGGGCTTTTAGGTTCTATGCCGACTTTGGAAGGTATAGATGATCGTTTATATGCTATACCAGGGACGCCGCCGGATTTGTTAGAACCACCAACCGGGGATGCTTTTTATCCTAGAAATGAATATGCGATGAAAATCGATACCCAAAAACAACCGCCCTTTTTTGAATTATCTAAAACTCATAAAGCAGCTACCTGGTTATTAGCGCCACAAGCGCCGAAGGTAGAACCGCCGAAAGAAATTTTGATGCGTTGGGAAGCGTTCAAAAAGAAACAACAGCCGGAAACGGAGGAAAGTAAATGAAGAAAGTTTTAGTAGATGTAAAAAACTTAAAACAATACTTTAATAAAGGCAGTAAAAATGAAGTTAGAGCAGTCGATGACATTACTTTCCATATCTATGAAGGCGAGACATTTGGTTTAGTGGGAGAGTCCGGTAGTGGTAAATCCACTACAGGTCGTACGATTATTCGTTTGAATCAAGCAACTGGGGGAACTGTTGAATTTGACGGTAAAGATGTAATGAAATTACATGGAAAAAAAGAGATGAATACTTTTCGTCGTGATGTACAGATGATTTTCCAAGACCCTTACGCATCTTTGAATGGAAGAATGAAAGTTCAAGATATTATTGCTGAAGGTATTGATATTAATAGCTTGGCAAAATCAGAAAAAGAACGTAATGAACGAGTAGACGAGCTATTGAGAACTGTGGGGTTAAATCCGAATCATGCAACGCGTTATCCGCACGAATTTTCTGGAGGACAGCGGCAACGGATTGGTGTTGCGCGCGCTTTAGCAGTAGATCCTAGATTTATTATTTGTGATGAGCCTATTTCGGCATTGGATGTATCTATCCAAGCCCAAGTAGTTAACTTGTTACAAGACTTGCAAAAAGAACATAATTTGACTTACTTATTTATTGCCCATGATTTGTCCATGGTTAAACATATCAGTGATCGAATTGGTGTGATGCATGATGGGAAATTGTTAGAAGTAGGAACAAGCGATGATATCTACTATTATGGTGTTCATCCTTACACTGAAAGTTTACTTTCGGCTATCCCTATGCCTGATCCAGAGTATGAACAGACAAGAACACGTATTAAGTATACAGGAGAACAAGATAATCCGGATACAGCACGTGAAATGGTAGAAATTGAGTCAGGGCATTATGTTTATGCTACTGAAGAAGAGAAAACACAATACCAAGAAAAACTTGCAAATAAAAAAGCTGCAAAAAAAAAGCAGGCTGTCTAAATTTATTTATTCTCCAGGTGGGAAGACCAAACTTATTTTAAAGACCTTATAAATAAGGGGGACCTAGTGAAAGTATTAAAAGCTTATAAATTTCGTATTTATCCAAATGAAGAACAAATACAATATTTTATACAGACTTTCGGTTGTGTACGTTTTACCTATAATCAGTTGTTGTATGCCCGAAAAAAATCCCTACAAGAGGGAGATTATGAGACGCGAATGACTCCTGCTCAGTTAAAAAAAGACTATCCGTTTTTAAAACAAACGGATAGTCTAGCTTTAGCTAATGCCCAGCGTAATTTAGATCGAGCGTTTAAAAATTACTTTAGTAAAAGAGCGGGTTATCCTAAATGGAAATCGAAAAAAAGTAGTTGGCAATCTTATACCACAAATAATCAAAAACATACGATTTATTTTGTCGGAAAAGAATTGAAATTACCTAAACTTAAGTCTCTAGTAAAGGTAAACTTGCACAGGGAAATTTTAGGTGAAATAAAGTCGGCGACGATTTCAGCTAAAAATAATCAGTTGTTTTTTGTTTCAATTCTTTGCTTAGAAAACGTGGTGCCTTTATCAAAAACAGGCAAGTCTATAGGAATTGCTTATTGCCCTGAAAACTTAGTTCAAATGTCATCTACTGATGTTTTTCTTAACTGTAAAGATAATTCTTACTATCAATTGAAAAAAGCTAAGAAAAGATTGGAATTTCGAGCAAAGTTAGCTAAAAAGAGAAAAGTGTTATTGTGTCAGGCAAAAAATTATCAAAAACAAAAAAGAAAAGTCCAGAAATTGCATATGACAATGGGCAACCAAAAAAAAGATTATATTAATCAATTAACTTATTATTTGGTTAGAGACTATGATCATATTTATCTAGAAAAGCAACCGAAATTTAGTGAAAATGCAAAATTTTCGGAATCTGATTGGCAACATCTTTTAAAGAAAATACAGTATAAAGTAAGTTGGTATAATAAACAGCTGGCATTTGTTACTCCTAACGTAAAAGAAAGTGAAGACAAATGCTTTGCTATTGAGCAGTTGGGCCAGCAGATAACTAGTAGTTAAAATCGTTAGGAACTGGAAGGAACGCCAGGGATCGCCTAGGGTATAGAAAAAATCTTTAAGATTTTTGTTTCTAGGAATGTTGTTCACTAATTATAAAAACCATAAAAAGGCTGTTTTACGACAAGGAAACAGCCTTTTTTGCAAAATATACTAAATAAGTGAAAGTTTAGTACAACTTTACACTTCTATCGTTGACATAACTATAAATAAAGGTTATATTGGGGCCGGTAAAATAAAATTAGCCTGTTAGGTGAGGTTACTATACAGAGGAATGCTACTGCCCGGAAATATCGAAAGATGCCAACGTGGTTAACAAAAATGTCCGACCTAAGGAGTTTTTAACGTAGCTGGGTTAAATCCCTAGGCTGTATTGAGCCAAAACTCAACGAAGAGGTGTGCTTTGCAAATATATACAATATCGTAAGGTAAACACGCTCTTAGAAGCGTGTTTTTTATTAAGTCTTTAGACCGGGTTGAGCTCGCGTAGCGTGCGAAACAAAAAACCACCCGCTATGCGGGTGGAAAGGAAAAAGTTATACTAAAAAAATCTCTTCACTAGCGTTACAATGTAGTTGTTCAGGCTACATGGTAATGAAAGGAAGAGATTCAGTTGGCTAACAAAGCAAATAGTTTAGCCCATACAAAATGGTTATGCAAATACCATATTGTATTCACCCCCAAGTATAGAAGAAAAATTGTTTATAATCAATACAGAGCAAGTCTACAAGAGATTATCAAAAGATTGTGCAGTTATAAAGGTGTAGAAATCCTAGAAGGACATATGATGCCCGATCATGTTCACTTGCTCGTAAGTATACCACCGAAGATAAGTATTTCTAGCTTTATGGGGTATTTAAAAGGAAAAAGCGCCATGATGATGTTTGATAAACATGCCAATTTGAAGTACAAATTTGGGAATCGTCATTTTTGGGCAGAAGGTTATTATGTGAGCACAGTGGGTCTTAATGAGGCAACCATCAAGAAATATATTCAAGAGCAAGAAAAACATGATATGGCCTTAGATAAACTAAGTGTTCGAGAATATGCAGACCCTTTTAAGGGTTAGAGAGTGATAAAAACACCTCTTGAGAGGTAGCAAAAGCGACAAAACCAGTGTGGCTTGAACAAAGTGAAAGCCAGCGCCTTGAGACGCTGGCTAGTATTGGGGGCTTATAGCCCCAGAGCAAACCACCCTTTTGAAGGGTGGTTATGATTTATGTGACATAGAAAAGGAGGTAAATATTTTTGTAGAATGCATAGCATAATATTGAGTTTTTAGCTGGAAGTCAAGCACTGTAACTTCTCCTTAGCTTAGAGGAGGAATAGAAATGGAAAAACTTAAGTTAAATAAAAACCAATACTATGACGCAATTTATCGCGCTGCAAAGAAAAATGATCGTAAATCATTTCGTAAGTTATTTTTACGCTTGCATGACCGAGATCAACATGAGGTATTTCATCTATTATATCCCGAAAAAAAACAAAAGATCGCAAATTTTTTGACCCCGGAAGAATTTTCAGATCTTTTTGAATGGATGTCTATTGAAGATCAAGAGTATGTTGTTAATTATTTCCCCAAAGCATTTTTAACAAAATTATTTAACACTATGCCTACAGATGATGTGGTGAAGTTTTTAAAACAGTCTTCTAATATAGAGCAAGGTTATCCATTGGGCTTGATGCATGAAAAAAAACGTTTAAGAGTAGAAGAGTTGTTATCCTATCAGTTTGAAACTGCTGGGTCGATAATGACGAAAGAATTCGTTTCAGTTAATCAGAATCAAAAAGCAAGCGAAGTGATTGCTTTTCTTCGAGAAATAGGAAATAAAGCAGAAACAATTTACTATATTTATGTACTGGATAATCAAGCTGATTTAGTGGGCGTCTTGTCTTTACGTAATTTGATTTTGGCACCGGAAAATGAAATCATGCAAAATGTTATGTCTAGGCAAGTGGTTTCTGTTCCAGTTGACATGGACCAAGAAGAAGTTGCACGAATAATCCAAGATTACGATTTATTAGCAGCACCGGTGGTTGAAGATAATGATACTATGATAGGTATTGTTACCGTGGATGATGTTATGGATATACTCGAAAATGAGGTTACAGAAGACTTTAGAGATATTGCGGCAATTCGTCGCAGTGATAAACCTAAGGAAGAAAGCGCGCTACAAACAGCTAAAGAACGTGCACCTTGGATTGTTATTTTGATTTTTCTTGGTATGCTTAATGGTGGATTGATCAGTTCTTTTGAAGAAACATTAGAATCAGTTGTGTTACTCGCCGCATTTATTCCTGTGATGATGGATACAGCAGGCAATGTAGGCACGCAGTCATTGGCAGTTTCTGTACGAAATTTAAATGTAGAAAAAGATGAAAAACAAAGTCTTTGGAAGACGATCAGAAAAGAGTTTGGTGCTGGTATATTAATAGGAATTGCCGCGGCGATTGTTATCTTTTTAGTAATAGCAATTTTTTATCAAAATGTAACTTTAGCATTTATTGTTGGCATTTCTTTGTGGTTTACTATATCTTTTTCTACTGTAGTGGGCGCTGTTATTCCTGCGATTGCAGATAAGCTGCATGTAGATCCAGCTGTAGCTAGTGGACCTTTTATTACCACAATAAATGATGCTTTAGGCTTAATGCTTTATTTCAGTATCGCAACCAGTTTAATACACGTTCTTTAACTCATTTTACGTTATATTATTTTAAATAATTTTGTAAAAATACCTATCCATTATTTTGGGTTTTCAAAACAATGGATAGGCATTTTTATTTTTCACGAAAATTTTCTTTTAACTGATAAAGTTTTGAAGGACGGCCTATACTGGCTGGTCGTTCTCCTACTTCCTTTAAAAATCCAATTAAACTTTTTTTGAAGTTTGAATGATCAATGGAGTGATAGTCTACGCCTAGAAATTTGGCAAAAACCTTCCGTGCTTCTGTGATTGTGAAAGTATCCCCCAAAACTTGCAAGACTTGTGGTTCATGATCCATTTTATTTACAATGCGGTTAAAAGCTTTGATGATAATTTGACTGTGGTCAAATGCCAAGGTATCTTCTCCTAAAGATGCTTGGGTTTTTAGATCAAGAATAATTTTTGTGTCGCCGCTTGTAAGGTAGAGACGGTTATTTTTACGTTCTAAAGAAAACCAACGTGCTTGATTTGCATCATCGCCAGCCGAAAGTATCGCTTCTCCGATAAAAGCTAAATAGCTAACGGTAATCACCCAACCTCGCGGGTCGCGGTCAGGTGTACTAAAAGTATGTAGTTGTTCGATATTTTTTTCAGAAATAGTTACGCCGGTTTCTTCTTTTGTTTCACGAATGACGCTATCGTCTGTTGATTCATTTGGTGTCATAAATCCTCCTGGTAAAGCCCAAGAATTACGATAAGGATTTTTGCGCCGCTGGATTAATAACACTTTGATCTGATCGGTATCTTTGTTATAACAGAGTAAAACCATATCGACAGTAACAGAAGGTTTTTGATACATTGGATGGTCTTGGTTTTTATGCCATGCTAAAAACTCTTGTTCACTTGCGATATGCTGGTAATAATGTTTTTCTTCTTGTTTAGAAGAGAATTCCATAGCTTTCCCTCACTTTTTTAGCAAATACACAGTTATAATGTTTTGCGTTAATTGCGTTAGTATTGTAGCATATGAAAAAGTAACTTTAATAAAAAATAAAAGACATGACTAAGTTAAAGAAAAATAAAAGTATATAGAACAAAGCGATCTTTTTATTTTTTTGTATTGCGCGCAAACCTAGCCAAAATAAAGCAATTAATAGTAACAATCGTAAAATGAGTGTAAGGGCTATAAATAGTGAAAGCCAATTTTGTACATTCATGAAAGCATAGATTTGCGTATAAAAGTTACAAAATACAGTATGCAAGATAGTAAGTATAAAAATGATAATAACAGATTTTTTTTGTTTTGTGGTCATAAGATCTCCTTAAAAATTAGACTAGATACATTATAGCAAAAGTTGTTTTTAACTCAAAAATATTTTTTAATCATAAGAAAATAGGAAATCAGCATAGAAAAAATAAAACAAGGCAAGTAAAATTATGTTATACTATCAAAAGTATGAACGTGTTTTTTAAAGGAGGAACTTTTACCCATGGGGGAAAAAGAAACATTTTATATTACTACACCGATTTATTATCCTAGTGGTAAATTACATATTGGAAATTCTTATACAACGATCGCCTGTGATGCGATGGCTCGTTATAAACGATTAATGGGTTTTGATGTATTTTATTTGACGGGTGTAGATGAACATGGAGAAAAAATTGAACAAAAAGCTGAAGAATTAGGCGTAGCGCCACAAGATTATGTTGATAAAATGGCAGCAGACGTTAAAAATTTATGGAAGACTCTAGGAATTAGTTATGACAAGTTTATCCGTACAACTGATGATTACCATGAAAAAGCTGTGCAAAAAATCTTTCAACAATTGCTAAATCAAGGCGATATCTATTTAGGTGAATACGAAGGTTGGTATTCTGTTTCAGATGAAGAATTTTTCACTGAAAAGCAATTAGAAGAAGTTTATCGTGACGAACAAGGAAATGTCATTGGTGGGAAAGCACCTAGTGGTCATGAAGTCGAATTGATTCAAGAAGAGTCATATTTTTTCCGTATGAGTAAATATGCGGACCGTTTGGTGGAATATTATGACGAACACCCTGAATTTATTCGTCCAGAGTCACGAAAAAATGAAATGCTTAAAAATTTTATTGAACCAGGATTAGAAGATCTAGCGGTTTCGAGGACTACATTTGATTGGGGGATTCCAGTAAGTTCAGACCCTAAGCATGTGGTTTATGTTTGGATCGATGCTTTAACGAATTATATCACTGCTTTAGGTTATGGTTCAGCAGACGAGACAAATTTTGAAAAATTTTGGCCCGCTGACGTTCACATGGTAGGAAAGGAAATTGTACGTTTCCATACGATTTATTGGCCAATCATGTTAATGGCACTAGATCTTCCTTTGCCTAAACAAGTTTTTGCTCATGGCTGGTTGTTAATGAAAGACGGTAAAATGTCTAAATCAAAAGGTAATGTTGTTTACCCTGAAATGTTAGTAGAACGTTATGGGCTAGACGCTTTACGTTACTATCTTTTGCGTTCTGTGCCTTTTGGTAGCGATGGTATTTTCACGCCAGAAGATTTTATTTCACGAGTGAACTATGATTTAGCCAACGATTTAGGTAATTTGTTGAACCGGACGGTAGCTATGGTCAACAAATACTGTGAAGGTGTTGTGCCAGATTATGCTTCTAAGGTAACACCATATGATAGCGAACTATCAACGACTGCTGCTAACGTAGTTGGACGTTATCGTGAAGCTATGGACGATATGGAATTTAGTACGGCGCTTTCTGAAGTTTGGGTTTTAATTTCACGTGCGAATAAATATATTGACGAAACAGAACCTTGGAAATTAGCCAAAGAAGAGGATAAAAAAGCAGAATTAAACAGTGTGATGGTTCATCTGGCGGAAAGTCTTCGAATCACGGCGATTCTTTTACAACCTATTATGATTGAAACGTCAACGAAAATTTTCAAACAATTAGGACTAGATGAAGAACCTAAGGACTTGCAAGAATTACGCTTTGGTGAATTTCCTCATGATACTAAGGTAGTCAGCAAAGGTTCGCCGATCTTTCCACGGCTAGATGCCGAAGCTGAAATAGCTTATATTCAAAATAAAATGGCAGAAGGCAAACAAACCAACGATGAATCTGTCAAATGGAATCCTGAAGAAACTGAACTTGCTTCAGAAAAAAGTAAACAAATTAAGTATGAGGATTTCGATAAGGTTGAATTAAAAGTGGCAGAAGTCATTGATTGTAAAAAAGTAGAGGACGCTGATAAACTATTACAATTCCGCTTGGCTTGTGGTGACGATCAAGATCGACAAATTTTGTCCGGCATTGCCGAATTCTATCCTGATCCAAATGCGTTAATTGGCAGTAAGGTAGTAATTGTTGCTAACTTAAAACCGCGGAAAATGCGAGGTCAAATCAGTCAAGGAATGATTCTTTCAGCAGAAGAACCAGAAACTGGCAGATTAAAAATTGTTGAAGCACCAAAAGGAATGCCTAATGGCGCGATTATCGCTTAAAACTAGTGATGTAATATGATAAAAACAAGCTAAAAATATTCGAACGATGTTTGATAAGGTTCGTCAGTGTTCGCAAATTGCGATAAAGACAGAACTAGTCACTTTCGTTCGAATATTTTTTATAATATGTAGGTTGTAACTTATATTAAAGTAAACGCATTTTTTTAAATAATAGTATTTTAAAAATTGTAATGCTGGTAAACATCTTGTATAATACTTTTATCAACAATTTTTCATAAGGGAGTAACTAGCAGTAAATAAGCTGTGGCAACATCACCAACCCTGGAAGAAATTTCTGGTGTTGCCTTAATTAGTGAGACTTATGTATGTTTTTGGCATACACAAGTCTATTTTTTTTGATAGATTTGTGTGATAAACACAGAGGAGGAGAGCAATGCCAGAAGAAAATGAAAAAAAAGTTCAAATAGCACAAGCTTTTTATGCTCAAAATGCTGAGGAAGTATTAGATGAGCTTGATACAACTGCAGAAGGACTTACAGATGATCAAGCGCAACAACGCTTGTCAGAATACGGGACAAATGAGTTAGAAGAGGGCAAAACGACGTCTACCTTACAAAAATTTATTGCTCAATTCAAAGACTTTATGATCATTGTGCTATTAGTAGCCGCAGCTATTTCTGCAGTGGTTCCCAATGAAGAAGGCCATAGAGAATGGGTTGACGCGATCATCATTTTAGCAGTTGTTGTGATTAACGCTGTCATGGGGGTTGTGCAAGAATCCAAAGCTGAACAAGCAATCGAGGCCTTACGAGAAATGTCTACACCCGAAGCCAATGTTTTACGTAATGGTCATCGGGTGACGATCAATAGTGAAAAGCTTGTACCGGGGGACATTATTTTACTAGAAGCAGGCGATGTTGTCCCAGCTGATATGCGTCTGTTAGAAGCCAGTACGTTAAAAATTGAGGAATCCGCCCTCACAGGTGAGTCGGTTCCTGTTGAAAAGCATACTGGCGTGCTGGATGGCGAAGATATCGGTATTGGCGATCGTGTGAACATGGCCTATTCCAATAGTAATGTAACTTACGGCCGGGGCAAAGGGGTCATAGTGAATACGGGGATGTCCACAGAAGTAGGGAAAATCGCCGGCATGATCGCTTCGGCCGATGAAACCCAAACACCATTAAAACGTAACCTCAATCAATTAGGGAAATTCTTAACTTATGCGATTATTGCGATTGCGGTGGTGATGTTTTTTGTAGGAACAGGGCTCAATGACCGTGGCTGGGTGGATATGTTATTAACATCTATCTCCTTGGCAGTTGCCGCGATTCCAGAAGGACTACCGGCGATTGTTACGATTATTTTAGCCTTGGGTACCCAAGTATTATCCAAACGTAATTCAATGATCAGAAAATTACCAGCAGTTGAAACACTGGGTGCAACGGATATTATCGCTTCGGATAAAACAGGAACATTGACGCTAAATCAGATGACGGTCGAAAAACTGTATGTAGATGATCATCAATATGCAGCTTCAGAGGAAATCCCGCAAGATAATATGGCACTTAAAATTATGAACTTTGCTAATGATACACAGTTTGGTAAAGAAGAACAATTATTAGGGGATCCAACCGAAACGGCCTTGGTACAATTTGGTTTGAATAAACATTTTGATGTGCGTCAAGCCGTTCAAGAAGAGCCCCGTGTGGCAGATATTCCTTTTGATTCAGACCGCAAAATGATGAGTACGATCCATCAATTAAAAAATGGCAAATACTTGGTGGCTGTCAAAGGCGCACCTGATGTCTTATTAGGACGCACCAATGAAATATTACTTTCAGGTGAAGTAAAAGCACTGGATGAAAAGGAAAAACAAACAGTACTTGACAATAACCAAAATATGGCAAGACAAGCTTTACGTGTATTAGGTACAGCCTATAAATATATTGACGAAGTTCCAGAAAAATTGGACCCGCAAACAATTGAAAATGATTTAATTTTTGCTGGTTTAGTAGGAATGATTGATCCAGAACGCACTGAAGCAGAAGAAGCTGTTAGAGAAGCTAAGGGAGCGGGCATTCGTCCAATCATGATTACAGGAGACCACCGAGATACGGCTGAAGCGATCGCCGGACGTTTAGGGATCATTGAAGAAGGCGATGATGATGCCGTATTGACAGGTGCACAATTGGATAAAATGTCAGATGAAGAATTTAGCCAAAATGTCGGGAAATATTCGGTTTATGCCCGGGTTTCTCCAGAGCATAAAGTGCGTATTGTCAGTGCTTGGCAAAAAGAAGGCAAAGTTGTCGGCATGACAGGTGATGGGGTCAATGACGCGCCGGCATTGAAGCAAGCTGATATCGGGATTGGTATGGGCATTACTGGTACAGAAGTTTCTAAAGGCGCTTCTGATATGGTATTAGCCGACGATAATTTTGCGACGATCGTCGTTGCAGTCGAAGAAGGACGAAAAGTCTTTTCTAATATTCAAAAAGCCATTCAATATCTAATGGCTGCCAATTTAGGAGAAGTATTGACGTTGTTTATCTCTACTTTGATGGCTTGGGACACCTTACTACCGATTCACTTATTGTGGATTAATCTAGTGACTGATACCTTCCCGGCGATTGCTTTGGGAATGGAACCTGCGGAAAAGAATTTGATGAAACATAAACCACGGGGTAAAAAGTCTAATTTCTTTTCCGGCGGTGTGATGAGCAGTATCATCTACCAGGGGATCATCGAAGCAGCTTCGGTACTGTTTGTTTATTGGTCCGCCATTCAGTGGCCGGTCCATGCCACTTATGATGCTATCCATGAAGATGCTTTGACGATGGCATTTGCGACCCTGGGCTTGATGCAATTGTTCCATGCTTTTAACGTAAAATCAGTCCATCAATCTTTATTCAAAGTGGGACCTTTTAAAAATCACACTTTCAATTGGGCGATCTTGTTATCCTTTGCGATGATGATGGTTATTATCATTGTCCCAGGGTTAAATGATATCTTTAGAGTTGCTCATTTGGATATGTATCAATGGGCGATTGTTTTAGGCGCTTCTGTTGCAATTATCCCAATAGTTGAAATTGTTAAAGCCGTTCAACGTGCGATGGGAAAAATATAGTATAAGAAAAAGTCTCGGTACTAAATTGTACCGAGTTTTTTAGTTTGAAATTATTGTGTTTATTGTCAATTGAGTCTAATATTAATAATAAGAAGGGTAAAAGTAAAAGCTGTATGTATAAAAAAAGGAGGAGAAATTTATGAAAAGAATGCTGCTTTATATTATGCCCGTAGCTACGGTTTTTATGCTAGTTGGCTGTACGCAAAATGGAAATGAACAGACAGAACAAAATAGTAGTACACAGACAACGCAAACGACACAGAGCCAATCGAGTACAATGAGTAGTACTGAAAGCTCTGAATCTCAGCAAACGCAAAGTAGTTCCTCACAGACTGAACAAAGTACATCCTCAGAACAAACAGTTTATGACCAAGATGCAATCAGTGTTCCGGTAGAAGATGCTATCCAAATTTATCAAGATGAATTTTCTGATGCTGACATTGTAGAAATAGACTTAGATTCCTCGCGAGGAAGTTACTATTATAAAGTTGAAGGTGTAGATGACGACACTGAATACGAAATGCGTGTTGACGCAAAAACCAAAGACGCTGAAAAACAAGAAGAAGAAAAACTTGATCCAGAGGAACAAAATGGCAAAAAACGCGAACAGGATAAACTTGATTTATCGGATCTTTTAACCATTGAAAAGGCAAGTGAAATTGCTACAGAAGAAGTAGGTGGAGGAAAAGCCATTGAGTGGAATTTGGATAAAGAGATGAAGATTACTTATTGGGAAGTTAAGGTAGAAGATGGCCAGACGGAAACTGAAGTGACAATAAATGCTCAGACAGGTGAAGTGCTAGAAGTAGACGAAGACGATTAGTTAACATCCCTCATTTTTTAAAGTGAGGGATTTGCTCTTTTCTAATAAGAAAAAACAAGGTAAAATAAGGATATTGAATAAAAAGGAAAGAAGGACAGACTTTTGAAACCAAATCCGAATTTTTACGTGCAAAAAATTAATCAGATCGTTAAAGATACAGAAAAAGTTGGGGAGGATATGAATCCTAACTATGAAGAAATACGCGGACTTATCGATGAAGATAATATTGCTGAATTAACCGAAGAAAGACAATTAGAAGCAGTAGAAGTGTTTAAAGAAGGTACTGCAAAATATCGCGACTTTCTCAAAACTTTATCAGGCTTGCGGGCACCAGCGCGCGTCATGGGGGCTCATAAAAAATTTGAGCGGTCTTATCAAAATTATGTAGATGGTTGTGAAGACATGATTGAAAGTATCTCTAATGAAGTTGATGTTAAAGCTTTCGACGCTGCTGAACAAAAGCAGGATGAAGCGACAGATGGGATTGCCTCTGCTTTACAAAAGATCACTAGTCTTTTAATGTAATTTTCAGTTTAAAACTTATTATATAAATAAAATGTATTGAACTCTTTGCTTACTATCTGCTTAGCGATATGGGTAAAGAGTTTTTTTATTTTTCAACAAAGCACTAATCACATTAAAACAAGGAAACCATGAGCTTAACAATAAATAGTCTCATCAGAATTAAATGCCTACCCTTTTATCTTAGCAGAAAAAGCAAAAAAATAGCCAGGAGAATAGAAAGATGAATAAAGAAACGGTAAAACATTCTTCGAAAATGAAAAGATAGATAATGAAAAAGTAAAACAGTATCCTTTATATGCTTTGGTTTGTCAAGTTTAGATATGTGTGTTAAGTTAACATTAATAAATACAAAAGTGAGGGATCTTCTATTGAAAAACTAAGTCGGTTTGTTGAAAGCTGCATGAAGGCTGTACCTTTTATAAAGGGGGCAGTGTGCAGATTTTTACGGTCGGCTGTTTTTCTTCGAAGGTCTTTTTGTGTACCTTTTTTGAAAGTGCCGGCCTGAAAATTGGTCAGGCATTTTTTCTTGCTTAAAAAAGCAAGCTGAGGTGATTATAATGAGTAAAATTGAAATCAAAGATTTAACTTTTGGCTTTGACACCCTAGCCGCAACATTGTTTGAACACGCTAATTTGACCATAGATACACAGTGGAAATTAGGTTTGATTGGAAGAAATGGACGAGGCAAAACCACATTACTTCAACTACTATTAGGGAAATACGCTTATAGTGGAACAATTAAACATCAACTAGAATTTACTTATTTCCCGCAAAAGATTTTAGATAAGACGCAATTAACTTATGATTGTTTACAAGCACTAGCCGTTTTTGACTTATGGGAAATCGAACGTGAACTAAATTTATTACAAACAGACCCGAAAATTTTATGGCGGCCCTTTGATAGTTTATCTGGAGGCGAACAGACAAAAGTATTGTTGGCGCTATTATTTATTGATGATCGTCATTTTCCATTAATCGATGAACCTACGAATCACTTAGATATTAGGGCTCGTCAACAGGTGGCAAATTATTTACAAGCAAAAAGAAATGGCTTTATTGTAGTAAGTCATGATCGTAGTTTTGTAAATGAGGTAGTAGACCACGTTCTTTCCATTGAAAAAAGTCAGTTAGTTTTATATCAAGGAAACTTTAGTACTTATGAAGAACAAAAAGAACAACGCGATCGCTATGAGCAGGAAGAAAATCGTGAGTTGAAAAAAGACATTGATCGCCTGAAACAGTCAGCGGCAGAAAAGGCTGAATGGTCACGCGGTAGAGAAAGAGATAAACAAGGAAATCCCAATAAAAAAGGTAGTGGAGCGATTTTTGATACAGGAGCTATTGGGGCAAGAGCTGCACGTACTATGAAAAGATCTAAAGCTATCGTTAATCGTATGGAAGAAAAAGCCGAAGAAAAAGAAGGCTTGTTACATGATATTGAAGATGTTGATTCATTAGCAATAAATTACCAGCCTTCTTATCACAAACAGTTGCTTAAAGTAGAAGAGCTGCAGTTAAGTTATGCTGATGTGCCGTTGTTTGAGCCACTTTCTTTTGAGATAAAGCAAGGACAGCGTCTAGCAATTCAAGGAGCGAATGGTTCAGGAAAGTCTTCAATTATTCAATTTTTATTAGGGGAGTTTCAAGGTCAAGCCAGTGGTAATGCGTTTCTTGCTCATGGCTTAGATATTAGTTATGTAAGGCAAAATTATGAAGATAACACAGGAACACTGCAAGAATTTGCACAAGCACATCACCTGTCTTATGAAGAATTATTAAATAATCTGCACAAACTAGGACTAGAACGGAAAGTATTTACAAATCGAATTGAAGATATGAGTTTAGGGCAACGTAAAAGAGTAGAATTAGCCAAGTCATTAGCGACACCAGCTGAGCTATTTATTTGGGATGAGCCACTTAATTATTTAGATGTTTTTAATCATAAGCAATTAGAAGAAGTTATCCAGAGAGTACAACCTAGTATGCTGGTTGTTGAACATGAAGCGACTTTTCTGCAAAATATCGCAACGAAAATGATTTACTTATAAGGCGTAACTGCTTTAGATGTAAAAAGAACCAAACGTCCTCTTAATGAAAAAAAGAGATCGTTTGGTTCGATTTTTTTATATTATCCTTCAAACAATACACAGACACATTCAGGAGCGTAGAAATCTTTACTAATAAGGGACAGTTCACCTGTTTGATTGTTGCGTTCAAATAAAGAAAGATGATCAGATTTTTGGTGACCGCAGAGAATAAATTGTTCTGTTGGATCAAGGTTAAAATCGCGGGGGAAATCACCTTCAGTTGAAATGTTTTGCACAAATTCTAAATTTTCACCGTTATCTTTAACAGCAAAAACAGTGATCGAATTATGGCCGCGATTGGAAACATAAAGGAACTTTCCATCTGACGTAATACGGATAGCTGCCCCGCCATTAAAGTCGTGATAGTCTTCTGGAATAGTTGATATTTTGTTTTCTTGCGTGAATTTACCTGTACTTGCGTCATAAGATAATACGGTTACTGTACTAGCTAGTTCACCAAAAAGATAAGCATATTTTTCATTTGGATGAAAAACAAGATGACGTGGTCCCGTTCCTGCTGGTGCTTCAAATACAGCAACTTCAGTTAGTTTCCCCGCATCAGACACATCATAGGTGTATACACGGTCTGTACCTAAATCACAAACAGCTAAGCGTTTGTCAGGGGTTAAATTTGCATAGTGAGCGTGCGCATGATCTTGATTTTCATGAGGGCCAGTTGGTTCGTCGTGATATATTGCATCACTAGCTTTTAATGAACCATCTGCTAAAATTTGATAGACATTTACTTCACCCTTGTGATAATTTGCCCCGTAAACGAGTTGGCGATCATTATCCACTGCTACATAACATAAAGGTGCGCCTTCTTCTGTGACAGCATTTAAATAATTAAAAGATGAATCGTAAGCTGCAACCCCGCCCTTATCATCAACAGTAGTTACACTATAAAGGTTTTTAGCTTTACTTAGGGCTAAATAAGTAGGGCTAGTTTCTTTAGCAGCTAGTGTGAGATCCGTTAATTTTTTATTTTCCGTATCTAACTGTGCTGAATAAACTCCTTGACTTTCACCTCTGGTATAAGTTCCTAGTAAAATTTTTTCAAGCATTGTATTCCTCCTTGTCTTGTAAGTTGACTCCACTTTATTTTATCATAGAATAACAAGAAAAAAATCCGTTTTATTTGTTAAAAAGCATTCTTTTAAAACAGAAATCCTTTGGCTGGTGGATGAATGTGGTATAATTTTAATTATAAAAGAAACTAGGAGGAACATAAGTATGCAACAAGGTAAAATTTTAAGCATCGGCGATCAAGCAGTTGATAAAAATGAAAAAATGCTGATCTTTTTCGGGAAAAACGTGACAAAAGGTTTGGCACCTTATTCGATTATCCAAGAGATCAATGAGCCAGAAAAAATCGAACTCACTGTAGGAGATAAGATTCTTTTTGGTCAGCAAGAATATCAGGTTACTTATGTAGGTCATCTGGTGAACCAAAATTTACAAACAATACAACATAGCTCATTTGTATTTTCCGATGACACACAAGATAAATTATCCAGCAGTGTTTATCTAACACCAGCAAAAGTACCTGACATTTCCGAAGGGATGACGATTACTTATTGCTAGAGGGGGAAGTTTGGTATGGATAAAAAAGGAAAGCGATCATTTTCTTGGTTTTGGAAATGGTTTTTAAATAATCAGTTTGTAACAGGATTGCTGATTGTTTTATTGATTTTATTAATTATCAATCTTTTTACAAAAGTTTCTTATCTTTTTTTTCCTGTAGGACAATTTTTGGCTATTGTCGCTTTGCCGATTATACTAGCTGGGATTTTATTTTATTTGCTAAATCCAATTGTTGATTTTTTCGAAAGAAAGGGCATAAACCGATATTACAGTATTATTGGTTTATTTATCCTTGTTGCAGGTTTAATCGCCTGGGGTATCATTGTAATCATTCCAGAAATACGTGAGCAGACCACTACTTTTGTTGACCGTTTACCTGGCTATATCGATACTGTTCAGGTATCTTTGGCGAATTTTTTTTCTGATCCTATTTTTGATAAGGTACAAGATCAAATTGCTATTTCTGGTGAAAGAATTATGTCATCTATTACTGGAATGGTACAAAATATTTCGAAGACAACAGTGCAAAGTATTGGAAACTTTTTCGGCGCAGTTGCCTCAATTTTTATTGCAATTGTTACAATGCCAGTAATTTTATTTTATTTATTAAAAGATGGGAAAAAAATTGCGCCTTATTTTGTGCAATTTTTACCTACAAAAATGCGACAGCCTACTTTAAGAGTGCTAAAAGAAATGAACCAGCAGGTATCTTCTTATATTAGAGGACAGTTAGCTGTTGCTTTTGCCGTAGCTATTTTATTTATGGTAGGTTTTTCGATTATTGGTTTGGATTATGCGATTACCTTAGGCGTTATTGCTGGTTTTTTGAATCTAGTTCCTTATATTGGTTCATTTTTAGCGATGATACCAGCAATTTTTTTGGGGATCGTAGGAGGTCCTGTACTGTTAATTAAAGTGATTATTGTTTTTTCTATTGAGCAGCTCATTGAGGGACGATTGATCTCGCCTTTGGTGTTAGGAAATCAGCTTGCTGTTCATCCGGTAACGATTTTGTTTGTACTGCTGACTGCAGGTAAATTATTTGGCTTTTTTGGGATTGTGTTAGGAGTTCCCGCTTATGCAGCTATCAAAGTAGTGATAACAAATATCTTCAATTGGTATAAAACAGTCTCAGGATTATATACAGAAGACGAGGACCAAAAACAAGCAACAGAGGAAAAAAATAAATAAAAAAAAGCGTTACAGTTTCCTGCAACGCTTTTTTTGGCTACTAAGTTTAAGCAGCAGCTTTTTTCAATGCTTTCATTCCGCCAATGACATGAATTGCTTGAAATCCATTGTTGTTTAAAAACTCAGCGATAATTTCAGAGCGACGTCCAGAATGACTAAGGACGTAATAAGTTGTATTTTTATCTAATTCGCTCAAACGATTAGGCAGGCTGGTGGTTGGCATAGAAATTGCCCCAGCCAGATGATTTTCTTTATAAGCACCTTTATCACGAATATCCAAAATAGCAATAGATTCTTCAAGTAATGAACGGAAGTCTTGTATAGCAATTGATTGCATAGTATCCCTCATTTCTTTTTGGATAAACTCGATTTTAAGTGTTTTTCTTCTATGATGCAAGCTTTTTGGATTAGAACACAAAAGATATGAAACTTTTCTTAATAATTACAGCAATAGTTTAATAAGTAAAACTTGCTTTTTTTGCTAGAATCAAGTAAAGTGTACCTGTGTCTATTATAGGCATGGCCTGTCTCTTAGTTTGACGAATCACCAACGTTTTACTCAGTTACAGGAATAATTAAAAAAAGAGGTGAAGAAAATGGCAATTTCACAAGAACGCAAGACTGAAATCATCGAAAAATTTGCGCGTCATGAAGGAGATACTGGTTCCCCAGAGGTTCAAATCGCTGTTTTGACTGAAGACATCAATTCATTGAATGAACATCTTCGCGAACATAAAAAGGATCACCATTCACGTCGTGGTTTGATGAAAAAAATTGGACATCGTCGTAACCTTTTAGCATATTTGCGTAATAAAGATGTTACTCGTTACCGCGAATTGATCCAAGCTTTAGGATTACGCCGTTAATCAAGACAAAAAGAAAAGTGGGGTTCTTTTGGATCTCACTTTTTTGCTGTGAATCACTGCGACTTAGCGACCAAGGGGAGCTAAGAGCAGATGATGAACAGTACTAGGGCGAGCGCAAGCGAGGCGTAGTGCCCGAAATATTCGAATCACAGCGACTTAGCGACCGAGGGGAGCTGAGAGCAGATCCTTCAAGGCCTTAGCAACTTGTTGCTTAGACCCTGATGAGATCGAAGCGTAAGCGAAGTGATGAACAGTACTAGGGCGAGCGCAAGCGAGGCGTAGTGCCCGAAATATTCGAATCACAGCGATTCAGCGACCAGAGGGAGCTGAGAGCAGATCCTTCAAGGCCTTAGCGACTTGTCGCTTAGACCTTGATGAGATCGAAGCATAAGCGAAGTGATGAACAGTACTAGAGGAGCAAAGCGGATGTAGTGTCCTTTGCTTTTGAATCAAAGGTAAAGCATTAAGGAAATTAAAATGGTCTTTACTGTAAAATTAATAATAAACTATAAAAGCTGTGAGTGTTGGCTTGATCTAACTACTAACCAAATAAAAGCACTGAAAATTTTCAATGTTTTTATTTGTTTAGTAGCAAGCCCTACACACAGTGGAAAAGGAGAAGTTATGACAAAACAAGTTTTTGAAACAACTTGGGGAGGACGTCCTCTACAAGTGGAAGTTGGACAACTGGCCAAACAGGCAAATGGCGCTGTTTTAGTACGTTATGGTGAAACGGTAGTATTAAGTGCAGTTGTGGCTTCAAAAGAGGCTAAGGGAACGGATTTTTTCCCATTGACTATCAATTATGAAGAAAAAATGTACGCTGTAGGTAAGATTCCGGGAGGCTTTATAAAAAGAGAAGGTCGTCCTAGTACCGATGCAACATTAACTGCGCGGTTAATTGACCGTCCCATTCGCCCAATGTTTGCAGAAGGCTTCCGTAACGAAGTACAAGTAACAAACACTGTTATGAGTGTGGAACAAGATTGTTCGCCGGCCATGGCAGCTATGCTAGGTTCTTCTTTGGCTTTGTCAATTTCTGACATTCCATTTGAAGGTCCTATTGCGGGTGTAGAAGTTGGACGTGTGAATGGTGAATATATTTTAAACCCAACAGTAGAACAACATGAAAATTCAGATATTGATTTAACCGTTGCTGGTACTAGTGAAGCAATCAATATGGTCGAATCAGGTGCTCAAGAAGTGACTGAAGCAGATATGCTAGGAGCTTTGATGTTTGGGCAAGAAGCTATTCAAGAATTGGTAGCTTTTGAAGAAGAAGTAGCCGCAAGTTGCGGTAAAGAAAAAATGGATATTTCTTTATTACAAGTAGATGAAGATTTACAAAAAGCCATTTATGATAGCTATTATGAAACCATGAAAACGGCAGTTTTAACAGAAGAAAAATTAGCGCGTGAAGATGAAATTGAAAATGTAAAAACGATTGTTAAAGAAGCTTATGAAGAGCAAATCGCAGCATTAGAAGAAGAAGCTAGTGATCATCTGGCCCAAGAAGTAAATCAAATTGCTGAAGACTTAGAAAAAGATGTCGTTCGTGAACTCATAACCATTGATAAAATACGTCCTGATGGTAGAAAAGTTGATGAAATTCGCGCGCTTTCTTCCGAAACTGGTTTATTACCACGAGCTCATGGATCTGGTTTATTTACTCGTGGACAAACGCAAGCTTTATCAGCTTGTACATTAGCGCCTTTGGGTGAACATCAAGTGATCGATGGTTTAGGTGTAGAAGAATCTAAACGTTTCATCCACCACTATAATTTCCCTAAATATAGCGTAGGTTCAACGGGGCGCGCAGGTTCTCCAGGTCGCCGAGAAATTGGTCATGGTGCACTAGGGGAACGAGCATTGTCGCAAATTATCCCAAGTGAAGCAGAATTTCCTTATACTATTCGTTTAGTTGCAGAAGTTTTAGAATCTAATGGTTCTTCTTCACAAGCAAGTATTTGTGCTGGAACCTTAGCATTAATGGATGCAGGTGTACCTATTAAAGCACCTGTTGCTGGTATTGCGATGGGACTTGTATCAGATGGTGAAAATTATACGATTTTGACTGACATTCAAGGCATGGAAGATCACTTAGGAGATATGGACTTTAAAGTTGCCGGAACTAAAGATGGTATCACTGCTTTACAAATGGATATCAAAATTCAAGGAATCACTGAACAAATCCTACGTGAAGCTTTAGCTCAAGCGAAACAAGCGCGAATGGAAATTTTACAACAATTAACATCAACGATTGCTCAACCAAAAGAAGAATTGAGCCCTTATGCGCCGAAAATCGAAATGATGTCTATTGATCCTGAAAAAATCAAAGATGTTATCGGTAAAGGCGGCGACGTTATCAACGGTATTATAGATGAGACCGGCGTTAAAATTGACATTGATCAAGAGGGTAATGTGTCCATTGCTTCTTCAGACGCTGAAATGATTAAAAAAGCAAGTGGAATTATTAAAGACTTGACCAAAGAAATCAAGCCGGGAGAAGTTTATTTAGGAAAAGTTGTTCGAATTGAAAAATTTGGAGCTTTTGTTAATATTGCTAAAGGAAAAGACGGTTTAGTTCACATTTCGCAAATTGCAAATGAACGTATCAATAAAGTAGAAGACGTTCTTCATGTAGGTGACGAAGTACTTGTCAAAGTAACTGAAATTGACAAACAAGGACGCATCAATCTTTCAAGAAAAGCGATGTTAAAAGATGATGAGAAGACAGATGAAAAAAAAGACAGTAAGAGTACTAACAAATAATTGAAACTTAAAAATACCTTATAAGCGATTCTGGTTTGCTTATAAGGTATTTTTTAAAGATAATAATAGAGAAAGGAGGAATGGTAAATGCGTTCAAATTGGCAAAATAAAATTATTCAGTTCATGCGAGGAAGGTACGGTGTGTTCGATCCGTTAAATAAAACCTTACTTATTTTAACAGCGGTGTTAATCATTTTTAATGTGTTTATTACGATCCCATTAATGAATTTACTTCCGTTACTGCTATTGGTTATTGTTTATTACCGTTTCTTCTCCAAACGTATTTATGTACGTTCAAATGAAAATCAGAGATATTTACGTTGGAAAAATAAAATAAAAAACTTCTTTCGTCTAAGGAAAGAAGCTTTTCAAAATCGTAAAACATATACTTATTTTCATTGTCCAGAATGTAAGAAAGCCTTGCGAGCGCCCAAAGGCAGAGGTAAGATCAAGGTAACTTGTTCTCAATGTCGTCATCAGTTTACTAAAAAAGTATAAGTTATGCTTTAAATAATTACAAAAAGCTGAGATAGCTTAATATTCATTAAATGATGTTAAGTTGTCTCAGCTTTTTTATCACCGTTGAACTTTACGCCACATTAGCTTTTTACCTGTTTTAGGATCTTTTTGTCCTGTTAGTTCGAAATTGAACGACTCATAAAAAGGAATTGCTTGTTCGTTTTTTTGATGAACACGAATATAGATATGATCTACTTTAAAGCGATCTTCTAAATAAGTTAATACTGCTTGGAAAAGGGCATGTCCGTAACCTTTCTTTTGTTCGTTATGATCAATCATAAAACGATCAAATAAAATTGTCCGATTTTGTTTATCTTCTGCTCCAATCATAGCAAAACCGACAATTTGGTTGTCCACACACAATGCAATCGGTGTCCAGGCATAGGATGAATCATAAGCAGCTTCTAACAGAGATTCAGCATTATCTTCGATCAATTCTTCTTGTTCAGGTGCAACGGATAATTGGATGATTTTATGCCAATTATTTTGAGTGACTGGTTCCAAATGATATCTCATTGAAATCGCCTCCTTTTATATAAAGTATAACAAAATAAATGGATTTTTCTAAGGATTTAACTCAAAACAAAAAATAGTTTTGCAAAATCAAAAATTAATTAGGATTAGCATTTGAACTTTATTCACAATTGGTCTACAATGAATAAGAATAGGAAAGAATTTGGAGGGAAATTAATGTCCGTTTTAGAGATAAAAAATTTACATGTATCTATTGAAGATAAAGAAATTTTAAAAGGGGTCGATCTTACTCTTAATACAGGCGAAGTTCATGCAATTATGGGACCTAATGGTACTGGAAAATCCACGCTATCAGCTGCTATCATGGGAAATCCTCACTATGAAGTTACCCAAGGAGAAGTCCTATACGATGGTCAAAATGTTTTAGAAATGGACGTAGACGAGCGAGCACGTTTAGGCCTATTTTTAGCCATGCAGTATCCTAGTGAAATCCCAGGTATCACAAACGCCGAATTTATGAGAGCTTCAATTAACGCCAAACGCGCAGAAGAAGATCAGATTTCAGTTATGCAATTTATAAAAAAATTGGACAAGACGATGAAATTATTGAATATGCCTGAAGAAATGACGGAGCGTTATTTGAATGAAGGCTTTTCTGGTGGGGAGAAAAAACGTAATGAGATTTTACAACTTTTGATGTTAGAACCCACTTTTGCGGTTCTAGATGAAATCGATTCCGGGCTTGATATCGATGCGTTAAAAGTGGTTGCTAAAGGCGTAAATGCTATGCGAGGAGGAAACTTTGGCGCTTTGATCATTACTCACTACCAAAGGTTGTTAAACTATATTACACCTGATGTTGTACATATTATGATGGATGGGAAAATTGCTTTGACTGGGGATGCGGAACTGGCAAAACGCTTGGAAAATGAAGGCTATTCAGGTATTAGCAAAGAATTGGGTATTGAATATCAGGAAGAAGAAGCGTAAGGAGGTCAAGTGATATGAAGAAAAGTTTAATGAATCATCTTGATGCGATCAACGCTTTTTCATCCCGTAAAAACGAACCTAATTGGATGCATGAATTGCGACAAACTGCGTTAAAAAAAGCAGATGAATTAGACTTGCGAAGGATTGAACGAGTACGTTATGATCGTTGGCCGCTTTTTAATATTGATGAAAAAAGTTTAACAACAGAGCAAACGATAAGTGATAATACTTCTGATTTTAATGAAAAAAAAGAAGGTCCTGTTTTAGTTCAACAAGATGATAACGTTATTTTTGAACAATTACCTCAAGAATTAGTAGATAAGGGTGTTATTTTAACTGATATATTTACGGCTATGCAAAAATATCCTGACTTAGTCAAAAAATATTATATGACAAGCTGTGTATTAATGGATGAAGATAAAGTAACAGCTGCTCATGCCGCTTTTATGAACGGTGGTTTGTTTTTGTACGTCCCTAAAAATGTAGTGATTGAACAACCAATTGAAGTGGTTTTCCATCATAATGGAGATTCACCCGCACATTTTTATAAGCATATATTGATCGTAGCAGAGGAAAATAGCGAATTTAGTTATCTTGAGCGGTATATGTCAGAAGGGAATGCTGCACAAAAAATATCTGGTAATATTATTGTTGAAGTGATTGCAAAAAATGAAGCCAAAATTAAGTTTTCCGGTATTGATCAATTGGGAGAAAATCTTTCTTGTTATATCAAACGACGTGGTTATTTAATGCGTAATGCTTCAATTGAATGGGCAATGGGCATCATGAATGAAGGCGATGTTGTTGGGGATTTTGATTCTGAGCTGGAAGGCGAAGGTTCTCACGCAGAAGTTAAAGCAGTTGCTATTAGCGCCGGCGATCAAAAACAAGCAATCGATACGCGGGTAACCAATAAAGCGCCCCACTCGATTGGACATATCTTACAACACGGGGTGATCCGTGATCGTGCTACTTTAACTTTTAATGGTATTGGTCATATCTTAAAAGGTGCAAAAGGCTCGGATGCGCAACAAGAAAGTCGAGTGTTGATGCTTTCTGATAAAGCTCGCGGTGATGCAAATCCGATCTTATTGATCGACGAAAATGAGGTGTCAGCAGGTCATGCTGCTAGTGTTGGACGAGTGGACCCTGAACAGATGTATTATTTGATGAGTCGTGGTTTAGCAAAAGAAGAAGCAGAACGATTAGTTATTCGTGGCTTTTTAAGTGCTGTGTTAACTTCAATTCCTGTAAAAGAGGTAGAAAAAGAACTGATTGATGTCATTGAAAGGAAGTTAGATGCATGATAGATGCTAAAAGCTTACGAGAAGAATTTCCGATTTTAAACCAAAGAGTCAATGATGAATCATTAGTGTATTTAGATAATGCTGCTACGACTCAAAAGCCCAAAGCTGTCTTACAAACAATTGAAGACTATTATTGTAAAGATAATGCAAATGTGCATAGAGGAGTGCATACCTTAGCAGAGCGCGCTACAAAAAAGTATGAAGCAGCACGTGAAAAAGTACGCCAGTTGATTCATGCGCATGAGATAGCCGAAGTTCTTTTTACTCGAGGAACGACGACTAGCCTGAATTGGATAGCACAAAGTTTTGGCGATGCTTTTATTCATGAAGGAGACGAAATTGTTATTTCCTATATGGAACACCATTCCAATGTAGTCCCTTGGCAGCAGTTGGCCAAAAGAAAGAAAGCTGTACTAAAATACATCCCTTTAACAAGAGATGGTTTTTTGGATATTGCTGAAGCTAGCAAACAAATTACAGATAAAACGGCACTTGTAGCCATCGCTCACGCTTCTAACGTGTTAGGTGTGATCAATCCAATCGAAGAATTGACACAATTAGCTCATAAACACCAAGCTGTAATAGCGGTGGATGGGGCACAAGCTGTCCCTCATATGCCGGTTGATGTACAAGCACTCGATGTTGACTTTTATGCTTTTTCAGGTCATAAAATGTGTGGGCCCACAGGGATAGGTGTATTGTATGGCAAACGATATTGGTTAGAGCAAATGGAACCTGTAGAATTTGGTGGCGAAATGATTGACTTTGTACATCCTTATGAAAGCACATGGACGGAGCTACCTTGGAAATTTGAAGCAGGGACACCTAATATTGCAGGAAGTATTGGGCTAGCTAGCGCGATTGATTATTTAAGCAAAATTGGCTTTGCCGAAATTTATCAGCACGAAAAAGAATTGGTAAATTATGTTTTACCAAGATTACAAGCAATTGATGGTTTAACGATTTATGGACCACCGGAGCCACGTGACCATACGGGTGTGATCGCTTTTAATTTAGATGGTTTACATCCACATGATGTAGCGTCCGCACTAGATATGGAAGGAGTGGCCGTTCGTGCGGGTCACCACTGTGCTCAGCCACTTTTAGAATACTTAGACCTTGCAGCCACTACCAGAGCAAGTTTTTATCTATATAACACAAAGGAAGATGCAGATCGTTTAGTAGAAGCGATCAAAGCGACAAAGGAGTTTTTCAAAAATGGCACTTTCTAAATTAGAAAATCTATATCGTCAAGTGATTTTGGATCACTCCAGTCATCCACATAATCAAGGGACACTAGAAGGTTCCAATCAGTATACGGAATTAAATAATCCCACTTGTGGTGATGTCATTCACTTGGAGTTACAAACAGAAGAGAATGTAATAAAAGATATTGCCTTTTCGGGGCATGGCTGTTCAATTTCCACAGCTAGTGCTTCAATGATGACAGAGATTGTTAAAGGAAAAACAATAGAAGAAGCAATGGACTTAGCAGAAGACTTTTCTTTATTGGTCCAAGGAAAAGACGTAAAGGATATCGAGGCGTTAGGAGACGCCGGCATGCTTAGTGGTGTCTCAAAGTTTCCTGCTCGCATTAAATGTGCTACACTTTCCTGGAAAGCTTTAAAAAAAGCAGTTGAAGAACCAGGGACAGGCATTGCTGAAACAGGTTTTATAAAACATGAGGATTAAAATAATCGGTCCATAGCTTATTATCATAAACACACAAGAACGTTATAGCTTGTGTGTTTTTTGTACATGCAAAATGAAAATGATAAACTGGATTTAAGGAGGCTTAAGAGATGAGTGAATTAAATGATTTATTGCATGCAGCAAATAAAGTGGTATTTTTGACTGGAGCAGGTGTTTCTACCGCTTCTGGTATTCCAGATTATCGTTCAAAAAATGGATTATATTCTACAGGAGGGTCTCCAGAATATTTGTTAAGTCATGCTTGTTTGATCAACGAACCAGAAAAGCACTATGATTTTGTTATAAATAATATGATCCATCCTGACGCTGAGCCAAATGTTATTCATGAAAAAATGGCAAGTTTTACACAAAAAGGTAATACTGATATTATTACTCAAAATGTAGACGGATTACACTTGGCAGCTGGTACAGATCCGCAACATTTAGTTGAATTTCATGGCGATATTTCTCATATTTACTGTCAAAAATGTGGACGTAGTGCTACTATGGAAGAATACTTAGCAAGCATGTATCATAAAAATTGCGGTGGCATATTACGTACTAATATTGTATTATATGAGGAAGCTATTGATACACAAAAAATTGAAAAAGCTGTAAAAGCAATCAGTGAAGCTGATTTGATCGTTGTAGTGGGAACTTCTTTTGTCGTATTTCCTTTTGCAAGTTTGATTCAATATGCTTCACCTAATGCAACAATGTTAGCAGTCAATCGGGACCCGATTTCTTTACCAGCAAATGGAAAAATGATCACAGATGATGCGGTAAAAGAATTTGAACAAGTGGAAGTTGGCTAACAGTAAAAGGTACTTTTACAAAATCATATATTTTTTCAAAATAGCCGAAAAAGGCCATCTTGTCTACATCAAGTGACATTTTTCGGCTTTTTAAGTTTAACTTATGGTTACTAAAGTAAAAACAAAGTAGTAAGTATGTAATGGTTAATTTTGTGGAAGTTATGTAAACAATACATAAAATTTTATATTTATTTTAGGAACCGCTTTATTTTTTGCTATAATAGATTAACTGTATTTGTTAATAGTTGAAGGAGTACTGCCTATGGTAAAAAAACTTTTAAGTTGCGTAGAGGAATATAAAAAGGCGACAGCACTTAGTATGTTCCTGGTTATTTTTGAATCATTTATAGAAATTTTAATTCCAACTTTGATGGCTATTATTATTGATGAAGGCATCTCACAAGGGCGAACTTCAGTTGTTTGGCAACTTGGTGTTTTGTTAATTTTATTAGCATTATTAGGATTGTTTATTGGTGCTTTATCGGGAAGGTATGCGGCCATTGCATCCGCAGGTTTTGCTAAAAACTTACGTAGAACCTTATTTTTTAATGTGCAAAAATTTTCTTTTTCCAATATTGATAAATTTACAGCTCCTAGTTTAATTACACGGATGACAACAGATGTAACGAATTTACAAAATGCTTATCAAATGTTGGTACGTATTATGATTAAAAGTCCGGTCCAATTTAGTTTTGCTATCATTATGTCCGCTTTGATCAATCCTAATATGGTATTGATTTTTATTGGTATAGCACCATTTTTAGCGGGGATCCTTATTTTTATCGGGCGCAAAGTCCATCCTATTTTTGAGCGAGTTTTTCGAAGTTATGACCATTTAAATAATATCGTACAGGAAAATTTACATGGTATACGGGTAGTAAAGTCTTATGTACGTCAAGCATTTGAAATACAAAAATTTCAGAATATTTCACAAATCGTTTATAAACGATTTTCAAAAGCGGAGAAATTACTAGCATTTAATCAACCGCTTATGCAATCGACTGCTTATATTTGTATTCTGCTTATTTCATGGGTGGGTGCCCACTTAATCGTTGGACAAACGATGTCCACTGGAGAATTGTCCAGTTTATTTGTTTATACCTTTCAAATTTTAATCAGCTTGAATATGTTTTCTATGGTATTCGTTATGTTTTTAATTTCCCGGGCTTCTGCAGAGCGGGTGGTGGCGGTTATGGAAGAAGAAAGTGACTTAAAAAATAATGATGTGGCACTAACAAGGGTTACCGATGGTCGTGTTCGTTTTCATCATGTCTTTTTTCAATATCCAACGGCTTTAAATCATCGTGTACTAAAAGATATTTCTTTTTCTGTTGAAACGGGCGAGACGCTCGGCATCGTAGGAGGTACAGGAAGTTCTAAGACTACATTAGTACAATTGATTCCACGTTTATATGACGTAACAGATGGACAAGTCGAGCTTGCAGGTAGAGATGTGCGCGACTATGATATGGATACGCTTAGGCAAAATATCGGTGTCGTTTTACAAAATAATGTATTGTTTTCAGGAACAATTATGGAAAATATTCGTTGGGGAAACCCTGAAGCTACAGAGCAAGAAGTTAGAAATGCTTGTGTTATGGCTCAAGCGGACGAATTTATCCAGGAACTTCCTGATGGCTATCAAACGTATATTGAACAGGGAGGTTCAAATGTTTCAGGGGGACAAAGACAACGTTTATGTATTGCCCGTGCATTACTGAAACAACCAAAAATCTTAATTTTGGATGATTCAACAAGTGCTGTGGATACCAAGACTGAGTCTAGAATTTTGGAGACATTTAGGACAAAATTACCTGATACAACAAAGTTCATTGTTGCTCAGCGGATTACTTCTGTACAAGATGCTGATAAAATCCTGGTTCTTGATAACGGAGAGATTACCGATGTAGGCACGCATAGTCAATTATTACAAACGAGTGCTATCTATCAGGAAATTTATGAAGCACAAACGAAAGGATTTGGTGAAGTAGATGCAAAATAACAAAACATTAGCACCTTTGCTACGTATCCTTACTTATATTTGGCGTGATTATAAACTAATTCTAATGCTAGTTATTCTTTTTGTGCTTTTGAGTACAGGAGCTAATACATTGGGGTCTTTATTTATTCAACGAGTGGTGGACGATTATATTACGCCACTTTTGTCACAGAGCAATCCAGTTTATACTGGGCTTTTAAAAATCATTTTAGTGATGGCTTCTATTTATCTGATAGGTGTAATTGCCTCCTTATTGTTTAATCGTTTAATGGTCACAGTCAGTCAAGGGACACAAAAAAATATTCGTGATGATATGTTTGCTAAGATGCAAAGTTTACCGATACGTTTTTTTGATGAAACGCCTTCAGGAGATATTATGAGTCACTACACGAATGATATTGATACGCTACGTCAGATGATCTCTCAGAGTATACCACAGGTTTTTCAAGCGGCAACACAAATGTTAGGCGTTTTGATTGCGATGTTAACTTTAAATATACCATTGACCTTTGTCGTTTTATTTACCGTTGTTTTGATTTATCTGGTGGTCAAAAAAATCGCTGGCTTAAGTTCACGTTATTTTGTTTATCAACAGCGTTCATTAGGTGAAGTAGATGGTTATATTGAGGAGATGACATTTGGACAAAAGGTTGTCAAAGTATTTACTCATGAAGAAGAATCAAAACAAGGTTTTGTCAGAAAAAATAATCGCTTATTTGAAGATGCCTCCAAAGCTAATCAACTAGCCAATATTTTGCTACCTATCATGATTAATTTAGGAAATTTGCAATATGTTTTAATTGCATTGATTGGTGGACTGTTATCGATCAATGGACTAATTACTTTATCTATTGGTACTTTAATTGCTTTTTTACAATTGAGCAGAAGTTTCAGTGGTCCGCTTAATCAAATTTCTCAACAGGTAAATTTCATCGTGATGGCTTTAGCAGGAGCCGCTCGTATTTTTGAATTGATCGATACAGCTCCAGAAGAAGATTTAGGAAAAGTTACCTTGGTTAATGTTTACAAACAAGGAAAACAATTGGAAGAAAGTAGTTCTCGGACCGATCGTTGGGCATGGAAACAAGTACGATCTGATGGTAGTGCTCAATATACTGAAGTTAAAGGAAATATTGATTTTGCCCATGTAACTTTTGGTTATAAAGAAAACCAAACGATTCTTCATGATATTTCTCTTTATGCGCATTCTGGTCAAAAGGTCGCTTTAGTGGGTGCTACTGGTGCTGGAAAAACAACGATCACAAATTTGCTCAATCGCTTTTACGATATTGATCGAGGAAGCATTTTTTACGATGGTATTGATATTAAAAAAATAAAAAAGGCAGATTTAAGGCGTTCACTTGGGATTGTTTTACAAGATACGAATTTATTTAGCGCAACAGTGAGAGAAAATATACGTTATGGTAATTTGGAAGCCACAGATGAGCAGGTAGAAGAGGCAGCAAAACTTGCGAATGCGCATCATTTTATCGAAGGATTATCGGATGGATATGAAACGCTTATTAGTGGACAAGAATCCAATTTATCGCAAGGCCAACAACAATTATTATCCATTGCTCGTGCTGCTTTAGCCAATAATCCGGTATTGATCTTAGATGAAGCAACTTCTAGTATTGACACTTTAACTGAAAAACTTGTACAAAATGGTATGGATTCACTGATGAAAGGAAGGACAGTCTTTGTGATCGCCCATCGTTTATCAACTATTCAAAACTCTGATGTCATTGTTGTTTTAGATCATGGACAGATTATAGAACGAGGCACTCATGAGCAACTTATTCAAAATAAGAAAACATATTATCAATTGTATACAGGTAAGCTGGAATTGTCCTAATATAGGAATGAAGGCCTAGAGGAAAGGATAGTTTTTAAATGCGGTTAGATCAAGAACAAATTCGCAAAGTCGGACAAAAGCAAATTGTTGAAACAATAAGACTGCACTTACCACACGCGGTCTCATTGTTTGCTTACAATATTTCAAAAACTGATATGAGTGTTTATAGTTTATTACGTCAAAATACAGAAGAAGCTGGAAATTTATGGATGACATTACGTGTTGCTGACCATCCGCTATGGTTGAAAAATGCACAGCAAGTATCAGTGGATATTGGTTCTCCCGCTGATTTGATCCGCCTGCCTACGACCATCTCAAAGGTTTTGTCCTATGATATGAACGCGAAAAATTGCTATCAAATGACAAACAGCGAACTAGCGGTCTTAGAATTATTAGACAGCTGTCAAAAAAATGGCTTAGTATGGGCGGTTCGTTTACCAGAAGAAATTTTTACTGCTTTTAAAAAACGACCTTTGGATTTACAAAAAGATTTCATGCAAGCTGAGTTATTTTTAACGAATCGAAATAATGTAAATGCATTACTTTTGCCCTTTACAATCCCTTGTTTTCAAGAACAGCTGGCTAAATTATATGGAAGAAATTTATTATTTTCGCAGTTTTCCCGACATCATTTACTGAAACTTTTACCGACAAATCAATGGATTCAACCCATGTTAGAAAAAGAGCAAAAACTTTTAGATTGGCGACAACAGATCATTTACGATTATGGAGAAGATTTTTATCAGCGATGCCAACAAGCTTTACAAATTTAAATTTTACTTCTGGGTTAAAGGAATCAAATTTTATATTAAAAGACAATAGATAGTAAATTATCTTAATTTTAAAAACTTTTAGAAAAATGCTTGACTTATTTTGTCAGAAGAGTTAGATTATTCAGTAAATAAACAACAAGAAACACAAAGATGAGAACTTTTTGAGACATGAGACGTTTACAGAGAGATTTTGATGGCTGGAAAAAATCAGCGTCGTCTTCAAATATATCAGCTCAGAGTGGTGAAAATGGGAATTTTTGCTGGTTGCCTACCATTAAAAAGGGACGCGTATCGTTTAAGCAAGTTTTAACTGTACGTGGAGGTTTTGAAGAACTTTCAAAGCAAAAATAGGTGGTACCGTGGAAACGCCCTATAAAGCATAGGCTTTGTGGGGCGTATTTTGTTGTTGTAAAGTTTTTATTTTAGTTGAGGAGGATTTTCATATGGCAAAACAAAGAGTAGAAGATTTGGATTGGAATAATTTGGGCTTTCATTATCGAGACTTGCCTTATAGATTTAAAGCAGAATTTAAAGAGGGTAAGTGGCAAGAAGGTGAGTTGATAACGGATGCTACAATGCATGTTTCTGAAGCGGCAGAAGTTTTACATTATGGACAAGAAATTTTTGAAGGTTTGAAAGCTTATCGACAAAAAGATGGAAGCATCAACCTTTTTCGTCCTGAAATGAACGCAAAGAGATTTGAAAATTCAGCAAAAAGAATGGCAATGGAAGCTTACCCTGCTGATAAATTTGTGGAAGCCGTCAAAGAAGTGGTACGTGCCAACGAAGAATTTGTGCCACCATACGGTACTGGAGGTTCCTTGTATCTCCGTCCGTTTATGATCGGAACCGAACCAATTGTAGGTGTAGCTCCTTCAACAGAATTTCAATTTCGCATTTATGCAACGCCAGTGGGTGCTTACGTTCAAGGGCTGACACCTATGCCTTATCTGATTAGCGACTTTGACCGTGCTGCTTTTGCGGGTACTGGGCAAGTGAAAACTTCGGGTAACTATGCGGGTAGTTTATATCCAGCAATGCTGGCTAAAAAAGAAGGCTATGCGGATTGCTTATATTTAGACCCTAGAGAGCATAAATATATTGACGAATTTGGGGGCGCTAATTTTTATGGTATTACTAAAGATGGTCAATTTTTAACACCCAAATCAGATTCGATTTTGCCATCAATTACGAAGCAATCATTATTTGAAATTGCAAAAAGACAAGGGTTGAATCCTCAAGAAACGACTATAGCAGTGGAAGATCTTGATCAATTTGTTGAAGCAGGTTCTATGGGAACTGCTGCTGTTATTTCTCCTGTTGGGTCTTTAACATACCACGGGAAAAAATATATCTTTAATAATGAAACAGAAGTAGGGCCAAAAACACAAGCATTGTATGATGAACTTGTAGGAATTCAGTTGGGAGAACGTCCAGCGCCTGAAGGTTGGGTTCAAAAAGTTGAAGTCTAAATAAAATTGATAGGAAAAGAAAACCAATAGTGCTTTATAAGATTGGTTTTCTTTTTATTAAAAAGTATAAAGTCAAAGTTTAGAAATTGTTAATGATAAGGAGTGAACAAATGACTCGAAAAATAGGCGTTATTGGTATGGGACATGTTGGATCTACTGTTGCCCATGATATTATTGCCAAAGGTTTAACTGACGAAATGGTTTTGATTGATACCAATGAAGCCAAGGTCAATGCCGATGCTTTGGATTTTGAAGACGCTATGGCAAACGCAACTTTTCATACCAAGTTAATTGTCAATGATTATTCTGCATTAAAGGATGCAGATGTTGTCATTTCAGCTATAGGAAATATCAAATTATTGGAAAATAATACGACAAACGATCGCTTTGTGGAACTCCCCTTTACTAGCCAACAAGCAGCTAAAGTCGCATTAAAAATTAAAGACTCAGGCTTTAATGGTGTATTGATTGATATTACAAATCCCTGTGATGTTATTACAGCAATTTATCAAACGATGACAGGCTTACCCCAAAACCAAGTAATCGGTACAGGGACGCTATTGGATTCAGCTCGAATGAAACGCGCAGTAGGGAAGGTATTTAAGATCGATCCACGTTCTGTTGCTGGATATAACTTAGGCGAACATGGAAATTCACAGTTTACTGCTTGGTCGACAGTTAATGTTTTGGGAAAACCGATTGTAGAAGTCGCGCAAGAACGGCCCGTTGATTTTACGCAATTGGATGAAATTGCCCGGGCTGGTGGTTTTACTGTATTGCATGGGAAAAACTATACGAGCTATGGTATTGCAACAGCAGCTGTACGACTGGCTGATATTGTAATGAGTGATGCTAGAGCAGAACTGCCAGTTTCAAACTTTCGTAATGAATATAATACCTATCTTTCCTACCCAGCTGTGATAGGAAAAACGGGCGTCGTTGAAACACTACAACTTAATTTAACAGATGAAGAGCTTGAAAAATTGAGACTTTCAGCTCAGTATATTAAAACAAGATTTGACGACACAATGAAAAATTTACAAGATAACTAATATTTGGGAGGGGAATTATGACAACTGTGGAAAAACTTTATCAAGCTTATCGAACAAATACACCTTTAAAGTTAGGTGAATTAGGCCTTGATGACAAAACAGAAGCTTATCAGATTCAAGATGAGGTGTTGCAACTTAAAGAAGAAGCAGGTGAAAAGCTAGCTGGTTATAAGATCAGCTTAACAAGTCAAGAAACACAAGAACTTTTTGCTAGTGATTCTCCTTTATACGGTGGTATGACAGATGTCACAGTGAAAAATACTGTTTCTTTAAGGGAATATAATAGCCCATTATTAGAACTAGAACTTGTCTTTTTAGTGGATGAACCCATTTCTTCTGATGACACTGCGGAACAAATTTTTGAAAAATGTCGCGTAGCTCCTGGCATTGAAGTTCCGGATGGACGTTATGAAGACTGGTTTCCTAAAGCGTCTTTATATGAAGTCGTCGCCGATGGTGCAGTAAATGGTGCAATTGTTATAGGTGAACCGCAAAAATTGGCTTACTCAGATGTTGCCGCTATTAAAGCAACATTGACTTTAGATGATAAATTTGTAAAAGAGGGACCTTCAACAGAAGTTTTAGGACATCCAGCTAAAGCTATTTTGTGGTTGGCTAAAGAATTAAAAAAACACGGAAAAGAATTAAAAGCAGGACAATTTGTTTCTTCAGGTACTTTTGTTTTACCAGAACCGATACAACAAGGGCACTATCAAGCTGAATTTGAAAATGTAGGTAGTGTGAATTTAGAAGTAACAGATTAAAAAATCTCCGCAGATAGTTTTACTATTTGCGGAGATTTTTTCTTTAAATTAAAATTCAAAGTTCTTTATATGAATATTAAATTCTTGCAATATTTTGAGAGTTTCCTGATGTCTCTTTCGACTTGAGACTAAGGATGGATCGATAAAAAAATCGGCTTCGGGAAAAGCGCTTTGAATTTCAATCGTATTAGCTAATACGCATAAGTCCGTTTCGACTCCGGTGATTTCAATATTCTTATGTTCTTTTTTACTTTTAAATAAATATTGTTTGATTGCTAATAATTCTTCAGGAGGAATACTAAAATAATTTTTTTTAATCAAGTGCTCATTAGCTAATGGTTTGAGCTCTTGGATTAATTGTAAATCAGGATAATCATCTGCTTTGTTTTTATACTGGATAGGGATATCCTGCGTATGAAGAACATACTCTCCCTTTTGTCTTGCCTGAGATAAACGTTTAGCTATGCGTTTTACTAACTTTTTTGCTTCTGGCATGTAATATTTGCTATCTGGTTGCAGAAGATGATTTTGCATGTCGATAATAACTAACAAAGCAGTCTCTCCTTTAATTGAAAATGATAAAAAGCAAGTTAAATTGTTTCTTCATTCGATTTATTTGTCGCTGATAGTAAAGCTTAAAGCTTCAATTAGAACAACAAATTTTTTGATGAAAGTTTGGAATGAATAATAATTTTACTCTATCATTTACGATTAGAAAGTACTACTAAAAAGACTTAAATAAAAAAGTGAAAAACTAGCTGGAAAACGTGTTTTCCGCTAGTTTTTTCATGCACTACTGATTGTAGTTTTTAATTTTTTCTTTTATAAAAACGAAAGGTTAAAGTATCTTAGTATATTTTCTCATATGCAAAAAATAGCTACCCATTTCGTAATTTACTAATTGAATGGCATCGCTTAAATCAAGTTCTAAGGATTTTGAAATTTTGCTTAAACGATAGCGTACTGTTTTTGGGTGCATAAAAAGTGCTTCAGCTGTTTTTTTAAAATTACGGTTATTGATAAAAAATGTATACAAAGTCACAAACAAGTCATTATCTTCCGTCCATAATTGGGTTAAGTTTTCCGGTATAGCTTCCATCATTTGTTTGGGTCCGCTATCACGCATGTAGATTTGGAAAACGCCTAGATCATTAAAAGAAACCACAGGATCAAGTGAAAAAGTTTTGTTAAAGCGCAAACCATCTAGGCAGTCAAATAAAAGCCCCTTAAGGTTATTTTTCTGTTTTATTTGGCTAGCGACAAACTGAAACTGTTCGTACCCTTGCTCTGCTTTGAAAAAAACTTGGGTTAGTTCTTTTTTAGTGATAAGATCTTCTTTATTTTTTAGGTTGAATAAGACCACAGTACATTTATGGTGATCAAAATAGATGGAAGAAGGTCTTAGTTCACGTAATTTTTTAGTAACGTTTTTAATTTTTTGTGATGAAATTTCTGAGTCGCAATCAAATGCTACCCCTTGAAAGTAAGGATATGAATTGATATCGGCTTCATCTAATAAATTTTCTAATTCATCTGAGTTTTCTGGAGGCGTTTGTAAAATAGCATCCGCCAAATTATTCATGCGTATGTAGCGCTGTTTTTTTAGTAGGTGGACGAGTTGGATTTGTTCATGAATTAAGTCAATGACATTTTCAAGAATCATTAAATCGGACTGAAGGGTTTTATCATTATCTTTCTGGTAAATTCTTAATTTTCCATTGCTGACTATTGGAGAGATAATCTGGGTTTCTATAGCTGTCTTTCTTTTTGTTTGTCCATTTCCTGAAAAGATTAAATGCAGTTGTTCATACTTATTTTTGCTAAATTCACTCGTTTCCAAAAATTCACGATTTTCCACACTGTATTCAGCGAAACTTTCTCCATAGCGAAGATCAATTTCTAAATCTGGAAGCTGCAGCATACAAGGCAATTGAATTAAACGGTAAAAGACCTCCATAATTTGTTCAAAGGAACGTAAATTACGTTCAACTTTAGTAAACTCTTGTCGAACTTCATAATAGGTACGTAGTAAGCGTTCTTGATTTTTTAAAAGAGGTTGGTAAATTGCTAGCAAAAATTTTTCATAGCTAACGTTTTCCGGAGCTTGGATCAAAGTAATAGAAAAATAGTCGCATTGTCTTACCAAATAATCAGTAATGTTTGTGGTCTTTTGGTCTAATTTGACAATAAAAGCACTTATAGCTTGTTTTTTCATTTCTTGTAAAAGTAGACGGATTTCTTTTTTTGAGGCTTTTTGGAGTACAGAAATAGTTGTGATAACCAATTGTTCTTTGTGAAATTCATTTTGAGTACTAATCGTTTCTAAAATCATAGCTGATTTCACATTATTTTTTACCCCCTCACGTTTTGTCAACAATTGACATTTCTCAAATGAGTCCATTGCTAATAACTCTTTAAGTTTCATACGCTATCTCCTTGTCTTTTTCTTTTTTTGGATAAAAAAAAGCGCTTTTCTTTATCCTCTTTTCCAGTGTAAACGTGTTATTTAAACTTTACAATTAATAAGTAGGAAAGGAGAGATAAGATATGAAAAGACGTATTTTAATAGGGGCAGTAGGGCTATTGGGGCTAGGCCTATTAGGTGGTTGTGGGGGACAAGAAAAGCAGGGTGAAACAGCCTCGGCCAAAGAAAATGATAAAACAACAATCGATTTTTGGTCATTTTGGGGCTCTGGAGAAAGACAAGAAGTGATTGAAGAGATTATTGATGATTATAATTCTTCGCAAAATGAAGTGGAAGTTAATTATACTTACCAACCTTGGGGAGATATCTGGACGAAATCTCTTTCAGCAATTACTGCCGGAAATCCGCCAGATGTGATTATTCAAGATATTAATTCAGTGGCGCAAAGAGCTGAGGCTGGACAAGCAACAAATTTAGCGGAATATGTCGATGAAGATAAAGCGGAGTCATTTTATCCGCAATTGTGGGAAACCGTTGAATATGAAGATGACCCTTATGCTATCCCCTTTAACACTGATACACAGGTAATTTTTTATAATAAAGATGTTTTTAAAGAAGCTGGGATTAAAGAAAACCAACTTCCTAATACTTGGGACGAGTTAGAAGAAACAGCGAAGAAATTAGATGAGAAAAAAGACAATGAATATCAACGAATTGGTTTTTATCCTTTATGGCAAATCGAACCTGATGTATGGGCGATTAATGGTGACGAAGGGACTAGTTGGTTTGACGAAGATGAAAATGTGAAAATAGATACACCTAATAAAGTGGAGACTTTAAAATGGGTGACGAATTGGCAAAAGCATTACGGCAAAGACACAATTAACCAAATGGAAGCTGAATTTGGTGACGGTGTTAGTGATCCTTTTATTTCTGGAAAAGTTGGAATGATCGGTCAAAATATTAACTACTACACAAAATTAAGGGAAACTGCTCCTGCTGACTTTGATTTTGGTGTCATCCCACTGCCTGAAAGAGAAGAAGGCGCAGGTCATTGGTCTTGGGGTGGCGGCTTTGTCGCAGAAGTTCCAAAAGGTGCAGAAGACCCAGAAGCCTCTTACGATTTTATTGACTACTTGACCTCAACCAAAGTCCAAGAAAAATTTGGAGAAAAGAGTTTTGATATTATGGCTAATCAAGAAGCTAATGAAAATCTGATTCAAGGAGATGAGTTAACGGAAAAAGGGAAGATGATTTATAAAATGGCAGACGAAAATTTTCCGAAAACCGTTATTACACCGACTCCTTTAGCAGCACCAGATTATCAAAACTTAGTAAATGAACAAATTGACGAAGTGCTTTTAGGCAAAAAGTCACCCGAAGAAGGGATGAAACAAGCACAAAAATCTGTAGAAAATTTGAAAGAAAAATAATAATTTAAGCTAGCAAAAGAAGCTGACTTTTTAGGAGGCATTTGAAATGGAAAAGAAATTTTCTCGTAAAAAACGGAATGAGGCGATTTGGGGATATGTGTTTGTCGCACCGTTTATCCTGGGCTTTATCTTTTTCATGTTAGGACCGATGATCTTTTCTTTTATCGGTAGTTTTACTGATTATAATTTGACTTCAAAAATGAATTTTATCGGTTTTGATAATTTTAAACGAATGTTTTTCCAAGATAATCTTTTTTGGAAATCGCTTTATAATACAACATATTTTGTTGTTTTTAGCGTTCCGTTAACAACTGCTTTTAGTGTATTGTTAGCTTCTTTATTAAACCAAAGGGTTAAAGGAATTAGTTTTTTTAGAACCGCATTTTATTTACCAGCAGTTCTTTCCGGTGTTGCTGTTTATATTTTATGGATGCAGTTACTTTCTCCTTCGTCAGGTTTAATTAATACTTTTTTATCTTGGTTTAATATCGATGGACCTGCCTGGTTATTTGACCCTAGTTGGACAAATCCTGCTTTGATTTTGATGAAAATCTGGGGTTCTGGTGGCTCGATGCTACTTTATCTTGCTACCTTACAAAATATTCCGAAAGCGCTATATGAAACCGCTGAACTGGATGGGGCAGGCGTATGGAAAAAATTTACCAAGATTACTTTGCCTTTGATTACGCCGATTATCTTTTATGATCTGGTAACTTCAACGATTGGTTCTTTTCAAATTTTCCAAGAAGCTTACGTTATGACTGATAATGGTACTGGAGGCCCAGCTAATTCATTATTGTTTTACAATTTACACTTATGGAACAAAGCGTTTGTTGCCTTTGATATGGGCTACGCTATGGCGATGTCGTTAGTTTTATTTGTGATTGTACTTGTTTTGACCTTTATTAATTTAAAGTTAGCGCCAAAATGGGTTCATTACTTAAATTAGGAGGCAATAATGATGCAAATGAAGAAAAAAAGCACTGGCGTCCGTATCAAAAAAACGATCAGTCTACTATTAATGCTTAGTATTGGTGTTATCTTAATCGTTCCACTTTTATGGATGATATTTACTTCCTTAAAACCGATGGAAGAAATTGTGCGTTTTCCGCCTACTTTTTTCCCGGAAACTATTCATTGGAAGAACTACTTTGAAACAACCCAAGCGTTTCCCTTCTGGCATTATGCACAGAACACCTTATTTATCACAGTGCTTGTGGTAATTGGTAATGTTTTTTCTAATTCTTTTATTGCCTATGGTTTTGCGAAATTAAAATTTCCGGGTAAAAAATTGTTGTTTGCACTGGTTTTATCTACGATGATGATTCCCAACTTCGTTACAATGATTCCCCAATATGTATTATTTTCTAAAATCGGATGGGTCGGTACTTATTTACCGTTGATTGTCCCTGCCTTTTTTGGAGATGCATTTAATATCTTTTTGTTGCGTCAATTTTATTTATCTATTAACGATGAATTAATTGAAGCTGCGCAAATTGATGGGGCAAATCATTTATATATATGGAGCCATTTGATGATTCCTTTAACAAAACCGGCACTTATTACGGTTGCGATCAATGCTTTTAACGGTGCTTGGAATGATTTTTTGGGACCATTATTATATATCCAGGACGAAGAAAAATACACATTACAAATTGGCTTACAAGTCTTTCAAAATCAAGCGACCACGCAGTGGAATTATCTCATGGCTGGTGCAACGCTTGTTTTAATGCCCACCATATTATTATTTTTCTTTGCCCAACGTTACTTTATTGAAGGGCTGGACTTAACAGGAGGGACCAAAGGATGAACAATGTTGCCTTAAAAATAAGCAAGAATCTTCCCCTTTCATTTATATACTGGCTTCCAAGACTTGTATATTTGCAGCTACTTTGGTTCCTTGCTGTTTTGCCAGTGGTTACTTTAATAACAGCAAGCCGAGCCATTTTAGATAGTTTAGTATTATGTCAACAGCAGGAAATGTCATTAAATAATGTTGGGAAAACTTACAAAACTTTCTTTTTAAAGCGTCTACAAACTTATTTTAAACTAGACATCGTCTATGAAGGATTTTTTTTGCTGATGTTAGCAGATGGAGCCATTTTTTGGCAATTAGGTACTCCTATAGGAAATATTATCTTTTACGCAGTCATTTTGACTGTTTGGCTCAGTATTTTGGTATTTATCTACCAAACATTGCTTAGTAAAACTAAAATCAGTTTTTTATACAGTTTTTATATTCTTTGTAAAAAACCAACATTAATTGTATTTCATATAATTTTACCTTTTTTTAGTTTTATTTGTTTGTTTTTTATTGGCGGAATCTATCTGAGTTTGGCTGGAATTAGCGGCTTTTTCTGGCTAAATATGGAAATAGCACAAAAAAATAAATTACTTTAAAATAGCAAGTTTATTTATAAGCTGAAGAAAGGTGTCGATGTTAATGAAAGCGAGGAAAAAATTCACTGTACTTCTATTTCTTTTGTGTGTTTCTCTTTTTATGAGTAGTTGTACTTCAAACGACAATGATGATGAAAAAATAGAAATCGAATTTTTTAACCAAAAAGCTGAAATAGCTGAGGGTTTAAGACATGCTGCAAGTGAATATGAAAAAGAAAATCCTAATGTGGATTTAACGATTACAACAGTAACTTCCAATGATGGAGGAGCTTCATTATTATCAAAATTTACCTCAAAAAGAGCACCTTCTATGATGATGTTAAGCGGTTTACCAGATGTAGATTTTTACAAAGATTACTTATATGAGATGAGTGAATTACCATTGACCGACGAAATGCTACCACAGTTGTTAGAAGCCGGTCAATTAGAAGATAAGCAATTAGGAATGCCTTTTGGTGTAGAAGGATTCGGTTTTTTATACAATAAAGAAATTTTTGAAAAAGCTGGGATCGATCCAAATGATATTAAAAGTTACGAAGATTTTGTTGATGTGGTAGAAGATTTAGATGAGCAAAAAGACAAATTAGGTCTACAAGAAGTTTTTGCTTTTGAAGGTGAGGACGAAAATGTTTCGAACCATTTTTTTGCTAATTTCAGTGCTTCTGAATTTGACGACGATAATAATAAAGCATTTGATGCTGATGAGTTAAATTGGAAAAATGGCAAAAGGATGCGTGAATATTCAGAATTGATGAACAAACATACTGTACAACCAGTTGTTACCATGAATCATACTCATTCTGTGGATGACCTTTTTTTTAACGATAAAGTAGCAATGGTTCACCAAGGAAATTGGGTAGTACCAGCGCTTAATAAAATGGATCCTTCATTTGTGCAAGAAAAATTGGGATTATTGCCAATTTTTGCCGATGACGACAAAGGTGGACGTAATGTAGCTGGCACAAACTGGGTAATTGGCGTTAACAAAAATCAGTCAAAAGAGGAAATTAAAGCCTCTACTGATTTTCTAAACTTTCTATATTCAAGTCAAAAAGGACAAAAGATTGTGCTTGATGAGCTAGAAGTTATCCCTCCTGTTAAAGATTTAGATAAAGAAAAAATAGGTGCACCGATTTCTCGTCAACTTTACCAAGATGTTCTTGATGACAAAGCGGCACCGATGACTTACAAACAAGAACCTTACGGATTTTTGAATGCTTCTTTGGCCCCAAACTACCAAAAATATTTAGCTGGGGAAATTAGCTGGAAAGAATTTGAAAAGGTGACCTCGGGTGATTTCTCCGAGATGCGCCGTATTCAAAAAGCAGGACAATAATTTCTAATAAATGGAGGGTCCAAATATATGAAAGATGAAAAAGGTTTCCGTAGTATCTATTGGTTATTTCTAGCGCCTGTGATGATTATATTATTATTAGTTATTGTTTTACCGTTTATTTATGGTATTGGAACATCCTTTACAAATTCAAATGGTTTAGATATGTCATTTATCGGTTTAGAAAATTATAAAGCGCTTTTTCAAGATCAACGTTTTTTACAGAGCGCTAATGTAACTTTCTGGTTCTCCGTTGTTTCTGTGATTTTAGTTAACGTGATCGGATTAGGGCTAGGAGTACTCGTTACTAGTATTAAAGGAAAATTTTCTACTTTTTTACGTACCACTTTTTTTGTACCTAATCTAATTGGTGGCGTTATCTTGGGTTTTATCTGGCAATTTATTTTTATCCAAGCTTTTACAGCAATAGCCCAAGCAACAGGTATACATTTCTTTTCTAATTGGCTTGCTACAAGTGTTTCTGGTTTTTGGGCACTAGTAATTGTTTTCTTGTGGCAAATGAGTGGTTATGTCATGCTGATTTATATTTCATTTTTAACTTCGATTAGTCAAGATATGATCGATTCAGCAAAAATTGACGGAGCAAATGCTTGGCAGGTGTTTTGGTACATTAAATTTCCAGCTGTAGCACCGGCTTTTACAATCAGTTTATTTTTAACATTGACGAATGCTTTTAGACTTTATGATCTAAACTTAACATTAACAGACGGGGGGCCTTTTGGGTCGACAGAAATGCTAGCGATGAACATTTATAACACAGCATTTCAAGAATACAGCCAAGGATATGCACAAGCTAAGGGTGTCATATTCTTTATCATAGTAACAATTATCACTGTGATCCAATTGAGACTAACTAGAAAGCGGGAGATGGACGCATGAAAAAACAACAGAATTTCAGTAAATTTTTAATTATTATCCTTGCTCTGGCTTTATCAATTAGTTGGTTGTACCCTTTCTTTTTAGTGTTTATTAATTCCTTTAAAACGCAATCAGAGATTCTTTCGAATGTTGTTGGCTTGCCAGAACAAATAACCTTTGCTAATTATCCAAACGCATTTAAAGCAATGAATTATGTTACCGGTTTTGGTAATTCGCTTGTTATTACTGTACTAAGCGTAGTATTAACCGTTGTTTTTAGCGCGATGGCAGCCTATGTTTTACACCGTCGTGCTTCTAAATTCAGTACTTTTATTTATTATTTTTGTGGCGTTACGATGTTAATTCCATTTCAATCAGTGATGATTCCTTTGGTTAATTTATTTTCCCAGGTTGAGCTGTTGAATCGGACAGGCTTAATCATTATGAATATTGGCTTTTCCATTAGCTTATCTGTCTATCTTTATTATGGTACGATGCGTAGTATATCAACTGACTTGGACGATGCTGCTAAGGTAGATGGCGCGAATCGACTGCAGATCTTTCTAAGAGTAATCTTACCTATGTTGAAACCAACCACTGTTACCATCGTTATTTTAAATGGGATGAAAATATGGAACGACTACTTGCTACCTTCTCTTGTCGTTAATCAAGAGGGGATGCGTACATTGCCTCTTGAACTTTACTCCTTTTTCGGTGAATTTAATACACAGTGGGAACTAGCTCTAACAGGCCTCATCCTTGCTATTCTTCCTGTGATTATTCTCTTTATCTTTTTACAAAAATACTTTATTGAAGGTATTGGAGAAGGGGCTACAAAAATGTAGAAAAACAAAGTAAATAATTAAATAATCGTCGTTTTGTTACCGACTTATTCTTTGTAACTGGCATCAAAATGACTGATTTTAGGAGAAGAGCCGTTTGTTATGTCAATTTCCAAAATAACCTCTTTTGTTTCTTCTTGAACTGTTTTTTCGCCAATTAAAACATATTTTTGCGGCTGGTCGACATCTTGTGAGATTGTTTTTATCCTACCAGTACTTGCTTGTTCATTTTCTTCGATTGGACTGTTTTTGAGGGCATCTTCTGTAAGATATTTTTCTACATTTTGCTTTCTTTCTAAAGCACTAGAAAAATTCAACCAGTCTTCTCCGAAATCCTCTAAAAGTGCTTGTTCTGCCACATTTTTTTGTGCAGAACTATCGGTTGTTTCAGTCGTTTCACTAATTGATTCGGAAGTTTCTGCTAGAAAAAGATCGTCTTCTCGCTGGCTTAGCCGCAATAAGAATAAAATACTAATAATAAAAAGAATAATTCCAATAGCCCACAACAAAATATAACGTTTTTTCATGGCTTTTACACTCCCTGTGATAATGTTAACTTAATTATAACAATTCTTTTTCGATTATGGTATGATGACTTTCATATTGGATATGTTAGTTGTTCTTTTTTGAACCAATAGCGTTTGTTAGCGCTTTTTTAAATAAAATGTAAGAGTAAATTTATTAATTAGCTTAAAAAAGAAAGGAAAGATGCCAAATGCCAGATAACCAAGAGCCTAAAAAAGGCTATCTTATAGAAGACCAAGAGACAAAGTTTGACAACAAACCGCAATTGGAAGATCCCCGCTATCAAGCAAGCGGCCAATTAGAAAACAAAGTGGCTTTAATAACAGGTGGTGATAGTGGTATTGGAGCAGCTACGGCTATTTTATTTGCTAAAGAAGGGGCCGACATTGTCTTAGTACATTATGAATCACACAAAGATGCAGAAGAAGTTGTTCATCGAATAGAAGCAATCGGTAGAAAAGTAGTTGTTTTAAGCGGTGATCTCGGAACAGAAGCTTTTGCAGACGAAATCGCAACGCATGTGAAAAAGCAATTTGGTCATATTGATATTTTAGTAAATAACGCCGGCGAACAGCATGTACACGAACGTTTTACAGATATTCCTATCGCAGAAGTAAACAGAACTTTCCAGACGAATATAGTAAGCATGTTCATATTAACGCAAAAGATGCTTCCTTTGATGAAGAAAAGTGCAGCGATCATTAACACTACCTCAATTACAGCTTATCAAGGCAATCCGGTTTTAACTGATTATTCTGCTAGTAAAGGCGCCATTCTTGCTTTTACTCGTTCTCTATCACAAAATCAAGACCTCTTAGACAAGGATATTCGGGTAAATGCTGTAGCTCCTGGCCCTATTTGGACCCCGTTGATTCCTGCAACTTTTGATAAGGAAAAACTAAAAACATGGGGGAAGGGAAATGCTAAACAACGTCCTGGACAACCTTATGAAGTTGCACCAAGTTATTTGTTCTTAGCTACTGCAGCTAGTCAATATATTACTGGTCAAACCATTCACGTAAACGGTGGGACGGTTGTCAATGGATAGATAAGTTCAAACTGTGCCAATCATTAAATAACTAAATAGGCTAGGATATTATTTTTTAGGTCCTTGTGGATGAATTGCTTTAAAAGATGACCATAAAAATAGAGTGTCCTAGCCCTTTTAATGTCCATTCGACGAGTGAACAAACAAAACTTTCTACATTTAATGTTCATTCAGCTAGTGAGCAAACAAAAGTTTCTGCATTTAATGTTCATTCGGCTAATGAGCAAACAAAAGTTTCTGTATTTAATGTTCATTCGACGAGTGAACAAACAATACTTTTCTTTTTCACTACTCATTCAACCGTTCAAAACTTAATAACAAAAAAAGAAGTGCCGCCGTTTTTCATTTTTTACAATAGTTTAGGAAAGTGCTAACATAATGAGATGTAATCAAATTATATTGAAAGAATGAAAACAATGAAAAATAAAGAAGAAAAAGTAAGAGTAGAAAAAGATTCACTGGGTGCAATAGAAATCCCAGCAGGTGCGTGGTGGGGACCACAAACTGAACGTAGTCGCCGTAATTTTACTACGGGCGAAAAAATGCCATTAGTGGTTATTAAAGCAATTTTGCAAATCAAAAAAGCAGCAGCTCAAGCGAATGCTGAGTTGGAAGTATTGGAAAATGATAAAGCAAATGCCATTGTTACTGCTGTGAATAAGTTAAATTCGTTAACGGATAATCAGTTACGTGTACATTTTCCACTTGTAGTCTATCAAACGGATTCGGGCACTCATACGAATATGAATGTAAATGAAGTGATTGCTTATTTGGCGAATGAACAACAGCCGCAATTGAGTGTTTTACCTAATGATGATGTTAATAAAGGACAAAGTTCGAATGATATTTTTCCTACAGCGATGAATATCGTTGCCTCGCAATCTATTATTGAAGTGAAAGCTTCTTGTAAGAAAATGTGTCAAATCTTAGAAGAAAAAAAGCAAAAGTACTGGGATACTGTTAAAATAGGACGTACTCATTTGCAAGACGCAACACCGTTAACTTTTGGTCAAGAATTATCTGCTTACCAAAGTATGCTTATGCACGATTTGAGTTTTATTGAAGGAATAGAGCCAAGCCTGCATGAATTAGCTATTGGTGCTACGGCTGTAGGGACTGGCGTGAACGCTCACCCAAAACTAGCAGGAAAAATTGCAAGTAAACTGTCTGAGTTGTATCAAATCTCTTTTACAGCGGAGGTCAATAAATTTTATAGTTTGTCTGCGCATTCGCAATTAAATGCCATGCATGGCGCATTAAAAACTTTAGCTGCTGATTTAATGAAAATTGCGAATGATTTACGCTTTTTAGCTTCTGGTCCAAGAGCGGGTTATGGGGAGTTAAGCATTCCAGCCAATGAACCTGGCTCCTCTATTATGCCAGGAAAAGTAAATCCGACGCAGGCAGAAGCTTTGACGATGGCTGCGATTCGTGTGATGGGAAATGATACGACAATTTCTATGGCGAGCAGTCAAGGTAATTTTGAGATGAATGTTTATAAGCCTTTATTAATTTCCACCTTTTTAGAATCTACTGATTTACTGGCGGGTACAATCAATTCTTTTACTGAAAAATTTTTGGATGGCTTACAGGCAAATGAAAGTTATATGAAAGAACTCGTTGACCAGTCATTGATGCTGGTAACAGCTCTTTCTCCTCATATTGGTTATGAAGAAAGTGCTAAAATCGCACAAAAAGCCGAAAAAGAAGGTATAACATTAAGAAAAGCAGCGCTTGCCTCTGGTAAAGTTAGCGCAGAGCAATTTGACAATTGGGTAGATGCATTGGCTATGACAAATCATGAATCTATTGACTAAATGTTAGTTTTAGATAAAGGTATTGTTTTTTTTCATAGCGCACATTTTGTTTAAAGCGAGTTTAAAGTTTCTCTAATTAGTTGCAATTTTGTAAGTTTTTATGTTAGTTTCAGAGAAGGTTATATTTGGTTGCCTTTTAAATCATTGGCAATTTGTAAAAGTTCCAACAGAAGTAAATGTTATTTTTTCTTTATTGGAATCTTCATTATTAGAAAAGAAAGAAGAGTGGATTTATGATGTCAACAGGTATGGGAATCATGTCGATGCTTTCCCCAGTATTAACTTACGTAGCATTAGCAGCTGGAATATATGCAATCATCCGTTTAGCTGTAAGACACGCAATTAATGATACAAAAGAAAAAACAACAATCAAAACAAAAGCAGGAGCTTTCTTTACTGGTGCTTGGTTCTGGTTGATTATCGCCGTCGTTGTGTTTATTATATCGATGGCTATGTCTATCCTTCCATATATGGGCATGTAATTTTAGAAGACAAATAAAAGCTGGAAGACGTTTAATGACGTTTTCCAGCTTTTTTGTTTTTTACTTTTATTTCTTTTAATCTACTTTTAAAAATGGGATTTTTTTTCTTAAGAAAGGTATCACCCAATAGTCAAGCCCGATTTTTCCTGCATTAAAACCAGCTACTAAAATAAAAAACTGGATAAGGATAAAAGTTGGGTTAATAGATACCGTCCCTGCTAATAAGTAACTGAAGTTCATGAGAAGTCCGAAAAAAGCTGCAGCAGTAGTTAATGTACCAAATATTAAACCTAAGCCTACTAATAGTTCTCCCCAGGAAACCATGAAATCAAATAATTCAATATTAGGAAGTACAAATACGTCTAGAAAGTCTGTATACCAAGGATAAGCGTTAACTCCAGTATCATCTAGTACCGGAGATTCAAGCGCACCTTGAATCATTTCTTTGGCACTAAAAGTTCCAGTGACTTTTTGCCAGCCCGAAGTTGCCCACTTAAAACCTAAATAAACACGGAAAATCGTGATAATTCCCATCGCGATTTTTGAAGTTCTTAACCAATTTAGCATAAAAGTTTCTCCTCTCAATTTTTTAAGGGTGTAGAGTTCATCCAATAATAATTATCTCTATGATAATCAAATACGAGACGAAAATATGTATAATCATACCCTTTTTTTATATTCACTGTCAAATAGTAAGTAAACAATTAAAATAACAACGGAAATTAAATACTAGAGTTTATATCCTATAAGAGATTGACTTTTGCTTTCGTATTGTACTTTTAATAAGACTTTCCTTTGCATAACTAGTAATTTTTACTAAAATAGAGAAGAGGATAGCAATAGTATTACTGCGTTGACCACTACGTATAGGGATAGGTTGTTCTTTCTATTGTCATCTAAAGGGGGCTTTTAGAAGTAGGTTTTACAAAATTATTAAGCTGGAGGAAAGAAAATGAAATTATTAATTGTCGCATTGGGCGTCGCTTTTTTGATTTTTTTGATTGTTAAAGTAAAATTGAACACCTTTATTTCTTTAATAGTCACTGCTTTTTTAGTTGGTTTGGCTCTAAATATTCCATTAGACCAACTACCTGAAGTTATCACTAGTGGTATGGGAGATCAATTAGGCGATCTGGCTATTATTTTTGGTATGGGTTCTATGATCGGAAAGCTGGTTTCTGACTCTGGAGGCGGATACCGTATCGCCAATACCTTGATTGACAAATTTGGAAAAAAACAGATACAGATCGCTGTAATTATAGCTTCATTTATTGTCGGATTAGCACTATTCTTTGAAGTAGGTTTAGTCGTCTTACTGCCTATTATCTTTGTTATTGCTAGAGAATTAGAAATTCCACTTTTGGTATTATCTATTCCGATGGCAGCAACCTTAAATATTATGCACGGTTTTATTCCGCCACATCCAGCACCCACTGCAATTTCGGGGATCATGGAAGCAGATATTGGCCAAGTCATTTTATTTGGATTAATTGTGGCGATTCCAACGATTATCGTTTCTGGACCTGTATTTAATTATTTTTTGCATAAATTCTACCCTAAAGTTTATCGTATTCAAGAAAAAATACCGGGCTTAGGTGAAGTAAAAGAATTTAAATTAGAAGAAACACCTTCATTTTGGATGAGTGTTAGCACAGCTATGATGCCGGTGATTTTAATTGGTATTGCGACTGCTGTAGGCGGTATGTTACCGGCTGGCTCTACGCAACAAATCATTGAATTTATTGGCGAACCAGACTTTGCAATGCTTTTATCATTGTTATTTGCAATGTATACCATGGGTTATCAGCAAAGACGTTCAATGAAAGAAATTAGTACAACAATTGAAGAAGCTATTACACAAATTGCAATGATGTTGTTCATTATTGGCGGTGGTGGTGCACTTAAACAAGTATTAGTTGAAGGAGGTATTTCTGAATACATTTCTTCCTTGTTTACAGACATTAATCTTTCACCGATTTTTGCCGCTTGGCTTGTAACAGCAATTTTACGTGTAAGCTTAGGTTCTTCTACAGTTGCTGCTATGACCGGTGCAGGTTTAGTTGCTCCTTTAATCGCACAAACTGGCGTAAATCCAGCTATGATGGTACTTGCTGTAGGAGCAGGAAGTATTTTTGCCGATCATGTAAACGATGCAGGTTTTTGGATGATCAAAGAATATTTTGGTCTTTCACTTAAAGAAACATTTTTAACTTGGACAACATTGACTTCTGTATTATCAGTTACCGGTTTGATTTGTGTTTATGGTCTTTCTTTAATAGTATAGTTGTAAAGGTAAAGACAGGAAAGGAAGTTTTTGTAAATGGATTATGTTATTGGAATGGATATTGGAACAACCAGTACTAAAGCTGTTTTATATGATTTAGCTGGAAATGTCATCGATTATACCAACCATTCATATGAGCTATATCGTGATGCAACAGGTATGGCTGAACAAGAACCAGAAGAGATTCTTGAAGCAGTTACTGCTAGTTTAAAAAAAATTATTGCCCAAATCAATTGGCAAAAGGACAAGTTGAGAACTGTTTCTTTTTCTAGTGCCAATCAAAGTTTGATCGCTTTGGATGAAAATTTTCAACCGCTAACGCGTATTATCACTTGGGGAGATACACGAGCTGCAGCAGCAGCTAATAAGATAAAAAATTCAGCGCAAGGACAGGATTTATATGAACGTACGGGGACACCGATTCATCCGATGTCTTCATTATGTAAAATCTCTTGGTTAAAAGAAGACGTCCCTGAGGTTTATAATAAAGCTGTTTACTATTGTGGTATCAAAGAATATATTCTTTATCGCTTATTCGGTATATGGCAAATGGACGTGTCAGTGGCTAGTTGTACGGGAATGTATAACATCTTTGAATTGCAATGGGATGACAAAGCTTTAGCACAAACAGGTGTCTCTAAAAAACAATTGCCAAAGGTCGTGGATGCTTATGAACAATTTTCTGGTATGAAAGAAGAATACACGAAAATTACCGGTTGCCCACAGGATGTTACTTTTGTTCAAGGCGCATTTGATGGTGCACTGTCTAATTTGGGTGTTAATGCGATCGATGATGGAGTAGCAGCTGTAACCATAGGAACTTCAGGAGCGATTCGTATGGTTAGTGATCATCCAGTGATCGATCCTAAAGGACGGATCTTTTGCTATGCTTTGACAAAAGAGCTATGGGTAATCGGAGGACCGGTTAACAATGGTGGTACTGTTTTTTCTTGGGCAAAAGATAATTTATTTGATGCTGAAAAAAGTACAGCTGACCTTTTGGCTAAAGATAGTTATGATTTATTGACTGAGATTGCTGCACAAGTTCCTGCTGGTTCCGACGGCTTATTATTCCATCCTTTCTTAGGAGGCGAACGGGCACCTATATGGGATGCAAATGCGCGCGGTTCCTTTTTTGGATTAACGCAAATGCATACAAGAGCGCATATGGTTCGTGCCGTTTTGGAAGGTATTGTCTATAATTTATATACAGTACTTTTGGCTTTAGAAGAAGTGTTGGGACAACCTCAATCTATTTTAGCAACAGGGGGTTTTGCTCGCTCAGAACTGTGGCGCCAAATGTTATCTGATGTTTTCGAACGACCAGTAACGATACCTCAAGCTTTTGAATCTTCTTGTTTAGGTGCTGCTGTCGTTGGAATGAAGTCTATTGGCGTCATTGATAATTTAGCTGAAGTCAAAAATTTTGTCGGTGAAACAGAAACTTATGCTCCTAACCCAGATCATTTTGATGTTTATCGGGAGCTAGTTCCTATCTATATTCGTTTAACACGTCAACTAAAAACGGAATATCAGACAATTGCTGAATTTCAACGTAAATATGCGCAGAAAGATTTATCTTCTGATTAAAGTTAATAATCAAGATAAGTTAGTTTGAACAAATTGTTGTTTGCTAATCATTAATATAGAACTCTTTTTTTACTACTGTTTATTGGTAAGAAAAGAGTTCTTTATTATTTTTGATTAAGTACATAAGAACCCTAAATTAACGAGCTTAAATGCTATAAAAGGTTTACATTATGAGCGCTTCCTGATATCGTAAAAAATAACTTAATTTTTCAGAGAGGATGGTTTTTATCGGTTCATATAAAATAACAAAACGAAGGTTTTTGATGAAAGCTACTATGGCAGCTTGTTTGATTTTTGGTTTTTTCTCTGTAAAAGTAAATGCGCAAGAAGAAGTTGCTGATACGAAGAATACGATGTCTTATACAGGCGAACCTGCTAATAATTTTGCAAGAGCTGCTGCTAGCACGTCGACTGATGTATTTAATATTGGTGATAATACGCGTCCTCCACAAGACGCCGTAGATGTTTCTTCTTATCAAGGAGAAATGACACAAAATGATTATGAAATATTGGCTCAAAAAGGAGTGAAGTCTGTTATCGTAAAAACAACGCAGTCTTCTAATTATACAAATCCTTATGCGCTTGAACAAATCAAATTTGCTGCTAACGCTGGTTTGAACGTTAACCTTTATCACTACGCAAATTTTGCTACTAGCAAAGAAGCTAAAGCAGAAGCAAATCATCTTTTGTCCTTTTTGCAAGAAAATGACTTAAATAAAAAGATAAAGATTTTTGCAGATATGGAAGATCCATCGACTGAAACTGTAGATATTGCTTCTTATTTAGAAGATTTTTGGGACACACTAAGTGATGATGGCTATGATAATCATGGTGTATATACTGGCGCTAGCTATTTGTATCGTAGTGCTGTAAGTGATACGGTTGGCGCTGAGAATACTTGGATGGCGCAATATCCGTATGAGCCTTCTAAGGATGATCTATGGCAAACCGCTTATGGTGCTTGGCAGTTTAGCCCGACTGCACAAATACCTGAAGGCGATTATACAGGATATCTTGATGTTTCTGCTGATTATACAGCTTTATTTGAAAACGGTGCTGGCACTCAGCCTTTTAACTGACAAAAAAAGGATGATTTTCAAACAAAAATTAGCCTTAATTACAGAGCATCTGAAAAATGATAGTTAAGATATTTTGGGTATAGACTGAGGAATGCTTTTGGTCCTTACTGTCGCTGAGTTTGGGCCGATAGCTTTATTTGTGGTCCTTCTTTTAGCTGTCTTAAGTCCAACTATCTTGCTAACGGCCCTTACTTTGCTTGATTTAGGACCAACAAGCTCCTTTATGGCCCCTCCTTTTTCATAAAAAAACTGTTTATTGCTTAATCGGCAATAAACAGTTTTTTAAACTAAGCTTTGACTGAAGCGCTAGAAACACTGTCGGCACTTTCTGCTTTTTCAGAAGCTCCTGAAACACTATCTGCTGTTTCGGATTGTGTGGTTGAAGCGCTTGATGTTGCATCAACTTCAACTGTTTCGTCTTTAGCAAGTCGCTGTCCCGTTTGTTGTAAGTACCAGTCAATAATAGGCTGAAAGTCTAGTACGTACTCATTGACACCCATGTAGTTACCTGAGTCATCATGCATTGCTTGATAACTGTGTACTACATATTTATCTGGTCCATGTGTTGGTACATGGATACGAACGACATCCTGTTTGCCATGACGTAATTGGGAAAGTACCCATTTAACGTTTTTATAAGTAGCAGGTGGGTGACAGTTTGCTAATGGATTTCCAACTTGTCCTGGTACACGTCCGGCAAACATTTCTGCTTTGTCCTCGGTGTAATTATAGAATAAGAATTGGTTATTACTATCAGCAAAAGTCAACTCCATTGGCATGGAAGCTAAGAGCGCGTTCAATTGATTAACAGTTAAAACACCACGGTTTAATTTCACATAAGTATCACCTTCAGCGGCGTCTACTTTTTCGCTAGCTTGTTCTACCCAATCTTCAGCGGACATATCGACACCTTCGATGGTGGTATCGATTTTACCAGTAGCTTCTAAGTCTTCTTCTTCTGATAAATCTTTTTGTGGTTCGTTCATTGAAGATAGGACTTGGATAAATTTAATGAACTTTTCTAAGCAAGTTTTCAAAAAATCAACCGTTCCTTGATCTTTTAAATTATTTTGCTCATCAAAAGCTTCTTTTACTTCACCTAGTAGAAATTCATTTCCTGGCATGACAATCGCATTTACGCCTGGAGCTTCTAAAATTTGGCGCAAGTGTAATTGTGCACGAGAGGAACCTTGATTATAATAAGAGGCGCCGACTAACATGACAGGTTTATTTGAAAGAGGTTGGATTTTAAAAGATAACCATTCAAGCACACTTTTTAAACCAGCGGGGATCGTATGATTATGTTCAGGAGTTGCAATGATCACACCGTCTGCATTTAAAATTTTACGATTAAGCTTTTGAATAGGTGCGCTATCTGTTTGATCAAAACTTTGGTTAAACAAAGGAATATCTTTAATTTCTAAAATTTCGATATCAATAAGTGATTTAAAGTGTTTTTTTATATATTGCAGTAATAAACGGTTATAGGAAAAATCAGCGTTAGAACCTACAATTCCGACTAATTTCATAATAAGAATTCTCCTTTTTAAATAGTTTCCCAATCAAAATTTTCAGCTTCTTTTTTGTGGGCTTCATGTGCATTGGTCAATTGATTTGTAAGTTCTACAAAAACTTGAAAATCTTTGAACAAACCATCTAATTTATCTGTTTGATCGAAGTCTTTCAAATCATTTTGCTCATTAAACGCTTGCAATGAATGACCTAGCAAAAATTCTGAACTAGGCATAATACGAGCTTTTAGTTCAGGTGAGTCTAGAATTTGTCGTAAATGAGATTGCGCGCGTGATGAACCTAATGTTCCATAAGAAGCGCCTGTGATCATTACGGGTTTATCTACAAAGGGATAAACATCATATGAAAGCCAGTTTAAGGCGTTAGTCAAAGCAGCGGGAATGGAGTGATCGTATTCAGGGGTGCTGATAATCACACCGTCTGATTGTTCAATTTTTTCTGCCGCTTTTTTTACAACTTCTGGAAGACGGTTTGATACCGGTTTATTAAAAATTGGAAAATCTTTGATCTCCATTAATTCAATGGTGGCTTTATCTGAAAAATGCTTTTGCATAAATTGTAATAATTTTCGATTGGTAGAGTTATCTGAATTGGTTCCTACTAATCCAATGAAATGGTTCATAAGAAAACTTCCTTTCTGCCAAATACTATAACAATAAAAGAATACTTTGTTACACTTTTCATTATAAAACTTTCACAAAGAAAGTCAATAACTTTCCTTGTGAACTACGAAAAAAGTAAAAATAAAAGAAAATTAACAAAGATTTTTAACAATGATATAGTACAGAAAAGGCAGCTGTATTAACTATAGTAAATAGACATTAATCCCGTCTTTGCTTGATTTTTTTAAATGTTTTTGGCGATAATTTTCCTAGATCTTTCAACTTTGTTTCAATTAAATTTAAAACTTCATTACGATTTTCACTATTATTTACATAGTCGAATTTTTCACGATCAATTGTTAACAAAATAGCAGAAGGGTAACCATCTGCCCACTTTTCATAAGCATGATGAACACGATGGTAGTAATCTATTAACCCAGGTTCCCGTTCTATACTTTCCATCTCTCGTCCACGCTTTTGGATTTCATTTATAGCATGTTCTGCGTCAATTTTTAAGTAAATAACTAGATCAGGCAAACCATTCCAAGGGATACCATTAACATTTGCTTGCATTTCCTGGGATAAAGTTACATAGACGTTAAAATCTTCATCGGCGATCTCTCCGTGTTCATGTAACTGCGAGGCCATCACAAAATCAGATGCTAAAGAAGAATCCATAACGGCATTTTGCTGCGTAATTGCTTGACGTAATTGTTGATAACGAAAAGTTAAAAAAGCCATTTGCAAAATAGCACCATTTGTTTTTCTACTTTCTTTACCTGAGGAGTAAAATTTTTCTAACATATTCAAGATCAATCCATTATTCTCAACGTCTTCATAGTAGACAGGGGATTGTAAATCTTTTGCTAAAATTTTTGCTAAAGATGTTTTTCCTGCAGCAATGGTTCCCATAATATAAATCATAATTAGCCCTCCTATAATACTCATTTTCTCAATAGTCCTATTCTTTTGTCCAGTAGAAAGCGCTAAATTCAAAAGTGATAAAAATTTAATAAAAAGCACCTAAAAAATAAAAATAAGTTTATTTAATTTTTGTATTAAAATAAACATTTGCAAAAATTAGCTATTTATAGCTATCTTTCTTATTTTAAAATAAATTTGTTTTTTTAATTTTATTAGAAAAAGCTTAGTTACTGAAATTGTCAGACAAAAGTGTTATTGACGGAAAAGTTTCAGAAAATTAAAATTGAGCTTGTCGTTTTATACGAAGTGAAACAAAATTGAATTTGAATATGGAGGGTTAGCATGAACTCGAACGAAAAGGATGCCTCTTTTTTAGGACACCCTCGTGGACTTTCTACATTATTTTTTACAGAAATGTGGGAAAGATTTAGTTACTATGGTATGCGTGCGATACTACTATACTATATGTATTATTCGGTAGCAGACGGCGGCTTAGGTTTTGACCGAAGCACAGCTTCAGCTATTATGTCGATTTACGGTTCGCTTGTTTTCTTATTAAGTGTTGTCGGTGGTTATGTAAGTGACCGGATTTTAGGTAGTAGACGCACGGTCTTTATTGGTGGCATTATGATCATGTTAGGTCATATTGCTTTGTCTTTGCCTTTTGGCAAGGCAGCCTTGTTTGCGTCGATTATCCTCATTGTATTAGGTTCCGGTTTATTAAAACCTAATATTTCGGAAATGGTCGGTGATTTATATGATGAAAAAGATTTAAGAAGAGATGCAGGTTTTAATATCTTTGTTTTCTCGACCAACTTAGGCGCATTTATTGCACCACTTTTTGTCGGTTATTTGGGCCAAGAAGTGAATTTTCATCTAGGCTTTTCATTAGCAGCGATTGGAATGTTTTTTGGTTTAGTTCAATATGTTCGCGGCGGTAAAAAATTCTTACCAGAAGAAACTTTAAAAGCACGCGATCCTATAAAGTCAGAAGAGGTAAAACCTTTAGTACGTAAAAGTTTATTAGTTATTGCTGCAGTAGCTGTGCTTATACTATTTATGCAATTAGCAGGCATATTAGACATTAATAACATTATCAACTTGATTACGATTTTTGCAGTTGTTATCCCGATATATTATTTTGTTGTGATTATTAAAAGTAAAAAAATCACGTCGACGGAACGTTCACGAGTGTGGGCTTATATTCCACTGTTCATCGCCTCCATTCTTTTTTGGTCGATTGAAGAACAAGGTTCTGTTGTACTTGCTTTATTTGCTGAAGAACGGACAAATTTGTCGCTTTTTGGATTTACCATTCCTTCAAGCTGGTTTCAAACATTGAATCCTTTCTTCATTATGATTTATACACCAATTTTTGTTTGGTTATGGACAAAGCTAGGAAACAAACAACCGTCTTCGGCCAAAAAATTCACTTATGGTTTATTTTTTGCCGGGATTTCATTCTTATGGATGATGTTACCTGGTATATTATTCGGTACAGATGTTAAAGTTGGGCCACAGTGGTTATTGATGAGTTGGGGATTAGTTATTATAGGGGAAATGTTGATTTCACCTATTGGACTTTCGGTAACAACTAAATTAGCACCTAAAGCCTTTCATTCACAAATGATGAGTATCTGGTTTTTAAGTGACGCAGTGGCACAAGCTATTAATGCACAAATCGTTCGCTTATACAGTCCAGGTACTGAAGTATTATACTTTGGTGCTGTAGGTATAGTTACAGTAGCTTTTGGCGTGATGTTAATGTTTATGGTACCGCGCATTCAAAGATTAATGAGCGGTGTTAATTAAGTAATGGAGCCAAGCCAGTTAAACTAGCAGTCTTAATGAGGGCTGCTAGTTTTTTTGCGCAAACAGTGCCTAAAGCGCTGGTTTGTCTAAAAATATTGAATATACAGATTTACACGAGATATTTCTATTTTGTATTACCTTTGAATATAGAATTCTGGAATTATTTGTTATAATGTAAGATGATTCTAAAGACATATACATATTTCAAAAATGAAAGAGGGAACAAGTTGAGTGTTTTCAAAGATTTTAAACGTTATAAATTCCTTGTTTTAATTGTACTTATCTTAACTTTCGCTAATACTATCGGCGAATTACTATTACCCAAGATGATGTCACAAATTATAGACATTGGTGTCACTGATCAAAATATCTCCTATATTTTAAGACTCGGAACATTGATGATCGGAGTAACCTTGATTACTATTTTAGTTCGAGCTTCAGCGGCTTATTTTTCGGCTAAAACATCGATGCTTTTTTCTAGAGACTTAAGAAAACGGATGTTTAATAAAGTTAATCGCATGACTTTTGATGAAACTGAATATTTTAGTATTTCTTCATTAATTACACGTACGACCAACGATATAGCACAAATCGAACAATTAGTGTTGATGGGCTTACGTCCTTTAGCAAGAGCACCATTAATGTTTATTGGTGGTTTGTTTATGGCTTTTACTACCAGTATTTCTTTGTCGATGATCGTATTTGTTAGTTTACCCTTTTTAGCCATTGTTTTATATTTTGTTATCAAAGTGGTCGTTCCTTATTTTCCTCGGTTGCAAAAAGCGCTAGATCACATTAATCTTTTGCTGCGTCAACGTTTAACGGGGCTAAAAGTGATTCGTGCTTTTTCTAGAGATAAGCAAGAAGAAGAATCCTTTGAAGACGCTAATGATAAATATTACCAAATTGGTTTGAAGGTAAACAAAGTGATGCAGACGATCAATCCCATATTGACATTAATTTTGAACTTGTCTATTGTTGCGACTTTACTTCTTGGTGTACGTTTTGTCCAACAGGGTACGTTGTCAATTGGCGCTTTGATGGCTTTTGTCCAATATATTACACAGGTATTAAACGCGGTGATCATGGTAACACGCATGATGACTATGCTACCTAGAAGTGTTGCTTCCATTGACCGAGTGAATGCGGTGTTAAATTATCCTTCACGTTCAGTAGGCGGAAGCAATGTGTTGAATGAACCGATTACTTCTGTAAAAGCACAAGATCTGACATTTTATTATCCTGATGCTAACCTTCCGGCTTTGGAAAATTTGAACTTTTCAGTTTATAAAGGTGAAGTCATGGGGATTATTGGGGGGACAGGTTCAGGAAAGTCTACATTGTTGAAGTTACTCATGCAATTTTATGATCCTTCAGAAGGAAAACTGTTGATTAATGATCAAGCAATAGAGACATTGAACCCAGAAAGTGTACGCGAAAAAATCAGCTATGTACCACAACAAAATTATTTCTTTTCAGATAGTGTTCGAGGTAATTTATTTTATAGTAATCCAGATGCTAGTGATGAGAAAATGCTTGATAGTTTGGAAACAGCACAGGCGATGCAGTTTTTGCCAACAGAAAAACCATTAGAAAAAACAGTTGCCCGTGGTGGAAGTAACTATTCAGGAGGACAAAGACAGCGTTTGGCTATTTCGCGTGCTTTAACGCGTCCAGCTTCGTTATATGTTTTTGATGATTCATTCTCAGCACTTGATTATAAAACAGATCGACAATTACGCTTAGCTTTACAAGGCAAACTTAAGGATGCGGCAACGATTATTGTTGCTCAAAGAGTAGCAACAATTCGTCATGCCGATAAAATTCTGGTATTAGAAAATGGAAAAGTACAAGGCTTAGGTTCACATGACGAATTAATGCAAAGCAATCAAATTTACCGTGAAATTGCTATTTCTCAAGGAGAAGAGGAGGATGTATGATGGCAAACTTTTATGAAAGCTATCCGACAAGTTGGCAGACTGTCAAACGTTTATTTAGCTATCTAAAAAATTATAAAACAATTCTCCTTTTGTCGTTAACGATGACTATTATTTCTACCATAATGGAAGTCGCAGCGCCGATCGTTATGGGATCTATCTTAAACCATGTCCAATCGGCGATGACTGCGCAAACTAGTATTGATTTTAAATATGTACTTCAAACCGCTTTGTTGTTAACAGGCTTATATATACTCTTGGCTTTGAGTAAAATTGTTGTTGAACGTTCATTGGTACGTTTGTCGCAATCATTGATCAGGATTATGCGGATGGAAGTTTCGGATAAGATCAAAAAAGTGCCACTTAGTTTTTTTGACCAACATTCGACAGGAGATTTATTAAGTCGGATTACCAATGATGTGGAAGCTATTGGACGTAACGTACAACTAAGTGTGAGCCAAATCGTTAATAGCATGTTGATGTTTGTAGGAATTATTATCATGATGGTTTTCATTAGTCCAATTTTGTTTTTAGTCTTTTTCATTACTGTGCCTTTAAATATTTTAGCTACTAAAATTATTATGGGACGTTCACAAAAATACTTTCGAGCAAAGTCTGAACGCCTAGGTGCGATGGTTGGTTATGTCGAAGAAAACTTTACTGGTACAGATTTAATCAAAGCTTATAACTATCAGGATCAATCAAACGAAGAGTTCAGAGCGTTTAATGATCGTTTATTTGATGTTTCTTACCGTGCTAGTTTTATGGCTGGAATACTCAATCCAGTAATGACTTTTATTGGCAATGTAGCTTATGTATTGATTGCGATTGTGGGCGGTTTGTTGGTTGTAAATGGGACGATCATGGTAGGAGATGTGCTCGCCTTTATGCAGTACAGCCAAAATATCCGTCGCCCTATTGATGTTATTGCTGAAATGGCTAACACACTGCAAGAGACGATCGCCTCTAGTAACCGGGTGTTTCAATTCTTGGATGCACCGGAAGAAGTTGAAAACACCAGCCATAGAATTGAAGGTCCAATTGAAGAAATCAAGCTTGATCATATCGGTTTTGAATACGAGCAAGGACAGCCGATTATTCGCGATTTAACACTTACAGTTAAACAAGGAGAAACTGTAGCGATCGTCGGGCATACAGGAGCAGGTAAGACCACTCTGGTTAATTTATTATTGCGCTTTTATGATGTAACAAGAAATCGAATTTTGATTAACGGCATCGATATTCGTACTGTACCACGCGATAATTTACGTTCCTTTTTTGGCATGGTTTTACAAGATACTTGGCTAACTCAAGGGACTGTCTACGATAATATTTTATACGGAAAAGTCGATGCGACAGAAGATGAAGTTATCCAAGCTTCTAAACAAGCGCATGCGCATCACTTTATTGAAACTTTACCTAACGGCTATCGTACAGTTTTAAATGAAGATGCAACAAATATTTCACAAGGACAGCGACAGCTTTTAACGATTGCTCGCGCTTTTGTGAGTGACCCAGATATTTTGATCTTAGACGAAGCAACATCCTCTGTGGACACGCGGACTGAACAACTGATTCAACAAGCGATGGCAAATCTGATGAAAGGTCGTACTAATTTTGTCATTGCACATCGTTTGTCAACAATTGTTGACGCGGATAAAATATTAGTTATGGACCAAGGTGATATTGTTGAACAGGGAAGTCACAAAGAGCTTCTGGCGAAAAATGGAATTTATACGGAGTTATATAATAGTCAATTTTCGGAATAAAAAACGAATGCGGGGTTACTAATGGAAAATCTGTTAGAAACATTCAATGAACGACGTGGCGAGTTATGGAGTGAACTATTAAATCATTTAGGCATTTCGGTTATCTCTCTTTTGATAGCCATGTTGATTGCTATACCCTTGGCGATTTGGGTGGTTAGACATCCTAAAGTCGCTGAAACTGGCTTACAAATCGCAGGTATTTTACAAACAATTCCTTCTCTGGCCTTACTAGGATTATTGATCCCCCTAGTTGGAATAGGGACGACACCTGCGATTATTGCGCTTGTCATTTATGCCTTATTACCAATTTTTCAAAATACTTACTTGGGTATTTCAGAGATTGATCCAGCCATTGAGGAAGCAGCTGATGCTTTTGGTATGTCTAAAATGCGTAAATTATTTAAAGTAGAACTTCCTATGGCACGACCAGCTATTGTTTCTGGCATACGTACGGCTATGGTGTTGATTATCGGCACTGCGACTTTGGCCGCATTAATTGGTGCAGGTGGCCTTGGAACGTTTATTCTTTTAGGTATTGATCGTAATGATATGCCATTGATTATTATTGGTACGATTTCGGCTGCCTTATTATCTATTATTTTAAGTTCATTGATACGTTGGTTTGAACGTGCAAAACCTTGGCACTCAATGATCGGTCTAGCTATTCTTATTATTTTACTAGGTGGCGGCGGTATTTATTCAGCTTATGCTAATCGACAACAAACAGTCACCATTGCTGGAAAATTAGGTTCAGAACCTGAGATTTTGATTAATATGTATAAGGATTTAATTGAAGCAGAAGATGCTGATATTAATGTTGAAATAAAACCAAACTTTGGAAAAACCACTTTTTTATATAATGCAGTAAAAAATGATCAAATTGATATTTATCCAGAGTTTACCGGAACGGTCTTAGAAACATTGATTGATGACGAATCGATCGATACGCAAGGATTATCAGAAGAAGAAACCTACAATCAAGCCAAAGAACATTTACAAAAACAAGATCAACTTACACTATTAGAGCCTATGAGCTATAATAATGCTTACGCTTTAGCTGTTTCTGATGATTTTAAAGAAGAAGAAAATTTAGAAACGATCAGTGATCTTGCAAATATTCAATCAGACATTCAAGCAGGGATGACATTAGAGTTTATCGATCGTGAAGATGGTTTGCGTGGTATTGAAGAATTATATGATTTAGATTTTGAAACAAGTTCAATGGAACCTGCTTTGCGCTATCAAGCCATTGACGATGGTCGTGTCAATTTGATTGATGCTTATTCTACAGATAGTGAGCTAAGGGAATATCATTTAAGTATTTTAGAAGACGATAAGAAACTTTTTCCTAAATACCAAGGCGCTCCTTTGATGAGTACAGAATTTGCAGATGATAACCCACAAGTGGTGAAGGCTTTGGATAAATTAGGTGGTAAAATTACGGAAGAAGAAATGCAAGAGATGAATTATGAAGTCAATGTAAAAGAGGAAACGCCAGCCGACGTAGCTCATAGTTATCTTACGGAAAACGAGCTACTAGAGGAGGATGAATAATGAGTACAGCAATTGAGTTTCAAAATGTTTCAAAGTCCTTTGGTGATAATGAGGTCATTCCAGACATGGACCTTGAGATTAAAGAGGGCGAATTATTCGTTCTAGTGGGGACTTCTGGTAGTGGAAAAACCACTTCTTTAAAAATGGTTAACCGTTTAGAAGAACCAACAGATGGTGATATCTTAATCAATGGTAAAAAAGCTAAGAGTTATCCTTTACAACAATTGCGCTGGTCAATGGGCTATGTTTTACAACAAATTGCGCTTTTTCCTACGATGACGGTTGCGCAAAATATTGCAGTTATTCCTGAGATGAAGAAAGTTTCTAAAAAAGAAATCAACCGTTTAGTGGATGCATTGCTAACCAAAGTTGGTTTAGACCCTGGCAAATATCGTGACCGCTTGCCTAGTGAGCTTTCTGGGGGTGAACAACAGCGAATTGGTATTTTACGTGCAATTGCTTCTAAACCTGATATTGTCTTGATGGATGAACCTTTTGGCGCACTGGATCCTTTGTCGCGTACGACCTTGCAAGATTTAATTATTGAGCTACATGAAGAACTCCACAACACGATCATCTTTGTTACTCATGATATGGACGAAGCAATTAAATTAGGGGATCGAATCGGTATCATGGGAGATGGGAAATTACTGCAGGTAGGCTCTCCTGAAGAGCTCGCCCAAAATCCGGCTAGTGATTTTGTCTATGATTTTTTCCACTCTAGTGCTAACAAACTAGGCTATCAAATCCCTATTAGTCGTGTTGTAGAAGTAGAGGGATATGTTACACCCTCTGATGAAAACGTCGCAGCTGTGCAATTACAAGAAGATGCTACTTTACAAAAAGCTTTTGCCGCATTAAGTGACTATAATTATATTGAGGTCATTAACAAGCAGCAAGAATTTTTAGGTTATCTGTCACGAAAACAAGTATTTCAATATTTAAGTAGCCAATAGAAATTAAGAAAAAGGCTTTGGTTTAACTTACCAAAGCCCTTTTGCTGTGAATCACTATGATTCAGCGACTGAAAGGAGCAGAGAGTAGCTGATGAACAGTACTAGGGCGAGCGAAAGCGAGGCGTAGTGTCCTTACTTTCCTAATAATACTCAATGCTATTTAATAAAAAGGCAAAGGACGAAGAAAGATAAATTGTCGTTTGCCGTGTTTTAGCCTCTTGACTTGTTCAAACTTTTGATGATTGATTTTTTCTTTTTTATTACAAATAATTGTAACAATCGAGTTTTCCAAATCAAGTTCAAATTTAAATTTCAAAAATGACACTTCCTTATTTTCTTTTATAGCCAACATGCAGCGCACAGGCTCCAAACATAAATGTCGTATAGGAAGATTTTACCAGACCGGTGTCTTGAAACATTTGTTTAAGTTCTTTAGCGTGCACAAATTTTTGTGTCGTTTGTTGAAGATAGACGTAATCTTGTCTTTTGTTATGCTTTAATTTAGCAATTGTAGGAACAAATTTAAAGTAAAGATACCAGAAAGGATAAATCAGTTTATTTTCAGGTTGTGAGGTTTCCAAACAAGCAACCATACCCCCTGGTTTTAATACGCGTTTCATTTCTTTTAACACTTGAAAAGCATCTGGTACATTACGCAAACCAAATCCGATGGTTACTAGATCAAAAGAATCATCTTCAAAAGGAAGAGACATTGCATCTCCTTGGATCAAAGATGTTTGTGGGCTAAAATTTGTTTGTTGTAACTTATTTTTAGCTATCTCTAGCATTTTTTCACTAAAATCTAGGCCGTAAACTTTCCCTGTAGGACCTACGATTTCTGCTAAATCAATTGTCCAGTCGCCAGTACCACAGCATAGATCAAGGGCTTGATCTCCAACGGATAGAGGGATTTGTTCCATAGTTTTTTTGCGCCAATGTTTATGCATTCCTAAAGAAATGGCATTATTTGTACTATCGTAGGTTGTTGCAATACGATCAAATAACGCTTGAACCTTGGCCTCGGATGTTTTATTTGTACGTGGCATTTTTTCTTCCTTTCAGCATAAGTCAATTAATAAAATTGTACCAAAACAAAGTTAAAATATAAACGAATGTGTCTGCTTTCAAATACTTATAGTTGATAAGAATTAAATAAAACTAATGACCAGCAATATCATTTGGTTTAAAATGATATTATAGGAGGAGATAATGGTATGACAAAACAAACTGGTTTTAAAGACAATTTTTTATGGGGTGGCGCAGTAGCCGCTAACCAAGTTGAAGGAGCTTTTGATACAGATGGAAAAGGATTAACTGTTCAAGACGTTACTCCTGATGGTGCCATGGGCCCAATTACAGACGGTCCAACAGAAGATAATCTGAAATTACAAGCGATTGGTTTTTATCATCATTATAAAGAAGATATTGCGCTTTTTGCTGAGATGGGTTATAAGGTTTTCCGTACTTCGATTGCTTGGAGTCGTATTTTTCCTAATGGAGACGACAAAGAGCCAAACGAAGCAGGTTTACAATTTTATGATGATGTGTTTGACGAATGTCTAAAATATGGGATTGAGCCTTTAGTCACTTTATCGCATTATGAAACACCACTACATTTATCCGAAAAATATGATGGCTGGAAAGATCGTCAAATGATCGGCTTTTTTGAAAATTATGCTCGGACAGTATTCAACCGATATAAAGATAAAGTGAAATACTGGTTAACCTTTAATGAAATTAATTCCGTATTGCATATGCCGTTTATCTCAGGTGGAATTAAAACACCTAAAGAAAAATTAAGTGACCAAGAATTATATCAAGCTGTTCATCATGAGCTAGTAGCTTCCGCCTCAGTGACTAAAATTGCCCATGAAATCAATCCTGATTTTAAAGTGGGCTGTATGGTATTGGCAATGCCAACCTATCCAATTTCTTCTAAACCTGAAGATGTGCTGGCGGCAAAAGAAGCAGAAAATACAAACTACGCTTTTACTGATATTCATGTTCATGGTCAATATCCTGGACATCTGCTACGCTTTTTTGAGGAAAATGATATTCATATTCAGTTTGCAGATGGAGACGCTGAATTATTAAAAAATCATACAGTGGACTTTATTTCCTTTAGTTACTATATGAGTGTTGCAGCAGCTGCTCATCCAGAAAATTATAGTTCTGGTGCGGGCAATGTTATTGGTGGCATTGAAAACCCTCATTTGGAAAAATCAGAATGGGGATGGGCCATTGACCCAGTTGGATTACGGATCGTGTTAAATGACTTTTATGATCGCTATCAAATTCCATTGTTTATTGTAGAAAATGGTTTAGGCGCTAAAGATAAGCTAATTCAAGATGAGCAGGGGAATTACACAGTAGAAGATGACTATCGAATCGATTATATGCAACAACATCTAGCTCAAGCCAAAGAAGCTGTTAAAGACGGCGTTGACCTAATGGGCTATACTGCTTGGGGTTGTATTGACTTAGTTAGTGCATCTACTGCGCAAATGAGTAAACGCTATGGTTTTATTTATGTCGATCGTAATGATGATGGTAGTGGTTCGTTCAAGCGTTACAAGAAAAAATCTTTTGATTGGTATAAAAAGGTTATCGAATCAAATGGAGACAACTTATAAATTTAAATAACTGATAAAGACAGCATGAAAATACGTGCTGTCTTTTTGTACGCTCAAAGCAAGTGTTAGATAGATTTTTCAATTAATAAAATAACGTAAATAATGATAGAAAACGGAATTTATTTATTGACTCTTACAAGTTTTCGTTTAAAATAAAATAAAAGCCCCCCTTGCTGTACATTCAAATGTATGATACAATTCTGTTCGTTTTGCAGAGGAGTTGAACGTAAAGATGAAAAATAAATTTAATCTTCAAGCATTACTGATCAGCTGTCTTGCAACATTTATTTTGAGTATAGCAGTGAAAAATGACGCAAATACTTTTGTGGCTGCACCTTTTCAATCAATTCAAGAAAGAGTATCAGATGAATCACAAAGTGAACAGCAAGCTCAAAATTCAAAAGAACAAAATCAAATAACAGAGACGACGAGTACAACTTCAGTTAATGAACAACAAACGACTGGGACTTCAAATAGTTCACAGAATTCTGTTGAAGAAACAAGTGATTATTCAGAGACAAGTTCTACAAATCAAGCGTCAACTACCAGCGGTACCGCTGCTGATTCGATAACCGAAACTACTGATGAGCAAGAAGAGGATACTGAAGTAACAGATGATACTACTGAAGCTACGGAAACTACTGAAACTGAAACAAGTGAGCCTTCAGATTCAAATCAAACCAGCGAAACTACAGATACAACAGAACAGACTGAAACAACAGATTCTGTAGAAGATACCGAAGACGCTGAAAGTTCTGAAACACAAGAGGATTCTGATTTTGAATTTCCTGGGGAAAATAACCAAGAAGAAACTGATGAATATACAACAGATCAAGAGCAAGAGCCAACGCAAACTTCTGAACAAGAGCAAGAAGAATAATCCAATAAAAGACAAGTATAGACGACAAAACTTTCTATACTTGTCTTTTATTTTTTAGATAAATCGCTGGTAAGTTTTCTACTAGCCAAATGCCACTTTTTGTAGAATAAAAAGCATAACCATCAGTGGCTGCTTTTTTTGCATACACCTGGAAAATTGTAGGCGAATTGTCATGTCGACTGCCAATTTTTATAGCGGTTTCTAGCTCTTCTGATAAATGAACAAATTCTCTTCCCATCTTATTTAATCCTTCAGTTTGGATAATTTTAGCCGCGGCTTGGCTAGTGCCATGATATAAAATTTCGGGAGGTGTTACAGCTTCTTGTAGTGGAAAGACAGAAACACTATGTCCATATAGCGCTCTGATTTTTGTTCCTTCAATGACGTATCTTTGTCTGGGGCTATTATTGATAATTTCTTCGATTTTTTGTTGGTCGATTTTTCGGCTATAGTGTGCATTAAACTTGTTTATTAATTTGCTAATTTCTACTCGTCCATATTCATCTAATGTAATGTTAATTTTTTCAGGGTGATGACGTAAAACAAGAGCCAGTTGTTTGCTTATTTTAGTGAGTTTGTCATTCATATGATCCCTCCTGTTCTTATTATTTTAGCAAAATTAGGGTGGTAAATCATAGTAATAGCTTCTCTAAACTAATTAGATAAGACGCCCTTATGTTTGTTTATAAACTTACCATTTGTTAGAATTAAATTAATGAATGTGTTGCTGTTTTTTTAGAAATTGACAATGAAATGAAAGGAAGAGATTTCATGAGTAAAACAGGAAATATTGTAGAATTAATCGGAAATACGCCTATGGTTAAATTAAATCAAGTTGTACCAGAAGGCGCTGCAGAAGTTTATGCAAAATTAGAATTTTACAATCCTGGAGGTTCAGTTAAAGATCGTATCGCGCTTGCGATGGTTGAAGCAGCGGAAAAGGATGGACGTCTTCCAGCTGGAGGGACGATCGTTGAACCAACTTCAGGTAATACAGGAATTGGTTTAGCTTTAGTTGCTGCAGCTAAAGGCTATCGTTTAATCATTACGATGCCAGAAACAATGAGCGTGGAAAGACGCTCTCTGATGAAAGGTTATGGCGCTGAATTAGTTTTGACGCCAGGTGCAGATGGAATGAACGGAGCTATCCAAAAAGCGCATGAACTGGCCGATGAAAATGGCTATTTCTTACCTATGCAGTTTGAGAATCCAGCAAACCCTGAAATACATGAAAAAACAACTGGACAAGAAATTATCAAAGATTTTGAAGGTAAATCACCTGATGCGTTTATTGCGGGTATAGGCACAGGAGGAACTGTCACAGGTGTTGGACATGCACTGAAAAAAATAAACGAAGATGTTCAAATCTATGGTTTAGAGGCTGCTGAAGCGGCGTTAATTAAAGAAGGAATCAAAGGAAAACATAAGATTCAAGGCATATCGGCAGGACTTATTCCTGAGACTTTGGATCGCTCAGTTTATCAAGATATAGTGACAGTATCAAGTGAGCAAGCAATCGATATGGCGCATAAAGTAAGTAATAAGGAAGGGTTCTTGCCAGGGATTTCAGGCGGAGCAAATATTTTTGGTGCAGTTGAAATTGCTAAAAAATTAGGAAAAGGAAACACCGTCGTTACTGTAGTCCCAGATAATGGAGAACGTTACCTGTCTACCGATCTTTTTAAATTCGATGAGTAAACTATTGAGGTTGTAGCCCTGCTACAGCCTTTTTTTAAGCAAAAACAGGAGTTGTTGCTAATTTAAGGATTTGGAGCTTGAATGAACAAAAAAAGAGCGGAACGTTGTTTGTTCAGCAGTCGAATGAACAAAGAAAAGACGAAACGTTGTTCATTCAGTGGCTGAATGAACAAAAGAAAGGCTGAATATTGTTTGTTCAGCAGTTGAATGAACAAAGAAAAGACGAAACACTGTTTATTCAGCGGTCGAATAAACATAAAATAGAGCTTTAAAATTTCATTTGGAAGTTTTTGCTTATAACCCTTATATTTTAACGAATGAACAAATTTTGATATGATATACGTAAAGGAAAGGTGAGTTTGATGTCTGGACGATTGTTTCATTATAATACCTTAGGTACTTTGATGAAGGGCGGATTTGACGGTACTTTTACGTTTGACGAAGTATTAAAAAATGGAGGTATCGGTATAGGGACTGTAGACCGCCTAGATGGGGAATTAGTTATCTTGGACCATCATGGTTACCGCTTTGATGTAACTGGACAAATTCATGAAGTTCGCTTGGAAGATACAACCCCTTATGCTGCAGTAATCGATTTTATTCCGGAAAATAAAACAACTTTAAATGAAAAAATAAATAAAGAGACTTTAGAAGAAAAAATGGTGGAACAATTTTCAAGTAAAAATGTTTTTCAAGCAGTAAAATTACATGGTAGATTTAGTAAAATAAAATGCCGTTCAGTGCAAAAACAAGAAAAACCATATCCTGATCTAGTGGATGTTGCTAGAGATCAAGCAGAATTTACAGCCGAAGATATCACCGGAACACTAGTGGGTATTTATACTCCAGAGCTTTTTGGAACGATCTCGGCTTCAGGTTTTCATCTACATTTTATTAGTGATGATCATCATTTTGGTGGCCATGTGTTAGCTTTTGAAATCAATGAACCGGTAATTAAATGGCAAACCATCGATACAGTAGAACAAAAATTTCCTACTGACGATCCAACATTTATGAAGACAGATTTTGATTATAGTAGCGTATTGGAAGATATCGCTGAAGCTGAATAAACAAAATAAGGAGGAATCAGATTATGAATAAAGTAGCTGTAGTTTTTGCGCCAGGTTTTGAAGAAATTGAAGGACTAACGATCGTGGATGTTTTGCGTAGAGCTCAAGCAGATGTGACAATGATTGGCTTGGCTCAAGAAGTGACGGGTAATCACAATATTACGGTAAAAGCTGATCAAGTATTAGACGAAAGCTTACAAGACTACGATATGATTGTTTTACCAGGCGGAATGCCAGGTGCTAAAAACTTAAAAGAAAACACTACGGTTATTGAAAGTTTGCAAAAAGCTTATAGTAATGGGAAACAAATTGCTGCAATCTGTGCAGCGCCAATTGCTTTAGAAGAAGCTGCCATACTAAAAGATAAAAATTATACCTCATTTCCTGATTTTGCTGATGATATTCAATCAGGCAAACGTTCAGAAATGATCGTTGTAAAAGATGGGCAAGTGACGACAAGCCGCGGTCCCGCAACTGCGCTAGCTTTTAGCTATCAACTGGTAGATATATTAGGCGGCAATAGTGATGAAATTAAAGAAGCGATGCAATATAATAAATTAGTTAATTCCATTTTGGATAAATAATGATTGACAAATGGAAAAAAACTCGTTATATTTAAGCTAATAATTTAGCACGGAGGGGCCAATATGAGTTACGCAAAGTTTAACGCTTTTTCATATAGTTGTTGTCAGACGTCGCGTTTTGGCGATGTCTGGCTGGCTTTGCGTGAACTTTGATCAGTTACTTTAAAAGTTCAAACGACATACTGGCTTTGAAGGACCCAGGGCGCGGAAATCTTAATTGATTTTCGCGCCCTTTTTTCGTATAAAAAGAAAGGTGGTAATAATAATTGTTAGTCAAACAAGTAACACAACTGATTGGGGATACGCCTCTGATTGATTTACAAATGGAAATACCCAAGCAAAGTCATATATACGCAAAACTGGAAATGTATAACCCAGGAGGCAGTATTAAAGATCGATTAGGAAAATACTTATTTCAAAAGGCGATGAAAGAAGGAAAGATCAATCAGCAAACGACAATTATCGAACCTACTGCGGGTAATACCGGTATTGGTTTTGCTTTAGTCGCACAAGCATACCAACTGCCAGTTATTTTGATAGTGCCTGAAAACTTTAGCTTTGAAAAACAAGAATTAATGAAAGCTTTGGGTGCTAAAATTGTTCATACGCCAAGTGATGAAGGAATTAAGGGTGCTATAAAAAAAGCCCGGGAATTAGAAAAATCATTAACGAATACGTTTGTACCAATGCAATTTGAAAATAAAGAGAATCCGGAAACTTATTATCATACACTAGCGCCAGAAATTACTAAAGACTTACAAAAGCCTGTCGCCGCTTTTGTGGCAGGCGCAGGAAGCGGAGGTTCTTTTGCTGGGACAGCTAAATACATGAAAGAAAAATATCCTGATGTTAAAGTGATAGTTGCTGAACCAGAAGGCTCTATTTTAAATGGAGGTCCGTCACATCCGCATAAAACAGAAGGAATCGGTGTTGAATTTGTTCCTCCTTTTTTTAAAGATGTAAATATCGACGAAGTATTAACGATTTCTGATGAAGAAGCTTTTTCTTATGTTAATCAAGCAGCAAAAGAGCAAGGATTGTTTATTGGTAGTTCAAGTGGGGCTGCATTAGCTGCCAGTTTGCAAGTTGCAGCAAAACTTCCTCCAAATAGTAATATTGTAACTATTTTTCCAGATAGTAGTGAACGTTATTTAAGTCAAAATATATATCAATAAGAAAGGAGAGTTCATAATGGAATTCAATACAAAATTAATACACGGCGGTACTTCAATGGACGAAACAACAGGAGGGATGTCGGTTCCTATTCATATGGCAACGACCTTTCAACAAAAAAAGATCGGGCAAAGTAAATATGATTACTCACGTTCGGCAAATCCGACACGTGAAGCAGTTGAAGGGTTGATCGCTGATCTTGAAGGAGGAGCTGCGGGTCTTGCTTTTGCTTCTGGTTCAGCAGCAATCAATACGATTTTTTCTTTATTTTCTGCAGGGGATCATTTTGTCATCGGTAATGATGTTTACGGTGGGACTTTTCGTTTGATTGACTCAGTATTAAAACGTCTTGGACTAACCTTTACAGTTGTTGATACCCGTGATTTAACTGCGGTTAAACAAGCTATTACCCCTAAAACAAAAGCAATTTATCTTGAAACTCCTACCAATCCGCTACTTCGCGTGACTGATATAAAAGCTGTCACAGAAATTGCGCATGAAAATAATCTATTAAGTATTATCGATAATACTTTTAGTTCTCCTTATATTCAGCGTCCAATTGAATTTGATGTAGATATTGTTATTCACAGCGCTTCTAAATACTTAGGTGGACATAGTGATGTGATTGCGGGTCTGGTTGTTACAAAAGACTCACAATTAGCAGAAGAGCTTCGTTTTTTACAAAATGCAATTGGTGCTATTTTATCCCCGCATGATAGCTGGCTCTTACAAAGAGGGATGAAAACATTGGGATTACGAATGAGAGCTCACCTACAAAATGCTGAGGCTGTGTTTAACTATCTAAGTAAGCAAGAAATGGTAGAAAAAATTTATTATCCAGGAGATCCTGAAAATGAGGACTTTAATATCGCTAAAAAACAAATGAATGGTTTTGGCGCAATGATCTCATTTGAATTACGAGAAGGTTTGGACCCTGAAGAATTTGTTGAAAAGCTGCAAATAATTACCTTAGCAGAAAGTCTTGGTGCAGTGGAAAGTCTGATCGAAATTCCTGCTTTGATGACCCATGGTTCAATTCCACGCGAAACTCGTATAGCAAATGGGATAAAGGATGAGCTAATTCGCCTATCTGTTGGCGTAGAAGATCAAAAAGATCTTTTAGCTGATCTTGAACAAAGTTTTAACCATTTGAAAGGAAAATAGTTATGTTTGAAACAGCTCGTTCTATTTTAAAACAAGACCCTGCGGCTCATAGTGTGGCTGAAGTTATTTTAACTTATCCTGGGATGCAAGCTCTTTTTTGGCATCGTATTGCGCAATACTTTTCCCAACATCATCATCCTTTGTTAGCAAGCTTAATCAGGCGTCATAACGAGCATCGTACAGGAATATCTATTGCACCTGGCGCACAGATTGGAAAACGTGTTTTTATTGACCATGGAGTGGGAACAGTCATTGGGGATACGGTAATTATCGAAGACGATGTGGTGCTATTACATGGGGTTACTTTAGGAACACGTCGTATTGAAGACACTGGTAGAAGGCATCCTCATATCAAACAAGGGGCTTATATTGGTTCGAATGCTGAAATTTTAGGCCCTGTAACGATTGGAAAAAATAGTAAAATTGGGGCAGGCGCAGTTGTCTTACATGATGTCCCTGATTATGCAACTGCTGTAGGTAATCCCGCTCGCATTATTGAACATAATAGTGAATAAGATGCTGCTATTTCTATACTACACTCGGAAAGAAACGACATTTACTATTTGAATAAACAGTATTTTAAAGAAAGAATAGCATTCTATATAGATGGATAAAAAGAAAATTGTATGTTTTTTTGTTAAAAATTTTAGTGTTTATAAGATAGGTAACCGTATTCATGAAAAGAACCAGAAAAAAAGTGAAGTTATTTTTTCGAAAAGAATCGTTATTTAAAAGAGAAAAAATCACAAACATTTTTTCTCTTTTTATCAAAAAATATGATAAAAGAATTTAAAAAGGATTCAAAAGGCTACTAACCTTTTGAATCCTTTTCGTCTTTAAATTTATTATCATCCATATTATCTAAAGCGTATTCGCATGCTTGCAGTACAACACTTGTAAAAGTAGTATCATTTTCTTGTGCAATTTGACTGATGCGTTCATTTAAATTTTGAGGAAATCGGATGGTTTTATTTACCGAGTCGTTTTTTTCTGATCTAACTTTAAATTTAGCCATATTCTCACCTCTATCTTTCGTTTTTATTCTAAGGGGTATTTTATTCGATGTATGCACGTTGTTATAAAATGCAAAATGAGTTACATGAAAATTGCAAACTGACTTTCATAGTGATAGACTAATCCCTAATAATTAATATTGCATAATATATTGCAAAAAAGATGTGCTTTTAACATTGCTGTTTGGCTTTTTAAGTCTAATACTACTTTTCTAAAAAACTATAAATATTTTTAGTAGAGTTATCTATTTTTTAGTTATTAGAAAGCTGCGTATAATAATTCAATTTTTATGTGTAAATGTTAAAGCAAAATTTTAAGGAGAAAAATCATGCAAATTATCTATCATTTATCCTCATTTTTACTTTATTACCCTTTAGTAATGTCGGTATTTTGGTTGATTGGTGCTTCATTTTATTATTTTTTAATTGAACGCAAGCAAACAGCCATTGATTATGCAAAGCCGCGTGAGGGGATTACTTTTATCGTTTCATGCTTTAATGAAGCAGAAACAATTACTGCGACTGTGACAAGTATCAGTAAGCTTTCTTACCCACAAAAAGAACTCATTGTAATCAATGATGGAAGTCAAGATGATACAGCTGATGTGTTACTAAGACTTAAAGAGCTATATTCTTTCCAATTTATTGACTTGAAACAAAACCAAGGGAAAGCCAACGCCTTGAATTTAGCCGCAAAAAAAAGCGAGATATAACTATGTCATGTGTGTAGATGCAGATACAATCATTGATGATCCGGCGCCATATTACATGATAGACAATTTTTATACTTATGAAAACCTGGGTGCTGTTACAGGGAACCCAAGAATACAAAATAAAAAGAGTTTATTAGGAAAAATACAAACAGTAGAATTTGCCAGCATTATTGGAGGCATTAAGCGAGCACAATCAATGAATGGTTATATTAATACTATTTCCGGTGTGTTTACTCTACTTAGCAAAAAAGCGCTAGAAGATTGCCAGTATTGGGATATCGATATGGTAACAGAAGATATTGCGCTGTCATGGAAAATGCATTTACATAATTATGTGATTGCTTATGAACCTCATGCGCTTTGTTGGATGATTGTTCCTGAAACATTGCGTGGATTACTTAAACAAAGAATCCGTTGGGCACAAGGAAATCAAGAAGTATTGATTCGTGATTTTAAGAAAGTATTTAAAAAGAAAAGTCTGCCTTTCTGGTTTTTGTTTTTAGAACAATTAGTTTCAATCGTATGGGTAACTTCTATCGTTTTTGTGCTTATTTACTTATTGCTTAATCTTAATTTTATTGATTATTATTTTTACGAAGAAACGCTAAATATTATCTTAGCTTCAAGTTTTGTGTTGATAACAGCAAATATTATTTTATTTTCCGTGCAACTTTGTATTGATAGCCGTTATGAACGGAAAAACATGTTTTATTTCCTATTTTTAAGTTGGTACCCTATTTTCTATTGGATAATTAACGCTATTACAAATGTTTTCGCGCTACCTAAAGCCTTAAGAAGAAAGAAAGGAGTTTACGCAACATGGAAAAGTCCGGACAGAGGCAGCAAAGCACGTTAAGCAAAATATTAGATAAGTTGAGGGAAATTTCGTTAGTTTTTTTCTCCCTTTTACTATGGGGATTTTCTTTACTTGCTTTTTTAACGATTGTATTTACTTTATTAGGTATTGACTTATATTATGTACAATTGATACGAACGGTTTTAAAGATTACACGTTTAGACTTAATGGACTTAATTAACTTAAATCTTATCGTTGGTGCAGGTATCATTGTTTATTTAACCGTAACTTATTATTTTGGCCCATTTAAACAAAGAGGTGGAAAAATAAAAGAAAATGAAAAAGCAAAGTAGATTTTACTTAATAATACTTTTGCTTCTTTTTAGCTTACTCTTTTTTAGTAATATAAGTGTAAAAGCGGCAGAAGAAAGTACTGAAGAGTCAGCTGAACGTTTGGATTATGAACCAAATTCAGTACTGGCGTTGAACTATCACAGGGTACGTAATATTAATTGGTTAGATCGGTTTTTATTGTTCTTTTCTAATCCATATGAGTTAAAACGTTATAGTGTTTCAACTGAAGAGTTCAAGCGACAGATGAATTGGTTGATCGACCATGACGCAAAATTTCTAACGTTAGATGAGTTATTAAAGTATAAAGAAGCTGGCCAATTTCCTGAAAGAAGTGTATGGATCAATTTTGATGATATGGATCATACGATCTATGATAATGCTTTTCCCATTTTAAAAAAGTTGGATATTCCAGCAACTGGCTTTGTGATTACAGAACAGGTTGGTAGTTCGAATTTCAATGATATGAAAATGATCAATAAAGAAGAACTAGATGAAATGTATCAAACAGGCTTATGGGAGTTTGCTTCACATACGAACGATTTACACTATCTAGACTCTAAAGATCGTTCATTATTGACGCGAAGTAGTTATGCCACAATCTATCAAGATTTACAAAAAAGCAATCAGTATTTAAAGAAAGAATGGGATATTGACAACCATTCGCTGGCTCATCCTTACGGCGGAGGAAACGATAAAGTAGCAAAAGCCCTTGATAATACAGGAATTAAATATGCTTTTACATTAGAAGAAAAAGTAATTACTCCTGATTTGAATGATCAATATTTACCACGGATTTTAATGAATAATAGTTCTTTTGAGCGTTTAATCGAGACATGGAAAGGATTTGAGACCAATGAAGTCGACTAAAAATGTCCATCAATATGTTTTTGTTATTCTTATTATAGTAACGATCATCTCACAGATTTTGCTTAGTTATACTTTCAGGTCTTCTGTGGATGATAACCAAATCCAAACTTTATTTTGGATTCGTCATCTTTTTTCTTTTGGCGTGCCTGGTATACTTATTTTATGGCAAGTCCAAGATACTATTTTACATTCAAAAGAAAAAGCTAAGGATTATTTATGGGGGCGTATACGTTATATTTTCCTTCCGTATCTTATTTTTGGTCTTATTTATAGCATGTACGAAAGTCAAGTTAATGAAGAAAATATTTATGATAGTTTTTTGAATATTGTCATTCAAGGAAATTGGCATGGTGCGTTTATACTGGTTATTTTGCAATTTACTATTTTGAATCTCTTATTAAGAAAAAGATTTCGCCATTATAAAACATTGGTCATAATTAGTTTGGTGGTCAGCGTAGTATATCTTGCTAACCAACAAATTTTCCAATACCCCTTTTTTAATAATAGTACAAATATACTAGGTTGGTTGTTCTTTTATTTTTTGGGAACTTATATCGGTTATCGTTATCATGTTTTGCAAAAGTTAATTAAAGATAATAAACCATTGATTGCTTTAGCAAGTATATTTTCTTTTTTCTTATTTGTTTATTTTAATGAGGGATACAGTGCTGAGTTAACTTTATTAGAACCAACTTTACTTCCTTATTTTGCTTGTTGCTTTTTCTTAATATATAGTTTGGCAATGAGTTTAGTAGGCCTAAAACAAGATTTGACGAAAAGAATTGCATCTTACGGTTCATTCATATTATTGTTCTTTCCTATAATCGCTCCTTTTTTATTTTCTTTCTTTGGTTTTTTAGAGGAGCAAACTGCTTTATTGTTTATTTTTGGCTTACTTTTTATTTTAGGGATGTCACTTGGTGTTGCAGAAATTCTTAATCAGTACACATTGACCCGATTTTTGTTAGCAAAAGCATTTTTTACAGATGATACTTAGTAATTATGAAAATATTGAAAAGTCTTGGCAAGCGATGATGAAAGATTATAAAGAAACCACTGGCAAAAATTATTATAAAGAATAAATTGTGACAATATCTATCTGTATGTGAAAAAAAGCTGTGATGGTGTATCATAGCTTTTTTTTATTCAATATATTTTTATTTTCTTTGAATAGTTGGATAACTATGCTAAAATTTTAACAATATCTATCGCTATTAAAATTATTCAGAAAGAAGGAATAGCTAATGAGCACAGTTACTGAAAGTATTCATTATTTAAAAGAGCAAGACTGGATCGATTTAACCCACACAGTGACAGCAGAAATGCCGTATTTTCAGGCATTTAAGCCGATTACTGAAAAAACGTTATATACGGTTAGAGATGATGGATTTTTTGCCAAAGAGTACACTTTAGCTACCCAATATGGTACACATATTGATGCACCTGTTCATTTTTCTGAAGGAAAAAAACCATTAGAAGAGTTAGAATTAAAGGATTTCGTTCTTCCGATGTTTGTTATTCATAAAGAAAAAGAAGTAGAGATAAATCATGATTATATGTTGTCCGTAGAGGATATTTTAACTTTTGAAAGAGAATATGGCCAAATTCCTGCAAAAAGTTTTGTTGCTTTTTCTAGTGGTTGGTCTAAACGTTGGAGTAATCCAACAGATTATTATAATTTAGATGAAGCTGGACAAGCTCATACACCAGGTTGGTCAGTTGAAGCTCTGAAGTTTTTACATGAAAAAAGAGATGTAACGGCAGTCGGTCACGAAACTTTGGATACAGATCCGGCGATTGAAGAAACTCGAAATGGTCATTTGCTTGCTGAGTTATATTGGTTATCTCAAGATAAATATCAAATTGAAGTTATGAATAACCTAGCGAAAGTTCCTGCTAAAGGAGCGGCGATTGTCGTGGGTGCACCTAAAATTAAAGCTGCGCCTGGTTTCAATATTCGTGCATTTGCGATTGTGGGAAAAGAAAATGAATAAACTTGCAGCCATCTTAAAAAAATAAGATGGCTCTTATTTACCTTTTTATACACTAGTAGTTAAAAGATTTTCCAGAGTTAGTTCATTATTTTTAAATAGTGACATTACAAACAAATTTTATCTTTACTTTATAAAGTAATATTGCTAATTTTAATTAAGATAAATAAACTAGTTGTTATTTTAACTAGAGTTATTGCTATGGAAGGTTTGAAAACGATTTGACATTGTTTGATCATGAAAGTAAAATTTGTGTTATAATGAAGTGACGTTAGTGAAAATACAAACAATAAGCAATAAATAAGAAGCCATAGGTTATTAACGAGAGGAGTTACATAGAAATGGCAGTAGAAACAAAAAGCAGAGAATATGAATATGGATTTCATGATGATGTCAAGCCTGTTTATTCTAGTGGTAGTGGTCTGTCTGAAGAAACTGTTCGAGAAATGTCACGAATTAAAGAAGAACCACAATGGATGCTTGATTATCGACTACGTTCATTGGAACTATTCAATAAGATCCCATTTCCTAAATGGGGGCCTGATTTGTCTGGTATTAATTTTGATGATGTCATTTATTATCAACGGTCGAGCGAAAAAAATACGAATAGCTGGGAAGATGTGCCGGATAAGATTAAAGACACTTTTGAACGCTTAGGCATACCACAAGCAGAGCGTAAGTATTTAGCAGGTGCAGCGGCACAATACGAATCTGAAGTCGTTTACCATAATATGAAAGAAGAGTTTGCTAAACAAGGAGTTATTTTTACTGATACAGATACTGCCTTGCGTGAATATCCTGAACTAGTTAAAAAAAATTTTGCTAGTGTGATTTCTAATTCTGAACATAAATTTGCGGCATTGAATGGCGCAGTTTGGTCCGGCGGGACATTTATTTATGTGCCAAAAGGTGTTCAGTGTGAAATTCCAGTACAAACATATTTTAGAATTAATGGGGAAAATGCAGGACAGTTTGAACGTTCATTGATTATTGTAGACGAAGGCGCTTCTATTCAATATATTGAAGGATGTACAGCACCTAATTATTCAGCTAATAGTCTCCATGCGGCAAGCGTTGAGATTGTTGTTAAAAAAGACGCCTTCTTTCGTTACACTACTATTCAAAACTGGTCGGACAATGTTTACAATCTAGTTACTGAAAGAGGAACCGTGGAAGAAAATGGAACTTTGGAATGGATTGATGGTAATCTGGGTAGTAAGGTGAATATGAAGTATCCTTGTAGTATTTTAAAAGGACCCAATGCTAAAACTTCTGTGCTATCAATGGCTTTTGCCAACTATGGACAACATTTGGATGCTGGTTGCAAAGTTTATCATAACGCACCGAATACATCTAGTACGTTAATCTCAAAATCGGTTGCCAAAGACGGCGGCAAGACCGATTATCGAGGACAAGTAAAATTTGGTCGTAACAGTAGAGGTTCCAAATCACATATTGAGTGCGATACGATTTTAATGGATGACCAATCAACTTCTGATACAATTCCTTATAATGAAATTTTAAATAATAATGTAGCTTTGGAGCATGAGGCTAGTGTGTCAAAAATTTCTGAAGACCAACTATTTTATTTAATGTCTCGCGGTATTAGCGAAGAAGACGCTACAGCAATGATTATCAATGGTTTTATGGATCCAATCACTAAAGAATTACCGATGGAATATGCAGTAGAAATGAATCAGTTGATCAATATGAGTATGGAAGGATCAGTTGGTTAATAGTTTATAATCCCCCTCAGCTTGCAAAAATGCGACTTGGGGGTTTTTATTTGAACATTAATAACTAATTTTTTACTAGCTTGGAAAAAATATTTTTTGGTGCTATAATTAATCTTGTGAAAAATAAAGCATGATGAAGTTATTATATCTTGCAAAAAATTTTTTTGTGAATAGTTATTTAAGCGCTTTCTGACCGCTCATAAAGGAGATAAGAAGTATGGTATTTCAAAAGTTATTGGATAGTATAAATAAAGGGCAAGATACTGTTTTGGTTACAATTATCGAAAGTATTGGATCTACTCCTAGAAAAAATGGGACGAAAATGTTGATGAGTGAAAAAGAACATTTAGCTGGGACTGTCGGAGGAGGTATTGTTGAATACGAATGTGAAGAAATGGCTAAACAGTTAATAAAAAAACAGAAAAATGCACGTCGTTCCTTTAATTTACGGTCTGATGATAAAGAAGGACTAGGAGCTGTTTGCGGGGGGAAGATGGAAGTTTTGTTCCAGTATTTATCTGGAAAAGATCCGTCTTTAAAAAGAATCTGTCAAGAAATGATTTCTCATGAAAAAAATCATCAAGCTGCGTGGTTATGGTTTCCTCTTAGCTTAACTTCGAATGCTTCTTTAATTTTTTATAGTGACACTACAGGTTGGCTGGGTACACAAGACCAACAAGCAATGAGTACTAAAGCAAAAAGGAAGACTGATAGGTATGAAATTAACTCAGAAACTTATTTAGTCGAAGAATTATTTCAAGAAGGTAAGGTCGTTATCTTTGGCGGGGGACACGTATCACAAGCGCTGGTGCCTATATTGAATTATTTAGACTTTTATTGTGTTGTGGTAGATGATCGTCAAGATTATTTGAATGATAATTACTTTCCTTTAGCAAACGAATGTATTATGGCTAATTTAGAAAGAATTGAAGAATCCGTTACGATAAATTCAAATGATTATACGATTATTATGACAAGGGGCCATCAATTTGATGAGGAGATATTACGACAACTGATAGCAATCAAACCATTTTATATTGGTTTAATGGGCAGTAAACATAAAATAGCAATGATCAGAAAAATGTTGAAAAATGAAGGATTTACCACAGAAACCCTAAATCAAATTTATATGCCGATCGGACTTGAAATAAAAGCGGAAACGCCAGCAGAACTTGCGATTAGTTTATCTGCGGAGCTTATTGAAAAAAGAGCGGAGACAAGATAGTTTATGCTAAATACAAAAGGAAAGATAACCTCTCAAACAACCTATATGAATTACGCTGCGACTTCACTGCATAAGCCACAGCCGGTAATCGATGCCGTAACAGATTACTTACAAAACAATAATGAGATAACACCGCAAAGAAGTTATTTAAATTTTTCTGGGCAGGACATTATATTTCAAGGACGCGAAGCAGTTGCTGATTTTTTTCATGCAAAAGATTCATCAAAAGTCATTTTTACGCAAAATATTACCTTATCTTTAAATATGATTTTGCATGGCTTGTTACAAGCTGGAGATCACGTAATTACAACTTCTGTCGAACATAATGCCGTTACGCGACCGCTATATCTTCTAGAGCAAGAAGGAGTAGAAGTAAGCTATCTTGCTTGTGATAAAACTGGAGAATTGGCCCCTGAAAAGATTGAGTCAGCTTTACAAAAAAATACAAAATTGCTAGTTATGACGCATGCTTCGAATGTACTAGCTTCTGTTTTACCAGTAGAAAAATGTTTTGAAATTGCGCATAAGCATAAACTTTTAACTGTATTGGATACTGCTCAAACAGCCGGTTTTTTACCTATTGATCAACAAGCTTTACATATTGATGTGTTGGCTTTTACTGGACATAAAAGTCTTCTTGCCCTTACAGGAATTGGTGGATTTATTTTATCAGAAAAAGCAGCACAACAAATGCAACCATGGTTGACTGGTGGAACAGGGTTATTTTCTGATTCTATTGTACAGCCTGATATTTTACCTGATAAATTTGAAGCCGGTACACCTAATAATGTAGGAATCCTGAGTTTAAAAACTAGTTTAGAATGGATCAAGCAAACAGGAATAAAAAATATTCAAGAAAGTGAACAAGCATTAACTAAACAATTTTTGTCCGGACTTAAAGGAATGCCTTTAGAAATATTAGGGAATACAGATGTTATCAATAGAGTACCTGTAGTTTCTGTTGTACCGCAACAGTTAGAAGTTAACGAGTTGACGCAGTTTTTATATGAAGATTATGGCATTATCACTCGTCATGGACTGCATTGTGCTCCAACTGCTCATAAAACTGCAGGAAGTTTTGAAACAGGAGCCTTACGCTTTAGTTTTGGTTTTGAAACGACGACTACTGAAATTGATCATTGTTTAATAGCACTTGAAAAAATTCTGACAAAAGGAGGTCATTAAGTGGAAAACTTTCTTTCTAGCTGTACGTCTGGTGGTTGTGGCGCCAAAATCGGTGCCAAAGATTTAGCTGGTTTATTACAAGAAATTCCTCGGAAAAAAGACAAACGTTTACTAGTAGGCTTTGATACTGCAGATGATGCAGCTGTTTATCAGATCAATGAAGATCAATCACTTATTTCAACCATGGACTTTTTTTCACCTATGGTTGAAGATCCCAAAACCTTTGGCAAGATTGCAGCAGCAAATGCTTTAAGTGATATTTATGCGATGGGAGCTAGACCATTATATGCGCTAAACATTGTTTGTTTTCCAGAAAAAATGGATAAAAAACATTTGAAAGAAATGTTAACTGGCGGTGCTGAAAAAATAGAGGAAGCCGATACCGTATTAGCTGGAGGACATTCGATTTATGATCATGAGCCTAAGTACGGACTAGCTGTAACAGGTACGTTGAATAATAGAAAGATTATCAACAATAATACACCAAAAGAAAAAGATGTATTACTTTTAACTAAACCTCTAGGAGTAGGGCTTGTACAATCAGCTGTACGCGTAGGATTAGCTGATAAAGAGACAGAAAGAGCCGCTCTTTTTTCTATGCAGCGGTTAAATAAAGATGCTTCTGAAAAAATGAAACAATATGATGTTCACGCTTGTACGGATATTACGGGTTTTGGCTTTTTAGGACACTTGAACGAAATGGTCGAAAAAGACTATACAGCAGTGGTGGATACTAGTTTATTACCCCTTTTACCTAATGCTTATCATTTTGCTGAAGAATACTTAGCAACTGCAGGCGGTCAACGAAATCGAGAGTTTTTAGCAGAGAAGGTTCCATTGGCAGATATTACACCTGCTATGCAAGAAATTTTATTTGATCCGCAGACCTCAGGTGGTTTATTAATCAGTGTTGCTGCAGACAAAGCACAAGATTTATTGTCAGAAATACAAAAAGATGATCCGCAAGCACAAATGGTTGGCGAAATTGTTAAAAAAGAGGATGCAGCTATTATTCTTTTATAAGGGAAAGAAGGAAATTTAGAATGTTAAAAATTAATGCTTTAGGAAAACCATGTCCTATTCCAGTAGTTGAAACAAAAAAGGCACTTCGAGATCGAGGAGAGCAAAATGAGCCTATCGAAGTTTCTGTTGATAATCTGGTTTCAGTGAATAATATTACTAAAATGACTGATGATTTGGGTATTGAAACTCAAACAAAACAATTGGGAGATGAACATTTCACCGTTACTGTAATGCCTAAAAAAAGATTGAATGATCTAGCAAACATTAAAGAAAACACAGTGTTAATGATTGGAAGCAAGACATTAGGTAAAGGTGATTCAGCCCTAGGAGACTTGTTAATGAAAAGTTACATTTATTCTTTAACTGAATTAGATGATCTACCAAGTACGCTGATTTTCTTTAATGAAGGAGCTTTTTTGACCAATTACGGTTCACCTATTCTCGCCGATTTAAAAACTTTACAGGAAAAAGAAGTAACTATTTTGACCTGTGGTACTTGTGTAGATTTTTATGAATTAAAAGAAAAGATTGCTATTGGAGATATTACGAACATGTTTACTATCAGTGAAATCCAAATGAAAGCTGATAAAGTCGTTACGTTGTAGAAATGAGGACTGATCATGGAATGTTTGTTGACTTTTTCAAATACTCACCAAGTCATGAAAGCTGAAGATGTACTTAATAAACAAAATATTTTTACAAAACCAATGCCGCTGCCTAGAGACCTTGGAGACTTTTGTGGAATCAGTTTACGTATTGACAGAAGGCAGATCGAACAAAGCTGTGAAATTTTGCGATGTAGTGATGTTAGTTTGGATGGCATTTACGACATTATACAAAAAAATAATAAAAAGGAGTATGTTCCATGGCAAAACTAATTGATTGTTTTGAACTCAAGGATCACGAAGTTCTATCGATCGTTGGTAGTGGTGGAAAAACCAGTTTGCTTATATTTCTTGCAAAAAAATATTACCATGAAAAAGTCTTACTAAGTACAACGACTAAAATGGGTTATCCAAAAGCTAATATTTATGATCGATTAGTTATAGATCCATTTGAAAACTTAACAGCGGAAATCGGCATTACTATGGTAGGAAAAGTGACTGATAAACATGAAAAAAAGAAAATCAGTATGCCTGAATCAGTAGCTTTTAAACAATCTTTTCCTTTGTTTGATAAAGTTTTTTTAGAAGCAGATGGCTCAAAGCAACGACCTCTGAAAGGGTGGGCTGATTTTGAACCTGTAGTTGTAGACGAAACGACAACGACAATTGGCATTGTACCTCTTTGTGCATTGGGCCAATTAACGGATGAAACAGTCATCCATCGTTTGCCTTATTATTTAAAATTAGTTTCTGCTGAAAAAAATTCTCCTATTACTGTTCAAAATTTAGCACAATTGATTGAACATCCAGAAGGGTTATTTGCTAAAGCTAGAGGAGAAAAGATTTTGTATATAAATCATGTAGAAGGGCTAGAAGATCTTAGACTTGCCAAACAAGTTGTTCAAAAAATGAGTTCAGTATTTAAAAAGCGATTAAAAAAGATTATTGCTGGTAATACATTTTCGAATAGAGGATGGATTTTATGGGAAAAGTAGAAGAAACTGTAATTGTGATTCGTGGTGGTGGGGATATTGCAACAGGCGTGATTCAAAAATTATACCATGCTGGTTTTAAAGTAGTGATTTTAGAAACAGCTCAACCTTTAGCGATTCGGCGTACTGTAGCAGCCTGTAATGCTGTTTTTTTGGGGAAATATCAAGTCGAAGATTTACATATAGAAAAAATACAAAAACCAGAAGAAAGTCAGTCTAGCTGGCAACAAGGTAAGATACCATTGTTGATTGATCCAGCTGGAAAGAGTCTAAGTTTTTTTACACCGATGGTCGTTGTTGATGCAATTTTGGCAAAAAAGAATCTAGGTACTCATATTGACATGGCGCCGTTCACTGTCGCATTAGGTCCAGGGTTTACGGCAGCAGAAGACGTTGATGTTGTTGTTGAAACAATGCGTGGACATAACTTAGGTCGCTTATTTTTTTCAGGAAAAGCGCTAGCTAACACTGGCGTGCCAGGGAAACTGGGTGGAAAAAGCGCAGAACGGGTCGTTCATTCTCCCGCTACAGGTAAAGTTAAACATGTTCGAAAGATTGGTGACCATGTAAAAAAAGATGAGATATTATTTTATGTAGGTGATACGGCAGTTTATTCTCCTTTAGAGGGAACTTTACGAGGAGAAATCGCCGAAGATCTTGTTATACCACAGGGGCTGAAATGTGCGGATGTAGACCCTAGACCTTCTCAAGAGGTTGATTGTTTCACTATATCGGATAAAGCTCGCGCATTGGGAGGCGCTGTATTAGAAGCAGTTATGATGTATTTAAATAAAAAGACAACCACCGTAGTGTCTTCTAGGAGTTAGTGAAAGGCTGGCTCCTAGAAGGCACTACTTTTATTAGTAAAGGTTGTTTTCTATCTTAGCCGATGTAATTGTATAGTGTATATTTTGATATATTAAAGTATTTTGCTACTTTATCACCAGATTTAGTGATTAAAAAAGCGCCCTTATTACTTAAAAACTGTATACTTTTGACTTTATCTTCTTTTGTCATCAGCGCTACAGGTTTACCAACTAATTTAACGGATTCTTTAATCAGTTCGTCTAATAGATCGTTAACGTTTTGCGGGATAAAGCTTGGTTCTACTTCATCTTCAGGTTCATCGGTAACGGTTAATTTATGCAAAGTATTTTCTGCTGCAAATAAAGAAGAAGTGTCAAAATTTATAGCAAGAATTGCTTCGAGTTTGCCATCCTCTCCTTTATAAAACATTGTACTTGATTTTAATACTCGACCATCGCGTGTGCGGGTTAGATAATTATAATGATCTTCGATTTCTTCAGGATCTTTTTGCAGCGTTTCCAATACAACTTGAGACGGGCCATCGCCTATATGACGATTAGTTATATGACCATTTTCTATGGCAATGATCGAATGATCGGTTTTATTTTCGTCAATTTTATGTACCACGACTTCACAGTCTTCACCAAATTGTATTGCTATGGCTTTAGCGATTTGTTTTAAAAAGTTAGCGTTTTGTTCAGATAACATAAAAACCCTCCAGCTAGTATTTATTTTCTTTTTATAATAGTATCATGTAAATTTTCAATTAACAAATATTTATGAGCTTTGAAACATTTTCAACAGATCCAAAAAAATTTTTAGATAAGCTTTTTATTTTTTAGATAACGTGCTATACTAAAGTCAGCACAAGTTCGAGCCACAAAAAATTACAGTATACAAATCGTGTACAGGAAATTTATTGTGGATAACGAGAAAATTAGGAGGTCAACTTATGTTACTGGTTGGAAATGGTCACTTAGTCACGCACAAAAAAGAAAAGGGTTTCATAAAAAACGGTGCAGTATTGATTGATGGGAAAGTAATCAAAGAAGTTGCAGATACAAAGACCTTGAAAGAGAAGTACCCGGATGTTGAATTTATCGATGCGCAAAACGGTTTGATCATGCCAGGTTTCATTAATATGCATAATCATATTTATAGTACTTTTGCCAGAGGGTTAAGTATCAATGGCTATAATCCGAAGAACTTTTTGGACATTTTGGAGGGTCAGTGGTTTAAGTTAGATAGTGAAATGACAAATGAAACAACTTATCATAGTGGGCGAATCGCCTATTTGGAAAGTCTCAAAAATGGTGTCACTACCATGTTTGATCATCAAGCAAGTTATGGAGAAATCGAAGGAAGTTTAGACCAATTATCAAAAGCTGCTACTGAAATGGGTGTACGTACTTGCTTATGTTATGAAGTATCAGACCGTCATGGAAAACAAGCAGCGAATCAAGCAATTGAAGAAAACCTGCGTTTCATCAATAAAGTTCAAAGCCAAACAAGCGATATGCAAAAAGCGATGATGGGAATGCACGCTCAATTCACTCTATCAGATGAAACAATGGAAAAAGCTGTAGGGGAAACACCTGATAACGTGGGATTTCATATCCATGTAGCAGAAGGCATCGCAGATGTACATGACGCCTTGCACAAATATCACAAGCCTATTATAAACCGCTTATTTGACCTAGGTATTTTAGGGAAACAAAGCTTGTTAGGACATTGTATTTATATTAACCCTCAAGAGATGCAATTGATTAAAGATACTGACACGATGGTTGTAACTAATCCTCAATCTAATATGGGAAATGCTGTTGGCTGTCCGCCAACTTTACGGATGATGGACGAGTTTGGTATTGTTTGTGGCCTTGGTACAGATGGTTTTACCACTGACATTACAGAATCATATAAGTTTGCGAATTTGATTTATAAACATACTTTAGTAGATCCAGGTGCTGGTGGGACCGAAGTTCCAGAAATGTTATTTGCAAATAACCCTAAGATGGCAAATCGTTATTTTAACACTAAACTTGGGGTGATTGAAGAAGGAGCAGCTGCAGATGTTATTATAGCAGATTACAAAGCACCCACACCGATAACAGAAGATAACGTCAATGGTCATATTCTAATGGCAGTTAACGGCAACAATATTACAGATACAATTATTAATGGTGAAGTAAGGATGAGAAATAAAGAGGTATTAAATGTCGATGAAGATGAAGTTTATGCTAAAGCAGGAGAAGAAGCAAAGAAATTATGGAGTAGAATCAATAATTAGAGGTGAAAAAAATGAGTGATGTAATGCGCCCCATCTCCATTGAAGCGCTATTAGATTGGATTATGCAAGAATACAGAAAAACAGGAACTATTTTTGGTATCCGGCGATTTTATAAAGCGGATAAAAATAAAAAAATATCTTTATTTAACGAAAAAATGGAAGTACCGTTTGGTCCAGCAGCTGGTCCCCAAACACAATTAGCTCAAAACATCGTTGCGGCTTATGTTAGTGGTGCTAGGTTTTTTGAATTAAAAACAGTACAAGTGATCGACGGAGAAGACACAGGAATTGCAAAACCATGTATTTCGGCTAGAGATGAGGCTTATAACTCAGAGTGGTCAACAGAATTGCGTGTACCACAAGCTTTTGAAGAGTACACGAAAGCCTGGTTTGTTTTAAAACTATTAAGTCGAGAGTTTGATTTAGGCGACCCTGATGGTTTTATTTTTAATATGAGTGTTGGCTATGATTTGGAAGGGATACTAACGCCAAAAATCCAAAAATATATTCATGATATGCAAGATGTTTCAAATACATCAATTTGGGAAGAATGCTTGCAGGCAGCACGCAAGCATATGGACCAATTTACTCGTATTGATGATGAATATCTGAAAGAAATCAGCCCTCATGTTTCGCGTTCTATAACGTTATCAACTTTACATGGTTGTCCTCCAGATGAAATTGAAAAAATAGCTACTCACTTTATTAAAGAACAGCAATTGCATACCTTCATTAAATGTAATCCGACTTTGCTAGGCTACGATTACGCTCGTGAAATGATGAATAAGCTCGGCTTTGACTATATGGAATTTGATGATCATCATTTTGTAGAAGATCTGCAATTTGAAGAAGCAGTTCCAATGCTTAAGCGACTACAAAGTTTGGCTGATAGCACGCAACGTAATTTTGGTGTAAAGATAACGAATACTTTCCCTGTAGATGTTGGTCAAAATGAATCACCTGCAGATGAAATGTTTATGTCTGGTCGTGCGCTGTTTCCTTTGAGTATCGCTGTGGCTAAAAAATTATCTGACGCTTTTTCAGGGAAATTACAGATTTCTTATTCCGGTGGAGCGGATATTTTCAATATTAAAGACTTATTTGAAGCGGGAATTTGGCCGATTACAGTGGCTACTACATTATTAAAACCAGGTGGTTACCAGCGTATCCAACAAATGTCCAATGTAATCTCTTCATTGGAATACCCTAATTATGTTCAGTTAGAATTGGATAAATTAACAGAACTAGTAGAAAAATCAAAAGCTCAAGCACTTTATCAAAAACCTATAAAACTACCAATTTCTCCTAAAATTAAAGAGAAGTTGCCATTACTTGACTGTTACACCGCACCGTGTCGCGGAACTGGTGGCTGTCCGATTGATCAAGATATCCCAGCTTATCTACGCTATGTTAGTGAAGGAAAGCATTTGGAAGCTTTAAAAGTAATCGTTGATAAAAATCCGTTACCTTTTATAACAGGAACGATTTGCGCTCACCCATGCCAGACAAAATGTACACGTCAATTTTATGAAGATTCCATCGATATTCGAGGTGTGAAGTTAGAAGCTGCCGAAAATGCTTATGATGAATTAATGGCAACGATGGAAAAACCTGAAAGAAAAGAAAATGCACCAAAAACGGCAGTAGTGGGTGGTGGTCCAGCAGGTATTTCAGCCGGCTATCTTTTAGCTCGCGAAGGTTATCCAGTAACTGTTTTTGAAAAAGGTGATGATGCAGGCGGTGTTTGTAGTCAAATCGTACCAGAATTTCGTATTTCTATGGAAAGTGTGCAAAGAGACGTAGATATGGCTAAATTCATGGGAGCTGAGTTTAAAACTGGAGAAGCAGCTCCAGCAATTGATTCTTTGAAAGAAGCTGGTTATGAAAATGTTATCTACGCGATTGGCGCTCATAAACACAATAATCTTCGCTTAGATAAAGGTGAAGCAGTTAATTCTTTGGAATTTTTAAGTGATTTGCGTGTTGATCCAAGACATAATGTTTATGGTGAAGATATTGTCGTAATTGGTGGTGGAAATACAGCTATGGATTGCGCTCGGGCTGCTAAACGCTTGCCAGGTGTCAATAATGTTTCTTTAGTTTATCGCCGTGATAAACGAAATATGCCAGCAGATGAAGAGGAACTTTTGACAACCTTAGATGAAGGTGTGACTTTCCGCGAATTATTGTCCCCTGTATCATTAGAAAATGGTCATCTTACTTGCGAAGTAATGAAATTAGGAAAAAGAGATGAATCCGGCCGCCAACGTCCAGAGTCGACCGGACAATTTGTTGATATCAAAGCTTCAACAGTTGTTTCTGCAATTGGAGAAAAAGTGGACGATCATTATTTTAATGAACTGGGAATTCAGACAGATCCTCGTGGTCGTGTAATCGTTAATCCTGATACGCTAGAAACGAATTTGGAACATGTATATGTGGTGGGTGATGCTCATCGAGGTCCAGCTACTATCGTTGAAGCCATCGCGGATGCAACCAAAGCTTGTGGCAACATTTGTGAAATTCATAATAAAAATTATGAACGGGCAAATAAAAATATTGATTTACAAGAGCCTCGGAGTAAACGCGGGATTTTATTGACAAATGAAGATCCAGTTTCTCAGGCTGAACGTTGTCTGGAATGTTCGACAATATGTGAATCTTGTGTGGATGTATGTCCTAACCGAGCCAATGTTGTGATTAATGTCAACGATCGCCCACAAATCATGCATATTGACAGAATGTGTAATGAGTGTGGGAACTGTGAAACCTTCTGTCCTTATTCTAGTGCGCCATATAAAGTTAAATTTACTTTGTTTAATAATGAGGAAGATTTTTATAATAGTACAAATCAAGGATTTTATGTGATCGATCAAGAAACAAAAACTTGCTTGGTTCGTTATAAAGATAAGGAACAGACGATTGATCTTAATACAACGAGTAACACAGATATTGCAGATGGAATTATGGATTTAATGGAGACAGTAATCGATGATTACGATTTCTGTTTAGCTAATTAAGAGGTGAAAATCATTGACGATGCTAATCAAAGGCGGAACGGTCGTTTCTATAAACGGCCGTCGTCAATTGGATATTCGGATAAAAGACGAAAAGATCATAGAAATGGGATACGATTTAGATGTTAATGAAGACGAAGTTATAGATGCTTCTGCTTGTTATCTTTTACCAGGATTTATCGATGGGCATACTCATTTAGAATTAGAAAATGACTTAGCAGCAACTTCAGATAATTTTGTCAGTGGCAGTCAAGCAGCAGTTGCTAAGGGAACAACGACTATCATTGATATGGCGACTCCCGAACGTGGTAATTCCTTAAATAATTGTTTAAAGGCCTGGAATCAAATGGCTGAGGGCAAGGCCTCTTGTGACTTTAATTATCATATGTCACTAATTGAATGGAACCCTGCAATAAAAGCAGAAATTTCAGAAATGATTGCTCAAGGGATCACATCTTTTAAAATGTATATGGCTTATGATGCAATGCGTGCCACTGATGCTGAATTGTTTGAAGCTATGAAAGAAATAAAAAAAGTCGGGGGTATGTTAGGCGTTCACTGTGAGAACGGTGATGTAATCAATCAATTACAAAAAGATTATTTGCAAGCTGGAAAAGTAGCGCCTAAATATCATCCATTATCACGACCTAATGTATTAGAAGCTGAAGCGATTAATCGTTATCTTACCATTGCAGGAGAGGTCGGTTTAGCCGTTAATATCGTACACTTAAGTACGAAAGAATCGTTAGAAGTAGTAAAAAGGGCAAGAGCTAAAGGACAAATAGTGTATGTTGAAACTTGCCCCCAATACTTACTTTTAGAGGATTCTTTATATGACTTACCGAATTTTGAAGGGGCTAAGTATGTTTGTTCACCTCCGTTAAGAAAAATTTCAGATAACAAGGCTCTATGGCAAGGCGTAGTAAATGGAGATATTCAAACGATTTCGACAGATCATTGTGACTTTAATTTTTCTAATCAAAAAGTTAAGAGTACAGATGACTTTACTAAAATACCCGGCGGCATGCCAGGGGTTGAAACACGCCCAGAATTAATTTATACAGCAGGTGTAGTGACTAAAAAAATTAGCTTGGAAGCTTTTGTCGGACTGTTATCTGAAAATATTGCTAAGCAGTTTAACATGTATCCTAAAAAAGGAGTTATTCAAATTGGCAGTGATGCAGATATTGTCATCTGGGAGCCTGAAAAAGCAGATGTTATAAGTGCTAAGACACAAGTAACAAATTGTGATTACACTCCTTATGAGGGTTTTGAAACGATAGGAAAAGCACGTGAAGTTTTTCTTCGAGGGGTTAAAGTTGCTAAAAATGGAAAAGTTTGTAAAGAAAAAACCGGAAGATTTGTTTTTCGGAAAATTAATGAATGAAAATGGAGTGAAAAGTTTGGAAAAAATCAGATGGGTTAAAAATGAAATGCCAAAAACCGATGATCCATATTTACATTTAATGGATAAAGCGAATATGGAAAAGGCACGTGCGTTTCATAAAAGTTTCCCACAATATAATGAAACACCCTTAGCTAAATTGAATCATATGGCTCATTACTTAGGAGTAAAAAATCTTTTTGTTAAAGATGAGTCTTATCGCTTTGGTTTAAATGCTTTTAAAGTGTTAGGCGGTTCTTTTGCTATGGCCAATTTTATTGCCGAACGTACAGGAAAAGATATTTCAGAACTTGATTATGACACATTAACATCAGATGAATTAAAAGAAGCGTTCGGGCAAGCTACTTTTTATACAGCTACAGATGGCAATCATGGCAGAGGCGTAGTTTGGGCAGCTAATAAATTGAGACAAAAAGCAGTTGTATTAATGCCTAAAGGCTCTACGCAAACGCGCTTTAATAATATAAAAAAAGAAGGCGCTGACGTTACGATTGAAGATGTTAATTATGATGAATGTGTTAGAAAGGCCAACGCATTAGCTGAGTCAACTAAAAATGGCGTGATGGTTCAAGATACAGCATGGGAAGGCTATGAAAAAATCCCATCCTGGATTATGCAGGGTTATGGAACAATGGCAAGTGAAGCTGATGAAAAAATGAAAGCTAGTAGTAAACGTCCAACGCATGTTTTTATTCAAGCAGGTGTGGGAAGTTTAGCTGGGGCTGTCATCGGTTATTATGCCAACTTGTATCCTGAAAATCCACCTAAAATGGTTGTTATGGAGGCTCAAGCGGCAGATTGTCTGTATCAGTCAGCTAAACAAAAAGATGGAGAAATTCGTTTTGTTGATGGTGATCTAGATACAATTATGGCTGGACTTGCTTGTGGCGAGCCCAATACAATTTCTTTTGATATTTTAAAAAATCATGTAGATGCCTTTGTCTCTTGTCCTGATTCTGTGTCAGAAAAAGGAATGCGTATGTTAGGTGCTCCTCTTAAAGGAGACCAACAAGTGATTTCTGGAGAATCTGGTGCTGTTGGTATGGGATTGGTTTCGTCTTTGATGCAAGATCCTGAATACCAAGATTTAAAAGACTATTTAGAATTAGATAATCAGTCAGAAGTCGTGATGTTTTCAACGGAAGGCGACACGGATCCTGATAATTATAAACATATTTTGTGGAGGTAAAAAAATGGATTTAGAAGCAATCAAACAACAAGCACAAGGCTATGAAAAAGATATGGTTAAACTTTTACGCGATCTTGTTCGTATCCCTGGTGAAAGTGCTGAAGAAGGAAAAAAATTGGCACGAGCAAAAGAAGAAATGGATCAACTTGGCTTTGATAAAGTAGAATTCGATCCTCAAGGAAACTTATTTGGTTATATGGGTAGCGGGAAAACTTTGATTGTTTTTGACGGCCATATGGATACTGTTGCCATCGGTGAAAAGAAAAACTGGAATTTTGATCCTTATGAAGGATACGAAGGTGAATCTGAAATTGGTGGACGTGGTACCTCTGATCAAGAAGGTGGCGTAGTTTCAGCCATTTATGGTGCTAAAATCATGAAAGATATGGGCTTATTGAATGATCAATATCAAGTACTTGTAACGGCTACTGTTCAAGAAGAAGATTGTGATGGTTTATGTTGGGACTATATCATCAATGAAGATAAAATCAAACCTGAATTTGTTGTTTCAACAGAACCAACAGATGGTGGGATTTATCGTGGTCAACGTGGCCGCATGGAAATTCGTGTGGATGTCAAAGGTGTTTCTTGCCATGGCTCTGCTCCTGAACGTGGAGACAATGCGATTTACAAGATGGCAGATATTTTACAAGATGTACGTGCTTTAAACAATAATGATTGTACAGAATCGACTAGTATCAAAGGCTTAGCTAAAATGTTAGATGAAAAATTCAATCCGGATTATAAAGAAGCTCGTTTCTTGGGTCGTGGCACAGTTACTGCCTCAGAAATCTGGTCTCAATCACCAAGCCGTTGTGCAGTAGCAGATGGATGTTCTGTATCCTTGGACCGTCGTATGACTGTTGGCGAATCAAGCGATAGTTGTTTAGAAGAAATTCGTCAACTACCAGCTGTTCAAAAATATGGTGATGATGTCACGGTTTCGATGTATAAATATGATCGTCCAAGTTATACTGGTGTATCTTATCCTATTGATTGTAACTTCCCTACATGGATCATCCCTGAAGATTCAGAAGTTACACAAGCTTTGGTTGAAACTCATCATCAATTATTTGGAGATGTTCGGCAAGGTCCTGATTCTCAAATCAAAATGCGTGAAGCACGTCCTGTATTGGATAAATGGACATTTTCAACTAATGGTGTCATGATCATGGGTAAAAATAATGTTCCTTGTATTGGTTATGGGCCTGGTGCAGAAGATCAAGCGCATGCGCCAAATGAAATTACCTGGAAAGAAGACCTAGTTCGTTGTGCTGCGTTTTACGCAACTTTACCGACAATTTATACGAAATAAGAAATGAGGAAAAAGTGAATGGCAAATTTTGAAAATTTATTAGAAGAAATCAATAGTTACAATACCACAGATATGTTTGGCAATGATTTTATGCAAACTTGGCATAAAACAGAAGATGAATTAAAAGCAACCTTAAAAGTTGCAGATGCTCTAAGAAATTTACGAGAAAGAAATATTTCCACCAAAATTTTCGATTCTGGACTAGGTGTTTCAATATTTCGTGATAATTCAACGCGGACGCGTTTTTCATTTGCGAGCGCTTGTAATATGTTAGGCCTGGCAGTACAAGATTTAGATGAAAAAAAATCACAGATTTCGCATGGTGAAACTGTTCGTGAAACAGCAACTATGATTTCTTTTATGGCGGATGTGATCGGGATTCGCGACGATATGTATATCGGTAAAGGTGATGCTTATATGCGCGAAGTTATCGAATCTGTGAAAGAAAGTCAAGAAGATGGTATTTTAGAGCAACGTCCTAACTTAGTTGACTTACAAGATGATACTGATCATCCGACACAAGCTTTAGCTGATTTAGATCATATCATTCATGAAATAGGAGGTATTGAAAACTTAAAAGGCAAGAAAATCGTCATGTCATGGGCTTATTCACCTTCTTATGGTAAACCTCTATCTGTTGCTCAGGCAATTATCGGCTTGATGACACGTTTTGGCATGGATGTGACGTTGACCCATCCAGAAGGATACGAAGTCATGCCTGAAATCGAAGAACTAGCACAGAAAAATGCGGAGAAGTCAGGTGGTTCTTTTAAAAAGACTTACGATATGAAAGAAGCATTTACCGATGCTGATGTTATTTATTGTAAAAGTTGGGCACCTTTTAAAGCGATGGAAAAAAGAACGGAATTATACAGTGAAGGTGACTTTGATGCAATTGATGAGTTAGAAGAAGAGCTATTAAAGCAAAACAGACAACATAAAGATTGGGCTTGTACAGAAGAAATGATGGAGCTAACAAAAGATGGTAAAGCATTATATATGCATCCACTTCCTGCAGACATTACAGGCGTTTCTGCAGATGAAGGCGAGGTAGACGCTTCTGTATTTGACCGTTATCGTAACGAATTGTACAAAGAAGCTAGTTACAAACCCTACGTAATTGCTGCGATGATTTTCTTAAGCAAGTTCCAATTGCCTGGACAAGCTTTAAAAGATTTGGAAAAACGTGGAAAACAACGACATTACGATGAATGATTAGCAAAAGTAGAGAAGTTTTAAGGAAATGAAAAAAATTTCTTTACTTAAAACTTCTCTTTCTTTTTTGAAATGAAATAATAAAAAGTTATTGATTCAGGAGGAAAATGATGACAAAAGTTGTAGTAGCTTTAGGCGGCAACGCTTTAGGAAATAACTTGAAAGAACAGATGGAAGCTGTGAAAAAAACAGCGGTTAATGTAGTGGATCTTATTGAAGAAGGCTATGAAGTAGTATTAGCTCATGGTAATGGACCACAAGCAGGTATGATTAAACTAGCAATGGATGAAATGACGGCCAAAGATCCTAAAAGATATCCTCCAGTATCTTTATCCGTTAGCGTGGCAATGAGCCAAACTTACATCGGTTATGACTTACAGAATGCCTTAAGAGAAGAGATGCTTTCTCGCAAGTTGGAAAAACCGGTTGTTACGATCGCAACTCAAGTTGAAGTGGATCCCAATGACTCTGCTTTTGACAAACCAACAAAACCAATTGGTCGTTTTATGGCTAAAGAAGAAGCAATGCAAGCTGCTATGGAAAAAGATATTGTAGTAACAGAGGATGCAGGCCGAGGTTATCGGCAGGTCGTTGCTTCTCCAAAACCCAAAGAGATCATAGAAATTGAAACAATCAATAATTTAATCAGTGCCAATGAACTAGTGATTACTTGCGGTGGCGGGGGAATTCCGGTTATAAAGGGAGAAAATAATCACTTGCAAGGAGTTCCAGCAGTTATTGATAAGGATTTTTGTAGTGCTTTGTTAGCTGAAACGATCAATGCAGACTTTTTAATAATTTTAACAGCAGTTGAACAAGTTGCTTTAAATTTTGGCACCCCAGAACAAAAAAATCTAGCAAAAGTTTCCCCATATGAGCTACAAAAATATATTAACCAAGGTCATTTTGCACCTGGTTCTATGTTGCCAAAAGTTGAAGCGGCAATGAACTTTGTCAAACAAACAGACAAAAAAGCTTTGATCACTTCTTTAGAAAAAGCAAAAGAAGGATTAGCTGGTAAAACAGGTACGTTAATTACAAGTAATTAAGAAAGAAGGTAAGAAATTGACAAAAAATATGATTAATACAAAGCAAGCACCTGCAGCTGTAGGACCGTATTCGCATGCTGTTTTAGTAGGAAATCAAGCCTTTATATCAGGGCAATTAGGTTTAGATCCTGCATCAGGAAAATTACAAACAAATGTAAGCATGCAGGCAAAACAAGCCTTTGATAACTTAAAAGAAATACTGTTAGAGATGGATTTAAGTTTTTCAGATATCGTAAAGACAACGGTTTTTTTAACAGATATGGCAGATTTTGCAGCAGTGAATGAAGTTTATGCAGATTATTTCGGTGAATGGAAGCCAGCTCGTTCTTGCTTTGTTGTAAAGGAGTTACCATTGGGCGGTTCTTTTGAAATCGAAGCCATTGCTATGAAGGGATAGGGTTGTCTACCCGCTTGAAAGGAGAAGACAAATGGAGTCGAAAAAAGAATTAAACGCTCTTTATAAATATGATGCTAAACCTCAATTTGGTGAAATCCTATCTTTAGGTTTACAACATGTAGTTGCGGCGATTGTGGGTATTGTGACCCCTGGGTTAATGATTGCAGAAGCAACTAATTTGAACGAGGCTAATACTACTTTAATTTTACAAACGTCCTTAGTTTTTGCAGGAATTACTACCTTGATTCAGCTCTTTCCGATTTTTGGTCGTTTTGGTGCTCGTTTACCTGTTATGATGGGTGCTAGTTTTGCTTATGTGCCTATTCTACTTGCAATTGGGACCGAGTTTGGTATAGGCGCAATCTTTGGCGCACAGTTAATTGGCGGTTTGACAGTTATCTTCGTTGGTCTGACGATTAAGAAAATTCGTTTTATTTTTCCACCGATTGTAACTGGTACAGTTATTTTAAGTATCGGTTTTTCCTTATTTCCAGTAGCTGTTAAATATATGGCAGGAGGAGCTGGAAATGAAGGCTATGGATCTTGGCAAAGTTGGTTAGTAGCCATTATAACCTTTGTCATTGTTTTTTACTTAAATAATTTTGGTAGAGGTTTTTTAAAGTTATCTTCGATGTTAGTAGGAATGATTATTGGCTATATTGTTTCATTATTTTTGGGAATGGTTGATTTTTTTCCTATAGCAAATGCCGGGGTTGTACAAAGTATTTTGCCGCTTCATTTTGGTTTAGAGTTTAAGGCTGTGCCGATTGCGACATTGGTTGTGATGTATCTAGTGGACTCAGTACAAACAATTGGTCAATTTAGTGCTACAACTTTTGGTGCGATGGATCGTCAGCCTACGGATAAAGAAATTTCTGGCGCGATTATGGGCAGTGGTCTGGCTAACTTTTTAGGAAGCCTCTTTGGTTCAGTCCCTTGTGCAACATTTGGACAAAATGTAGGCTTAGTTGTTTCAACTAAAGCAATCAATAAGTATATTTTAACTTTTGCCTCAGGTGTTTTGTTAATTGCAGGTTTTTTACCTAAAATTGCCGCTATTTTAACAACCATACCGCAATCAGTTATCGGTGGTGCTACGATTTCTGTTTTTGCTACGATTGCAATGACAGGATTGCGCACGGTAGCAAATGAAGGACTGACACCTAAAAATACCACAGTTGTCGGCACTTCTTTAGCATTTGGGATCGGGATTGCTCTTTCAGAAGGATCGCTTGCTGGTTTTCCTGCATGGGTGACTACAATTTTTGGCAACTCTGAAGTCATTTTAACAGCAATTATTGCAGTAGTCTTAAATCTCATTTTAAATAAACCAAAACCAGAAAAAAGCCTACAAGAGTAAATCTGTAAAAATAATCAAAAGATCGTTTTTACTGGAAAGCCGTTATCTATTGTGTATTAGTGGAGGTTTTTTATGGCAAAGCAAAACGATCTATCTTATAAAATGACCTTACGGTTGAAAAAGGGTGAAATTTTTTTAACAGAGAAGAAGCAGTAAAAGCAGTAAACAACATTAAAATTAAATAATTTAGTTAAGTAATACACAAGAAAAGTAATAAAAACAAGGTGCTTATTTTGACTTATATCATTACAATCATATTTTACAAAAAACCAGAGAAATTATTTTTATTTTACAAAAATATTTTTTTATATGGTATAATGTGAAAAAGATCATTTAAATTAAGGGTGTGTTAAAAGTGTATTCGTTTATAGTGAACGGAGAAACGGTCAGCTGTGAACAAGATAAAAGTCTGATGCATTTCTTACGTGACGAAATGCGACTTACTGGGACAAAAAACGGTTGTGACAGTGGTTCTTGTGGAGCTTGTACTGTACTCATTGATGGAAAGGCTTCCAAAAGTTGTCTGTTTAATTTATCAAAAGTAGAAAATAAAGAAGTTACTACGGTCGAAGGGATATCATCACGACAAAAAGATGTATTTAGTTATGCATTTGCTAAAACAGGAGCAGTTCAGTGTGGATATTGTATTCCGGGGATGGTAATTTCTGCGGTCGGATTATTAAATAAAAAACCTGAACCTTCTGAAAAAGACATTCGTAAAGGGATACGGGGGAATATCTGCCGTTGTACCGGTTATATTAAAATTATCGAAGCGATTCAACTGGCAGCGCAAATGTTGCAAAAGGATACACCAATTCCTGACGATAATTCCAATGGACATTTAGGTACGGACTTCCATCGTTTAGATGCTGCAGAAAAAACACTAGGTACAGGAACTTATGTTGATGATATCGACTTACCTGATTTATTACATGCTTCAGCGGTACGAAGCGCGTATCCACGTGCAAAAGTATTAAAAATTGATGCAACAAAAGCAAAAGAGCATCCGGATTGTGTCGCAGTTTTCACTGCAAATGATGTGCCAGGAAATAATAAAATTGGACATTTAGAATTTATTTCAGATTGGGATGTTATGATACCTGAAGGTGAAATTACCAGATATGTAGGGGATGCGATAGCTTTAGTTGTTGCAAAAAATAAAGATAGTTTGAATCAGATCAAAGAACAAGTTGATGTTACTTACGAAGAACTTCAGCCGGTATTGAGCGCAGAAGAGGGACTAGCCGAAAACGCGCCTAATATTCATCCTAAAGGAAATACATTATCTTATGAACACTTAATTAGAGGAAAAGCAGATGCGGGGTTAGCAAATTCAAAATATGTTGTTTCACAACATTACTCTGTTCCTATTAATGAACATGCATTTATGGAACCCGAATGCGCGATTGGCCAGCCTGAAGATGATGGCGTCCTTTTATGGACTGCAGGGCAAGGAATCTATGATGAACAAAGAGAATGCGCCCGTATGCTTGGTTTAGAACCAGAAAAAGTACACGTCCAAGCCAAACTTATCGGCGGTGGCTTTGGTGGTAAAGAAGATATGAGTGTTCAGCATCATGCTGCACTAGCGGCGTACTTGCTACAACAACCAGTTAAAGTATTATTGACGCGTGATGAAAGTTTAATGGTTCACCCTAAACGACACGGGATGGAAATGGACTTTACAACTGGCTGTGATGAAGAGGGGAATTTGACTGCTATGAAAGCAGTTATAAAAGCGGATACAGGTGCTTATGCATCGCTGGGCGGTCCTGTGTTGCAGCGTGCTTGTACACACGCTGCTGGACCTTATAAATACAAAAATATTGATATTGAAGGTTTTGCTGTTTATACAAATAATCCGCCAGCTGGGGCTTTCCGGGGTTTTGGTGTATCTCAAAGCGCTTTTGCGATCGAAAGCAATATTAATCTGTTGGCAGACAAAGTTGGCATTTCCCCTTGGGAGATTCGTTACAAGAATGCGGTCGAAGCTGGGGATGTTTTACCAAACGGTCAATTAGTTTCTTCAAATTGTGCTTTGAAGGAAAGCCTATTAGAAGTAAAAGAAACATATGAACAAGCTGAGCATGCTGGTATTTCCTGCTTTTTCAAAAATAGTGGTATTGGTGTAGGTTTACCTGACACAGGTCGTTGTATTGTTTCTGTCGAAGATGGCAAAGTTCATATACGGACAAGTGCAGCTGATATAGGACAAGGAATCACAACTGTAGCGGCACAAGTAGCACTGGAAGCTTTAAACTTACCCCCGGACCTTATTGTTGTAGAAGGGCCAGATACGCGTAGAACGCCGGATTCAGAAACAACAACTGCTTCTCGTCAATCATTATTTACGGGGGAAGCAGTTCGCCGGGCTGCTCAAAAATTACGTATTGATCTAGATATGGGCTACTCACTTAGTGATTTAGAAGGACAAGAGTATTATGATGAGTTTTCGGCTAAAACAGATGCGTTGCATTCAGATAAGAAAAATCCAGTAAGTCATGCAGGGTACGGCTATTGTTCAGAAGTTGTTGAATTAGATGAAAAAGGGAAGATAGCAAATATTGTTGCTGCTTACGATATAGGGCAAGTTGTTAATCCACGAGCAGCTGAAGGGCAGATTGAAGGCGGCGTCGTTATGGGAATGGGATATGCTTTAACAGAACAATTTTTAATGGAAGATGGCTATGTTAAAGCTCGTTATACAAATTTGGGGTTGTTGGATGCATCGAAGGTTCCACCAATTAAAACAAGCTTTGTTAAAGCGCCAGGTCTACATGAGGGCTTAGCTTATGGTATCAAAGGTGTAGGAGAACTTGCTACAATCCCAACGGCACCCGCGATTTCAGGAGCGTATTATGCTTTTGACGGCAATCTTCGCCCGACTTTGCCTATTGAAGATACACCTTATCAAAAGAAAAAAAGAAAAAAATAGTTAGGAAATGTGCAAAGAGGTGTTTGCTTGATTTCACATACTAGTGCAGTGATTATGGCCAGTGGTTTTTCAAGAAGAATGCAAAAAAATAAATTGTTTTTAATTTATAAAAAACAAACATTCATTGAAAGAACAGTGGAAATGGCACAAAAAGCAGGTTTTTTTGAAGTAATCGTGGTTATTCGTCCAGAAGATTACAAAAAATGTAATTTTCCTGGCAACGTAAGAATTGTTTTTAATAGGCAAAGTAATTTAGGTCAAAGTATGAGTGTACGTTTGGGAACAATGAATGTAAGAGGAGACCATGCCATGTTTTTACCAATTGATCAACCACTTTTAACGACAAAAGGGCTCCAGAAAATTGCTAATTCTGGTAATAAAAAAGCAATTGTTGTTCCTTTTTATGATAAAAAGCCAAGAGGTCCTGTCTTTTTTGGAAAAGTCTATTTTAAAGAACTTATACAAGTGACTGGGGACACAGGAGGACGTATGGTTCGTGATCGGCATAAAGAAAATTGGGTCTGTCTTGAATTTTATGATGAACAATTAAAAGATATCGATACGCAAAGTGAGTATGCTCAACTTTTCTCAAAAAAGATTGAAATAAAGTAAGAAATTGTTTATAATAATTCTAAAGAACAAAATAAAAAAATGCCGCACTGTCGTAACTGTCTAGAGGCAGAATCAAAAATGATTCTGTCTTTTTTTTAATAAAAAAACTTCCCTCAAAAAAATTTTTATACATGCTAATTAATTGTTGAAATTCTTTGTTTTTGTGATATAGTTAATTTAGTTAATAATGATTTTAGTTTGAAGGATAAACTTATAAGTGAAAGGACGTTGGAAGATGGCATTAGCAAAGATTGTGTACGCTAGCATGACTGGGAATACAGAAGGAATTTCAGAAATTTTAGAGAATCAATTTTCTAATTTAGATATAGAGGTTGAACGCGTGGAAGCAGATGATGCGGATGAGGATTTTTTTGATGATGCAGATATTTGTGTGATAGCAACTTATACTTATGATGAAGGAGAGCTACCTTTTGACTTAGAAGATTTTTATGATGAGCTACCTGAACAAGATCTTTCTGGTAAAGTTTATGGTGTTGTAGGCAGTGGTGATAGTGAATTATACCCAGATTTTTTCTGCGATGCAGCAGTGGATTTTGATAAAGCATTTGCTGAAACTGGCGCTACAAAAGGACATGAAGTCGTAAAAATAGAAAATGATGCAGATGATGAGGATGAAGTTCTTTTGAAGGAATTTGTTAAAGCATTAGTTGATGCTTAGTGTTTGGTTTAGATGGGGAGGACTACAGTGTTTACAATTTCCAATTGTAAAAGGCTTGCGGTAAATGAATACGAATTTTGGGTTAAAGCACCACAGATTGCATCTAAGGCAAAAGCAGGACAATTTGTTATTTTACGAATTGATGAATTTGGTGAAAGGCTTCCGTTGACAATTGTTGATAACGATAAACAGGCAGGTAAGATTCACTTGATTTTTCAAGTAGTTGGTAAGACTACTGCGGCACTGGCAGAATTATGCGATGGCGATTCCCTGAAAGACTTGGCGGGTCCTTTAGGGAAAGCTACTGAAATTAAAAATTATGGAAACGTTTTACTGGTTGGCGGTGGCGTAGGAATTGCTGCATTATATCCGATCGTAAAAGAACTCAAAAAAGCTGGTAACTATGTCATAACGGTCCTCGGAGCAAAGTCAAAAGATTTAATTATCTTGGAAAAAGAGTGCAAAGAAGCGTCTGATGAATTGTATGTTATGACAGATGATGGTTCAGCAGGGGAAAAAGGCTTGGTCACTGATGCTATGTCGAAAATTTTAACTCATCAAACGATCAATTTTTGTTGGGCCATTGGACCTAGCGTAATGATGAAATTCTGTACACTTACAGCAGATAAGTATAACTTGCCGATATATGTTTCATTGAATCCTATTATGATTGATGGAACAGGAATGTGTGGTGGTTGTCGTGTCACTATTTCTGATTCAATTAAATTTGCTTGTGTTGATGGGCCGGAGTTTTTAGGATCAGAGGTCCATTGGGATGAGTTTATCTCTAGGATGGCGCAATATAATGAAGAAGAAGCACTTTCATATGGTCAACTTAAAAGGCAGGTGAAAGAAAATGCCTAAAAGAAGTTATACTCAAACGCCTATGGCTGAACAAGAGCCGACAATACGTAAGGATAATTTTGAGGAAGTAGCTTTGGGTTATACAGTGGAACAAGGAAAATTTGAAGCTAGCCGTTGTTTACAGTGTAAAGATGCGCCTTGTATTAAACATTGTCCTGTTATGATCGATATACCTGGTTTTATTCAGGCGATTAAAGATGATGATATGTCCAAAGCTTATCAAATTATCAATCGATATTCGAATTTACCAGCTATTTGCGGTAGAGTTTGTCCGCAAGAAAAACAATGTGAAATGGTTTGTAAATTAGGTAAGTCAAAGAAATTTGAACCTGTAGCTATCGGCAAATTAGAACGTTTAGTGGCCGATTGGTCATTTGAGCAATCTTCAAAAGATAAGGCCGTCAAATTAGATAAAGGAAAAGTTGCAGTAGTCGGAGGGGGCCCTTCAGGACTAACTGTAGCTGGTGATTTAGCAAAAATGGGTTATGAAACTACCATTTTTGAAGCATTACATAAAGCTGGTGGCGTTTTGAGTTATGGCATACCTGAATTTCGTTTGCCTAAAGATATCGTAGATAAAGAAATACAACAAATTAAAGACTTGGGTGTAAATATTCAGACGAATGTGGTCGTGGGGAAAACGATTGATATGCAAGAAGTCATGGATGAATTTGACGCTTGTTACATTGCAATTGGCGCAGGGACACCTAAATTTTTGGGAATATCTGGTTCAGGGTTAAAAGGTGTTTATGCTTCAAGTGAGTTTTTGACAAGGGTTAATTTGATGCATGGTTATGATTTTCCTAATTATGATACTCCGGTTGAAAATGGCCGTAATGTTGTTGTTATTGGCGGAGGAAATGTGGCGATGGATTCAGCACGTTCGGCTAAACGTTTAGGAGCTGAGCAAGTAACAGTTGTCTATCGCCGTTCAAAAGATGAATTACCTGCTAGAAAAGAAGAATTTTATCACTCAGTGGAAGAAGGAATCGAGTACAGTTGGTTAACAAATCCAATTGAATATTTAGGAGATGAGAATGGAAATTTAACTGGTGTTAAATGTATCAAAATGGAACTTGGTGATCCAGATGATAGTGGACGCCGCCGACCCGTTCCCATTTCGGGTAGTGAATTTATTATTAAGGCAGATGAAGCAGTTGAAGCTATCGGTCAAGGTGCCAATCGGGTACTGTTAGACGCTTTTCCTGAATTGGACTTGAACCATTGGGGATACATAGATGCGGATGAAGAAACATGTGCTACTAGTATTGCCGGAATATTTGCTGGCGGAGACATCGTCACAGGAGCTGCTACTGTCATCTTAGCGATGGGAGCAGGTAAACTTGCAGCAAAAGAGATAAACAATTATGTCACGCAGGAAAAGGCAAAGAATAGAGAAGGAAGTTTACAATGAAAATAATGAAAACAATGGATGGAAATACAGCAGCTGCCTATATTTCCTACGCATTTACCGAAGTTGCAGCAATATTTCCAATTACCCCTAGTTCTACAATGGCTGAAGTTGTGGATGAATGGGCCGAACAAGGAAAAGAAAATATTTTTGGTGAAGCAGTAGAAGTTGTTGAAATGCAATCAGAAGCAGGTGCTGCTGGCGCTGTCCATGGTTCTTTGAAAACAGGCGCATTAACTTCAACATACACAGCATCCCAAGGTTTATTATTGATGGTTCCGAATATGTTTAAAATCGCCGCAGAGCTTTTACCAAGTGTTTTTCATGTGGCAGCTCGGGCAGTTTCAACGAATGCTTTGAGCATTTTTGGTGATCATAGTGATGTGATGGCAACGCGCCAAACAGGCTTTTGTATGCTAGCCGAATCAGGTGTACAACAAGTAATGGACCTATCTGCTATTGCTCACTTAGCAAGTATTGAAGGGAGTTTACCGTTTACCAACTTTTTTGACGGTTTTCGTACTTCCCATGAGTTACAAAAGATAGAAGTAATCGATTATGATGATTTGAAAGAAATGGTGAACTGGGATCAACTAGAAGTTTTTCGCAAACGAGCAATGAATCCAAATAGGCCCTCTGTTTCTGGTTCAGCGCAAAACCCTGATATCTATTTTCAATCACGTGAAATGGTTAATCAATATTATGATAGAATGCCAGCAATCGTTCAAAAATACATGAAAAAAATTAATCAGTTAAGAGGTACAGATTACGACTTAACTACTTATTACGGCGCGCCAGACGCCACCGAGGTTGTCGTTTCAATGGGTTCAGTTGAACCAACTGTTCGGCAAGCTGTTGCTTACTTAAATGAAAATGGACGCAAAGTTGGTCATCTTAATATTCATCTATATCGACCGTTTCCAACCGAAAACTTATTAGAAAAGTTGCCTGATACTGTTGAACGAGTGGCTGTGTTAGATCGTACTAAAGAGCCCGGGTCTGATGGAGAACCATTATTATTGGATATACAAAGTGCACTTTATCAACATCCTAATCGCCCAATCGTTATTGGAGGACGTTATGGTATTGGCTCAAAAGATGTTACTCCAAATCAAATCGTGAGTGTTTATGATCATATGCAGTTACCTGCTAATGAATTAAAAGCTCGTTTTACAGTAGGGATTGTCGATGAAGTGACCAATTTATCCTTACCTAAAACTGAACCGTTAGATCTAACGCCTGATTCTACTTTTCAAGCACGTTTCTGGGGATTTGGTTCTGACGGAACAGTAGGTGCTAATAAACAAGCGATTAAAATTATCGGTGATCATACAGATAAATACGCCCAAGCTTATTTTGACTATGATTCTAAAAAATCCGGTGGTTTGACGGTTTCTCATTTGCGTTTTGGGGATGAAAAAATAGACTCGACTTATTTAGTGGAAAAACCTGATTTTGTTGGTTGTCATAATGCAGCCTATATTTATAAATTAGACCTGGTAAAAGGTCTTCGCGACGGCGGTACTTTCTTATTGAATACTGTGTGGAATGAAGAACAAGTCCATAAACATTTGCCAACCAATTTAAAACGTTATTTAGCTAAACATCATAATAAATTCTACATTATTAATGCTATGGATATTGCAAAAGCGACTGGCTTAGGACGTCGCATTAATACAGTAATGTCGGCAGCTTTCTTTGAAGTAACAGATATTATGGATAGAGAAGAATTTTTACCATTGTTAAAAGATGAAATTGATAAAACATATGGTAAAAAATCACAAGAAATCGTAGAAAAAAATTGGCAAGCAATCGATCAAACTTTTGAAAATCTACATGAAATTACTGTACCAAAAGAATGGGCTGAATTAGAAGAAGTGCCTTCTAGATCTTCTAGTGAAGAAAAAAGGCCTGATTTTGTACGTAACATTGTAGATCCAATTGCTAGAAAAGAAGGCGATAATTTAACAGTTGGTAATTTGATTGATAATGGTATGTATGATGGTCGCTTGCCTATGGGGACAGCTGCTTATGAAAAACGTGGGATCGCTTTAGAAGTGCCAGAGTGGATTCCAGAAAAATGTACATTATGTAATGAATGTGCCTTTGTCTGTCCTCATGCGGCCATCCGTCCTTTCTTAGCTGATGAAGAGGAGATGGAAGAAGCTCCAGAAGGTTTCATTATTCGTGACTTTAAAGGTAAAGACGGTTATAAATATCGTATCCAAGTTTCCTTAGAAGATTGTACAGGTTGTGGTTTATGTGTAGAAGCTTGTCCTGCTAGCGCATTAGTTATGAAAGATTATGAAGATCAGCAAGAACAAGCTGTTAACTGGGCATTTGCGATGACATTACGACAAAAAGAAAATCCAATGAAGAAAAATTCGGTACGTGGTTCTCAGTTTGAACAACCGCTACTTGAATTTTCGGGTGCTTGTGCAGGTTGTGGTGAAACGCCATATGTTAAATTGTTGACACAACTATATGGCGACCGAATGATGATTGCAAATACTACTGGATGTTCTTCTATTTGGGGCGCTTCGGCTCCTGTAACTCCTTACACTACTAATGATAAGGGACAAGGGCCTGCATGGAGTAACTCTTTATTTGAAGATAATGCAGAATATGGATTTGGTATGCATATTGCCAATCAAGTAAAACGTAACCGTGTTGTCCATAAAGCGCAACGTGCGCTAAATGAGAAATTAGGCTCTGAAGAAACACAAAACCTGCTTAAAGACTGGATTGACCATAAGGATGAGGGTGAAGGATCCCAACAAAGGGCTGCTAAACTGATCGCTGCTTTAGAAACTGAAGATGATAAACAACTACAATCTTTATTAAAAGATCAAGAAATGTTTGTTAAGCCAAGCCAATGGTTGATTGGTGGAGATGGCTGGGCCTATGATATCGGTTTTGCTGGAATAGATCACGTAATAGCTAGTGGAGAAGATGTTAATATCTTGGTCATGGATAATGAGCTTTATGCTAATACGGGTGGTCAAATGTCTAAAGCAACACCAACTTCTGCTACAGCGAAGTTTGCTGCAGGTGGTAAAAAGACAGCGAAAAAAGATCTTGGTATGATGGCTGCTACTTATGGCAATGTTTATGTAGCGCAAGTTGCTATCGAAGCAAACCAAACACAAACAGTTAAAGCAATTACTGAAGCGGAAAGCTACCATGGACCATCAATAGTTATCGGTTATACGCCATGTATTAATCATGGGTTACGTGGAGGTATGAAAAATTCAGTCAAAGAATCCAAGGAAGCTGTTGAGTCTGGTTATTGGCAGTTGTATCGTTATGATCCTCGACAAAGTGCTAAAGGCAAAGAGCCATTACGGATAGACTTTAAAAAAGCGGACTTTAATAAGATTCCTGATTTATTGAATACACAAACGCGTTTTACTGCATTGAAGAAAATTAAAAATGATCCAGAACTAGTTGGTGAGATGTATGATCAAACGATAAAAGATATGCAACAACGTGCTGGTACTTACGATCGGATGGCACAGATGAATAAAGCGAAGAAGAAATAACTTAATTAAACTCCTTATGAAAGTTATAAAAGTCTGATGTTTTACTAATTAATTAGTAAGATACCAGGCTTTTTTTATTTCAGCTGACAAACAAAGAATGTTTTCACTTTTCACTAGTGGTTCGACCCATGAACAAATAGTAATTTTCTTTTTCATTACTTGTTCAGTGACGCAATAGATAATAACAAGAAAAAAATTCTCCTATTTTCTAAATTCTCCTTTTTTATATTTCACATACTTTTTAAACAATTTCTTTGCATTATCGTTTTGTACATATTATTATAGACGATGGAGTTACGATAATTGAAAGGAGATTTACAAGTATTATGACTGATCAAAAAATAGATGGATGGGTTGCAGGACTCAAAGTACTAGAAGAGTGGGGCGTACAAGACGTTTTTGGCATCCCAGCTGGCTCATTGAATTCTTTGATGGACGCTTTTGAAAAAGAACAAGAAAATATTAACTTTATTCAAGTTCGCCATGAAGAAACAGGAGCACAAGGGGCAGCGATGTATGCTAAATTTAACAACAAATTAGGTGTTTGTCTTGGTTCTGCTGGACCTGGCGCAACTCATTTATACAATGGCTTGTATGATGCCAAATTTGACCACGTCCCAGTATTAGCTATCTTGGGACAACGTGCACTTAGAGAATCAAATATGGACGCTTTCCAAGAAATGAACCAAAATCCATTATTTAATGACGTAGCGGTATATAACCGCCGTGTAGCTTACCCTGAACAATTACCTAAGGTACTTGACGAAGCTATTCGTGCAGCAATTGCTAATAACGGTGTAGCTGCTGTGGAAGTCCCAGTTGATTTTGGTTGGGAACAATTAGATGCAGATAGCTGGTATTCTTCTGCTGCAGATTATCGCGATTATCCTGAACTTGGTTTAAATGAAGCAGATATTGATGCTGCAGTTAAAGCACTGTCTAATGCTAAACGCCCAGTGATTTATGCTGGTAAAGGAACTCGCGGTCATTCAGATGACGTGATTGCATTAAGCCGTAAAATTAAAGCACCTGTAGCAATTACAGGAATTAACTTTGACGATTACAATTATGAATTTGATGCGTTATTAGGTTCTGCTCACCGTGTAGGATGGAAACCAGCGAACGAAGCATTTGAAGAAGCAGATGCCGTTTTATTTGCAGGTAGTAACTTCCCATTTGCTGAGGTAACAGGTAAATTTGACCATGTTGATAAATTTATCCAAATTGATATTGATCAACAAAAACTAGGAAAACGTCATTTTGCTGATGTTGCTATTCTTGGTGACGGTGGTGCTGCTATTCGTGCAATTACAGATAAAATTGACGAAAAAGAAGACAATGGCTGGTATCAAGCAAACATTGATAACGTTGCAAACTGGAAAGCTTACATGCAAAAATTAGAAAACAAAATTTCCGGTCCACTACAACTTTATCAAGTATTTAAAGCTATCAACGATATATCAAAAGAAAATGCTGCTTACTCAATAGATGTAGGTAACACGACGCAAACTTCAATTCGTCATCTACACATGACACCGAAAAATTTATGGCGTACTTCTGAAGTATTTGCCACAATGGGTAACGGTTTGCCAGGTGCTCTAGCAGCTAAATTAGGTCAACCTGAACGCCAAGTTTGGAACCTATCTGGTGATGGTGGCTTTGCTATGGCTATGCAAGATGTTGTAACAGCTGTAAAATATAATTTAGCTTCTATTCATGTAATATTTACCAATGAACGTTTTGGTTTTATTCGTGACGAACAAGAAGACACAAATGATAACTATTACGGTGTTGATATTACAGACGTAGACTTTGCTGCAATTGCTAAAGCGCAAGGAGCAGTAGGTTATACAGTTACTGAAATTTCACAATTAGAAGATGTCTTTGCAAAAGCAAAAGCAGATGAAGAGGCAGGTCGAGTTGTGCTAATTGATGCTAAAATTACAGAAGAACGTCCTCTTCCAGTAGAAGAATTGAAGCTAGATCCTTACTTCTTCTCAAAAAATGAAGTAGATGAATTCAAATCCCGCTATGAAGCTGAAGAATTACAACCATTCAGTCATTTCTTGCAAGAACATGGGTTGGAAGTTCATCAATATAAACGTTAATTTGTAAAAGAGGATGGACAAAATCTAGTCAATTTCGAATTATAAAAATCCGGAAAGTTTGTTAATTTGTACAAACTTTCCGGATTTTTTGGCTTTTTTTATATTATCATATACTTATATCTTTATTTTTGGATAAAGTCAATCGATTGACTGCACGTTTAATCGATTTTTGATCATTCTCAGAAAAAGAACCGCGAATTTGTAAAAGTTCCTGATCCTCTGTAAGAGGATCTAGAAAATCTACAGTTGAAATGATCAAATCTGCTTTTTTATAATCGTCAACAAATTCAATATTGAATTGTGCTAAGATGTTAGTTAGTCGTTTTTCGACGTATCGTGCATACATCATTGTAGTATCATGAAAAATAAATAGATAAATTTTTGGCATGTAAAAAGAAAATGTAACTAAATCCACACAATTGAAAAAGGAAGGTATTTGAAATCCAGACATATGAGAATCTAATATATTTTCAGCAGTTAAATTTTGCCAAAATTCAATAAAAATACGATAGAATTTTGGATAATATATTTTAATCCTTTCGGGATGTACTGATTCAGTAAAAAACATTACACTACTATCCAAACGAGTCATCTCTATATATTGCAATTGGCGTTGCAATGTAATTTTCAAAGGGGCTATTTTTTCTTTTGGAATAGAAAAAAATGTACTTTCAAATGTTGAAATCCAAGTTTGGATTTCAACATTTGAAAGGATTAGCATCTTTAAGTGTAACGCTCTCGTTTATTGGCATATATCCCATAGCGTAGAAAAATAATAAAAATAATTCCCAATCAATTGTTTGCCACTGAGTTAAAAAATCTGGTTTGTCAATAAAATGGTAAAATTCTTTGGTTTTTAACATAGGATCGCTTGACTTTACGGGAAACTGATTTTCGACGGCATGCTGGTTTACAAATACCCAAAATGCAACATGTTCTGCTTGTGTTTCAATATAAGGAAGTTTTAAATACTCAAAGATTTTTTTGGTTAGTTCGACATAGTATTCGGGATTGTCGATTCCACTAAAGGAATCTAGCGTTTCATACCCCAATTTTAAGAAAAAGTAATGGACAACTCGAATATTTGCTTCGTTGCCATGTAGTTTAATCGTATTAGCAAATGTCATTGTAGGCCCAAACTTGCTGATCCAATCATTTGCTTGTTTCATCTTACGTAATAAGGTTGATTTTGAAATATAATGGCTTTCACAATAATCCAATACGGAAAACTCTCGTTGAAAAAAAAGCTGTAAAGCAGCCTGAACGGCAACACTTCCATCTGTAACTTTTTCCAATAGCAACTGTAAATTTGTACCATGACGTATAAGTTTGACGCCTCCTCGTACGCTAATAATGAACTCCATTTCTTCAGATGAATATAAATCTCGAATTTTTCTTCTTAAATCATCACACATACTTCGTACCGCACTAACACTAGGATATTCAAGCCGATCAGCAATTTCTTGCACGGGGACGAAATCGCTTTCGTTGTCAAGTAAATCTAGAATATCTCTTCTTAAAAATTGATCTCTTAAAGGTAAAAACATATTTTTGCTGAAGTCAAAGACGATGTTCAGCTAGCCCCTCCTTTCTCTATAGTTGATAAATATATGTAAATACTATTAATACATCATACCAAAATCAGTAGATATATTTCTACCTGTTAGAATATTATAGCTGTTTCATAATTTAACAAACAGTTTGTTAAATTATGAAATTTATAATTGTTATAAAACAAGCTATAGTTAAATTATGAATCTTATAATCTGTCAATTATCTATAATAAAAGGATTTTTGAAGATTGTTTCATAAAATAAGGAGGGAATAAAGTGGTATTTTATAGGGTGAAAAAGGCAGCTATGCAACTAATGTTGTTTGTGTTGTTTATTCAAAGTTTCTTTTCGCCGATGGCAACTTTGGCGGAGACAATGGAGATAAATGATGATAAAGAAAGTCAGCTAAGTTTAGAAAAAATGGAATTGGAGAAAAATGATGAAGAATCCGCAACAATTACGAGTGAAATTATAGCGAGTAATCTAACAGAAAATGAACAAACATTTACTTTAACGACCAATTTACCAATTGAGCTGGCAGATGATACTGAACAAAAAGATGGTATTGAATTAAAAGCCAAAAATAAGAAAGTCGAAGTAAAAGTTGCAGCTGATACAGATGCAACAAAATTGTCATTGAAATTAAATGTGATAAAAGAAACACCAGAAGAGCAAACATTTCAAATGACAAATGATGCTAATGATACACAAACCAAAGAAGTAGTTATGCCAAGTATTGTGACCCAAGACTCATCGATTGACTCTGAGGAAACAAATGAAGAAGAAACAGAAACATCAGCAGAAGCGTCAGAAGAAGATGGGCAGACAGAGCAGACAACAGAAGACTCAAATACCGAATCAAGCGAGGCATCTGATGAAGAAAAGGCGGAAGAAGAAACACTAGATAGCAGTAAAGAAAATATAGAGGAAGAAGATAAGGCAGAAAAAGCAGAAGCATTTAGCGATAATGTTGGACCACAGGCTGAACTAGGAAACATCTTTGAATTTGAATACTTTAGACTTGATGGAGAAGATGTTGAAGATGGTGCAGAAGTTGATTTTGATGCAACTTACCAAATTCAATATGCTTGGGATACAGAAGACCTAGATGTCAATGCCGGAGACACAGCAACATTGGAATTGCCGGATGTATTTTTAAACTGGGAAAACACACCGGATCAAAATATAACACTTTCTGATGGTACTGTTGTAGGAACTTATACGATTAACGACGGTGTGTTAGAATTTACTTTTAATGAAAATATTGAAGGTCAAAGCATTCAAAATGGTTTTGTCGGTTTTGGTCTAGAATTTAATCGAGAAAAGTTTACGGAAGAATGGGAGCAGGATATTGATTTTGATCATGACGGTCAGAAAGATTTAACAGTTGTTACCACACCAAGTGAAATTGATACAAGTATGGATAAAAGAGGAGAATTAGATAGCCAGACAAATGCCACAGAGATCACTTGGACTGTTGACATTGTAAATGGTGGAGAGAATCCACTAGCAAATGGAATATTAACAGATACACTTCCAGAAGGCGTGGGCAACCCTGAAAATTTTGTGGTTCGTCCGATCACTTATGATGCTAAAGGAAACGCACAGTTGGCGACCCATTGGACCTTAGTGAATTTTCTGAACCAAATATAGATGATAGAAACTTCAACTGGAACTTAGGCGAAGTTCCTGAAAGAAGCGGCTATCAAGTTGAGTACACCACATCCATTGAAGACTACGAACAAAATTCATTTACAAACAATGCAGAATTTAATCATGATGATGGTGCCTTAGAAGCTCAAACTACAGTTGATGGGGGTCAAAGAAGTAATCCGATCCAAAAAACCGGTGAGCAAATTTATTGGTCTGATAAAGAAGATGAAATCGGCCAAATTCGATGGACCATTACAGTGAATGAAGGTGGGTCAAGCATTGATGAAGCCATTGTTCATGATGAATTGCCTGAAGGTCTGTCAATTTTAGCAGATTCTATTACAATTGATAAAAATGGCGAAGATATTACGAATAATTTTCATGTAACAGACTTTCCAATTAATTTAGGTGAAGTAAACCGCGATGAAGTTTATACGATCACTTTTGTCACAGAGATTGATTGGTCAGAAATAAACGAGGGAAATTATCAACAAGAAAATAGCTTTACGAATAATACTGAATTAACAGACGGTGACGATCCAGTTGGAGAAGATGAAGCAACTGTTGATTATTGGAGAGAGCCGCTTCTTGAAAAATCAGGAAATTCAGAATTTACTTATGAAGATAAAAATCTTAGTTGGAATATTTCTGTAAATGAAGCAGGACATTCAATCGATAACGCTATTTTAACAGATACATTACCAGCAGGATTGGGTACCATTACTGCAGAAGATATTAATATTGACGGCGCAGATGTTGATCCTAGCGATATTAGTATTACACAAAATGAAGATGGCACTCAAACAGTCGTTATTAACCTAGGCAATATTAATAGTAAAATAACGATCGCTTATACAACTGAGGTTGAAGATTTTGCAGAAAATAGTTTTAGAAATGAAGCAACACTTGAAGGTAATGGTATCGGTGAAGAAGGCACTGAAGGAGAAACGACTGTTGATCCGCCTTTAAATGAGTTTGGTAAGTCATTTGAAGGTATAGACTATAATGCCAAAACAATTGATTGGAAACTTACAGCCAATCCAAACAGAGAACCTATTAATACGTTAACTATTACAGATACTTTTCCTAATAACGGGCTATACTTTCTAGAAGACTCACTGGAGGTAACTCTTGGTGGAGAAGCATTTGATGATTATAGTTTAGAATTATCAGATGACGGACATAGTGGTTTTGTCATTAATATAAACGAGGGCGTAGAAATTAATGACGAATTGGTTGTCACATATAAAACTTCATATGACCCAGAGGTTATTGAAAATTCCCACAGTAATGAGGATGAACCAAATCGTTATCGAAATAATGTTAATTATAAAGGTGAAACTAATCAAGGACATGAATTTGATGAAGACCGAGATGCCCACGCTGATGTAAGTCAACAAGCATGGAATAGTGGAAAGAAAACAGGAAACCTGGTTGATGTTGACAATTGGTCAGATGAAACTGACAGGAGGATTGCATGGCAAGTCTATTCTAACTACCACCAAAATAATCTTGGCGAAAATGTTTCAGTAACAGATACACTAGATTATGATGGTGAAATTATCGAAGACTCTATCAAAGTTTCCGTTTATGATGTTGCTGAAAACGGGGAGACATCTATTACAGATACCGAGTTGGTTCAAGGTGAAGATTATACGGTTGATATAGACGGCAATGAACTTACTGTTAATTTCACAGGAGAGGTAACTGAAAGATATGTCATTGAATTCGAAACAACTGTCCCAGATATATCAAAAGAAAATTATGTGAATAACGCTGTTGTGACAACTGACGATGGAGAGTTTCCTTACAGTTCATCCGTGGATTACAATAATTGGAATGATATATTGGATAAACAAGTTCTTGATCATGAAGGAACGCAAGCCTACATCGGAGACGAATTGGATTGGGAGATTACAGTTAATGAAAGTCTTTCAAGAATTCAAAACGCAACACTTACCGATACAATAAGTGCAGGACTTTCGTTTATCGAAGATAGCTTGACAATTACTACTGGTAGCGGTGACGAATTAGTTGAAGGTGAGGACTATATACTTGAACTAGAAAATGACGAAGATGGGCAAACCATTCTAAATATTGAATTTACAGAAGATGTAACCCACTCTTTGACAATAAATTATAGTACCATTGTGACCGCAGAAGATGGTCAGACGGTTAATAATACAGCTCATTTTAAGGGTCGAGGTGTTAAAACAAGAACGAAAGAAACAGAAAAAATTACTGCTACACAATTCTCATGGGTTGGCGGAGAATTTAGAGATGATCGCGGAGTGATCGAACTTCGTAAAGTAGATTCATCTGGCGAAGTCATTGATTCATCTGAAGCTAGTTTTGAACTATACAGAATTGTCAATGATGAAGAGGTGTTAATGGGTGAATTTAGTACAGAAAATGGCATTCTCGAAATACCAAATTTAAACTTAGGAACCTATGTATTAAAAGAAATAGAAGCACCAGATGGTTACCGATTATCAGAAGATGAAATCGAAGTTGAAGTAGATCAAGCCTATGGTGATAAGGAATATGTATTTGAAGAAGAATTTAGAAATATTAGCGATGCTAAAACTGACATTCCTGTAGAAAAAGTTTGGAATGACGGAAAAGATCAAGATGGTGTTCGCCCAGAATCTATTGAAGTTGAACTATTAGCAAATGGTTCTGAAACAGACTTTGACAACTTGGTTTTAGGTACTGAAAATAATTGGGAAGGTTTATTTGAGGATCTGCCTGAACTAGACGAAAATGGCGAAAAGATTAATTATACAATCGAAGAAACAGAAGTTTCAAAAGGCTATGAAAGTGAAATCACTGGCAGTGCAGAAGAAGGATTCACTGTAACAAACAGCCGAGATCCAGAATTGATTGATATCGCTGGTCAAAAGACTTGGGATGATGCAAATAATCAAGACGGTGTTCGTCCAAGTGCAATCACAATAAATTTACTAGCAAATGGACAAGAAGTAGATGAGCAAACTGTAACAGCAGAAGATGATTGGGACTATGTTTTTGAAAATATGCCGAAATTTAAAGCTGGTGAAGAAATAACATATACAGTGACCGAAGATTCTATCAAAGATTATTCAACGAATATAGAAGGCTATGATATTACAAATAGCTACACTCCAGATGAACGTAGTGTTACTGTCACCAAAGATTGGAAAGACGCAAGTAATCAAGACGGTCTACGCCCAGAAAACGTTGAGGTACAACTGTTTGCAGATGGTACTGAGTATAGTGAACCTGTAACATTAAGTCAGGAAAATGATTGGACCTATACATGGACAGAACTAGCTGTTAATAACGCTGGTAAAGAGGTTGAATATACTGTTGAAGAATTGAATATCCCTGAAGATTATGATGTTAATGTTGATAACGAAGATTTAGGAAATGTCATCATTACAAATAGTCATGAAGCAGAAGTAACGGAAGTTTCTGGAAAGAAAGTTTGGGAGGATGACGATAACCGAGATGGTATCCGTCCAGAATCAATATCAGTAAACTTATTAGCAAATGGCGATGTTATCGATAGTAAGGAAGAAATTACTGCTGCAGACGATTGGAGTTACACCTTTGACAACTTGCCTCGCTACGAAAACGGAGGTCAAGAGATTGAATATACTGTTGAAGAAGCGGATATTCCGAAAGATTATGAAGTCACTTATGATGGCTATAAAATTATAAACAGCTATGAAGCAGAAGTAACTGAAGTTTCAGGAACAAAGACTTGGGAAGATGCCGATAATCAGGACGGTGTACGACCGAGTGAAATTACAGTGAACTTATTAGCCAATGGTGAAGAAGTAGAACAGAAAACTATAGCAGCAAAAGATGACTGGAGCTACACTTTTGATAACTTACCACTTTATGAAAATGAAGGTCAAAAAATTGACTATACAATTCAAGAAGAGGACGTTTCCGGCTACTCAACGGTTATTGATGAGTATGACATTACTAACAGCTATACTCCAGGAAAGACTAGTATTAATGTTGTAAAAAACTGGGATGATTTTGATAATAAAGATGGTAAGCGTCCAGATGAAATTACAGTTCAATTATTTAAAAATGGAGAAAAAACAGATCAAGAACTGACGCTTTCAAATGAGAATAATTGGCAGGGAGATTTCACTGAACTGGATGAAAATAAAGATGGCACAGAAATTGACTACACCATAAAAGAAAAATCTGTTAAAGGGTACAAATCCTCTGTTCAAGAGACAACAAATGGTGTTGTTATCACTAATACCTATCAATCAAAAGAATCATCTGAAGAGGATGATAAAGATGATTCAGGAAAAAGTGATGAACAAGATCCCAAGAAAGATGAACAAGGATCCAAGATAGATAAAGATTCATCATCTGATAAAAAAGAAGCTGAAAAGAAGAAGAGTGCATCGTCTGATGAGCAAGCAGCTCAAAAAGAGAGCGGGCAATCTTCAGACAAAAATAGAGTCGTAAAAGCTGATGCTTCTTCCTCAGATGAAGAGGATCAAGCAGACCATTTGCCAAAAACTGGTGAATCATCTGGCTTTATTCTCTCAATACTTGGCTTGGCTTTGGTTGCAGTCGTTAGTGTTACTTACATTATAAGACACAAGAAAAAGAGCGAATAACTATCGTTAATAGCAAAAAGAAAAGAGGGAACTTCGTATATTTACGGTTCCTTCTTTTCTTCTATGGAGGTTTTTATGAAAAAAATTATTATTCGTATACTCTTGCTTTTACTTTTAGCGGCAGGATTCGTTCTGGTTTTTAATAAGCAAATCAGCTATCATTTAATTCAACGCACGAGCAAAGGGTATCAAGTAAACCAGGTTACTAAAAATGAAGTAGAAGAAAATAAGAAAAAGCGAGAAAATTTTGATCTTGACCAAGTTGAATCTTTCAGTTCAGAAGCAGTTGTAACATCACAATTTTCACAGGAAAAAAATAAACTGCCGGTTATAGCAGGTATTGCTATACCAAGTGTAGATATCAATTTACCCATATTTAAAGGACTAAGCAATGAAAATCTGCTCTATGGTGCTGGGACACTTTCTCCTGAGCAACAAATGGGTAAAGGAAATTATGCCTTAGCTAGTCATCGTATGAATGATCCTAAACTTTTATTTACCCCTTTAGAACAAGTATCTGTAGGAGATAAGATTTATCTTACTGATTTAACTCATGTATATGTTTATCAAACAACATCAAAAAAACGAGTCTCATATACAGATACTTCATCTTTAGACGAGAAACCGAAAAGTCCTACGGTTACATTGATTACTTGTGGAGAAATGAATGGTCCTACAAGAATCGTGGTTCAAGGCGAACTTACTGAAGTACAACCAATGGAAAAAACCACTGTTTTTGCAGCTGATTAAAAAGAAATAAAGATGATGAAACAGAGTAAAAAAATAGTTTATTTTTGTCATTGAAAAAAATTTAGAATAAGTTAGGTAAGTTTGTTTTACTCTCTTTTAGCATAAAGGTTAAATCTATCTTAGGAAAACCTTGTTTATATTATAATTCCATAAGAATTTGGGATAAAATTAGTATAGGGTGGCAAAACTGGTTACAATAAAGTTGTGAGAAAGGCAGTCGCCTTTAAATAAATTTTCAGGAGGGAACAGATTAGATAAAATGGACACCAAAACGAAAGTTGCCGCTGTTTTTTTAGCTTTGTTGACATTTTTTTCTGCACCATTGTTTTCGCTTTTTATGGGCGCTTTAATCGTGCTCTTTTTGCACCTTAGACAAAAATCTACAAATGCATAAAAGAAGACGGAAAAGCTTTCAGCATAAGCTTTTCCGTTTTCTTTTATTTACGTAATTCGTCTAAAAGTTGTGTTTTTGAACTGGTTTGGTCATCTTTTGTCTTCAAAACTTTTGCTGGTGTGCCGCCTACAACACTTCCCGGTTCTACATCTTTGGTTACGACTGAGCCTGCAGCTACAATGGCATCTTTACCTACACGTACACCTTCTAAAATTACAGCATTGGCTCCAATGACGACATTGTCTTCAATCACAACAGGATCAGCAGAAGGTGGTTCAAGAACGCCTGCTAACACAGCACCTGCGCCAACGTGTGCTCGCTTACCTACAGTTGCTCGTGCGCCTAAAACAGCTCCCATATCAATCATTGTTTCTTCGCCGACAACAGAACCAATATTAATAATTGCCCCCATCATCACCACCGCATTTTTTTCAATGATTACCTGGTCGCGTATCATTGCACCAGGTTCGATACGTGCATCGACCGTGGTAAAATCTAGCATAGGTACAGCTGATTTTCGACGATCATTTTCGAGATAATAATCGTTGATCAGCGCTTTATTTTCCGTTAAAAATTCTTGGATGTCATCGACATTACCGATGACAAGGTTGCCAAAAGTTTTAACGTTATCGGCAGACATTTGTGAGATGTCACCATTGATATAGGCTTTAACGGGTGTTTCTTTTTCCGCTTCTTTAATAAAATTTGCAATTTCATAAGCATCTGTAAAACGTAATTCTGACATTTTATCACCTCTTTATTTTAATAAGTCACTCATAGAATACATTCCTGGATCTTGGTCTTGCAAAAATAGACCAGCTTTTAATGCGCCATTAGCAAAGATACGGCGAGACAAAGCAGTATGTTTAAATTCGATTACTTCGTCATTTCCGGCGTAAATGACAGTATGTTCCCCAGGAATAGTCCCCCCACGTACTGCATGGATACCCATTTCACTTATAGGATTTGTATTTTCCTTGCCGGAACGACCAAAAACATAGTCTTTTTTTGTCTTTGAAACATCATTTATGCTGTCTGCAAGTAGTAAAGCAGTTCCACTAGGCGCATCTTTTTTTTGATTATGATGCTTTTCAACAATTTCAATGTTGAAGTCATCTTCTAAAGCTGGCGTTATTTTCTGCAAAGCTTCAATTAATACGTTGATCCCTAAAGACATATTTGCAGAATAAAAGATTGGGATGGTATGACTTGCTTCTTTCATTTTTTGTTGGGTATTTTCTGAAAGACCGGTCGTTGCTATAACAACAGGAAGTTTTTTTTGTACACATTGTTCAATCAGTTCAGGGACACTACTTTCATGAGAAAAGTCGATGACAAAATCTGCTGTTTCTTTAACATCTGCCAGTGTTTGATAAACTGGAAAATCTACTTTTTGTTGGTTTCTATCGATCCCTGCAACAACATTTAAATCTTCACGCTTTTTTATTTCGTTTTGTAACTCTTGTCCCATACGACCAAAGCAACCATTTAAAATAATATTAAGCATTAAATATCCCCCTTATAAAAGACCATAATTTGTCATTTGTGTTTTTAAATTAGCTAAAGTTTCTTCTTCAGGTTCAGCTAAAGGCAAACGATAACTTAATTCGCATTTTCCTAAAAGAGAGACTGCTGCTTTGATTGGCACAGGGTTGACTTCTGAAAAAACAGCTTGAATTAAAGGAAGTTGCTTTAATTGGGTAGTACGAGCTTGTGCAATATTACCATATAAGAAGTTACGAACCATTGTGGCCGTTTCTTGAGGCAGTATGTTAGAAATAGTGGAGATTACTCCTGATCCTCCTACCGCTAAAAGCGGTAATACTTGGTCATCATTTCCTGAATAAAGCGCAAAATTTTCATCCACTAATTGTGCTATTTCAACAATTTGGGCAATATCCGCACTGGCTTCTTTAATCCCTACAATATTTGGAATTTGTTTTAGTTCTTTTACTGTATTGTAGTCTAAATTCATTCCAGTACGAGAAGCCACGGAGTATAAAATAACGGGTAGTTCAATAGTGTCACAAATTGCTTTGTAATGAGCGATAATGCTTTTTTTCGTTGCTTTATTGTAATAAGGAGTTACGACTAGTAGTGCGTCAGCTCCTACACGTTCTGCTTCTTTTGCCAAATGAATTCCATGTTGCGTGTTATTTGAGCCTGTTCCAGCGACAACAGGAACTCTTTTATTAACCTTGTTAACAACAGCCTCGATAACTGAGATATGTTCTTCATCGTCTAATGTAGAAGCTTCACCTGTTGTTCCACAAGCGACGATGGCATTAATTCCTTCGTTGACTTGCCATTCGACTAGCTCGTCTAATTTTTGGTAATCAACTGAGCCGTCTTTTTTCATAGGCGTGACTAATGCAACACCGGAACCTGTAAATACTGACAATGACGTCACTTCCCTTCAAGTAATTCAATAAATGAAAATTCAAAATTGTTTAAACTTTTTCACTATTGATTAATTGAAATTATATAATATAATAAGGACAAAATTCAATGATTTCAGTGAAACGATAACAACTTTTAATAGAAAGTGGTTTTTTATGCAGATAAAAGAAGATATTCAAAATTTATTAGATGATGTAACAAGCTATCGGCGTCATCTTCATCAAATTCCTGAGTTAGGTTTAGAAGAAAAGCAAACAGCAGAATTCATTCGAGCAACATTACAGTCATTTGGCATTAAGAACATATATACTATGCTGACAACGGCGACAGTTGCGGTTTTTCATGGAGAAAAGCCGGGAAAGACTTTAGCTTTTCGTTCGGATATCGATGCTTTACCAGTAACTGAAGAAACTGGCGCTTCTTTTGCTTCAAAGATAGAAGGGAGAATGCATGCTTGCGGACATGACGGTCACGCGGCGGCTATGCTAGGTTTTGCTCAGTATTTAAGTCAACATCCAGAAATAATTCAAGGAACGATTGTTTTAGTTTTCCAACCGGCTGAGGAAGGTCCAGGTGGTGCTCAGTTACTTATCGATGAAGGATTGATTGAAAAATTTGGTATTGACCAAATCATAGGTATTCATCTTTTTCCTGAATTTCCTGAAGGAACGATTGCTTGTCGCCCTCATGCAATGATGGCAAGAAATGGAGAAGTAACGATTAAAGTTAATGGTAAAAGTGCACACGGCGCTCAACCTCAACAAGGCCATGACGCGATACTAGCTGCTTCAGCGATTATTCAGGGACTGCATAGCATTATTTCTCGTAATATCAGTCCGCTAGATACAGGGGTATTAACTTTTGGTGAAATTACTGGCGGTCAAGCGATGAATATCATTGCTGGACAGGTAAGAATAGAAGGGACAATGCGTGCATTTAGCGACGAAGCTTATGATATAATGACACAACGTGTAAAAGAAACCGCTGAATTTATTGCCCAAGGTTATGGTTGTCATGCAGAAGTTTATTTTAATCATATGTATCGGGTGGTAGACAACGACCCTGAGATGGTAAAAGCCTTGGAACAAGTAGCTGGAGACGATTATTTTGAATGTCAACCTTATATGTTGGCAGAAGATTTTTCAATGTATCAGCAAGTCATCCCTGGCCTCTTCTTTTTTGTAGGGACTCGTAATGAGGATAAGGGTTATGTTTATCCCCTACACAGTGAAAAAATGCAATTTGAAGAGAAGAATTTATTGCGTGCTATCCACTGTTACGTACAATTGATCGAAAAATTAAATACTAAGGAGGCGGCAGATGATTAAAGAAATTAAAAACAACCACTTGTATTGGGATGGTTGTGATACTGTTGAGCTAGCAAAAAAATTCGGTACCCCTTTATATGTTATCTCGCAAACAGCGATTGAAAATGAATGTCGCGCTTTACAGGAACAATTTATAAAAAAATACGATAACGTCCATGTCGCTTATGCATCAAAAGCTTTTAACCATTTAGCGATGTTGAAAATTATCGAAAAAGAAGGTCTAGGTATTGATGTCGTTAGCGGCGGTGAATTATACACAGCAATTTGTGCTGAGTTTCCCGCTGATCGTATAGAGTTCAATGGGAATAATAAATCTGACGAAGAATTAGAGCAGGCGATTGACTATGAAGTGGGCCGTATTATTGTTGATGGTAGTCAAGAATTAGATCATATTATTAACATTTGTCGTAAGAAAGAAAAAAAAGCGAATATTTTATTTCGAATTACACCGGAAGTGGATGTAAAAACCCATCAGTTTATTTCCACTGGACAAAAGGATTCGAAGTTTGGTTTGCCTTTAGATAAAGATTTACTGTTGCCGATTTTACAACAAGCTATCAAAAGCCCTGAAATTAATTTTTATGGCATTCATTTTCATATAGGTAGTCAACTTTTTGATAATTCTACCCATTTAAAAGCTGCAGAAGTTGCTTTACAATTGGTTTTAATGATTAAAGAAACCTTTGACTATGAAATAAAGGAGCTTAACTATGGCGGTGGATTTGGCGTACGCTATACACAAGAGGATAAAAGGCAATCCTATGCTTATTTTCTTGATCCGCTAATGAAGCTAACAGAAGATTTTTGTCACAAAAATGACTTAAAACGTCCGACAATTGCTATAGAACCTGGTCGTAGTATTGTAGCTGAAGCAGGAATCTCACTGCATACGGTTGGCAATATTAAAAACTTGCCTCATATCCGAAAGTATGCCGCTATTGATGGGGGGATGACAGATAATATCCGTCCTGGTTTATATCAAGCACGCTATACAGGAATGCTAGCCAATAAAGCATCTCAAAGCCCAGAAGAAACAGTCACGATCTCAGGAAAAGCTTGTGAGAGTACGGATATCTTAATTGAAGACATAGAGGTGCCCACGATTACGTCAGGTGACATTTTTGCGACATTTACTACCGGTGCTTATGGATATGCTATGGCTAATAATTATAATAAGCTTGCAATACCAGCTGTGGTTCTGGTCAATAAAGGACATGCTGAAACAATTGTAAAGCGACAAACGTATGCGCAAATCATCCAAAATGAACGCATACCCGATTCTTTGAAATGAGGTAATTTTATGGAAATTCCTTTTTATAAAATGCAGGGAGCTGCAAATGATTTTATTGTTATTAATAATATGAAGCTAAGGTTATCAGATGAACAACTGGTATCTTTGACAAGACAAGTGTGTCGTCAACGTTTTTCAGTAGGAAGCGATGCTTTAATGGCACTTGATTTTCCGCAAGCTAATGCTGATTTTCGGATGAAGTTTTATAATGCGGATGGTACAGAAGCAGAGATGTGTGGCAATGGTGTACGTTGTATTGCGCGCTTTGCTTATGAAACAGGTATTGCAAAAAAACAGATGACTATTGAGACAAAAGCAGGTAACGTTGATTGCTGGCGTTTGGATAAGCGACAATATAGAGTACAAATTAACGAACCTTCTGTCGAAAGTTTTGATTTGTCATTTTCTGAGACAGACTTTTTATTGGACTATGTTGAATTAGGTGATCCAGGTGTGCCGCATCTGGTTATCAACTATCCCAAACTAAAAGAAATCTCCTTAGCAGATATTAAACCTTTAGCTAAAAAATTACGTTCTTGGGACGCATTAGATAAGGGGGCTAATGTAAATTTTTATGCATTTGATGAAAATAACGAAGTCATTTTACGTACCTTTGAAAGAGGTGTAGAAGATTTTACTTTAGCCTGTGGTACGGGTGCTGTTTCTACGGCTTATGTATTGAAAAAAAAGCAATTGATAAAAGATGATTTCATTACACTTCGTGTTTTAGGTGGTACCCTTGAAGTAGAAGAAAATAATCAACATTTTTATCTGATTGGAGATACTAATATTGTCACTAAAGGTTACATTTGCGATGAGGATCTTGTGATTTAATAAAAATAACAGGTATTTCTTCATAAAAAATTCAATCCCTGAGTGTATAATGAAAAGAAATGAGAAAACAAGGAGAGAATAAGTAATGTTTCCGATGGGATTTTTCTTTGACCCAACTTTTATTCTAGTCATCATAGGTATGATTATTTCGATGATCGCTTCATCGTATGTCAATCGGACCTTTGAACGTTATGACGCGGTAAATAGTACGCATCAAGTGACTGGTACCGATGCTGCTCGTTATATTCTACGCAATCAAAATATCGATGATGTAGGTGTACAGCAAATTTCGGGGAATTTGACTGATAACTATAATTCAGGTAATAAAACACTGAGTTTGTCACAAGCAACTGCGCAATCAACTTCTGTAGCAGCAATAGGTGTAGCTGCCCATGAGTGCGGGCATGCTGTTCAAGACGCACAAGGATATTTTCCTTTACGATTAAGAACAGCTATTGTTCCGATCGCCAATTTTGGAACCAATTTATCAATTCCTCTATTAATTGTAGGGATTTTGATTAGTGGATCAAGTGGACAAATGATTATTAATATTGGCTTGTTGGCCTTTTCTTTAGCTTTTATTTTCCAACTAGTCACTTTACCGGTGGAATTTAATGCTTCAAGACGAGCTTTGCAAATTTTATCAGAGGGCGGTTTATTAACAAATGAAGAAGTTCCACAGGCTCGAAAAGTCTTAACCGCGGCCGCTTTAACCTATGTTGCAGCTGCTGTCAGTGTGTTGTTGCAATTACTACGTCTGTTTTTGTTATTCGGCGGTGGCCGCAGACGCTAGAAAAATTCCTCCTTTAGAGTGTTTTTATTTGTTTTATCATGTTATTATAGGATTGTAGGACAATGAAAAAGGAGATGAACAATATGAAAGTAACAACTAAATTAGCATTAGGTTTAAGTATAACAGCTGCGGCTGGTATTGCTTCAACAGTATTTGTATCAGATAAAGTGATTACTAAAGTACGTCATATTGCAAATCGTAAAAAGGCTGAGCGTTTTGTAGAAGACAAGTTTAGAGGTAATGAAACTTTATTAAAATTTGTTGATAATTTAGAGGACAAAGATATTGAGTCCTTCATGAAAGTAGCACAAAAAGTTAGTAGCAAACGTGATAAAGTTGCAGAGTATGGTGACAACGTAAAAAATGCTACTGAAAATGTAAAAGATAAAATTGCCGATTTAATCGAACATAATTGTTAATTATAAACTTCTGAGTAAATGATTATTTGCTCAGATTTTTTATTTAACTTGGAGGGAAAACTCAGTGAAAGAATTTTTTCTAACGCAAGAAAAAAAGCATTTTTTTATGAATGAAGCCATTAAAGAAGCACACAAAGCTTTAACTCTAGCTGAAGTACCAATCGGTGCGATCGTTGTCTTAAACGATGAGATTATCGGACGGGGATATAATACACGTGAGACAAGCCAGAATGCATTAAGTCACGCGGAAGTCACCGCTATTGAAGAAGCTTGCAATAGTATCGATAGTTGGCGCTTGGAAAACGCGCAGTTATTTGTGACCTTAGAACCTTGTCCTATGTGTGCGGGTGCTATTTTACAGTCACGAATTGAAGAAGTTTATTTTGGCGCTTCTGATCCTAAAGCAGGCGCTTGTGGCAGCTTAATTAATTTATTGGAGGATACACGTTTTAATCATTGGTGCTATGTGGAATCAGGAGTTTTAATGGATTCCTGTGCATCTTTATTAAAAGATTTTTTTAAAGATATACGCGCCAAAAAGCAAAAAAAGAAAGAAATGTTAGAAAAGGACTAGTCACATCAAGAAAAATACGATATAATATTAGTGCCGAAAGGCTAGGACAATGGGAACGTTGTGAAGGGTGTCAGATCTGGAAGGAAGCAGCACTAAGCAGCGGTTCTCATGTGTCTGATTAATGTTTAAAAAGATACACAGCCGAATATAAAAAAGAAACCTAGGACATATCCTAGGTTATTTAGTGCTATCGATTTTGCTTTGCAAATTTTTGCTAGCAGCTTGTTAATAAAGCTGTGAATCAATATTTTGCGGGAAATAGCTCAGTTTGGTAGAGCACTTGCTTCGGGAGTAAGGGGTCGCAGGTTCAAATCCTGTTTTCCCGATTTTTAATGAAGTTATCAAAACAAAACCAGGAGCATTTTTGCTGCCTGTTTTTTTGTATAATCCAAAAAAATAGATGATTCATTTAAAATGTCACTAATTAGAACACGAGGGAGATCATGGAAAAAATACGAATATTACATACCAATGATTTACATTCTCATCTGGAAAATTGGCCGAAAATTCGTCGCTTTCTTCAGGAACGCCAAAAAGTAGCTGAAGAAGAAACAGCGATTACTGTTGATTTAGGAGATTTTTGTGATCGCTGGCATCCTTTAACAGAAGCAACAAATGGAAAAGCAAATGTTGCTTTGATGAATCAAGCGCATTATGATGCAGCTACAATTGGCAATAACGAAGGAATAGGAAATGCGAAGAGTGAATTAAACGATTTATATAGCGAAGCGGACTTTCCTGTGATTTTAGATAATCTTTTTGACAAAAGTACGTTGCAGCTGCCGGATTGGGCGAATGAATTTAAGATCATGACAACGAAAATGGGGACAAAAGTAGGGTTGATCGGAGCTACTGCACCCTTTTCTTTAACTTATACGCAAAATGGCTGGGATGTACGTAATTGGTCGGATATTTTGCCTAATATTGTCCAATTTTTACAGGAAAAAGTTGATGTTTTAGTATTGTTAAGTCATTTGGGTGTTAACGATGATCAATTGATCGCTAAAGAGTTACCAGCTATTGATGTCATCATAGGATCACATACGCATCACTTATTTGTTAATGGAAAAAAAGTGGGCGATACTTTACTGGCGGCAGCTGGTAGGTTTGGCCAATATGTTGGCGAGGTGAGTCTTTTCTTAAATGAAAACCATCAGATAGATAAATCACGGGCAAATACATTTGCAACCGAGGAAATGATATCTTATCCTGAAGACGAAGAGGAAATTTTCAATTATAATAATGAAGGAAAAAAATTATTACAAGAAAAGAAAGTGGCCTGGCTCCCATATAAACTGAGCGTGGAAAATCAAGAGCATTCTTTAATTGATGAGGCTTTACAAGCGGTGAAAAAAAGAGGAAAGACGGAAGTAGCTATTTTAAACACAGGTCTTTTTTTAGATGATCTATCAGCTGGAATTATTAATCAAGATGATCTGCATAAAATTTTACCTCATCCTATGCACATGATCCGCGTTACTTTAAAAGGTTCTGATCTTATTCGGATGGTTTTGGAAATGGAAAAAAATCGACATTTTTTACGTAATTTTCCTATTCGGGGGATGGGATTTCGAGGGAAAGTGTTTGGTCAGATCGTTTATTCAGGAATCCAATATGATGGTATGAATAATTCTGTAAGGTGGATGAATCAAGACATTGATCCAAAAAAGTCCTATAGTTTCACAACAGTGGACCATTTCATGTTTATTCCTTTTTTCCCTACGATTGAAATTGCAGGTGAGGTGGAATTTCTTTTCCCCGAGTTTATTCGTACAGTACTAGGCAATTATCTCGCGCAAAAATATCCACTTTCATCAAAAAAACAGGTATAATATAGCTTAGGCGGTGAAAAGATGACCAAAGAAAAAGAGAATATAACAGAAGAAGTCACAGCGGTTTTATCAGAAATTGTAGAAGATGACGAAAAAGAAAAACCACAAAAAGGCAAAGAAGTTCTTCCAGTAAGTGAATCAGAATTTATCATTGATAATCGTCGTTATAAGTTAGTGGCCAATTATCGTGAAGGTTTTGATGCGAGTAAATTTGGGGAAAGATATACAGATATTTTAGCAAAATATGATTATATTGTAGGAGATTGGGGCTACGAACAGTTACGCCTAAAAGGTTTTTTTTACACGAAGAATCGTAAATCTTCTCCAGACCAAAAGATCAATATGTTAGAAGATTATCTATATGAATATTGTAATTTTGGTTGTGCTTATTTTGTTGTTGAATGTGTTGATCGACCTAATACAAAGACGAAGTCCAATCGTCGACATAAAAAAACTCATAATAAGAAAAGCAAGCAGGCGCATGTAGCTGAGAAAAAAACAAAAGTAGAAAAAAAGACGACAAGTAAACCTGTTATTAAGAAAAAACAGTCAAAAGAAAAACGCTCTGATGCGAAAATGATTACACAAAAAGAAACAAAAGAATTCGTTATTCGAAAGAAAGAGGACTAATAAAGATGGCATACAAAGGATATTTAATCGATCTGGACGGCACGATCTACTTAGGCTCAGAACCCATACCAGCAGGTAAACGTTTTGTTGAATCTCTACAAGAAAGAAAGATTCCCTTTCTTTTTGTCACGAATAATACCACAAAAAGTCCCGCTGCAGTCCAAAAGCGTTTAGCAAATGAATTTGATATTCATGTAGAAAAAGATCTTGTTTACACAGCTAGTTTAGCCACTATTGATTATATGAGAGATGACGCAAAAGGGCGCAAGGTTTATGTGATTGGTGAAGCTGGGCTTATTGACTTGATTTTAGAGGCTGGTTTTATTTGGGAGGAAGAAAACCCTGATTATGTTGTAGTTGGTCTTGATTCAGAAGTTACCTATGAAAAATTTACTATCGCTACCTTAGCTATCCAAAAAGGTGCCCGCTTTATCGGCACCAATTCTGATAAAAATCTGCCCACAGAGCGTGGACTAGTTCCTGGAGCTGGGGCATTGATAAGTTTGTTAGAAACTGCAACGCAAACAAAAGCAGTTTATGTGGGAAAGCCAGAAGCTGTTATTATGGAAAAAGCTTTAAATCGTATTGGTTTAACTAAAGATGAGGTTCTTATGGTAGGAGATAACTATGAAACAGATATACGTTCAGGCATCAATAATGATATTGATACATTATTAGTTCTTTCGGGTTTTACACCCAAAAGTGCTGTGCCTTCATTAACAGTTGCTCCAACTTACGTGATAAATAATTTAGATGAGTGGGAATTTGAATAATGAAAAAACCACAAATTTGGCTTGAACGTTTAGGCATTGGCTCTTTATTTTTGACACTTATAAGTTTTGCGGTGGCTTTGACGATCAATGCACGTTTTATTTATGTAATAGATATCGATTATTTAAATATTTTAGATTTTGTGAATTTAAGTAAGGAAAGATTATTGGAAAACTATGATCAACTGATTGCTTTTTTAAATCGTCCTTGGGTGACAGAGCTAAATTTACCGGACTTTACAATGTCTGTAGCTGGCAAAGCCCACTTTTATGATGTGAAAAAACTGTTTCTTTTTGACTATGGCGTTTTTTTAGTAACCCTTATTCCCAGTGTCTTCTGCTTTTTTCACTTGCGAAAAAAGAAACGTTTTTGGCGTTTAATTCGTCCATTTCAATGGGGCATGGCAGCGCCAGTCGTTTTTTTATCTTTGCTAGTCATTGGTTTTGATCGATTTTTTATTATGTTTCACCAGATATTTTTTACAAATGATGATTGGATGTTTGATCCGGTAACGGATCCGATTATCAATGTGCTACCGGAACAATATTTTATGCATTGTTTTTTCTTCTTTTTTATTTTGATCGAAGTTCTCTTTTTAATTATGATTATGATTGGTAAAAAAGAAGTGCAAGGAGACAGAATCCATTAATAAGTGGGTTCTATCTTCTTTTTTTGTATGGAGGAAAAATCGGGGGGATGTAGTTTAAACTATTTACTTTTATTGTATTACAGTAATATAATAAAATAAGTACAGATTTTTAAGCGCTTTACTTGCTAAAATTAAAGACAAAAGAGAAAATGAGGTACAATTTTAAAAAGTATAAAAGGAAGAGGCGGATAATCATGCGATATCATGTAATGGAAAGTAACGATATTCGACGTAATTTAGCAACAGAAGAATACTTAATGAATACAGCGGATGTAACAGAACCTTTATTACTGTTATATATACAAAAACCATGTATTATTATTGGACGTAATCAAAACGCTTATGAAGAAATCGATTTAAATTATTTACGCCAACATCAGATTGTATTGACGCGTCGAGTTTCGGGTGGTGGCGCTGTTTATGACGATCTAGGAAATATTAGTTTTAGTTTTGTGACTAAAAAAGGAGACACAACTTTTGGAGATTACCGAGGTGTAACGACACCAATTCTAGAAGCTTTACGTAGTATGGGAGCCAAAGAAGCAACATCTGGAGGACGTAACGATCTGTACATAGGAGATAAGAAGTTTTCTGGTAACGCAATGTATACTAAAAAGGGGCGAACTTATTCGCATGGGACTTTGATGTATGATGTTGATTTAACGGTTTTAGATAAAGTATTAACGGTTTCTAAAGAAAAGATTGCTTCAAAAGCAACACATTCTGTTCCTAAAAGCGTAACCAATGTCAAACCATATTTAGCTCCGCAATTTCAAGCTTCCACGATTGAAGCCTTTCGTGATGAACTGATCTGTCATGTTTATCAAGTGAACTCATTAAACGAAATTTCAGATAAGAAATTAGAGTTAACAGATGAAGATCGTCAAGGAATCCAAAAATTAGTAGACGAGCGTTATGCCAACGATGATTGGGTTTATGGACAAGCGCCTAATTTTGAGTTTAATCAACGGACACGGATGGCAGATGTTGGTATTGTCGATGTTCATTTATCGACTGAAAAAGGTAAAATATCAGCGATTCAATTTTTTGGTGATTTTTTTGGTACAAAAGATATTGAAGGTTTAGAAGCAACATTACAGGGGATCACCTATAAATATGAAACGATCAAGGATGCTTTAAAAGATGTAGATGTCTCTGAATATATCTTTAATTTTTCTAATCAAGCATTGTTAGATTTACTAATGCAGTAAAGACAGAGTTAGTAGTTTAATAAGAAAATTTTCATGTCTTAAACTTTATTTACATTTAAGATTTACTGTTCTTTCATACCTTGTATGCTAAATTATGTTATAATATGCAAAATATGAGGTAGATGGATAGGGGATATTACGCGTGCTTTTCATATTTCTTATACTTGTATTTTTAATTTGTCATCAGACGCCTAAAAAAAGTTTAGGCCGTAGGTTAACACTTTATTATACAAGTTTTTTATATTTAGGGATAACAATATTTTTATATAATCAACAAAAAATAGATCTTTCTAATTGGCAGTCCTACTTTTTATTGCATTTTAATGATGAAAAAAGTGGCTGGATCAGCTTATTTACAGCTCTTATTACAGTTAGTTTAACGCTTCTTTTTTGGAAGTTATTTCAGTCAGCGTACTTAAAAAAGGTGTATAGTTATTCAAGAAAAAATTGGCTGATTTACGCTCTGGCGGTTCTACTTATTTTTGCCGGTTTTCTTGCTTATTCCAGCAGTCGGTATGCGATGAAGGGTATTGATAATACAAGTCTTGATCAGATTTTATTTACCATGTCACAGCCTATAAGAGGAAGTGATCCCGGGCAAATTATTAACTATATGATTGATCCGTTACTTGAAGCACTTTTAATTACAGTTTCTCTAGCGACACTACTTTATTTCGCAACTACATGTTCTTTTAAATTTGGCTCCATTTATCTACAAAGACAGCCCCATTTTAAAACAAAAAAAGTGATTATTTTTGGTTTGATTGCTTTGATTTTTGGGATATTTTTAGGTGGAAAAGAGATAGGTTACGCTGATATCAGAGCATTTTATTTTGAAAATACGAGTATTTATAATGAACATTATGTGAATCCGCAAGAAGTGGATTTGAAATTTCCTAAGAAAAAACGAAATTTAGTTTATATTTTCTTGGAATCTATGGAAAGTAGCTATTTTTCTAAAGAGCTAGGTGGCATCCAAGAACACAACCTATTGCCGAATTTTGCTGATTTAGCACAGAATGAGGGGATCAATTTTTCTAATTCGAATAAACTAGGTGGGATGTTACAAATTCCAGGTGCAAATCAAACGGCTAGTTCTATGGTGGCTCAGACTTCAGGACTGCCGCTACGCCCATCAACGAGTTTAAATAGTTCGGAAAGTTCAGAAGAAAATAGTGCGGAATATTTCCCAGGAGCCTATGCTTTAGGAGAAATTCTGGATGAGCAAGGCTACAATCAAGCACTATTGATGGGCTCTGAAGCTGAATTTGCGGGTAGAGATAAATATTTTACTCAGCATGGCGGCTATGATATCCGTGATTATCATTGGGCTGTAGACACAGGTCGCCTGCCAGAAGATTATTATGAATGGTGGGGTTATGAAGACCGTAAATTGGTCGATTATGCCAAAGAAACATTAAATGAACTTTCTCAAGAAGATGCGCCTTTTAACTTAACGATGTTGACTGTAGATACGCATTTTGAAGATGGCTATGCGACAGAAGATACACCAGATTTATTTGGAGACCAATATAGTAATGTAATCCATGATTCAGACAGACAGATTACACAATTACTAGAATGGATGAAAGAGCAACCCTTTTATGAAGATACAACGGTTGTTTTAGTAGGGGATCACTTAACTATGGATAGTGATTTCTTTGATTCTGTTGATCCAGATTATCAACGTTCTGTATTCAATTTGTTTTTAAACACCAATAAACAAAAAGTGCGTAATAAAAATCGGGAATTTAGTGCAGTGGATATGTTCCCTACGACATTATCTGCTTTAGGCGTGGAAGTAGCTGGCGACAGGTTAGGCTTAGGTGTTAACCTTTTTTCTGATCAGCCTACACTTATTGAACAATTTGGTTATGAACCCTTCCAAAATGAGCTGATGAAAAAATCAGATTTTTACAATGAGAAATTAATGCAAGACGATGAAAAAGACAAGGACCGTGAGTAAACTTCGTCTATAACTAGCTTATTGTTTGTTATTTGTGTTAGTATAGTAAAGGACAATTCTTAGGAGTAAAGGAGAATGAATAATGATTGCAGCAAGTGATTTAAAAGCTGGGATGACTTTTGTGCAAAAAGATGGCTCTTTAATTAAAGTGCTAGAAGCTAGTCATCATAAACCAGGCAAAGGCAATACAGTTATGCGTATGAAATTAAGAGACGTACGTTCTGGTACGACTTATGATACAACTTTTCGTCCAGAGGATAAATTTGACCAGGCAATTATTGAAACAAGAACTGTACAGTTCTTGTATGCTATGGATCAAATGGCTTATTTTATGGATATGGAATCTTATGAACAATACGAAATCCCAACCGAAAATATTGCAGACGAAATGAAGTATTTGATTGAAAACATGGAAGTAAAAATCCAATTTTATGGCAGTGAAGTTATTGGGATTCAACTACCTACAACGGTTGAATTGCGGGTAACAGAAACTCAACCTTCTATTAAAGGTGCTACTGTCACAGGTTCAGGTAAACCTGCAACTTTAGAAACAGGTTTAGTCGTGAACGTACCAGATTTTGTCGGAGAAGGCGAAATGTTAGAAATTAACACACAAGAAGGCAGCTATGTGAAACGTGCCGGCAAATAAAGTTGATATTATAGAAATAAAAAGGTTTTTTATGTGTTCTTCATTACACATAGAAACCTTTTTATTTTAGTTTGTATCATGTATACTGTAATTAATATAAATAAGCATTTTAATGTATTGCAATAAATCAAATAAGTATTGATTAGTAAAACAAAATGAAAGGGATTACTTTTGAATTACTATAGTTAGTGAAGTTTTAATCATTAAAAAGGGGGCTATTTATGAAATTTTCGTTTATGCATAAAGAAGATGGTGCTCATCCTGATGAACAAAAGGGGTTTACAGATAAAAAGCCAATTGTAGAAGCTACGGTACCCAAAATGATGATTTATCCTATGTCTATGCATATTGGAGCGCCTGCTGAACCTATTGTTGAAGTTGGTGATTATGTTAAAGTCGGACAAATGATTGCAAAAGAGGGCGGTTTTGTTTCTGCACACGTTTATTCATCGGTTGCGGGTACTGTTACGGCAATTGAAAAACGATTGCAAGCAGGTGGCAGTGAAGTTGAAAGTATTATTATAAAAAATGATTTTACGTATACAAAAGCTCATCCCATCCTTACTCCTGGTCGTTCAAGTGAAATGTCAAACAAAGAAATTATAGATGCCATCAGGAAAGCTGGTATCGTTGGTATGGGTGGCGCTACTTTTCCTGCAGCTGTTAAATTAGCGCCTCCTGAAGAAAAAAAGATCGACACGGTTATCTTAAATGGTGCAGAGTGTGAACCTTATTCTACCTCTGATCATCGAGTGATGTTGGAATATACTGATGAGGTTATTAAAGGTATCGATATCGTTTCAAGCTTATATCCTGACTTAAAAAATATTTATCTTGGCATAGAAGATAACAAAAAAGATGTGAAAAAAGCATTGGAAGATGCAACTTCGGATAATGAAAAAGTGACTGTGCAAGAATTAAAAGCAATGTATCCTCAAGGTTCTGAGAAAAATCTAATTAAGAGCTTAACAGGACGTGAGATTCAAGCAGGTGAATTGCCAGCAGATGTACATGTCGTCTTACTAAATGTTTCCAGTGCCAGAGCAGTCTACCATGCTTGTGAGCTAGGAGAACCTTTGATTGAACGCGTGATTTCTGTTTCCGGCTCGCCTATAAAAAATCCGCAAAATTTAAAAGTAAGAATCGGCACACCAGTGGAGTCAGTGATTGAAGATTGTGAAGGCTTTTCTTCGATACCAAGCAAAATTTTATCAGGTGGACCGATGATGGGAAAGGCGATTAATGATTTAAGTGTCCCTGTTAGTAAAGGAATGACAGCAGTATCTGTATTGACACCTAAACAAGCCCAAATTGAAGAACCAAAGGACTGTATTATGTGCGCTGAATGCCTGCATGTCTGTCCTGTGAGTTTACAGCCTATTTTAATTTCGGAAGCTTTTGAACGAGGGGATATTGAAAAAGCAGAAAAATTAGGCGCAATGGATTGTATAGAGTGCGGCAATTGCTCATTTATTTGTCCATCGAATATTCCTTTACTAGATAACATCCGTGGAGCTAAAGCAGCGATTCAGGCAAAACAGGAAGGATGAGCATATGGAAAATTCTATTGATAGAAAAAAAGTAGAAAATCATTTACAGTTTGGCCCTTCTCCGCATATTCGTACAAAACGTACAGTGGAGAGTATAATGACTGAAGTATTGCTTGCACTCATTCCGCCGATTATTGCTGCTGTATATTTCTTTGGTTGGTGGGTGTTTGTTCAACTAGCTGTTGCTATGGCTACTGCTGTTTTATCTGAATTTTTATTTCAAAAAGTGACCTATCGAAAAATAACAATTCATGATCGTAGTGCTTTGGTCACTGGAGCCCTCATAGGATTAAGTTTTCCTATTACAGCACCTCTTTGGGTAATAATAATAACTTCAGTATTTGCTATTGTCGTTGTTAAGCAATGGAATCTAGGATTAGGAAACGGAGGGATTGGACGGAATTATTTGAATCCTGCTGTAACAGCACGTGTATGCGCGAAAGTATTTTTTACGCCTTTTTTTACAGATTGGGTTTTACCTAGTGGTTTCTTTGGTGGCGCCTATGGTGGCGTGGACGCTGTTTCTTCTTCTACGCCTTTAGAATTTGTTGGACATGGAGCACAAAGCGTTTCCAATCAAGTACCTGATTTAAGAGAGTTATTTTTAGGCCTTGATTTGGGCGGTAATATTGGAGAAACTTCAAAGTTAGCGATTATTATCGGGATGTTGTATTTAATTTTTCGACGTATTATTCATCCTAAGATTCCTATTTTATTCATTGGCTCAACGGTATTAGTCATGTGTTTTTGGGCGAGTTTTAACTTAGAATTTATGATGACACATGCTTTAACAGGGACCCTTTTTTTCGGCGCAACTTATATGGCTACTGATTATAGTTCAGGTACGTTAACGCCTGGAGGAAAAACCGTATTTGCAATCGGTGGCGGTGTCTTAACTGCTTTAATAAGAATCATATTTGACTTTCCTGGGGGATTTGGCATTGCTCTTATTATCATGAATATCTGTGCGCCCTTTATCGATCAAAAACTTATGCCAAGAATTTACGGACATAAAAAACGTCCAGACGTAAAATTTGATCGGCAAAACCCTAATCAGCTATAAAATAAACAGCCATTACGAGCAAATTTTATAAAGTTTGCTTGTAATGGCTGTTTTATCGATTAAAGTTGAGAAATATTCACTCTGTACTAGTCACGATTTATTTTATTAGAGGTTATGTTCCTGCGACTAAATCTCGACGTTTGTATCCTAGAAAACCTAAAAACATCAGAAGAAGGCTAATAAAGCTAATGGTAAGAAATGCGTTAAGATTAAAGCTATCTGTTGGCAGATGAGCTAACCAATTTTCAACAGAAGTGTTAAAAAACCAGTCAGGTAAATCAACAATATTTCCAAAATAGCTCAATACAAAGGAGTATCCCAGATAAATATAGACTGCTTTTCCCCATTTAGGGAACCAGCCAAGGAGTAGACTGGCAAAGCCAGTGTAAAATAAAGTAGCTGGTAAAAAATTAAAGCCTGAAGCAAGAAAATCGGCTAGATTCATTGTGCTATCATTGTTCATTGAAATGATGGCAGAGCTTCCTAGTCCCCCGGCTGCTAATAAAATCCCTCTTAATGTAAAATGGGTAAATTCAAAATTATTAGTTATTGACCTTTGCGGTCATTTTTGCTATGATTCATTTGAATGACCAATTAAGTCATTTGCATTTTAATAGAGAAAGGAGATGATAATCATTTATTCTATGTTCAACAACTTAAACTCAGAAAAACAAGCGGAAATTATTAATGCAGCAATCAAGGAGTTTGTTAATAATGGTTATGAAAAGGCTTCTACAAATGAAATTGTAAAAAAAGCTAACATATCAAAAGGTTCACTATTTAATTATTTTAATAATAAAAGGGATCTTTATCTGTATTTAATCGAACACAGTATTCAGGTTATAGAGAAGTTTTATGAACAAATAGATGTTAGTGAGACTGACCTTTTTAAAAGAATTGAAGATATTGGATTACAAAAATTGTATTTCCATCAAAAGTTTCCTCATGTATTTGATTTTCTAGCTTCTTCCATTCAAGAGGAATCGGCTGAAGTAAGGGACGCTATCAAACAAAAAGTTAATCCTGTCTATGATGAGGGAACTGATAAAATTTATGAGAATATTGATTATTCCAAGTTCCGTGAGGATATAGATATCGAAAAGGCTATTGAGATAATGAATTGGACAATGTTCGGATTTGGTGAAAAAGGTCTTAAACAAATAAATTCCTTTGAAAACATCAGTGAGTTTGGGGATTTATATCTTAGAGAATGGAAGCGTTACGCTGAAATATTGAAGTACAGCTTTTACAAATAAGCATTAAGGATATAAGTATACTAAGTAATCTATCTAATGAAAAGGAGAGTTTACAACCCAGTAAGTACCGAGACTTATAACTAACTTCAAAATTATTGAAAAGAGGGTGTTAATGTTATGAAGGAAATTGTAAAAGTACAAGGCTTACAAAAGAAATTTGGTAAATTCCAAGCTTTAAAAGACGTGGCATTCGGGGTAAGGGCTGGAGAAGTTGTCGGTTTTATTGGTCCAAATGGGGCTGGTAAGTCTACAACTATACGTATTTTGTTAGGAATTATCAAACGAGATGTTGGCAATGCGAACATATTTGGTAAAGATGTTTGGAAAGAAAGCCTTGAAATTCATAAACGTATTTCCTATGTTCCTGGGGATGTCTCTCTATGGGGGAGTCTAACAGGGGGTGAAATTATTGATCTTTTCATTAAATTACATGGCGGTGGAGATAAGAAAAAACGCGATTATTTAATTAAACGATTTGAGTTAGACCCTAAGAAAAAAGCGAAAGGTTATTCGAAGGGGAATCGTCAAAAAGTTGGTTTGATTGCAGCATTATCAGTTGATTCCGATTTATATATTTTTGATGAACCAACTTCTGGTCTTGATCCTTTAATGGAACAAGTTTTTCAGGAAGAAGTTGAAAAAATTAAAAAATCGGGTAAATCCATTTTGTTATCTTCTCACATTTTGAGTGAAGTAGAGCGCCTAGCTGATAGGGTTGTTATTATTCGCCAAGGCGAAATTGTAGAATCTGGCACTCTTGATGAATTACGTCATTTAACTCGTTCGACTGTAACCTTGACAACAAAAGGTGATGTTGGAAAAATGGCTAATGTAAATGGCGTGTTTGATTTCGAACAAAAAAATGATCAAGCAACATTCTCTGCGGATAATCAATATTTGAATGATATTCTATCAGAAGCAAGTAAATTAGGGGTCAAGAAATTTGAATCTATACCACCGACTCTCGAAGATTTATTCATGCGTCATTATGAAGGATAACAATCTGAAGGGAGGATAAAATATAATGAAGGAAAAATTTGCACGTTGGAATATACTTTTCTTGCTAAATCTAAAACGAGATTGGAAAAAAATAATCATTTGGATTTCAGGACTTGGGTTGTTTTCCGCTGGTTTTGTTCCGGCATTTAAGGAAATAGCAAAAGGAGATGGTTTGCTCGGAATGTATGAAACACTACAAAATCCAGCTATGATATCCATGGTAGGCCCAACTCCAGTTGAAACAGCAAGTAATTATACTTTAGGAGCTATGTATACCCATGAAATGTTATTATTTTGTGGTTTGTTTGCGATGATAATAGCAGTTTTACATGTGGTGGGTCATACTCGTAAAGAAGAAGATCTTGGCCTTACTGAGCTTGTACGTTCTTTTCAAATAGGTCGTCAAGCAAACTCACTTGCTACAATGATAGAAATTGTTTTTATTAATGTGTTATTGGCACTTTTTATTGGTGGAGTCCTCGTGAGTTTTGGTGCAGATACAATTTCTGTTGAAGGCTCCCTTCTATTTAGTACTTCCATTGGTATTGCTGGGATTATTGGGGCCAGCATTGGGCTCGTTCTAGCTCAAATCATGCCCTCTTCAGCTGGAGCAGCAGGTTCAGCACTTGGAATTATAGGATTGTTTTATGTCATTCGTGCAGGGACAGATGTTTCTAATGTTAGTTTATCCATGATTAATCCTTTGGGCTGGACGTATTTGACATATCCTTTTACAGATAATAACTGGATTCCAGTCATTTTTGCTTTGATTTTTATTGTTATTTTAGTAGTCATTGCTTTTTCACTTGAAGGTGCTCGTGATATGGGGGATGGTTTTCTTCCTCAAAGAGAAGGTCGGGGAAATGCAAAAAAATCGTTATTGTCTGTCCATGGTCTATTCATAAGAATTAACAGAGGCATCATTATTGCTTGGTTGATTGCTTTTGTAATTATGGGAGCGGCTTATGGCTCAATTTATGGGGACATGCAAACCTTTCTGGAAAGTAACGATATTATGAAACAAATGTTTACACATTCTGGATTTTCCATTGAAGAATCAGCTACTGGCACACTTATGATGATTATGATTGTTTTGGTTTCAATTTTACCGATTACGCTTGTCAATAAACTTTTTGCAGAAGAAAGTCGTTTACACTTAAGTCAATTTTATGCGACAAGGGCTACCCGTGCTCGACTTTATTGGACCAGTATTGGTTTAGCTATTCTTGCTAGCTTAATGGGGATTTTATTAGCTGCTGGTGGGCTTGGGAGTACAGCCGTAACAGCTATGGGAGAGAAATCAACAATGGATATAATTGACTTTCTAGCTGCTGGTTTCAACTTCTTACCAGCTGTATTATTCTTTACTGGTTTAGCGGCTTTTGCTCTCGGTTGGGTACCGAAACTAGGTAAAGTAGTGTATATTTATCTCGCCTATTCTTTTTTACTTAATTATTTTGAAGGTATCTTGGATTTACCAGAATGGTTTTCGAAAACTGCGATCCAAAGTTGGATACCTAGGCTGCCAATAGAAGATTTTGATATATCCATTTTTATTATAATATCCGTGATTAGCATTGTGCTGATAGTATTAGGATTCCTTGGTTATAATAGACGGGATATGAATGAAGGAGCTTAATGTTGAGCCAAAATAATAAGCGTTCAGTAAGGATGGTTAACTAGCTTTTTCTTTTTTTGAAAATTAATGTTGTTGGTAAAACTACTGAATTTATAATTAGTCAGGTTGTTATTGTCCATCAATTAAAAAGATACTTGGATATTATAGGAAAATCTGCTTAGCACTATAATTCATTGATGAATCAATTTGCCAAGGAAAACCAAGATATGCTGCTTGATCTATTTCACAGGGGCAGAAAAGAAGGAAAAGTCGATTTAAAGTATTCTGATGAATTTCTGATCGTTTTTTTTCAAGCTTTAATAGAAGGTTTTTCCAATTCTGAGGTGTACGAAAAAATGAAACCTTACGTAGCCGAATGGACAGATATAATAATCAAAGGTGTTGCGCCAGATAAGTCGAAAGATTAGCTACTATTGTTATGCTTTAGGAGACTTTACATTGAAGTTCAACGATAATCGTGCTAGTATTTAAAAAAGGGATGGTACTCCCTATAATTACCGAAAACGGTTGATGGTGCCTGTTATATAGTAGCGTTTATTTAATGTATTTATTCAATAAATGGCTATGTATAGCAGGCTTTTTTTGTGTTTTAGGCTAAAGGCCTATTTGGGTTTGAATCTTGGTAACAAGTGAAAATAATCTTTTTAGAAGTGTACAGAAATTGCTTACAAACAAATAATATTTTAGGAGACTTGTAAATGTACTATGTTTTACTTACTATATTTGGTGTATTAGGTGCTGTCACGAGGTATGCCTTGTACGTATCAGTAGATTTAGCACAATTTCCACTGGCTACGCTCATCGTTAACTTACTAGGTTGTTTTTTTCTAGCTTGTATTACTTATTTTTTATTACAAATGATCTCTTTTCCGAAGTTATTCGTCTCGGCGTTTGGTACTGGATTTGTTGGTTCTTTTACGACTTTTTCTACTTTTGCCTTAGAATCAGTAGAGTTAATCCAAAATGAAGAATATCTGAGTGCTGCAACTTATGTACTTGCCAGTTCATTTGGCGGGTTGGTCTTCTGCGCGTTGGGATATCAAATAAGTAAAGTATTATTTACGCGAATGGGGAGGAAAAAAGATGGTTGTTAACTTTTTTTTGGTCTCCATCGGTGCAGCTTTTGGAGTACTTGCTCGTGTATTTTCCACGAAATGGATTAAGAAAAGCTGGGAAGGTGTTTTTCCTTTAGCTACTTTTGTTATTAATATTTTAGGTGCTTTTTTGCTTGGGTTAATTACTGGCTTTAATTTAAGTGCTTCGCTTTCTCTTTTGCTAGGAACCGGGTTTATGGGTTCTTTTACGACTTTTTCTACTTTTAATGTGGAAAGTATAGAATTACTAAGATTGAAAGATTATAAGTACTTTTTCTGTTATACTGGGGCTTCTTATATAGTGGGATTTGTTGCTGTTTTTGTTGGAATTCTCCTTGGCAATTTATTGAGGGCAGGAGACTAATAAAGATTAGTCTCCACTTTAGTTAAATGGCGATAAAATTATTGCTGCTAGTATTCATACTTTTTTGTGCCAGATGTTTTTATCTTGATGCAAACGTAAATAGTTCTCTTTTTCCGCGCGGGATAGGCTCTTGAAAAAAGCTTCAGCCTGTGTTGCTTGGCTTCTTGTGTCAAACATCTCAGCGTGAATAATATCTAGCGGGCGCCGGCTTTTAGGATGAGTATATTTAGCGCCAGTTCCTTCTTTGTGTTCTTTTAGACGACGCGTAAGGTCTGTTGTATAGCCACCATAAAAACTGTTATCTTTACAAAGTAGTACATAAAAATATTGCTTTTTATTGTCCATAAAGTAACCTGCTTGTTTCTAAAGAATAGTTGCCGGCAGAATCATATGTAAACATCGGTCCAAGCACTTTAAAACCGTCCAATTTTCCATCTTTTATTCCTTCGATTAGTAAAATATTGGCATCTTTTCCAGGTTTGGGGTAGACGAATTGGATACGTTTAGGTGCTAAACGATTTTTTTTCATTAAGTCAATGATTTCTAAAAAACGATCCGGGCGATGAACCATGGCAAAGTGTCCATTCATTTTTAATAATTTGGACGAAGTGAATAAAACTTCATCTAGATCGGTATGTGTTTCATGACGTGCTATCGCATAATAAGGATTAGGATTTTTACGATTTGTAGGCAATCCTTTAAAATAAGGCGGATTGCAAAGGACTAAATCACAAGAATCGCTAGAGATTTTATTTAAGCTATCCTTTAAATCCAATGGAAAAACCTCGATTTGTTTTTCTAAGTGATTAAGTGTAACGCTTCTTTGTGCCATATCTGCTAGTTTTTCTTGTAGCTCAATTTGATAGATTTTACTTTTTGTGTTTTTAGCGATAAATAAACCTACAGCACCATTTCCAGCGCATAGGTCAACAATCCTTCCTTTTTTGGGGATTTTGGGGAAGTTGGCTAACAACACAGCGTCTAAGGAAAAAGAAAAGACTTCGGGACTTTGAATAATTTTAATGCCATCTGCATAAAGTTGGTCGATACGCTCATCTTCTTTTAAACACACGTTCTAGCAGCCTCCTTTTTTGGTCTATTATGTATTATATCTTTTTTTCTTAAAAATTAAAACGAGTCCCAAATAAAAAACTTGTCAAAAGAAATTTTTTCTTGCATACTATTTTTAGAAATAAAAAAGAACATATTGAAGGAAAGAGCTAATGTTTTATATATTTATGCGTGGTCTTGTCAAGGGAATTTTATTTTTGGTTAATGGAAATGCTCATTATGAAAATAAAAATTTGTTGCCACAAGATGAAAACTATATTTTGGTTGCCCCACACAGAACCTGGTGGGAGCCGCTTTATTTAGCCGTGGCTGCGGGTCCTAAAAAATTTGCTTTTATGGCTAAAGAAGAGTTGTTTAAAAATCCGATACTACGATTTATCTTAGTGCATGCGAATGCATTTGCGGTTAAAAGGGATAATCCAGGTCCTAGTACAATAAAAACACCCGTAAAACTATTACGTAATACGAATTTAAGTTTGTTGATGTTTCCCAGTGGTACTAGGCATTCATCAGAATTAAAAGGGGGCACGGTGGTTATAAGTCGTATGGCCAAAGTGAGAATTGTGCCGTGTGTTTACCAAGGACCATTAACATTAAAAGACTTATTTAAAAGAAAACGTGTGACAGTTCGTTTTGGTCAACCGGTTAAACTAGGGGACATTAAAAAGACAGATGAAGCAGGCATGCAGATCGTCGAAGAACGTTTACAAACTGCTTTTGACCAGTTAGATGAAGAAATTGATCCTAATTTTCATTATGAAGCAAAATAGATAATAGTACAGCGCTGCAACAAGGGTGCTGTACTTTTTTGGCTTTAGTTGAGCTGAAAAAGTGGTATAATAATGGGAAAGACATTTTTAGAGGTGAAAACTGTGCGATTTTTACATACAGCTGATTGGCATATCGGAAAAAAACTTCATGGATACGATTTATTAGTCGATCAAAAAGAGATTATTCATCAGATTTTAGATATTGCACTTACACAAGAGGTGGATGCAATTGTCATTGCAGGGGATCTGTATGATCGAAGTGTCCCTAGTGTAGAAGCTTGCGAACTGCTTAATCAAACTTTTATTGAGATGAATCTAGAAAAAAAGTTACCTGTTTTGGCTATTTCTGGCAATCATGATTCGGCGGTTCGCTTAAGCACGGGCATGCCATGGTATGAGCAGACTGATTTTCATCTCTATACAGATTTAAAGCAGTCTTTTGAACCTGTTGAAATAGGAGATGTACAATTCTTCTTGCTACCCTATTTTGAACCTATTGCAGCGCGTCTTTATTTTGAAGAAGAAAATTTGTCTTTACAAGCTGCCATCCAAAAAATTATTGAGAAAATGCGGGCATCTTTTGATGAAAATAAAAAACAGGTACTTGTGACCCATTTTTTCATTGCTGGTAGTACACGTAGTGATTCTGAAACAGCAGTCGAAGTGGGCGGATTAAATAGTATTCCTTATGAACTTGTGCAAGATTTTGATTATGTAGCTCTAGGGCATTTGCACTCAAAAAATGCTTTAAAAACTCAAAATGCTCTCTATAGTGGTTCGCCATTAAAATTTTCATTATCCGAAAAAGATGATCCAAGAGGCATATGGATCGTTGATAGTCAATCATTAGAACCTGAATTTCATGAGCTCGTAGCTAAAAGAGATGTTTGTAGTTTACAAGCCTCTTTTGAAACACTAACTGACCCAAGCTTTTATCAACAAATGGATCGTAATTGTTTTTGGTATTTTCAGTTAACAGATCGTAGTGTTATTACAAATATGATGAACCAATTACGTGCGATCTATCCTAATATATTAGGCGTTGAACGAGTCAATGGGCGTCGTGAAACAAAACAATTAAAAAAAGTACAACATCGTAAAAATACGCCCTACAGTATGCTGACTTCTTTTTTTGAAGATATTACAGGTGATAGTTTAACCCAAAAGCAACGGCATTGGTTGGATGAAGGCTTACAACAAGCACTGGATACAGAAAAGAGGAACGATGATGCAACCTAGAAAATTAACGTTAAAAAACTTTGGCCCTTTTTTGCATGAAACAGTTGATTTCAGTGAATTTCAATCTGCCGGTTTATTTTTGATCTCTGGTAAAACAGGGGCAGGAAAAACCACAATTTTTGATGGCATGACTTTTGCCTTATTCGGAGAGACTTCGGGTCGTTTACGCACAGGTAAAGAAATGCGCTCTACTTTTGCTCCAGCACAAGAACTAACAGAAGTTCGCTTTAGTTTTGAACATCAGGAAATGATTTACGAAATTATGCGTTCTCCTGAACAAATGGTAGGTAAGAAAAAGGGAGAAGGATTTACTAAGCAGACCGCTAAAGTTCATTTATCGATTTTTTCTACTTCAGGAGATTTGCTTACGCAGTATAGTAAAAAAGGTGAAGTAGACCGCTTTATTACTGAACTATTGAATGTTAATGCAAAACAATTCTTCCAAATTGTTTTATTACCGCAAGGAGAGTTTCGTAATTTTTTAGTGGCTTCTAGTAACGATAAAGAAAAACTTTTACGAAATTTATTCGGCACACAGCTCTATCAGCGCTTAAACGAATGGTTGCACGCGCAACAAAAGAAAGTAGAAAAAGAGCTGGTTAAACAAACAGATCAGTTAGAAAATTTGCGGCAACAGTTTCAAGGTGAATTTGAATCTCCAGCTTCCTACCAGGAAACTTTGCTGAAATGGCAAGATGAGTTAGAACAATTAGAGAGTAAAATCGTTAAAGAAAAAAGTAATCTTGAAAAACAAAAAGAAATGAAAAAAGAAGCAGAAAAAGCTTTTTATAAAGGTAAGGAAATTACCAATGCACTGGATGAGTATGATAAATTAATCCAAAAACAAGAAACCTTAAAAGCAAAAGAATCTAAAATGGAAGAAACAAAGCAATATTTTGCACAACTTTCTTGGGTAAATGAAAAAAAAGATTTGCTCAGACAAGAAGATGATTATGATAAAGAAATCGAAGAAATCAATTATTCCTTAAAAGATATAAAACTTCAGTTAAAGAAAAACCAAAGCGAACAAGAAGCTTTAAAAAAACAAAAAGAAGATTACAAAAAATGGCAAACACAACAAGAGGACAAGCAGTACGCTTTAAAGCGTATTAATGATGAGTTGCCGACTATACAAAAGATAAAACAACTGGAAAAACAAAGTGAGCAGCTTTGCTCGAGTATGACGCAAAAGCAAAATAAAATAGAAGCCTTAAAAAAACAGCTAGAAAAAAACCAGTCGCTGGTAGAGGATTTAAGGCAAAAAATTCAGCAAAAACCAGCTTTACAAGAAGAAAAATTACAATTATATCGTTGCGATGAACTTGTAAGACATTTTGAAGAAGCACAGGCACAACGAGATGATCAAAAAGCTGCTTATAAAAAGGCACAAGAAGAAATAGCGCGATTAAAGCAACAGTTAGAAGCTTACCAACAGGCAGAAGAAAACAGTAAAGAAAAATTAACAACAGCTCGTAGTGAGAACGCTAAGATGCAGATTGCCCGCTTACAATTATTGTTAAAAGAAGAAGAACCGTGTCCTGTTTGTGGTTCATTGCACCATGATCCTGTTTATGTGAAGCAACATAGTTATACATTGGCAGAAATTACACAAAACGAAGAGAACTTAGCACAAAGTGAAGAAGAATATGCACAAACATTGGAAGAAAAACAAAAAACTTCGGCAGCTTTAGAAAGTCGCAGAAAAGAACAAGAACAAATAAGCGTGAGAATGACAAAAGCGCAAGAAAATTTGCAAGAACTGACAGAAGAATGTGAAGCTACTTTAGAGATTTCCATTGAAAAAACTGAACCAAAAACTTATTTACAAAAATGGCAAGATAAACTAGATAAAGAGATAAAAGAAATCGAAGAAGCTGAGAAAAAGCAGAATTTATTAAAGGAAGAAAATGAAAAAACAACTGCTGAGTTGTCAGAATTGCAAGAGCAGTATTCAAATAATAAAGAGGAAGTAACAAAACTCTCAGCAGAGCAGGACACCTTAAAAGGGCAGCTAAGTTATCAAAATACTGAAGATCTGGAAAAACAAAAAAGCCAGTTAGAAGAAGAGATAACAACTATTCAGAAAAAGATGGATCAGTATAAGCAACAGGAAGGAAAAGTACAGACTGATCTGACGACCTTAAATGAACGAAATAGTCAATACCAGCAACAAGTTCGACGGTCACAAGAAAAAAGAAATGGTATCAAGCAAAAACTTGATCAAGCGATTCAGAAGAGTTCTTTTGTTTCATCAGAAAATGCAATGCGTCAACTATTGCCGGAATTAAACCAACTAGAATCTCTGCGTGAGACAATTGAACAAGATCAAAATGAACGAGAATATACAAAAAAACGCTTATATGAACTTAAAGATTTTAAAGAAAAGCTTCGCCCGGACTTAAAAAATTTAGAGAAAAAAATGCAAGAAGCTGAAGAAAAAGAAGCCTCGGTCCAAACCTCGTTGATTCAAAAACAAGAGGTATTACGTTCGAATCAAAAAATAATGGCTGATTTTCAACAGTTATATTCAACAAATCAAAATGAAATGGAAAACATGAGCCAAATTAAACAGTTGGCAGAAACGATGAATGGTGATAACCTAGAAAGACTGGGGATCGAACGCTATGTTTTACAGTCTTTTTTTGCAGAAGTCTTGGAAGTAGCCAACGTGCGTTTAAATAAATTAACGCAAGGGCGTTATCAATTTTTACTTTCTGATGAAAAGGGCAGTTATAAAAAATCCACCGGTTTAGAAATCAATATCTATGATGATCATGCCGGAACGAGTCGACGAGCACATACTTTATCTGGTGGCGAGAGTTTTATTGCCGCTTTGGCACTAGCTTTATCGCTAGGCGATGTGATTCAAAGTCATGCCGGTGGTGTTTTGATCGAGACATTATTTATAGATGAGGGCTTTGGTTCTTTAGATGAAGAGGCGCTAGAAATGGCGATCGAAGCTTTAGAAATGGTAGAAGATGAAGGAAGGATGATTGGTATTATCAGTCATGTACAAGAGCTTAAAAATCGTATCACACAACAAATGATCGTAAAAACAGATGGTAGTGGCCAAAGTTATATTACTAACCGTGTGGTTGACTAAGGAAAGGAGGAAAGTAAATAATGAAATGGAGTATACCTGAACGAATTATTGAAAAAGGAAGAGAGTACTTAAATGATGGTCGCGTGCTTTCTGTTACCCCTGATCCCAAAAATCAAGTTTGGCATGCTGAGGTTTTAGGTGGAGAATTGTATCGAGTGGACTTAGATGCTAGCGCTAAAGAAGAAGATTATTGTCAGTGTTCTTATTGGGAAGAACATGGTTTTTGTAAGCATACAGTGTCTGTTGAACTATATCTAAGACAACAAGGTAAATCACGCAAAATAACAGCTGCGTCTGTGCCTAAAAGTGATAGTTTTTCAGCTTCCAAAATGTTTTCAAAAGGGCTGAATCATTTGGCACGTCAACAAGATCGCTCACAGGTCCCACTGCAAATCGAATGTCATTTGGATAGTATAGCCACTAATCCCTATCGTGGAGAACTTGATGTATTAGGCATCTCATTAAAAATTGGCCAACAGCACGGTCGTAGTTATATGATAAAAAATATCTATAAGTTTTTACAAGTTTATCAAACAGAAAAGGTATATGAGGCTAATAAACGAAATAGTTTCTATTTAAACCATAATGCGTTTACACAAGAAGAAAATGGATTATTACAACACTTAGCCTCTCTGGCACAAACTCAGGAACTTTTAGGTCGAACAGGCGTTTTAGTAGAAGGTAAACTAGATAAAAAGTATTTATTATTACCTGTAGAATATGCTAAAGAATTTATACAAAAAATGGCTGACTTTCCTTTTGTATTTCAATTTGATGACCAGAAATTGCGAGAGTTAAGCTTTTCTGAACAAACTCGAGTGCTATTATTTCAAGTAGCTAAAACAAAAGATTCTTTTAAATTATCAGTTTCCCATGATTTCGATAAAGTTTTTCAATACTATGGTTGGGCTTTATATGATGGACAAATCGTTGAATTATCAACTGAACAAATGGATATTTATCTAACGATGGAACAACTGCTTAAACGCTTAAAAGAGCCGACCATCTCTTATCCGCAAGAAGAGTTATCTGAATTATTTAAACAAGTTTTACCTCTGTTAAAAGAAATTGGCGAAGTAGAAGTTGACGATGAAGTTTACCAATATATCAGTGATGTAGACTTAGTGTTACGCTTTTATTTGAAAAAACGTAAGGGCATGATTGAATTACGAATTGATAATGTCTATGGAGATATTATCTTTTCAAGTGATCCTGCCCATCAACAAGTTCCTGAAAATCACCCCGAAGTGTTGCGCGATTATGAGCGAGAGCGTCAAGCAAAAGCCGTGGTCGAACAATTAGGTTTTAAACAAACCGAGACAGGTTGGCATAAAAAAATTCCTAAGGGCGAGGAATTATACCGTTTCTTCAACCAAGAACTGTATTATATGCGCCAATTAGGCGAAATTTACATGGGGAAAAAATTACGTGAACTCTACTTGGATGGTCAAAAATATAAGCCACATATTAATGTGAGTGAATCAGGCTCATGGTTAGACGTTTCCTTTGATATCAGTGGAATTAACCAAAATGAGGTGGATTCCATCTTACAAAGTTTAATGAAAAATGCTGATTACCATACCTTGGAAAATGGACAAGTACTTTCACTTGATTCCGAAGAATTTCAAGAAACCAGTCAAATATTATCACAATTGCGTGATTCTATACATTCTGCAAATCAAGGCGTTATGAAAGTTCCTTTAAATCAAGGCTTACAGGTGCAAGATCAGTTAGCAGGCCAAGCAAACTTTAGTGAAGGCTTTCAACAGATGACTTATGATCTTACTCATCCAGAAGACTTTTCAGCGTTAGTTCCTGAAGGCGTACACGCGCAGTTACGTGATTATCAAGTTGTTGGCTTCCGCTGGTTAAAAATGTTAAGTTATTACCAGTTTGGCGGTATTTTGGCTGATGAAATGGGGCTAGGAAAAACCCTACAGGCAATCAGTTTTCTTCTATCAGAAAAGCAAGAAAAAGATGAGATTAAAACAGTGATTGTAGCTCCCGCTAGTTTAACCTTTAATTGGCAACAAGAAATCAAACGTTTTGCACCTTCGCTTACTTCACTAGTTGTTTCGGGAAATAAGAGCGAACGGCAAAATTTATTAGAGCAAAATGTAGATATTTGGATCACCTCTTATGCCAGTTTACGACAAGATATTGAAGAGTATCGACAATTAGCTTTAAGCTACTTAATTTTAGATGAAGCCCAAATGGTTAAAAATAGTGCGACTAAAACTGCTCAAGCACTACGTTCATTAACGATTGCGCATCGTTTTGCCTTAAGTGGGACACCGATTGAAAATAATTTGGATGAATTGTGGTCCTTATTTCAAATGATTATGCCAGGCTTTTTCCCGAATAGACAACAATTCCGTAATTTATCGCAAAATAAAATTGCTTCAATGATTCGTCCCTTTATTTTAAGAAGAGATAAACAAACCGTTCTACAAGACTTGCCTGATAAATTGGAAACAAACTATTATAGCGCATTAACAGATGAACAAAAGAAAGTATATCTCGCTTATCTTGAGCAGATGCGTGAAGAAGTTTCCTCGATGGATACAGAAGACTTTAAGAAAAATCGGATGAGTATCTTAGCAGGATTAACGCGTTTGCGTCAAATTTGTTGTGATCCAAGATTGTTTATCGAGGACTACCAAGGCGGTTCCGGTAAGTTGGAACAAGTAAAAGATTTAATCCAAGCCGCTAAAGAAAACAATCGTCGAATTTTACTATTTTCTCAATTTACTAGCATGCTATCTATCATTGAAAAAGAACTGGCTGATTTAGGTATAGAAACCTTCTATTTAAGAGGAAGTACCCCACCTAAGGATAGGATTGAAATGGTAGATGCCTTTAACGCTGGCCAGCGGGATGTATTTTTGATTTCCTTAAAAGCTGGCGGTACTGGTTTGAACTTAACAGGTGCAGATACGGTAATTTTATATGATCTATGGTGGAATCCAGCTGTCGAAGAACAAGCTGCCGGTCGTGCACATCGTATAGGCCAAGAAAAAAACGTTGAAGTTTGGCGGATGATCGCTGAAGGTACGATTGAAGAGCGTATGAATTATCTGCAACAAGAGAAAAAAGAGCTCTTTAAAAATGTCATTCAGGGTAATGAAGCACAATTACAACAAATGACCGAAGACGATATCCGGTCTATTTTAAGCATTGGCGAATAACATAGTGAATAAACTTTAACCCAGGAAAACACGGATGTTTTCTTGGGTTTTTCTTTTTTAAAAAAGTTTTTGCTTTTATGCAAGGATTTTTTTATAATAAGATTTATTGTTATCAGTTGAAATGGAGGGTGGTGTTTTTTTGAAGCGCTTTTTTAGTTATTATCGGCCCTATAAATCCTTATTTATATTAGATTTTAGTTGTGCTATTGTAGCCGGGATTTTGGAACTAGCTTTCCCTATTGCTGTAAATCAAGTCATTGATAAGATCATGCCACAAAATAACTTTCGCATTATTTTACTTGCTTGTATTGGTTTATTATTATTTTACATTATTAATACTGTCTTACAATATATTGTCGTATTTTTTGGCCATAAATTAGGTGTTTTAATAGAAACGGATATGCGTGATGAATTGTTTAAAAAATTGCAGAGTCAATCGTTTGCGTATTATGATGAACAGAAAACGGGAAAATTACTCAGTCGTTTGACAACCGACTTATTTGATATTTCTGAAGTAGCACACCACGGTCCAGAAGATGTTTTTATAACTATTATGACTTTGTTAGGCTCATTTGTTTTAATGTTGAACATGCATGTAAAACTAGCGATCGCTACTTTTATATTGGTACCTTTTATTACAGTCGCTTTAATTTTCTTTAATAAAAAAATGACGAATGTTAATACTGAAATTTATGAGAGTATAGCAGAGTTTAATGCGGGTGTTGAAGCCGCTGTTACAGGAATTCGTGTCACGCAGTCTTTTGCAAACGAGGCTTATGAAAATACACGTTTTACCCGCTTAAGCCAGTTATATAAACGAGCAAAGTTAATGTTTTATAAAGTGATGGCGATAAGTTCGGCTTACAATTATTTAATGATTCGCTTAATTAATTTATTTGCCTTAGTTTTTGGCGCTTATTATACTATCCAAGGGCAATTAACTAATGGTGAGTTTGTTGGTTTTATCTTGCTTTCAAATGTATTTATACGTCCTATTGAAAAAGTGAATAATATGATTGAAGACTATCCTAAAGGCATTGCAGGCTTTAAAAGGTTGACAGAAGAGCTGGATCGCAATAGCACCATAGTTGACTTACCCGATGCTATAGAAGTTGAAAGTTTGAAAGGAAATATTTCTTATCAAGATATTTCTTTTTCTTATGCTGATAATACAAAGGTGTTAGATCATTTTAACCTTGAGATTGCCGCGGGTGAAACAGTTGCTTTTGTAGGAGAAAGTGGATCAGGTAAAACAACTTTATGCAATTTGTTACCCCGTTTTTATGAACCAAGCAGTGGAAAAATAACAATCGATGGTATTGATATTCAAAAGATAACTTTAGCTTCATTACGTGAACAAATTGGAACAGTCCAGCAAGATGTTTTTTTATTTCCTGGTACAATTCGTGAAAATATTATTTATGGTAAACTTGATGCTAGCCAAAAAGAGATTGAACAAGCGATAGATTTGGCTCATTTAAGAGCTGTGATTGATCCCATGAGCGAAGGCTTAGATACAATTATTGGAGAACGTGGCGTTAAATTGTCGGGTGGACAAAAGCAACGTGTTGCGATTGCTCGTATGTTTTTAAAAAATCCACCCATTCTGATATTAGACGAAGCTACTTCGGCACTTGACACAGAAACTGAACAGCTTATTCAAGGCTCGTTAAATTCATTGGCCAAAGGTCGGACCACGCTGATCATTGCTCATCGTCTGGCTACAATCAAGCAAGCGACACGAATCATTGTTATGAGTGAAAAAGAGATTTTAGAAGAAGGGACTCATGAAGAGTTGATGGCAAAAGCAGGGCACTATAAAAAGTTATATGACGCACAGTTTCATGATTGAAAACCTTAAAAAATTTATGATTTTGTATCAACAAAAATACTTTATAGGCTCTTTTTAACACCATATTTTTTTGTTTTAATAACAATTAAATTTTCAGAAAATGGACAGCTGTACTAGTAATTATTAAAAAAATATGAGATAATAAAACAGTAGTACAATAAAATTAGTATTGGCTTTATTATCACAAAGGAGTGATGCACATTGTTAACACTATATACTTCCCCAAGTTGTACATCTTGCAGAAAGGCTCGCGCTTGGCTGCAAGAACACGAAATACCATTTGTAGAACGTAATATTTTTTCTGAACCATTAACAAGTGATGAATTAACAAATATTCTACAGATGACAGAAGATGGTACAGAAGAAATTATTTCGACTCGTTCAAAGGTGTTTCAAAAGTTAAATATAGATTTGGATGACCTTCCGCTCAATGAACTATTAAAACTGGTGCAAGAAAATCCAGGTTTATTGCGACGTCCTATTATGATCGATGATAAAAGATTACAAGTTGGTTTTAATGAAGACGAAATCCGGCGCTTCTTACCGCGTGATGTTCGTCAAATGGAACTACGTAATGCACAAATGATGGCAGGTTTATAAAACGTTGAGGGAATTGATTCCCTCAACGTTTTTTAAGCGTATAAAGAAAGCCTAAGAAAGGTTCGTTTTGAAGTTTTTTCTCTTTACATTTTAAACACTTCAGTTACAATGAACTTAGAGTATGAAAATAAGTGAGGTGTAGCTAATATGGAAATGGAACACATCAATGAAAATACAATCCGTGTATTAATCAAAAATGAAGATTTAGCTGCCAGAGGAATCACTTTTTTAGACCTACTTGGAAACCGCAAAGAAATAGAAAAGTTCTTTTACAGTATTTTAGAAGAGGTTGACGTTGAAGAAGAATTCAAGGGAAGCGATGCTGTAACTTTCCAAGTATTACCAAAAGGCGATGGGTTGGAATTATTTATTAGTAAAAATGTTCCTTTTGATAACGTTGATCCTTATGAAGCGTATGGAGACTACTATTCTCCTGAAGAAATAACAGAATGGTTGAAACAAGAAGACCCAGACGCTTATGAAGGTTATTCACAAGATGAAATTATGGATTGGTTTAAAAATCAATTCCCTGAAAAAACGCAACAGGAAACAATCGAACCTGAAGCTGAAACTTCTAAACATTCCTTTGTTTTTGAAATTGGAACGTTTGAAGATATGATTCAATTATCATCCGAAATTTATTTGGAACAGGCCCAAAGTCGGCTTTATTTGTTGAATCAGGTCTATTATCTAAAAGTAGATTTTACAGAAGAAGCAGTGGAAACAGTTCAAACAGAGAATCAGTTAGCTTATTTATCTGAATTTGCTAAAAAAGTTACTATGACTCCTGATTATCTTATTGAACATGGAGAATTGATTATGGATCACGATGCTTTAGCAAAAACGCGAAAGTATTTCTTATAAGTTGAAAGTGTATTTGGGCGAAAAATAAAACTATTTTTCGTCTTTTTTTATTTTTATGTAAAAGTTTTTGCAAAAAAATACGTATTTTCTTTTAAAGGAGGAAATATTGTATGCTTATTGCAAATTCTAAAACAAAGAGACGTATCGATGCTCGAAACTATAATCCTAAAATAGAGGGTAGGGATTTACTATTTTGCCCTAGTTGTCAAGAACCGGTCTTTTATAAACAAGGTAAAGTAAAATTATCTCATTTTGCTCACTATTCTAATACAAATTGTAACAGTTTTAGTGAAAGTGAGACTTATGAACATTTAGCATGTAAAGATTTTTTAAAAGAGTGGTCAAAAAGTGGGCAACTAGAGGCATATCTACCTGAATTACAGCAACGACCTGATATCTTATATCAAAATATTGCGATAGAAGTGCAGTGTTCAATGCTAGCGATTGAACGTTATCTAGAACGAACTCGAAATTACTTAGCCCACGGTTATTTACCTTGGTGGCTGTTAGGTGAAAAGTTGAGTCCTAAAAATAAATTTGGTAACTTACAAAAGGCAGCTAGCTACTACCATCCAAGAAGTGGCTTTTATCTATGGTTATGTAAAGCAAATCGCAAAGAAATCTGGTTATTATATCATATCCGTTGGCACTACCAGTGGGGATTTTTTTATCACTTAAAAAAATGGAGAATGCATGACTTATCGCTTTTTAAGTTATTTAAGATACTGCCTCCTAAACAACCACCTTTAGTTTGGAAACCTGAAGCGTATCGTTTATTTATCTATAAAAAACTAGGGCAAAAACAGGTGAGGACTGTTCGGCTACAAGAAAAATTATATATGATGGGCGGATCTTTTCAAGATTTACCGGATTGGTGCTATCAATCGAGTTGCTATCAGTTTTTCTTTGAAGATGAGTTATTATTTTTACGTTTCTGTTATTTAAAAACTAGCTCTTTTTTGCAATGGTTGAAAAAAATAAAGTATTTGGAACATTCTTGGTTATATCCTCTTGTTTCTCAAAAAACGATCCTACAAGCGGTTTATATAGAGTGTCAGAAGTTAGCAGGAAATGGATAGAGGCTTTTTGCAGCTGCAAAAAGTTATGATAAACTTGTATCATGAAAGGTAAATAATTTTTTACCTGTATAGTAAAGGAGAAGATGAAATGTCAGAAGCTAAAAAATTACCTAAGCGAGACGAAGTAGCCAAAAATTTGACTTGGGATTTAACAAAAATCTTTAAAGATGACCAAGCATTTGAAAAAGCTTTTAGTGCGCTAGAAGAAAAACTGCAGTATGCCGATTCCTACAGAGGAACGCTAGGAGATGGTCCACAAGCATTTTTAGCTGCACTTGAATATTTATTAGAGGTTTCGCGTCAATTAGAAACTGTCTATGTTTATAGCCATTTAAAAAATGACCAAGATACTTCAAATACAACTTACCAAGCGCTTAATTCTAGAGCAGAGTCTTTAGTAACACAAGCAGATGAAAAGTTATCTTTTTTTGAACCCGAATTATTATCGTTAAGTGATGAAAGGATTTGGCAGTATTTTAAAGAGGAACCAAAACTTGAAATTTATCGGCATTTTGTCGACCAAATCGTAGCTAATCGTGCGCACGTTTTGCCAAAAGAACAAGAAGCTTTATTAGCAGGTGCTGGAGAGATTTTTGGCGCTTCTAGTAACACTTTTTCTATTATGAACAATGCTGACTTCGTTTTTCCTGTCATTGATGATGAAAATGGAGAAAAAGTACAGCTTTCTCACGGTGTTTATGGACAATTAATGGAAAGCACTGATCGTTTAGTGCGTGAGAATGCTTTTAAAGGTCTATATAGTGTATACAAGCAGTTTGCTAACACCCTTGCTTCTACATTAAATTCACATATTAAAACACATAACTATCAAGCCAAAGTACGTAATTATCGTTCAGCTAGAGAAGCTGCTTTATCAAGCAACCATATTCCAGAAAGTGTTTATGATAATTTAGTAGAGGTGGTCAATAAGAATTTAAGCCTTCTTCATCGCTATATGGGGCTTAGGAAGCGTCTATTGCAAGTGGAAAAATTGCATATGTATGATGTTTATACGCCGCTTTTAGGTGAAGCTCCTATCAGTTTTACTTATGATCAAGCAGTAGATAAGGCATTTGAAGCACTAGCTCCTATGGGAGAAGAGTATTTAAGTGTCGTGAAAAAGGCCTTTGATGAACGTTGGATCGATGTGGTAGAAAATCAAGGAAAACGTAGCGGTGCTTATTCATCAGGTACTTATGATACCAACCCTTATATTTTATTAAATTGGCATGATACACTAGATCATTTATTTACTTTGGTACATGAAATGGGACACAGTGTTCATAGTTACTTTACCCAAAATAACCAACCTTATGTATATGGTGATTATTCAATTTTCTTAGCAGAGATTGCTTCAACGACAAATGAAAATATCTTGACTGAGCATCTTTTGAAAACAGAAGATAACCCACGCGTTCGCGCATATGTATTAAATCACTATTTAGACGGTTTTAAAGGTACAGTCTTCCGTCAAACACAATTTGCGGAGTTTGAGCATTTTATGCACACTGAAGACGCTAAAGGCACACCGTTAACAAGTGAGTTCTTAAATGAGCATTATGGCGAGTTGAACAAACGATATTACGGTGATGAAATGGAAGATGATCCAGAAATACACCTTGAATGGTCGCGTATTCCTCATTTTTACTATAATTACTATGTGTTCCAATATGCGACAGGTTTTTCTGCTGCCTCTGCTTTATCTCAAAAAATCTTATCAGAAGACTCAAGTGCTTTAGGTCGCTATCTGACCTATCTAAAATCCGGAGATAGTGATTATCCTATTGAAGTGATGAAAAAAGCTGGCGTGGACATGACAAAGTCGGATTATTTAGAAGATGCGATGCATGTTTTTGAAGAGCGATTAAATGAGTTAGAACTACTCGTTGATGAATTAGAAAAATAATAAATAAAAGTGAGCCGATAGCTAGGAAGTTATTGACTCACTTTTATTTACATTGTTTGTTTTAGAGATCGATAATCATTGTTGTGCATAAGCAGCGCGTTCGATTTTATTTTTAGCAGGTCTATAAGTAATATCAAACTTATCTAACAACTTTTCAAAATCCTGTTTTCCTTTTTCGGAATTTTCGACTTCTAATTCTAATTCATAGTCATGCTGGTCAGCATACCAGCTTTCATCAAGTGCTAATAAGCCTTCTTCAATCGAAAATTCTGCACGTTTTGTTGTTAACTCAGCAAATAAAATTAAGTCTTTGGCTGTGATAGAATACTCAGCTAATTTATCTGCCACATGGCCATTTGTTAAGATTTTTTGTTGATCGATCAATTGTTCTGTCTGTTCAATATTTAGTTGATCCGTTGTTTCAAGTAAGCCGACTTTTGCTGGTGTTTTTAATGTAAGTTCTCCATAAGTGGCAAATTGACGTATTCGAAGACCACAATGATTCATTGCTAATTTTTGATCAAATGTATCAAAATAGCAATTTTTTTGTGTATGAAAATCTGCGCCTTGTAATTGATAATATTGAACAATCCGTTTATAATCATCTTTTGTTAATAAAGTTTTGAATTCAATTTCGTTTTGTTGACTCATAACATTTCGCCCCTTTACTTCTTTGTACAAAAAAAATTGTTATCCGTCAATGTTTTAAGCTAAAATGAAATTTAGTATTAAAAAGATAGTAAAGCTTTTTTATCAATTATGATAGAATGGTAAATGGATGTTCGCTTGGAAATGAGGGATCGTAAATGGAAAAAAATTGGGAAAGTATATTAGCTCCTTACGAACAGGTTGTTACTGAACTTAAAGTTAAGTTACGTGGTATTCGTAAAGAATTTCGCGAAAAAAATGAGCACATTCCTATTGAATTTGTCACCGGACGTGTAAAACCTGTGGATAGTATTTTAGCTAAATCAAAGTTACGAAATATTCCTTTTGAACGATTAGAAAGTGAAATGTCAGATATTGCAGGTTTAAGAATTATGTGTCAGTTTGTAGAAGATATTTATGAAGTAGTAAAAATTTTACGTAGTCGTAAAGACATGAAAGTTATTGTGGAAAGAGATTATGTGACTAACAGTAAGCAGAGTGGTTACCGTTCTTATCACTTAGTGATCGAATATCCTATACAATTAGTGGATGGTCCACGTAACCTTTTAGTTGAGATTCAGATACGTACGCTAGCGATGAATTTTTGGGCAACGATTGAACATTCTTTAAATTATAAATATCAAGGTGATTTTCCAGAAGAAATAAGTAATCGGTTGATACGTGCGGCTGAAGCAGCTTATCGGTTAGATGAAGAAATGTCAAGCATTCGTGAAGAAATTCAAGAAGCGCAGCATCTTTTTTCGCATGGTAAAAGAGTAGAACATGCAGTAGACTCTAGAGAGAAAGCCAGAAAGGAGATGTATGATGACTGATGGAAAAGTAGCAATTATTCAAAATAAACAAGAAGCATCTTCTATTGCCAAAAAAAAATTGGTTTCCCTTTTAAAGAAGGCAAATTATACTATTGATCAAAACAACCCGGATATCGTTATTTCTATTGGAGGCGATGGTACCTTCCTTTCTGCCTTTCATGAATTTGAACATAAACTTGATCAAATACGTTTTTTAGGGGTGCATACAGGTCATCTGGGGTTTTATACAGACTGGCGAGATTTTGAGTTGGAAGAGTTGGTGTCTAATTTATCCAATAAACAAGAACCTTCGATCAGTTATCCTTTATTGGATTTACAGGTGAAATATCGCTATCAAAAAACTCCCAAACGTTTTTTGGCGTTAAATGAAGCGACGATGAAACGGGCGACTAGAACAATGGTGGCTGATGTATATATTAAAGATGAGTTATTTGAACGTTTTCGCGGAGATGGACTTTCGGTTTCCACGCCTACGGGTTCCACCGCCTATAATAAAAGTGTCGGAGGCGCTGTATTACATCCTAGAATCAATGCTTTTCAGTTAGCAGAAATAGCTTCTTTAAATAATCGGGTATTTCGAACATTAGGTTCACCGATCATTATTTCAGATAGCGAGTGGCTGACCATTAGTTTAGAAGAAAGCTCAGATTATATGGTAACCATCGATCGGGCAACGATCCAGCATGATGATATTGAATGGATCTCATTTAAAATTGCAGATGAACGTATTCACTTTGCCTCTTATCGTCATATGCATTTTTGGCGACGTGTAAAAGATGCATTTATTGGAGAAGTGTAAATCGTATGGAATTTTGTTATGTCTATCAGAAAAAAGAGTCACAACAAGTCAAATTTTTTCTAAAAGAACAAGGAATCTCGAAAGGATTGCTTGCAAAGATCAAATTTCAAGGTGGCAAGATTTTTGTTAATGAACGAGTAGAAAATGTATTATACCCATTAAAGACAGAAGATAAGATAAGAGTGATTATCCCGGATGAAGGTAGTCATGAAAGTTTATCGCCAGATGATACACCGATTGCTATTGTTTACGAAGATGAGCATCTACTCGTAGTGAATAAACCTGCGGGGATTCCTTCAATCCCGGCACAGTATCATCCTAATGGGACCATGGCTAATCGTGTGAAAGCTTATTATCAAAAACAAGGATATAAAGATCAAGTGATCCATGTTGTTACTCGTTTGGACAAAGACACATCAGGTTTGATGTTGTTTGCTAGACACGGCTTTGCCCATGCTTTATTAGATAAGGAACTATATAATAAAAAACTGCACAAAAAATATCAAGCAATTATTTCTGGTAATCTACCCGCGCTTGAATCACACGACTTAATAAAGCTGCCGATTTTACGAGATCCAAGTTCGATTATTAAAAGGCAGACTGGCTTTAATGGTAAGCCAGCAGAAACCGAGTATTGGCTTAAGCAACACAACGAGGAATTTGCCGTAGTTGATATTCAACTCCACACTGGAAGAACACATCAGATTCGTGTTCATTTTTCTGCTATTGGTTTTCCGCTAGTAGGCGATGATCTGTACAATGGCATAATGACTGACAGTATACAAAGACAGGCTCTACATTGCGCAGAATTGGAATTTATCCATCCTTTTACTAAAGAAAAGCTTTATTTTAGACAGGAATTACCATATGATATGAGAAAGCTTGCGCAAATGATTGAAATGAGGTGACAAGATTGGATGAAACACAAGAATTGGAAGAACGTTTTGCTCAATTAAGGGAGGATTTAAAGGAAAACCATTTACAGGATTTTCGTGAAAACTTCCTAGAGATGCATATTTATGAACAAAGTCAGTTCTACCAAACCTTAGAAAAAAAGCAACGTCAGCTTGTATATGCCTATCTGTCACCTAAAGAACTAGCCGATATGTTTGACGCCCTAGAAGAAGATAACGAAAATATAAAAGACTATCTAGGTGAAATGCGCGCAAATTACGCAAGTGAGATGTTATCGCAAATGTATACAGACAATGCGGTAGATTTGTTGAATACCTTGGATAAAAAACAGATGGGTAAATATTTAAGTTTGATGGATGAAGAAGATGCTTCAGAGATCAAAGAACTTCTACACTATGAAGATGAGACTGCTGGTGCGATAATGACCACAGAATTTGTCTCGATCGTGGCTAATCAAACTGTACGTTCAGCGATGTATGTATTAAAAAAAGTCGCAAAAGCTGCAGAAACAATTTATTATACCTATGTTGTAGACCAAGATAATCAACTGGTGGGGGTTATCTCGTTAAGAGATCTGCTTGTAAGTGATGATGACGAAATGGTGGCTGATATTTTAAATGATCGGGTCATTTCGGTCCATGTGGGTGACGATCAGGAAGATGTTGCCCAAACATTTCGTGATTATGATTTTCTTGCTTTGCCAGTTACTGATTATGAAGATCATCTTTTGGGAATTGTTACTGTTGATGACATCATCGATGTTATCGATGATGAGGCAGCTAGTGATTATTCCGGTTTAGCTGGGGTCAATGTGGAAGAAGTTCATGAAAACCCTGTGAAAGCAGCTAGCAAACGCTTGCCTTGGTTGATCACCTTGCTTTTTTTAGGTATGGCAACTGCGAGTTTGATCAACCACTATGAAGCACTGGTCAGTGAAGCTAGTATTTTAGCTGCGTTTATTACATTAATTACAGGAACAGCAGGTAATGCTGGTACACAGTCTCTTGCTGTGGCGGTAAGAAGGCTAGCTTTTAATGATAATAAAGCAAAAAGTTATTTGCAAACGATACTTGGCGAGGTTTTGACAGGGCTTGTAACAGGTTTTATCACTGGATTAACGATTTTAGTTATTGTGTGGATTTGGAAAGGCAATCCGATACTAGGCTTTGTTATTGGCATGGCAATGATGTGTGCGATAACGGTAGCTAATTTGGCGGGAAGCTTGATTCCTATGTTTATGGATAAACTAGGTTTTGACCCAGCGGTCGCTAGCGGTCCCTTTATTACTACTTTGAGTGATTTAACGAGTGTTTTAATCTACTTTAATATCGCGAGTCTATTTATGAGTTATTTCATTGGGTAAAGATAAAAATTTATAATAAAACAGCAAAAAGGCTTTAAAGTCTTTTTGCTGTTTTATTATAAATTTAAAAAGGAACAATTTTTGTTCCGTGTGCTTCATTTACACCTATCTGGTTAACAATTTCTTCGACATTTTCTGAGGTGATCCCTCCGCCGGGTAAGATTGTTATACGATCGCCGGCATAATTATTTAAATCCGTCAGATGATTTATATTTTCAGTGATTGCTGTATCACTTGGACCGCCATGTGTTAGGATACGAGTAATACCACGCTCACTTAGCCAATCGATGGCTTCATATTGACGATCTTTTGCTATCTGATCAAATGCCATATGGAAGGTGATTTGTAAGCCTGTAGCAGCCTCTATTAACCGATCTAAGGCTTCTTCATCCAGCCAATTATTGGGAGTTAGACACCCTAAAACAATACCGTCTATGCCTAATTTTTTAGCTTCAATCAAATCAGTTTCCATAATTTTTAGTTCAATGTCATTATAGATAAAATCACCAGCTCGTGGACGAATCATTGTGACAAGAGGGACATCTTTCTCACTGGCGTAAGCAAAACTTTCTTCAATAACCCCTGTACTTGGCGTAGTACCACCAACACTAAGATTATCACAAAGTTCGATCCGTTTAGCCCCATTTGCGATAGCTGCTGGAATGTTTGTATAATTTTCTGCACAGAATTCCTTTATTAACATATAATTCTCCCTTTTATTTTATTGTCTATCTAGCATTCTATCATGAAATTATGCTAAAGTATTGGGGATAAGGAGAAGATCATGAAGAAAAAAATAGAAAAAAGTCAAGAATTTATTCATGAATATAAAAATTTATTTCGATGCCCCCTTTGTCAGCAAAGATTGCAAGCAAAGGAAAAAAGTCTACGTTGTAGCAATGGTCATCAGTTTGATCTTTCTAAAAAGGGCACCTTATATTTTTTAAATCATCAGATAAAAACAGAATACCAAAAGAAAATGTTTGAACATCGTCGAGTGATGATCAAAAGTGGGATGTATGAGCCGCTGCTGGAGTTTTTAGCTAGCTATTGTGAAAATGAACAACTTTTAGATGTTGGTTGCGGAGAAGGCAGCTTTTTACAAGAAATTGCCCAAACTACCGCTATTCAACCAAGTATCGGCTTTGACATCGCTAAAGAAGCTATTTATTTAGCAACTGAGGATACGCATGATATTTTTTGGTGCGTAGCTGATTTGACGAATATGCCTTTTAATGATCAATCTTTTTCCACCATTTTAAACATTTTTACGCCATCAAATTATAGTGAGTTTGCTCGTGTACTGCAAGAAGGAGGACAAGTCATTAAAGTGGTGCCGCAAAGTGGCTATCTACAAGAATTAAGAAAAGCTTTTTATCCCGATGACGATAGGAAACAATTTTATTCAAATGAACAAGTAATTGAAAAATTTAAACAATCTTTTTCTTTAGATGCCTACAAAAGATTCACTTACCGTTTTGCTTTATCGGAAGAAAATCAAGATTCTCTATTAGAAATGTCTCCTTTAGAATGGGGTGTTTCGGAAAAACAAAAAGAAAAGTTAAGGCAAAATCCACTAAAAAATATAACAGTCGATTTGGACGTGTTAATTGGGAAAAATCAGTGAAAATATTTGAATTTTTTTACTTGAATTTATTGCATTTGCAAAACTAGTTTGTTATATTAGGAACAAGTTGCTTTTCATTGGTTTTTATCAGCGTCCTGTTCTGATAAAAGTTAGTGAAAAGAACTTCACTAACGTAACGACTCGCAGTGCTTGACACCGAGTTGCTACGTTTTTTTTTGCCTTTATTTAAAATGAGTTATTTCAGCTGTCAAACAAGAAAAAGTGCGTTATTATAATAGTATTAAACATTTAATGTAAAATAAGAAAAGAGGAACTTTTAGTGAATCATATCGCGTTATTTGAACCATTGATCCCAAACAATACAGGAAATATTGCAAGAACTTGTGCGGCGACGAATTCTCCGCTACATTTAATTGAACCCTTAGGATTTTCGACAGATGACAAACATTTGAAACGAGCTGGATTGGACTATTGGAATAGTGTAGATATTACTTATCACAAAAATCTTGATGACTTCTTAACTACTGTAGGAGATAATCCTCTACACTTGATTTCAAAGTTCTCACATAAAATTTATAGTGATGAGAATTTTAATGATGGTCTCGATCATTATTTTCTTTTTGGTAAAGAAACTACAGGCTTGCCTGAGGAATTTATGCGCGAAAATGAAGACAAATGTTTACGTCTTCCGATGAATGATACCCATGTACGTTCGTTAAACTTATCTAATACAGTCGTTGCAGTGGCTTATGAAGCTTTGCGACAACAAGGCTTTCCTAATTTGGAGTTAACTCACCACTACGAAAATGATAAATTAGACTAAAGAAAGATGAAAGGGGAAATAAAGTGAGGCTATATTTTACTAGACATGGTAAAACAGAGTGGAACGAACAAGGTCGTTTTCAAGGGATGAACGGGGACTCGCCTTTACTTCCTACAAGTTTTACTCAGATTCGTGCACTTGGAGACCACTTAAAAGATATTCCTTTTGTCGCTGTTTACTCGAGTCCTTCACAGCGTGCAAGACAAACAGCTGAGGGGATCGTACAGCAGTGGCAACATTCAGTGCCTATCTACTATGATTCAAATTTAAGAGAAATGGGCTATGGTAATTTAGAAGGTAAGAGTATTGCTGAAATGCATGCGCGTTATCAAGAGACACTAAACAATATGCGTCACCATTTGGACCTTTATGATCCTACAGTGTTTAATGGAGAAACTGTAACTGCTATGCTGGAACGTATGACAAAGACGATCACAGAAGCTGCAAGTCAGTATAATGATCCTATACTTTTTGTAGGCCATGGCGCCTCGATGACTGCAGCAGTACAATTTTTGGCAGGAAAAGACACCGCCGATTTACGTAATATGGGTGGGCTCAAAAATAACAGTTTGTCTATTCTAAAAACAAAAGATAAAAAAATCCCTTATAAATTAACTTTATGGAACGATGTTAGCTTTCTTCCATAAATTGCGCAGTCTAGATGAAAGGAGCGGCTTATTCATTGTCAGAAGATAATTATATCATTGGTAAAGTTGCGGCTATTTTTTTCAGAAATCCTAATAATTTTTATAAAGTGCTTCTGGTTAAGATTATTGAAACAGATATGGACTATGGTGAAAAAGAGATTGTGGTCACGGGGAGTTTTGGTAATGTTCAAGAAGAAGAACTTTATCGCTTTTTTGGAGAGCGTGTAGTTCATCCAAAGTATGGTGAACAATTTAAAGCCAATTCTTATCAAAAGGAGCAGCCGACTTCTGAAACAGGTTTGATCAATTATCTTTCTAGCGATAAATTTCCTGGTATTGGGAAAAAAACTGCTGAAAAGATTGTCGATCTTTTTGGAGAGAATGCTATTGATAGAATTTTAGAAGAACCTTCCTTACTAGAACAAATTACGGGATTGACTAAAAAAAAGCGGGAAATGTTACTAGATACAGTTCGCCTAAATTATGGTATGGATAAGGTTATTGTCGGTTTAAATCGCTATGGCTTTGGTAGTCAGTTAGCATTTACTATTTATCAAACGTATAAAAATGAAACATTAGAAGTTATTGAAGAAAACCCTTATCAACTGGTTGAAGATATTGAGGGGATTGGGTTTAAAAAGGCTGACAATATCGCTGAGCAGTTGGGTATTGATGCGACATCAGATAAAAGGATTCGTGCGGCTATCTTACATCAGATTTTACAACAATCAATGGAAACAGGTAATACTTATATTGAAGCTAAAAAACTACTAGAGCAAGTCTTACATATATTGGAGAGTAGTCGACCTGTTGAAATTGATCCAGAAAAAATTGCCAATGGTGTAATCGAGTTAGTAGAAGAAGGCAAGATCCAACAGGAAGAAACAGCTCTTTATGAAAATAGTTTGTATTTTGCAGAATGGGGCATTGCTTCATCTGTCCAACGGCTCATGCAGCGGCAAAAGGAAATCAATTATGCAGAAAATAAAGTGAATAAAAATTTGCGCAAATTAGAAAAACGTTTAGGTATCGTTTATGGAGATTCGCAAGAAGCAGCAATCAAAGAAGCGATTAAAGCACCTTTATTTATCTTAACAGGTGGTCCAGGAACAGGAAAAACTACCGTTATCAGCGGTATCGTACAGTTATTTGCTGAATTAAATGAAATCGATTTGGATCCTAGCCAGTATTCAGAAGAGACCTTTCCTATTTTACTAGCAGCACCGACAGGACGTGCTGCTAAACGTATGAATGAAACCACCGGTCTACCTAGCAGTACGATTCATCGTTTACTAGGTTTAAATGGGCGAGAAAATAATGCAAAAAATGCGGAGCCTAAAGAGCTTGAAGGAGGACTTTTAATTGTTGACGAAATGTCTATGGTAGATACTTGGTTAGCAAATACCTTATTTAAATCTATTCCTGATAACATGCAGGTGATTTTTGTTGGAGACAAGGACCAACTACCTTCTGTAGGACCCGGCCAGGTTTTACATGATTTATTAAATGTTTCCGAGATTCCACAAAAAGAATTGACTGAGATCTATCGTCAAGGGGATGGTTCTAGTATTATCCCTTTAGCACATGAAATAAAAAATGGTCAACTCCCTAATGATTTTATACAAAATCAAAAAGATCGGTCTTATTTTTCTTGCCAGGTACAACAAATCGAACCTCTGATTTCTAAGGTAGTTTTAAAGGCGAAGGAGAAAGGATTTACTCCACAGGATATCCAAGTTTTAGCTCCTATGTATAAAGGACCTGCTGGCATTAATGCATTAAATAAAAAGATGCAAGAAATTTTTAACTCCAATAAAGAGGGGACAAAAAAGGAAGTTACATTTAACGATACAGTCTATCGTATTGGTGATAAAGTGCTGCAGTTGGTTAATTCACCAGAAGATAATGTATTTAACGGCGATATGGGCGAAATTACAGGTATCATCTACGCAAAAGATTCGGAGGATAAAGTGGATGAACTAGTTATTGCTTTTGATGCAAATGAGGTAGTTTATAAGCGCAACGAGTGGAACAAGATTACGCTTTCTTATTGTTGTTCTATTCATAAAGCACAAGGCAGTGAATTTAAAATGGTTATTTTGCCTATGGTCAATCAGTATTATCGTATGTTACAACGGAATTTACTTTATACAGCTGTCACTAGAAGCAAAGAGATGTTGATTTTACTGGGGGAAACCTCTGCTTATAGTCGTTGTGTTGAACAAGTATCAACGCTACGTTTGACTACTTTAAAAGAAAGAATCAGTGGCATCGATTCGATTTCACAAGCAATGAGGTTAAAAATTTTAAGCTATGAAAATGAGCAAGAAGAAGCACCCTTTGAAATTGGCGCAAGTAAAAGAAAGAACAAAATTAAAGAAAAAGATTCAACAACAAAAGTAGTTACTTCCGATTTATTTGAACAGTCAACTAAAGAGACTTCCGAAGTGTTGTCTGGAGAGTTAACAGAAAAAATGATTAATGAAAAAGCGGTTGATCCTATGATTGGTATGGGCAATCTCAAGCCATATGATTTTCAAACAAGTGGAAAATAAAAATGCAGAGGCACAAGCTTAAGCTTATACCTCTGTATTTTTTATTATACTTGTTTAGAAAAATGTAAATTTTTATCAATAAAATACATGACTGGAGCTGAGATACTCATAATGATCAACTCACTTAAAGCTGTTGTTAGATAAGTAAACCAAAAAGGAAGTTCTGCAGTTAATGTTAACATTAAGGCAATTAAGAACATGCTAAAAGTAAAGAATAAAGTATTCAAAACTAAACGAGCCTTGATATTTGGCACTTTCTTTTCTAATACAGCAGTTAATAGCAGCGCCAATAGTGTTTGGGCACCTCCGAAGATAACATCTAGTGGGCCTTCACCAAATAATAAGTTAAAAACTACCACACCGGCAAATACACCCCATAATAATTTCCTGTTAAAAACGACCAGATGGTTCAAGCTTTCTGATAACCTAAACTGGATTGCTCCAGAAGATAAGGGCGAAATGAAACTTAATGCTACGTAGAGTGCAGTAATAATTGCATTGGCGGTAATGACTTTTATTCTGTTGTTTGTCATGTAAATCCTTCTTTCTCCAAGTTTTGATTACGCAGGATGGTTGATGAACTGCAAAATTTTTAGATCATTAAAAAAGTTCTGGCTAGGACGTAAAAAACAAAAACCACAATTTTCAACTGGCTTTTGAATAAGAACGTGCTTCTTTTGGTTGTTTTTTTATTGTCACGACATTGGGTCTTTTTTTCTTATGAACCTTTTTCTTTCTTTTTATTACATATACTAGAAATAATAAACTATAGCCGATTAATAAAGTGGCTTGCATTCCTACAAAAACTTTTTGAATGATTGAAGGTAACTCCAGTCCCAAAAAACTTTGTAAGGTGAACTGGATAGCTGTCAATAGGGCAGAAAAACCAATTAAATGGTAATATTTCATATCAATTCTCCTCTTAAAAAGAAAGTATAACAAAATTTAAAAAAAATAGTAACTATTTTTTAACAAAATCTTACTTTTTGTATAGAAAACGCTTGCATTTATTTTGGAAATATGGTATAAAATAAGTGTAAGGAGACATAAGAATTCCCAGTAAGGCAGCCGAAAAAGGAGCTGCGAGAAAAGAATTGTTGTGAATCTTAAATGAACGAAAAAGGATGTGGGAATTTGAGTTACTCCTTACTAATTGAATAGGAATCCGATGAGTGTATGAGCATATGATTGAAGTGGACATACGAACCTTCAAGATTATGTTAGAACAATTACTTTAAGAACGTTGAAAGACTTTCTCAAAAATCATTCTCATCGGATTCTATTTTTTTGCCTTTTTTTGGCTATGAGCGTGTTATAATAGACAGAAAACACTTTGGAGCAGGTTCATGAAATTTCATTATTATCTTTTAATCAATCCAGCAGCTGGGGGCGGCAAGGGTCAAAGAGTAGGAAAACAGATTATTTCGTTAATGGAAGAAAAACAACTGCAATTTACCGTCATACAAACAAAATATCCCTCACATGAAGCCGAGATCGCTAGCGAATTAACGGCTTCTGTTTTATTTAGCTGGAATGCTAAAGAAGATAGCGTGTCTTTTCCTCTACTGATCGTTATTGGTGGAGATGGTACACTTCATCAAGTCATCAATTACCTAACAAGTCAAATTCCTATCGCTTATATTCCAGCAGGTTCGGGAAGTGATTTTGCTAGAAGTTTAGGCTTTTTACAATCGCCTGCAAAAATTTTGGAAGATATACTACAAACAAGTAAGCCACGCAAACTTTCTGTACTCAGCTGCTATGAAAAAAATAGCGATATTCATAGTCTTTGCGTGAATAATATCGGTGTCGGTTTGGATGCGGCTATAGTACATGCTACAAATCATTCAAAAGCAAAGCAACAACTGAATATGTATAAATTGAACGCTTTGTCTTACGTAAAAACAGCCTTAGGCGTACTTTTCAGACAAAAAGGCTTCCCGATTTCAATTGAATGTAATCATCAAAGCTATCATTTTGAACATGCTTTTTTATGTACTGCGACGAATCATCCCTATTTTGGTGGCGGCGTCAAAATAGCACCAATGGCTAATGTATATGATTCAGGAGTTGAGCTAGTAGTCGTTGAGAGACTTCCGATGTTAAAAATTTTTTACTTAATTATATTATTAGGATTTCAAAGGCATGTAAGCTCAAAATACTTCTATCATTTTAAGGCTGACAGAATTCACCTAAAAACTTTTAGCAAGCAATTTTTGCAAAAAGATGGAGAGGATTCGAGTAAAGCTTTTTATGATTTTATTTTGTCCTCTCAAAAACGACTATTTTGGTTCTAACTTTTAATATTTTATCAAAAATGTCAGCAAAATTTCCCAAAATGGGTCATTGAGCTGACATTTTTTTAAGCATGGTTTGCTAGGTTTTCAATTTCGACAACTTTAAAGTCTTTACTTTCTAAATGACTGACGACTTCGTCTAATGTTTGCTGGTTGGTATTAGAAGCTAAAGTGATCATTGTTCGACGAATAAATTCATCTTTATCGATATCAAGTGTGATGCAACTTGCGATATTACTATACCTTGAAATGATTTTTGTCATATTTGCTAGATCACCTTGTTTACCAGTAGAAGCAATAGTTAATACATAGCTTCCTTTTTCCACATTCCATGATTGCGAAAGCATATTTAATAAAGAACTGTGGGTCAAAATACCATAAAAATAGTTATCTTCATCAAGAACAGCAATATAAGGAAGTTCTTTAATGGTAAAGAAAACTTGAAAGAAGGAAGAGTTTGTATGAATAAATTTTGTCGCATTTTTTAACAGATGAGTTACCGGTAAAGTCATATCGCCGCCGTTTGCTTTGTGACGATAAATATGCATCTTATAAATATTTCCTCGGAAAATTTTATTACTTTCATCTAATATGGGAACACAACGAAAACCTGAATCTTCTAAGATTTTTAATGCTTCTTCTAAGGTATTGCTCTCTGTTACTGTGGTTAGATCTTGTTTTTTATATACCATCGTTTTTAATAGCATATAATCGCCTCCTCGTACTTTTTCTTTATAGGATACTATGATACCATGAACTACATCGTTACTAAAGTACCGAGTTTTCTCATTTGGCGACCTTTAATAAATTAGTGAAAATTTTTGCCTCTTTTTTGACAGTAGCGGGAATTCGTGGTAACGTGACTATGCTTAAAAGTAGTTGTAAACTTGGGAGGTAGTGTGGAAATGAACAAAAAGAAGACGGCACTTGCTTGTTCAATATGCGGCTCACGTAATTACACAAAAGCTACCAGTGAAGGAACAGATGGACAACGTTTAGAAACAAATAAATTTTGTAAGTATTGTAATAAGCATACATTGCATAAAGAAACTAAATAAGTAATAAATGACCCATTTTAAGGAGGATACAGATGAAATTTTTACGTAGTGTAAAAGATGAAATGAAAAAAGTAACATGGCCAAATGGAAAACAGTTGCGTAAAGATACAGTTGTAGTTATTGAAACATCTTTGATTTTTACTGTTATGTTCTACATTATGGACACAGGTATTCAAAGTCTATTTACTTGGATATTACAATAGTAGCTATAATTTTAAATGAAGATACTAGCGAAACTTTTGGAAGAATGCTATAATACACACGAGGAAAACTTCGAGGAGAACTTGAGGTTTTTTTATTTTATAAGAATAAAAGGAGCCGAAAAAATGGAATCTTTTGAAAAAAGATGGTATGTGCTTCACACGTATTCTGGTTATGAAAATAGAGTAAAGATGAACTTAGAATCACGGGCACAAAGCATGCAAATGGATGACTACATATTTCGTGTAGTTGTACCAGAAGAAAAGGAAACAGAAGTCAAAAACGGTAAAGAAAAAGAAGTTGTTCATAAAACATTTCCAGGCTATGTACTTGTTGAAATGGTCATGACTGATGAGTCCTGGTATATTGTTCGTAATACTCCTGGAGTGACTGGATTTGTCGGTTCTCATGGGGCAGGAAGCAAGCCTTCTCCTTTGTTACCAGAAGAAATCAATTCTATTTTGCATTCACTTGGTATGAGTACAAGAACAGTGGAGCTGAAAGTTGAAAACGGTGAAACTGTAAAAATTATTGAAGGTGCCTTTTCTGGTTTAGAAGGACAAGTTGATGAAATTGATGAAGAAAAGCAAAAATTAAAAGTAAACATTGATATGTTCGGGCGTGAAACCAGTACAGAACTTGACTTTGATCAAGTAGATAAAATTGACTAAAAGATAGAAAAAAACAGCATCAGTAACGATGCTGTTTTTTTATTTCCATAAACGCTGTTCAATTAACTCGTTGACTTTCTTATTTTCATGAAGCATGCTATGACTCGATCTATTTCCTTGAATGATAGAATAATCTACCTTGAAATCATTATTTTTTAGCAAAGGGTAAGTTGATAAAGCACTAGTTAAAGGTACTGTCCCATCGCTATAGTCTTCTTTGTTTAATTGACCTGCGATTAATAATACCGATGTATCATTTGGTATTTGCGGTGTTAATTCTGTAAAATCTTGGTATCTTCCAGATAGTTCTTCTGGCCCCTCTTTTAATAGATCCTCGATTGATTGGTAATTGCTAGTATCAACAAAATCGTTAAAGGGAGCGCCGATTGCAATAAAGTTTTCGACTTCTGGCAATGTATCTTCTTGCCCATAGTTTCCCATATATCTGTAGGCACTAACGCCACCCATTGAATGCCCTACTAAGTTGACTTTATCTATTTGGTAATCTTCTTTTAAAAAGCTTAATGTGTTTTTAACCCATTCAGTTTGATTCCATTCATCATTAACATTGTCTTCAAAAATAACTTGTATCAAAGGGTTTGTTTTTTCTCCGCTTAGCTCACCTTGAGTGTCGATAGAACCATCTGCATGCACCATTATAAGCATTTCACGCTGAGCGACATTTTCTTCTTGCATGTCATTGATCATCGACTTAAACGAGTTGGTAGTTCCTTGATAACCGTGAATAAATAGCGTGGGTGTTGCTGATTTTTTTACAGCTGGTTTTGAGCGCTGTGATGCCTTAGTTTCATTGCTTGCTTTAGTGGTATGATTTGTTTCATCTGATTGTGATGTATGCTGTGCTTGAGCGCCACTTGAGTTTTGACACCCACCTAAAAACAAGGCCAATATTAAACTGATGGAAAACAAAAATTTCTTCATTCTTGTACTCCTTAAAATTCTTTTGGTTTATTATAAGCTTATACTGAAAAAATGCAAAGTAATTCAATCGAAAGTTTGAAAAAAATAAAGAAAGGTCTTGCAATAAAGCATATTTTTGATATACTATTTTGAGTGTGCGATGTGTATTTGTCGCATATGATAAGCGTGGGAGGAGAAATTTTTATCTCTAATTAACCACATCACGGACTTAAGGAGGTATGTCTCGTGGCAAAAAAAGTTGAAAATATCGTCAAATTGCAAATTCCTGCAGGTAAAGCAACACCAGCTCCACCAGTTGGACCAGCATTAGGTCAAGCAGGAATTAATATTATGGGTTTTACTAAGGAATTTAACGCTCGTACAGCAGATCAAGCTGGTATGATTATTCCAGTTGTAATTACTGTATATGAAGATCGTTCATTTACCTTTGTAACTAAAACTCCGCCAGCTGCTGTATTATTAAAAGACGCAGCAAATGTTGGTAAAGGTTCAGGCGAACCAAACAAAAACAAGGTAGCTAAAGTTACTAGTGACCAAGTAAGAGAAATCGCTGAAACGAAAATGGAAGACCTAAACGCAGCTGACGTTGAAGCAGCTGTACGCATGGTTGAAGGAACTGCTCGAAGCATGGGGATCACTGTAGAATAGTTAGATCTCTGAACGTAGCTTCTCGGTTGAGTCTATGTTGAAAAACGTAGAACACGTGGGAGGTTCAACCGTTATAACCACATCAAGGAGGAATCACATATAATGGCTAAAAAAAGTAGAAAAATGCAAGAAGCGCTAGAAAAAGTTGATACAACAAAAGCATATTCTGTTGAAGACGCTGTTGCATTAGCAAAAGATACAAGTATTGCAAAATTTGATGCAACTTTGGAAGTTGCGTATCATTTAAACGTTGACCCTAAAAAAGCTGACCAACAAATCCGTGGAGCAATTGTTTTGCCAAACGGCACTGGTAAGGATCAAAAAGTTTTAGTATTTGCTAAAGGTGATAAAGCAAAAGAAGCTGAAGATGCTGGTGCTGATTATGTGGGTGAAAGTGACTTAGCTGATAAAATTCAAGGCGGCTGGTTTGACTTTGACGTTGTAGTAGCAACACCAGATATGATGGCACAAGTTGGTAAATTAGGACGCGTTTTAGGCCCTAAAGGTTTAATGCCTAATCCTAAGACAGGTACCGTTACAATGGATGTAGCAAAGGCTGTTGAAGAAGTTAAAGCAGGACGGGTTACTTACCGTGTAGATCGTAATGGTAATGTTCACGCACCAATCGGTAAAGTATCTTTTGATGATGGTAAGTTAGTGGAAAACTTTAAAGCTATCCACGATGTACTAGAAAAAGCTAAGCCATCAGCAGCTAAAGGTATTTACATGCAAAATGTTACGGTAACAACCACATTTGGCCCTGGTATTCATGTAGATCCAGCATCATTATAATAAATAAAATAAAAATATTGACGCAAACACCTTTTCTATGTTAAGGTGTTTGACGTTAATAGTTAAGTTTACCGAAGACAGTAGGTGACACATCGTCGTAAACCCTACCGAGGACTTTTATTGGTGTATATCAATAGACCCTCTATGTCTGCGGTGGCATAGAGTTTTTTTATTGAAAAAACTCTTCCATCAAAATCAGGAGGTGAAAGAAAAAATGAGTGAAGCAGCTATTGCAAAAAAAGCAGAAATCGTGACCAACGTTGCTCAACAATTAAATGCAGCAGAATCTGTTGTTTTTGTTGACTATCGTGGTTTAACAGTAGACGAAGATACACGTTTACGTAAACAGTTGCGTGATGAAAATGTTGAAATGCATGTAATTAAAAATTCTATTCTTAGTCGTGCAGCAAAAGAAGCTGGTTTAGACGATTTAGAAGATGTTTTTGTAGGCCCGACAGCTGTTGCTTTTAGTAATGAAGACGTGATCGCTCCAGCGAAAATTATTGATGAATTTTCACAAGAAGCAAAATCATTAGAAATTAAAGGCGGCGTTATTGAAAATAGAGTGGCTACATTAGATGAAGTTCAAGCTCTGGCGAAACTACCAGATCGCGACGGAATACTATCAATGTTGTTATCTGTATTGCAAGCTCCTGTACGTAATGTGGCTTACGGACTTAATGCAATCATTGAAAAGAACGAAGAAGATGCCGCTTAATGGCAAGCTAAAAATACTTATCATAATGGAGGAAAATAAAAATGGCATTAAATATTGAAAACATTGTCGAAGAAATAAAAGGTGCGACAATTTTAGAATTAAACGATTTAGTTAAAGCTATTGAAGAAGAATTTGGTGTATCTGCTGCAGCACCGGTTGCAGCTGCTTCTGCAGGAGAAAGCGAAGAAGCTGAAGAACAAACTGAATTCACAGTAGAACTTACTGATGTTGGAGATCAAAAAGTGAAAGTTATCAAAGCTATTCGCGAAGCAACTGGCTTGGGCTTGAAAGAAGCAAAAGCTGTTGCTGACGGTGCTCCTTCACCAGTCAAAGAAAATGTAGCTAAAGAAGAAGCTGACAGTTTGAAATCTGCTTTAGAAGATGCAGGTGCTTCAGTAGAATTGAAGTAATCAGTGAAAATGATAAAGAGCTAAGAAATCTTACAAAAAAGATTTCTTAGCTCTTTTATTTTAGGCAATTGGTGTAAATTTATATTTTTTTAATTGTCTAAAATAAAATATTTTTGGGTTAAATGATTAAACCTAATATAGCTTTCTGCAAAATAAAAAACGTAATTCTTTTCTTTATATGTATGTATGGTGTAGGATAAATTATGTAAGAAGATAATAAACATTGGAGGAATTATTGATGAAAATCGCAGTTGTAGCAGCAAATGGTAAAGCAGGAAAATTAATTACAAACGAAGCTGTCAAACGTGATCATGACGTGACCGCGATTGTACGCCACAAAAATCAAACAAAAGCTTCACATGTTTTACAAAAGGACCTTTATGATTTAACAGCTCAAGATTTAAAAAGTTTTGATATAGTAGTCGACGCTTTTGGTGTATGGGATCCTGCAGATATGGATTTACATGAAAGCTCGTTGATGCACTTAGTAGATTGCCTGAGTGGTACAAATACCCAATTATTTGTTGTGGGTGGTGCTGGCAGTTTGTATGTAGATGCTGAACATAAAAAGCAATTGAAAGATACCCCTGATTTTCCAAAAGAAGCACAACCAGTCGCAGTTGGAATGGATAAAGCTTTAAAACATTTAAAAGATCGTAGTGATGTGCAATGGATTTATGTTAGCCCAGCGGCAAGTTTTGAAGCTGATGGAGCAAAGACAGATGATTACACGATTGCTAGTAATGAGTATGTGGAAAACGATGAAGGTGAAAGTAAGATTAGCTATAGTGACTACGCTGCCGGTTTTGTCGATGTGATGGAATCAGGAAAATATAACCAAGTACAAATTTCTATTTATCAAAATTAATTTTAAGTGGTTCACAATTTAATCATTGATCATAAAAAATATGATAGAATGCGAGTTATTTTTAACGACGCTTTCTATCATATTTTTTAATTTTAGTTTGTAATAGAGAAATCTCGGCTATTTTTGTTGTTGAGCATACAATTTATTATCATACATTTTAAAGAATGGATAATAAATAAGAATAGAAACGGCCAAATTAACAAAGGCAATCAGCACACCACGAAAATCGCCACCGGTCCCTAAAAACGCGCCCACTCCGACAGGAGAAATCCAAGGTATACCGGAAATAATTTTGTTGACCAAGCCTACTGAAGCAGAAAAATATGAAATAGTTACATTAATGATAGGCGTTAATATAAATGGAATCATCAAATAAGGGTTATAAACAATGGGAGCACCAAAAATAACTGGTTCATTGATATTAAACAGACCTGGTAAAATCGCCGCTTTTCCTAGTACTTTTAATTGATCTGATTTGGCATTAAAAATCATCAGCAAAACCAGGCCTAATGTGCTGCCGGCGCCACCTAGAAAAATATACATATTAACAAAGTCGCCAGCAAAAATATTGTTAGCACCGTTAATATTTTCAGTTAGAGCTACCAGTAAAATAGGATTAATAAAGCTGTTTTTGATAATAGCAGTACCGTGCACTCCGACCACCCATAGTAAGTGAATCAGTAACATAATGATAACAATTCCTAGCCAAGAACCTGTCAATCCTTTTACGAACTCAAAAGGCTGAGTTAAAATCGCATGTAAATCGGTATGGAAAAAAGCTAAAATACCATTAATGATGACCATAGTAAACGCGATGAAAATTGCTGGTATTAAAGAAGCAAATGCTTTACTAACACCATCAGGTACGCCTTCAGGCATACGAATGGTAATATTTTTTATTATACAAAAGCGATAAATCTGTACCGCTAAAATAGCTGTTAAAATTCCGATAAAAATACCCACACCGCTAAAGCGTGTAACCCAACTATCAAGCGCTATGCCGTTATAGATAATGGACTCTTCGGCATTATTTTGCAGCAATTGGGCTTGCCCGTTTTGAATATCAACTTGAACAATCGTTAATAAAAATGCAAATAATCCTAAAATTGCACCGACAAAACTACTCATTTGTTTTGCGGTATCTTGTCGATAGCTTTCTGTTAAATAAAAAGCCGTAGCCAAAGTATAAAATATCGCAATCGAGTCAATCGACATTGTTGTAACCACGCTGTAAAGCGGGGACAATTTCAGCACCGTTTGTTCAAAAAAAGGTGCTAGGGGTGGTATAATTTGTGGTAAATTATTTATAATTAAAAAGATCGAACCAACAATGGTAAAAGGGACAGTTACCACACCTGCTTGCATGATGGCTTGTATAACGCGCAAGTTAGCTAGTTTATTAAGCGGTGGCATCAGTTTATTTTCTAAAAATGTGAACACTGCATTCATCAATTTCACCGGCTTTCTGCTGGGATTTTATTTGTTTGGATCAATTTTTGATACCAATAAAAGCTGTCTTTTTTATAACGTCTAAGCTGTTTTAATTCTTTTTCTGTTCTGTCAACATAAATAAAACCATAACGCTTGCTGATTCCTTCATGGACACTAATCAGATCGATCGCTGACCAAGGACTATAACCAAATAAATCAACGCCTGCCTCGATAGCTTCTAGTGCCTGTTCAAGATGTTGTTTCAAGTAATCAATACGGTAAGGGTCATGAATTTTTTTATCTTCAGTTAAATCATCTTTGGCTCCCAGACCGTTTTCAGTGATAATGATTGGTAAATGATAGCGATCATAAAGTGTTTGTAGGGTAGTCTTAAAACCATCTGGGTCGATTGTCCAGTTAAATTGATTTTTCTTAAGATAAGGGTTAGTGACGCCTTTGTAAAAACCCCAATCCATTATGTCTTCACTTTGTTGATCACTGATTCCTTCGCTCATATTATTTTTATCCATCGGTTTTTCTACAGTCATTGTTGTATAAAAATTCATAGCAATAAAATCTGGAAAGTTTTCTTTCATCACAGTTTCGTCTTCGGGTGAAAAAGTAATAGAAATATTTTTTTGTTTTAAATAATCCTTAAAAACTGTATTGTAACGACCAAAACAAGAAAAATCGAGATATGCCCAATTTCTTACACTATTGAAATATAAGGCAGCCTGATTATCCAGCGGTTTGCTTGTGGCTGGATAAACCAATGATATATTAGGGACAGGTCCTATTTGCCCATTTGCTACTAGCTCATGGCAAAGCTTAAAAGCGTATTTTTCTGCCATCATCAAATGATGGAATTGCTGGTATTTTTCTTCTATAGGGATTTGTTTTCCTAAAATTTTTTGATCAACCAATAGCATAATATTTGGTTCATTGATCGTTAACCAGTATTTGACCTTGTTACCATATGCTTTAAAAACGGTTTGTGCATATTCTTTAAAGGCATCAACAGTTTTACGATTGGACCAGCCTCCTATATCTTCTAAGGCTTGCGGTAAGTCAAAATGGTTAAGTGTGATCATAGGTTGGATATTATGTGATAAACATTCATCAATAACATTTTGATAATGATCGATACCTGCTTGATTGAGCTCTTTACGACCTTGCGGAAAAATACGGGCCCAGGAAATTGAAAAACGAAAAACTTTGACACCTAGTTCTGCCAATAGCTGAATGTCTTCTTTATAGTGGTGATAATGGTCACTTGCTACTGTGAAATCGGCAATTTCATGGTTATCGCGTATTCTAGTATCTTGGACGGTTAATCCTTTACCATCGCTTTTATAAGCACCTTCTGTCTGGTGTGCGCTGATTGATGCACCCCATAGGAAATTATCCGGGAATTTATGTGACATAAAAAAGTCTCCTTTTACAATTTAAAAAATCTATTAATAAGTATACTAATTTCTGTGGGAAATTTCTATGATTGAACTTTAAGAATAAGCATTTGCCTTTTACAGAAAAATTGTGTTAAAGATTTAAAAAAGTTCGAATAGGATTTGCTCAAATTGTGGTTTTTTTAAGCAAAATTGCGTATAATAGTAAGTAGCGAATTTTGAAAAGAGGTGGCGAATTTGGTTTATCAAGCACTTTATCGCGTATGGCGTTCGCAACGATTTGATGATGTGATCGGTCAAGAAGCAATCACTCAAACCTTAAAAAACGCGATTACGCAAAGTCAAATTTCCCATGCTTATTTGTTTACAGGACCACGAGGCACGGGAAAAACTAGTGCTGCAAAAATTCTTGCTAAAGCCGTCAATTGTCCCAATAGTGTAGATGGTGAACCTTGTAATGAATGTGAAATTTGTCGTTCGATTACAGATGGTACCCAAGAAGATGTGATTGAAATCGATGCTGCTAGTAATAACGGCGTTGAAGAAATTCGTTTGATTCGTGAACGGGCAAATTATGCTCCTACACAGGCCCAGTATAAAGTCTATATTATCGATGAAGTTCATATGTTATCTACGGGAGCTTTCAACGCTTTGTTAAAAACCTTGGAAGAACCCAAAAAGAATGTGATTTTCATCTTAGCCACAACAGAACCTCATAAAATTCCAGCAACCATTATTTCTAGAACTCAGCGTTTTGATTTTAAGCGAATTGATACAAAAGATATTGTAGATCATTTAGCATATATTTTAGAAAAAAATGAACTCAGTTTTGAAGATGAAGCATTAAATGTTATTGCACAAGCAGCTGAAGGTGGTATGCGTGATGCTTTAAGTATTTTAGATCAAGCCATTTCCTTTAGTGATGATATAATTACATTACAAGATGCTTTAGAAGTAACAGGTAGTCTGACTTATGATATGATGGACCGTTTTATTTTAGCTTGTAAACAAGAAAATACAGCGGAGTGTTTAAGCTTGTTAGACGAAATGTTAGCTTCAGGCAAGGAAGCAAGGCGGTTATTAGAAAACTTACTGCTTTACTGTCGTGACTTATTGGTTTATCAAAAAGCACCTAAACTATTAGCTGAAAAAGCCCAGCATTTTACAGAAACATTTAAGCAATCTGCAGAAGAAATTTCTGCTCAACAAATTTATTCTTGGATTCATATTTTAAATCAGGCACAAAATGAAATACGTTTTACTACAAGTCCTAGAATATATTTAGAAGTTGCTACTGTAAAATTGTCTGAAGGAATTTCTACTAAAAATAGTTCTTCGGTTGACGACAATGTGCAGCCAGCTGATACTCAAGAGCTAGTAGGACTAAAAGAGCAAGTAACTGCATTGCAACAAGAAGTTAGTCAGTTAAAAAATCGTTTGGAACAACCACAACAACAAGTTCAAACGAAGACACAACAACACAAAGAAAAAAAACCAGTGTCTACTGGTTATCGTGTGCCTAAAAAACGAGTATTTAAGGTTTTAAAAGAGGCTAGGAAAAAAGACTTAGTGAATGTCAAAGAAATTTGGGAGGATCTTTTAGCAAGCTTGAGTGTAACACAAAAGGCGATGTTAAGAGCAAGCCAACCCAAAGCTGCTAGCCCTAATGGATTGGTCATTGCTTTTGATTATGAAATTATTTGTAAAAAAGCAGCAAACGATCAGGATTTTGTATCAGCTGTACAAAATAATATTAGTCGTATGATTTCAGATTATGTACCGGATTTAGTCTACATTACTGATGAAAGTTGGCCTACTTTACGGCAAGAATTTCTTTCTGGTCATAAAGATGAAGCAGATGAAGATGGATTGACTGAACAGGAAGAACCAGAAAGCACTACAACTGACGAACAAAAGGAAGACTTAGCAGTTTCTAAAGCGCAAGATTTATTTGGTGAATTAGCAACTATTAAAGAAGATTAGAAAGTGAAGTGAGGATATATGAAAGGCATGGGTAACATGCAAGGTATGATGAAACAAGTACAAAAAATGCAAAAAGACATGGAAAAGGAACAAGAAGCGTTAAATAAAAAAGAATTTAGCGGAAAAGCAACGAATGATTATGTAAAAGTCACAGCAACTGGAGATCGTACAATTAAAGATGTGCAGATTAAAGAAGATGTCATCGATCCAGAAGATCCAGAAATGTTACAAGATTTGATTGTAACGGCTGTGAATGATTGTTTAGAAAATATTGATAAAGAAACAAAACAGACGATGGGCAAATATACACAAAACATTCCAGGAATGTAAAAATGACTCTTTGTAAGTCGATGCCTATTTTTCTGATTTGTTAATAAAGGAGTCTTAATTGTGCAATATCCAGAACCTATTGCTCGTTTGATTGCAAGTTATATGAATTTACCAGGTATCGGCCAAAAAACAGCGACACGTTTAGCCTTTTATACCATCGATATGAAAGATGAGGCAGTAAATGACTTTGCTAAGTCTTTATTAAGTGTTAAACGTGATTTAACTTATTGCAGTGTTTGCGGGAATATTACCGAAGATGACCCCTGCGAGATATGTGCAGATACATCACGAGACCGTTCATGCGTGCTTGTAGTAGAAGAGCCTAAAGATGTAATGGCTTTGGAAAAAATGAAAGAATACCAAGGGCTTTACCATGTTTTACACGGGGTACTTTCTCCGGTGGAAGGTACAGGACCTGAAGATATTAATATTCCTAACTTGATCAAGCGTTTAGAAAATGAAGAAATAAAAGAAGTAATCATTGCTACTAATGCTTCTACAGAAGGTGAGGCTACTGCGATGTATCTTTCACGACTGATCAAGCCAGCGGGGATTACAGTCACTCGGCTTGCTCATGGCTTATCTGTTGGAAGTGATATTGAGTATGCTGATGAAGTAACTTTATCAAAAGCAGTAGAAGGCAGGACAGAATTATAAAAAATTGTAGGCAAAAAGGAGGAACTAGGGTGGATGGGCTATTCATAACAATTGAAGGACCAGATGGCGCAGGCAAAACTAGCGTACTTAATGAATTATTTCCGCGCTTACAATTTGCATCCGAAAAAGAAATTATCAAAACAAGAGAGCCAGGGGGCGGAAAAATAGCGGAAAAAATCCGTGATCTTATTTTAGACCCGGCTTATGAGGAAATGGACGATCGTAGTGAAGTATTACTTTATGCTGCGGCGCGTAGGCAACATATTATTGATGTAATTTCTCCGTCTTTAGATAATGGGAAAATTGTCTTATGCGATCGTTTCGTGGATAGTTCTATTGCTTACCAAGGCGCGGGTCGCCGTGTTGGGATAGAAGAAGTCGCTCAAATTAACCAATTTGCAACAGAAGGGCTCACTCCTGATTTTACGCTGTATTTAGATGTTGATTCAGACACCGGATTAAAGAGAATTCAAAGATCTCGAGGATATCAAGTTGACCGATTGGAGTCAGAAGGGTTAGAATTTCATCAAAGGGTCCGTCATGCCTATTTAAAAATAGTTGAACAAAATTCAACTCGGGTACATAAAATTGACGCCAGAACTGGTTTACAAGATATAGTTGACCAAAGTTTTTCAGCAATCAGTACAGCTTACCCAGATTATTTTAAGGAGATGGTAGAATGAAATTAGTATTAGCGATCGTTCAAGATAAAGATAGTAATCGTTTGGCTAATGAATTTATTGAAGCAAACATTCGAGCGACAAAATTGTCATCTACTGGTGGTTTTTTGAAAGCAGGAAACAGCACTTTCATTATTGGGGTAGAAGATGAACGAGTGGAAAAAACTTTAGGTTTAATAAAAAAAACTTGTCAGTCAAGAAAGCAATATGTCTCCACACCTCCAATGACGTTAAATGTTTCTTTAGAAGGTCAAGTACCATATCCTGTAGAAGTAGAAGTTGGTGGCGCTACTGTATTTGTTTTACCTATTGAAAAATTTCAACAATATTGAATTGTCGAAGGATTGTCAGTAGAAGAAAACAAGGAGAATTTAAATGGGAGAAGAAAATTTTTTAGCCCAAAGTCAACCTCTTGTTTATTCGCAAATGAAAAAAAATGTAGAGCATGAGCGTTTGGCTCATGCTTATATTTTTGAAGGGGATAATGGCTCTGGAAAACACGATATGGCATTATGGTTAGCTAAACGTTTATTGTGTTTAAACGTCAATGAGAATCAACCTTGTGAGCAATGTGTAAATTGTATGCGAATCAACGAAGGAGAACATCCCAATGTTCAATTGATCGAACCAGAAGGGCAAACAATCAAAGTTAATCAAATACGTCAACTCCAAGAAGAGCTTTCAAAGAGCAGTTTTGAAAAGGGAACGCAAATATCTATTGTGCGAGAAGCTGATAAAATGAACCCGAGTGCCGCAAACAGTTTGTTAAAGTTATTAGAAGAGCCAGTCGGTGATTCAATAGCTATTTTAGAAACCAATGTTTTAGGTCAAGTTTTACCGACGATCCAATCACGTTGCCAAATCGTTCATTTTACGCCTTTAGCAAAGGAACATTTAATTAAACGGTTAGAAGAAAAAGACTTGGGGGCAAATACAGCCAATCTTATTGCTAATCTAACGAATAGTTATGATAAAGCAGTTGAAATCTCTGAAGATGAATGGTTTAATGAAACTAGGAAAATCATAGCTAAGTGGTTTGATTACCTTAAAAAAGGAGATCCGCAAGCTTTTATTTTTGTGCAAAAAAAGATCACTGCTCAAGCAAAAGAAAAGCAGCAGCAAGGTATGATTTTTGCCATGCTGTTAGTTTATTTTCAAGATGAGCGAAACCACTCGTTAGAAGATAAACAAAAGACACAACGGAACAATGAAATACTTGAGTTGATTTTACAAGCGCAAAAGAAATTAGCTGCTAATGTGGCCTTTCAAGGCATAGCTGAGCAATTAGCTTTGCGAATCATTGACTAGTTCCTTAAGAAAGGATGAGTGACGTGATCAATGTAGCAGGCGTTCGTTATCATAAGGCTGGTCCTATTGATTATTTTTCAGTAGGAGATGAAAACCTCTTATGTGGTGATAAAGTTTTAGTTGAAAAAAAGCATTTAAAAGCGATTGCTAATGTTGTCATTAGCAAGCAAGAAGTGACTGAAAAGGATTTGCCAGATGAAATAGGCTCAATCTTACATAAAGCAACTAAAGAAGAACTATCCCAAGATATGAAAAATAGAATAGACGCCCAAAAAGCACTAAAAATTGGAAAACAAAAAGTAGATGAATATCGAATAGATATGAGATTAGTTGACGCTGAATATACTTTCGAACGTGATAAAATAATCTTTCGTTTTACTGCAGATAAACGAATTGATTTTAGAGGGCTTGTTAAAGAATTGGCAAGTATTTTTAAAACGAGGATTGAATTACGTCAGATAGGTATAAGAGATCAGGCAAAAATCATCGGTGGAATTGGTCCTTGTGGTCGGCAGTTATGTTGTTCTACCTTTTTAGGAGAATTTGTTCCTGTTTCAATTAAAATGGCTAAGGATCAAGGGCTGTCTTTGAATCCAAGCAAAATATCAGGTCTATGCGGACGTTTAATGTGTTGTTTAAATTATGAAAACGACGAATACGTGCAGGCTAAAAAAGAATTACCGGATTATGGTAGGGCAGTGATGACACCTGAAGGTAAGGGAAGAGTCGTTGGACTTAATTTATTGAATCGTGTGGTAAAGGTCCGTCTAAAAAGTCAACAAGTTCCTGTAGAATACGATTATGAAGAATTGAAAGAAACGCTTAAAGCAGGTGATGCACATGTCGATGGATAAACGTTCTTTGTATGATGGATTAAATGAATTTGAAGAAGATTTACAAAAACTATCACAAAATTTGATGGAGATGAAGGATTCTTTACAAGAGTTGGTTGAAAAAAATGCAACACTAGAGTTAGAAAATCAACGCTTAAGAGAACGTATCCATGAATTAAGTCAGCAGGACGCTAAACTTCCAGAAAAGGAAAAGCAAGAACTTTCACGATCGCGTTTAAATCTTGAAAAAATTTATGAAGAAGGTTTTCATGTTTGTTATGATTTATATGGTGCAAGACGTGAACATGATGAACCTTGTGCCTTTTGCTTAGAAGTTATTTACCGTGATAGCAGCAATAAATAGGAATTGACTGGATCATTTTTTGATACCCAGTCTTTTTTTATAAAAAAAATTAGTGGAGGCAAGTATTGAAAAAACAACAAAGTTATAAAGATGAGCGAGGAAAATTATATCTTGTGCCAACGCCCATTGGCAATTTAGAAGATATGACTGTACGTGGCGTAAAAATATTAAAAGAGGTTGATTTAATTGCTAGTGAAGATACACGTAACACACAAAAGTTATTAAATCATTTTGAAATTGAAGTTGCTCAAAAAAGTTTACATGAACATAATTATAAACAGCGCATCCCCGAATTTTTGGAGTTATTAAAAAAAGGGCAGACGATTGCGCAAGTAAGTGATGCGGGGATGCCTTCTATTAGCGATCCCGGACAAGAATTGGTAGCTGCTTGTATTCAAGAAGAAATTTCTGTGATTTCTTTACCTGGTCCAACAGCAGGGTTAACAGCTTTGATTGCTTCTGGATTAAACACTCAGCCTAATTATTTTTATGGTTTTTTACCACGTAGAAAAAAAGACCAAAAAGCAGAATTAAAACAGTTAGCGACAATAAAAGCGACGATGATTTTTTATGAATCGCCTTATCGTTTAAAAACGACCATAAGTAACATGAATGAAAGTTTTGACAAACATAGAAAAGTAGTGATTTGCCGCGAATTAACAAAAATACACGAAGAATATTTAAGAGGCACATTAGCGGAATTAAAGTCTTATTTGGAAGAAAATACTGTTAAGGGTGAGTGCTGTATACTTGTTGAAGGACAAAACATAGAAGAAGTCTCAGAGCAATTACCGCAAGAACCGTTAAAAGTACAGGTGCAAAATTTAATAGCTGAAGGTTATAAACCCAATGAAGCGATCAAAAAAGTAGCTCAAAGAAACGATTTAAAAAGGCAAGCTGTCTATAATGACTATCATGAACTTAACTAGTTGCAGGGGAACGTTCGTTTGAGTATAATGGAATTGAGGTGGGGAAGATGATCGGCTTACAGTTTCCATTAAAAAATGATACTTCGCGTAAAGTTATTCATATTGATATGGATGCTTTCTTTGCTTCAGTTGAAGAAAGAGATGATCCAAAACTAGCTCAGCATCCACTTGTGATCGCACGCCATCCTAAAGATACAGGTGGGCGTGGTGTTGTGACAACTGCAAATTATAAGGCGCGTAAGTATGGTATTCATTCAGCAATGAGCGCGCAAAAAGCGTATGAATTATGTCCTCACGCGACCTTTGTTCCTGGTAATCATCAAAAATACCGAGAAATTTCCCAAAAAATACGTGAAATCTTCCATTATTATACTGATATCATTGAACCTGTATCGATCGATGAAGCGTATTTAGATGTGACAAACAATAAAATAAATAGTAGCTCAGCGATAAAAATCGCTAAATTGATTCAACACGATGTTTGGCAAGAAGTTCATTTAACTTGTTCAGCGGGGGTCAGTTATAACAAATTTTTAGCCAAATTAGCTTCAGATTATCAAAAACCAAGAGGGATGACGGTAGTTACGCCGGATGAAGCCGTTGATTTTTTGCGCGATTTACCTATTGAAAAGTTTCACGGTGTTGGTAAAAAAACAGTACCTAAAATGCATGAGCTAGGGATCTACACAGGAAACGATCTTTATCAAAAAAGTGAGATGGAATTAATCCAGCTTTTTGGAAAAATGGGCTATTCTCTTTATCGAAAAGTTCGAGGGATTCATAATTCTCCTGTTCAAGTCACTAGAGAACGTAAGTCTGTGGGACGCGAACGAACTTACGGCAAGGCCTTAACGAGTGAACAAGAATGCTTATCACAGCTAAGAATTATGGCAGAGCAGGTAACAGAAAGTCTAAAAAAAGAGCAAAAGCATGGAAAGACAGTAGTATTAAAATTACGTTATTCTGATTTTGAAACCATCACGAAACGTGCGACAGTCCAAGAATATATTTATCAAAAAGATGATATTTTTTCGCAGGTAAGTTTGATTTTTGAAGAAGTGGCTCAAGTGGAAAAAGGTGTGCGACTTTTAGGGATTACAATGACTAATTTAGATCCTTTAACATATGAAAATATTGTGCTGCCACTTTGGGAAAAAGGTGACCCTTACAAATAAGAAACAAGGAAAGTGATAAAATTTTCCTTGTTTCTTATTTTAGATTAGATTTTGTTTTTTTATTTGTTCATATTGGGTATCAGCATCATGACATTTTTCCCAGATAACTGCTTGACCGACTTCTAATGACTTTGCCACATCAATAATTCGCTGGTTGCTGCTACCGCGAAATTGTAAATTTAGATTTTTTTTACTTAATTCAAAGCGTCCGTCTACTAATATATCTATTTTTGCAAGCATCTCCAGCTTATCATCAGTATCCTGTAATAATTCTTCGAAAGTATAACCTGACCAGCTCCAAATATCTTTTTTACTACCGTAAATTTCTTTGACACGGTTGATAACTTGCAAGCAAACTTCAGTATTTAAAAAAGGTTCCCCTCCTAAAAGCGTCAATCCTTGTACATATTCGGGTGCGAGATCTTTGATAATTTGTTCTTCTAGTTCTTGAGTGAAGGGGTGACCATAACGAAAGCTTTGGACAGCTTTATTAAAACAACCTTTACAGGCAAAAAGACAGCCACTTACATATAAGCTATTTCTCACGCCTTCACCATCAACAAAATTGAAGGGTTTATAATCTGCGATATAATTTTTACTGTAGTCTTTTGCTTGCCATTCTTTAGGTTTTGGATTACGCAATATAATCCTCCTTTAGCAAATATTTTATTCATTACCCATATGCTTTACACGAGTAGCGATTTCTTTATGACGTCCATGAACCATTGGACGAGCTTGTGGATTGCCTAGATATCCGCATGTTCTTTTAACAACATCACAAGTTTTAGGGTCATGATTTCCACATTGTGGACATTCAAACCCCTTTTCTGTTGCTTTAAAATCACCTTCAAAACCACATTCATAACAATGATCAATGGGCGTATTTGTTCCTAAATAGCCCACACGATCGTAAGAATAATCCCAGACGGCCTCGAGTGCTTTTGGATTTTGCTGTAAAACAGGGTATTCACAGTAATGAATAAAACCACCTGAGCAGTATTTTGGATAATCTTTTTCAAAATCTAATTTTTCAAATGGTGTAGGATCTTTACGAATATCGTAATGAAAGCTGTTCGTATAATACTCTTTGTCTGTAATGTTTTTTACTATGCCAAACTTTTCGGTATCTAAACGGCAAAAACGATCAGTTAAACTCTCACTTGGTGTGCAATAGACACTAAAGTGATAACCATATTCGTCTCCCCATTGGTCGGTATTATTTTTAAGCTTTTTGACAATGTCTAAGGTAAAGTTTTTAGCTTTTTCATTACTTTCCCAGTCTTGTCCATAAAAAGCTGAAGCTGCTTCATATAAACCGATGTAACCAAGCGATACCGTTGCTCGTTTGTTTTTGAATAGTTCATTTACAGCTTCTTTGCGCCCTAGACGTTTACCAAAAGCGCCATACATATACAAAATAGGAGCATTTGCAGGATTTGCTTGTTTACAGCGTTCTACCCGATAAACTAAAGCGTCTTTTGCAATACTTAAACGTTCATCTAAAATTTTCCAAAAATTTTCCATATCGCCTTCTGCTTGCATGGCTATACGAGGTAAGTTTATCGTAACTACGCCTAAATTCATACGTCCAACATTGACCTCTTCGCCTTGCTCATTTTTCCATCCCTGTAGGAAGGAACGACATCCCATCGGCACTTTAAAACTACCTGTTAATTCAACGATTTTGTCGTAATTTAAAATATCTGGATACATTCTTTTAGTAGCACATTCTAAAGCTAGTTGTTTTATATCATAATTAGGATCTTCGGAATTTAGGTTGATCCCTCTTTTAATGCTAAAAATCAACTTAGGAAAGATCGCTGTGCGCTGCTCGCTGCCTAAACCGTTGATTCTATTTTGCAAAATTGCCCGTTGAATTTCTCTAGCAAACCAATCTGTACCAAGGCCAAAACCAACAGAAGTAAAAGGTGTCTGGCCATTTGAAGTAAATAAGGTATTGATTTCATATTCCAGACTTTGCATGGCATCGAAAATATCTTTTTTTGTTTTTTTCATGGCGAATTCTTTTTGCCGCGTCTGATCTTCAATCCAAATTTTTGCTTCCTTCAGATGTTTCTGGTAATTCAATTTAGCAAAAGGGGCTAAAGTTTCGTCTAAGCGATCGGCAGAACAGCCACCGTATTGACTGGAAGCGACATTTGCGATAATTTGTGAAATTTGCGCTGTTGCTGTTTGAATAGATTTTGGTGGCTCAACTTCAGCATTTCCAATTTTAAAGCCATTGTTTAACATTCCTTTAAAGTCAATCAAACAGCAATTTGTCATCGGAGCATAAGGTTGATAATCTAGATCATGATAATGAATGTCTCCTTTTTGGTGAGCATTTGCTACATGCGGAGGTAACATCTTAAGACCGATCGATTTTCCAACAATACCAGCAGTTAAGTCTCTTTGTGTATTGAATACATCGCTATCTTTATTGGCATTTTCGTTGACTACTGTTTTTTCTTTGCCCATTAACTGATCGATACTAAAATTGATATCAGTCGCTTGGCTACGTTTAAAATCTCTTTGTGTTCGATAGTTGATATATTCTTGCGCTAGTTCATATTGGTGGTTTTCTAAAAGTGTGTGTTCAACGATATTTTGGATCTCATAAATTTTGACATTTTGTTGAAAGCGATAGTTGATTTCACTAATTACTTGTTCTACGATTCGATTGATACGTTCATGATCAAGCGGAGACAATTTACCTTCTAAGTGTTTTTTGGCTTTTAGCAGTGCGTCATAAATTTTTTGTGCGTTAAAATTAACTAAACGACCATCGCGTTTGATTACTTTCATATCTGAAAGTTGGGAAGATAAAGAAATACTTTGCTCACTATTTATTTTTGTCGTCATCAAATGAACCAACTCCTTTTTTGTATTCAACTATTATCATAATTTATTTGCAAGAGAAAATCAACGATATATTGTATTTAAACAGCAAAATATAAATAAAGCACACTATATATTGTATGTATAATTTGTGAAATATTATTAAATAATAGCTTCATGCTAGTACTTATACTGACGTTTGAAAAATCACAAAGTAAATAAATTTGTAAAGTTATTTGTTCGTTGATAAGATAAAAGCATGTTACAATAAGTAAGTGTATAAAAAGGAGGAAAAAGAAAAATGATCTATGTGCCAAATGAAAACAACGACCCGCGAGTTAATTTAGCTATTGAAAATTACTTACTTGATAAAATGAAAACGGATGAGCCGATTCTTTTATTTTATATCAATGAACCTTCAATTATTATAGGACGCAACCAAAATACTTTTGAAGAGATTAATCAGGACTATGTCGATGAACACGGCATTCATGTGGTAAGACGTCTTAGTGGAGGCGGTGCTGTTTACCATGATTTAGGTAATTTAAATTATAGCTTTATTACGCCAGACGATGGTAATTCTTTTAGAAACTTTGCAAAATTTACTGAACCTGTAGTAAATGCCCTTCATGATATGGGTGTTGAAGGGGCCCGGCTTAAAGGCCGTAATGATTTAGTGATCGATGATATGAAATTTTCCGGTAACGCGATGTATTCGACGAATGGTAGAATGTACGCGCATGGTACTTTAATGCTTGATAGTGATAAAAACGAAGTAACCAATGCTTTAAAGGTTCGTAAAGATAAAATCGAATCAAAAGGGATTAAGTCGATTCGTTCACGAGTAACTAATATTAAGCCTTTCTTGCCCGAGGAAAACCAAGATATGACTACTGAAGAATTCAGAAACGAAATTTTATTGAAAATCTTTGGCGTAGACTCTGTGGATGAAGTGAATACTTATGAGCTGACAGAAGATGATTGGAAAAATATTAAAGAATATACCGATAAATATTATGGAAACTGGGACTGGAATTATGGACACTCGCCTGAGTTTAATGTTGAACGTTATGAACGTTTTTCCATCGGTTCAATTGATATACGTTTAAATGTTAAAGAAGGTAAAATTGCAAACGCTAAGATCTATGGTGATTTCTTTGGACTAGGCGATATTAAAGACGTAGAAAACCAACTGATCGGTACTAGATATGAAAGAGAAGATTTGAAAAAAGTAGTGGATGCTATTGACGTTAAGAAATACTTTGGTGATATGGAAAATGAAGATCTATTTAATTTAATCTATTAAGTTAAATAAGTTATAAACAGCTACGCGTTTTTTTAAAGGAAAGGCGGAATTTAGATGTATACTGTTAAGATCAATCAACAAGAGCTTTTTCCCATCGGCCTAGGTACATGGCATATGGGAGAAGACCCATCTAAAAAAGGACAAGAGTTAGAAGCTTTAAAAACTGGAATAGAACATGGCGCTGTTGTCCTTGATACTGCAGAAATGTATGGAGATGGTGGCTCTGAACTTTTAGTAGGAGAAGCACTTCAATCTTTTAACCGTAAAGATCTATTTTTGATTTCAAAAGTGTATCCATGGAATGCTTCTAAAAAACAATTGCCTGTCAGCTTAGATAACAGCTTAAAAAGATTGGGCACGGATTATTTGGATCTTTATTTACTTCATTGGACGGGGAATATTCCCATCGAAGAAACAATTGAGGCACTAGAAGAAGCAAAAAAGGCAGGAAAGATCAAGGCGTGGGGCGTTTCTAATTTTGATGTAAAAGATCTAGAAAAGATGTATCAAAAGAAAGATAGTCAAAACTGCCAGGTAAATCAAGTCCTCTATAATTTGGGAGAAAGAGGAATCGAGTTTGATTTATTGCCTTATATGCAAGAAATGCAGCTTCCTTTAATTGCCTATGCGCCCCTGGCTGAAGGCGATCAATTAGGAGGGCAGTTGACTTCTAGTGCCAAGTTAAAAGAAATTGCGCAAAACCATCAAGCAACGGTTTTTCAAATGCTACTTGCTTGGAGTATAAGAAAGGGTCAAACATTAGCTATTCCGCAATCTAGTAATCCAGAACATGTTATCGAAAATATCGAAGCAGCCAAAATTCAGCTGACAGATGAAGAAATAAAACAACTGGATAAAGAGTTTCCTAAACCAACTTCTAAGCAAACTTTGTCTATTATTTAAAAGGAGTCAAGCAATGAAAAAAGATTATTGCTCTTATGCCTGACATTAGTGAATCTATAGGGACTACAACGGATATGCTAAAATTTTCTCCTTTTACTAGCTTTTGCTTCCTGGTCTGTTTTTACTTTTTATTTTTGGATTGGGGAATCTGATCAGTATATTTTTATTGTTTCTAAAAAAGAAAATATAGCGTTACTCTTTTAAGCAAAACAACATTAAAAAAGCGGAGTTTAGGCAATTTAGCTAAACTCCGCTTTTTGTGTATAAATTAGTATGCGCGAGCAATCCAAACAGTATGTTTTGCCGGTTTTCCGCTAACAATGTCCTTCTCTTTTTTAACAGGCGCTTCAAAAGGAATGTTACGAGTAGTAAATCCGGTCTCTTCTTTGATTGCTTCTTCTGTTTCTTCAGTACCATCCCAACCAACTAATACAAATCCGGCAGGCTTTCCTTCTTTTTGACAAGTATCAATATGAGCTTTTAACTCTTCTAAGGTATCAACATTGTAATATTCATTTTCTTTTATACGTTCTTGTGCTTTGTTCAATAAACGTGGCGTCATAGCAGCAAGCTCTTCAGCTACAAAATTATTGATTTGTTCAAATGGAACTTTTTGTTTGTCTGCTACATCACGGCTTTTGACCATTACATGACCATTTTCAATGTCACGAGGTCCACATTCGATGCGGATGCAAGCTCCCTTTAATTCCCATTCATTAAATTTATAGCCTGGCGTATTGTCACTATCATCCATACGTACACGATAGCCCGCTTCTTTTAGATCACTGGAAATTTCATCTAGTTTTTCCATAACGCTAGGATTTTTCTTCCAAGGTCCTACTGGCATTAGAACAACTTGATTAGGTGCGACGGTAGGTGGCAAAACAAGACCATTTTGATCGCCATGAGTCATAATCAAAGCACCAATAAGACGTGTAGAAGCGCCCCAAGAAGTCGTATGAGCATAGACGTGTTGGTTTTCTTTATTTAAATAAGTGATATCAAAAGCCTCAGCGAAATTGGTTCCCATATAATGCGATGTACCGGCCTGTACAGCTTTGCCATCTTGCATCATCGCTTCGACTGAATAAGTATCAACAGCACCGGCAAAACGCTCAGAATCCGTTTTTTGCCCCTTATAAACTGGAATAGCTAAAAACTCCTCGCAAAGTCGAGCGTATTCATCTAAGACATTCATCGTACGTTTATGGGCTTCTTCTTTGGTTGCATGTGCGGTGTGTCCTTCTTGCCACAAAAATTCGGACGTACGTAAAAATGGCAAAGTTTTCTTTTCCCAACGAAAAACATTTGCCCATTGGTTGATTTCATAAGGAAGGTCGCGATAGGAATTAATCCAATCAGAAAATGCGTTACCAATCGTTGTTTCTGAAGTCGGGCGTAGTCCTAAAGGCTCTTCTAATTTTTCGTCACCTACTTCAGTGACCCATGGAATTTCAGGAGCAAAACCTTCCACATGATCTGCTTCTTTCATGAAAAAGTTTTGTGGAATCAACATGGGGAAATAAGCGTTACGAATCCCTTCTTTTTTCAAAAATCTGTTGAATTCTTCTTGAATATGTTCCCATAGCTCATAGCCATCAGGACGAAAAATGATAGAGCCTCTAACTGCGGAATAAGCCATCAGCTCAGATTGTTGTACTGTTTGTAAATACCATTGTGTAAAGTCGTTTGTTTGTTCTGCCATTGTTTTCCTCCTCGTAAAATAAAAAAAGCATCTCATCCTATAAAAAGGACGAAATGTGCTCATCTCGCGGTACCACCTTTATTGATCACTTTATGTAATCCAGCTTCAAAAGGATAAGGGCTTTAACCCGTCTGTTTTTGGTAGGTTCATAAAGACAGGGGCACCAAAGTTTCAGCCTAGCTTTGATTCTCTAAAAGCGTATCTTTTATTACTAATCCAATTTCTGATTTAAGATTAATAGGAAACAAAGAAAAAAGCAAGAGAAAACTGAGAAAAGATTGCAGGTTTTTATGGAAATACGTATAATAAAAAAAGTGAAAAATACGAGGAGAGACGAACATGCAAAATGAAATGATGCATCGACCAGTAGTTAAAGCAGAATTAGTGGATTATATGCGCAGCCAACAAAAATCATTAACTGGAAAATTAAATATAATAGAAAAAGATGCTAACAAGCGAGGCGTTCCTATTATTCCGCATGAAACAGTAGTTTTTATGAAATTTTTATTAGGACAAATCAAACCCCAACAAGTTTTAGAAATTGGCACAGCCATCGGATTTTCAGCGAGTTTAATGGCCCAATATGTGGGAGATAATGGTCATGTTACGACAATCGATCGTTTTGACAAGATGATTGCAGAAGCCAAAGAAACGTTCCGATTTTTAGAGTTGGAAGATAAAATCACTTTACTTGAAGGACAAGCGGCAGATATTTTACCTACGCTAGAAGGAAGCTATGACTTTATTTTTATGGATAGTGCCAAATCTAAATATATCGAATTTTTACCTGACTGCCTGCGTTTGTTAAAAAAAGAGGGTGTTTTAATGGTCGATGATGTTTTTCAAGGGGGAACTATTCTACAATCTGAAAAAGAAATTCCTCGTGGTAAACGAGGGATCCATAAGAAATTAAATCAGTTTTTAGATACTGTGAATCAGCATCCAGATTTGACCTCTTCTTTAGTACCATTAGGCGATGGTGTTATGTTAATTACTAAGGAAGCCGATGAAGTGGTTTTTTAACGAAAACAATTTGAAAAATAAATGGCGCTGTTATTTCGAAAAATAGGCAAAAGAATTGGGAAAACATTAAAAAGTAATTGACATTAACAAAAGCTTTTCCTATAATTATCTTTGTTGTCAAAACCATTGTCACAGTAGCTCAGTAGGATAGAGCATTCGCCTTCTAAGCGAACGGTCGGGGGTTCGAATCCCTCCTGTGACGTTATTAATAAGCGATAAGCCTTGATTTTTAGATGCTTATCGCTTTTTTTGTGCCAAAAATGTGCCGAATTTTCTATAAATATTATTTATAATCAATGTATTCTATGAAAAACTGAAGTTAAACTGAACTTTCCTATAATTTTGCATACTCATTCGGTTAGTTTTTCTGCTATAAAGTTATATAGTGACTTTGGTTTTGAATTTTTAACCGATAATTATATTGGTTCTAGGAAGAATGGTTTAAATGACTCGTTAAACTTAATAAGAAAGAATATAAATTTAAAAGAACTTGATTTTACTTCTCTTTCCGATTCAGAAAGAGAAAGGTTAGCTTCTCTTCATAGTGAAGACTTTTAAGGTATTTAGTATATAGGTAATAAAAGAAATACTGATATGCTTTTTATAGACAATACTAAGCTATTTCAATTAGTGTTGATCATCTTTTTTTGAAACTTTTCATTGACGGATACCTAGCTTTTTGATAAAGTAAGTATGTTGTAATTGTGGACTTCTCCGCAGCTACAACCGCTCTGAGCAAGTTTTAAGTGCTATTGTAGCCGCTTGGGATGGCGAGTCTAAGTTTATTATTCAAGGAGGTGCACAAGTATGTACGCGATTATTAAAACAGGTGGAAAACAATATAAAGTTGAAGAAAACCAGCCTATCTACATCGAAAAATTAGATGCAGAAGCTGGAGAAAAAGTAACCTTTGATGAAGTTGTTTTAGTTGGTGGCGATACGACAAAAGTTGGTAGTCCGCTAGTTGAAGGAGCAAGTGTTGAAGGTACAGTTGATAAGCATGGCAAGCAAAAGAAAGTTGTCACTTATAAATACAAACCTAAGAAAAGTTCACATCGTAAACAAGGTCATCGTCAACCTTATACTAAGGTAACGATCAATGTAATCAATGCATAATTCAAGTATAAGCAGGAGCTTACAATGATTAAAGGTACTTTCAAGCGTGACGATTCTGGAAGGATTACTTCCTATAAGATAACAGGTCATGCAGATGCAGGTGAATACGGATATGATATTGTGTGTGCAGCGGTTTCTGTTTTAGCAATCAGCACAGTTAATGGTATTGATTCATTAGCTGGTATTGAGCCAACTGTTCAGTCCGAAGAGGAAAATGGCGGTTATTTATACGTGGAAGTTCCTTCAGGCAATACACAAGAACAATCCAACATTGTGCAGATATTATTAGAAAACTTATTGCTTGGCATGCAATCTGTTCAAGAGCAATATAATGACTATATTCAATTAGAAACAACTTAATAATTTGGGAGGTGCATCGTATGTTGATGACAATGAATTTACAATTATTTGCACACAAAAAAGGTGGCGGTTCAACAGCTAACGGACGTGACTCTGAATCAAAACGTTTAGGTGCTAAACGTGCTGACGGTCAAACTGTTACTGGCGGATCAATCCTTTATCGCCAACGTGGCACAAGAATTTATCCAGGTGAAAACGTGGGTAAAGGCGGCGACGATACTTTGTTTGCAAAAATTGACGGCACTGTACGTTTTGAACGTTTAGGCCGCGATAAAAAACGAGTTTCTGTTTACCCAGTTGCTCAAGAAGCGTAAATAATAAAACAGCCTGGTTTCTGAAATAAAAGAGAAATCAAGCTGTTTTTTTATCTTTAAAAAAGTTCTTGCAGACAAGTTAGAGAATCAGTGTTGAAGCAATGCAATAAGCTTACTTTCTAATGTTAT